>NZ_CAMPHV010000006.1 GCF_946886105.1 uncultured Pseudomonas sp. | reverse complement strand
GTCCAGCGCCAACGCCTCGTTCTCCGCGGCGGGTAGGCGAGCCATATCGCGTTTGTCGGTCAGCAAAAGCAGGATGGGCAGCAGGAGCAGGTCCATCATCAGGGCGAAGGCAATGCTCAGGCAGGTGACGATGGCGGTGTTGACGGTGATCTGGATCGCCGAGTTGGCCAGCCAGGCGAAGCCCAGGCCCAGAACCAGGCTGGTGGTCATCAGGGCGTAGCCGACCGTGCGAAAAGCGCTGCGTACCGCGTCTTCGCAGCTCAAACCGTTGCGCCTGGCACGTTCGTATTTGCTGATGAAGTGGATGGTGTCGTCGATCACCACGCTGAAGGCGATGCCCAGCACCAGGGTCAGGCCCAGATCGATATTGCCGTTGAGCAGACCCCAGGCGCCGAAGGCCATGCCGATCGGCAACAGGTTGCCGACAAAGCAGGCCAAGCCATGGCGCCAGGAGCCGAACAGCAGCGCCACCAACAGCGAGGCGCCGACCAACGAACCGAGCATGCCGGAGAACATGCCGCCGATCGAGCGCGCGCCGATGTTCGCGAACATCAGCGACAGCGAGGCGCCTGGGGTCTGCATCGCGGCCGGCAGGTGATCGCGCTGCCAGGCCTGGGCGGCCCGATCCAGGGCGATGATCTCCTGGCCGCTGGAGCTGCCGACTGAAACCCGCAGGCGCGATTCCGAGCGGTCGAAGCGGATCAGGTAGTTCAGGTCCATGCCCAGGGGCAGGGACAGTTCGTACTGCAGCAGGTACTGGGCGACTTCCTCGCGGCTATCGGGGATGCGGTAATAGGCCGGATCGTCGCCATGCATCACCTGGTTGACCCGCTTGATCACGTCGACCAGGGAGTTGACCTGGGTGACATTGGGCTGGATCTTGAGCCACTGGGCGAAGGCATCGAGGCGCCGCAGATAAGCCGGCTCGACGATTTGCTCGGCACCGCCGGCGGGCAGCGAATAGTTGATTTCGCCGATACCGGTGAGGTTGTTGTTGACGAACTCCATGTCCTGACGGAATTGCGTGTCGGGGGTGTAGTACTTGACGATATCGTCGTTGATCCTATTACTCGGCACCCAGGCGAGCAGGCCAGCGGCCAACAGCAGCAACACGGCCAACAACGGGTAACGACGGTGGATCACGAACTCCGCCAGGCGGCCCATCTGCGCCGAGTCGCCAGCCATCATGGGCCAGACGCGCTTCGGCGGCCGGCCCGGCAGCCAGGCCAGCAGCGGGGCGCTGAGCAGCAGGGTCAGCAGCAGGGCGATGAGCACCCCGGCGGCGACGATATAACCCATGACCCGGAACGGCGGCGAGTCGTTGAAATGCAGGGTCAGAAAGCCAACGGCGGTGAGCAGGGTGGTCAGGGTCATGGCGCCCATATTGGTGCGCAGGCTGTGCACCATGGCCGTTCGCTTGTCCTGGCCGGCATGCGTGGCCTGGGTCCAGGTCACCACCAGGTGGATGCCGTCGGCGAAGGCCAGCGCCAGGATCATTATCGGCGCCACCACCACCGCGTCGTTGATCACCGGGTTGACGAAACCCACCAGGCCGGCGCCGGCGAACACCGCCAGCAGGCAACTGAAAACGACCACCGACATCGCCTTGGCGCTACGGAACAGCACCGCCAGCACCAGCATCATGGTCAGCATGAACCAGGGCCAGACGCGCACGAAGTCGGCCTGGGATTCCTCCGGAAACGCCTGGTTGGCGATGGTCTGACCGGCCAGGTGAGTGTCGATATCCGGGTGCGCCCGGCGTAGCTCGCCGACCAGTTCGCGAATTGCGAAGACCACCTCCGGGACTTCCTCGATCTGCTTCAAGCCGGGCATGTTCAGGGTCAGCCTGACGCCGGCGACCGTGCCTTCGGGGTTGACCAGGGAGTCGACCAGAAACGGCTCGGCCAACGCCGTGCGGCGAATCTCGGCGAGGTCCGTGGCATTCAACTCGGCGGGGTTCGGCACCAGGTCGGCGGTGTCGATGTTGTCTCCGTCGACCTGCACATGCTGGAAGTTGGTCAGTGACTCGACGCGTTGCACATAGGGCAGCTGCCAGCTCTGCTCGGTCAGGTCGCGCAGGGCCGTGAGGAATTCCGGGGCGAACACCGAACTGGATTTTGGCGCCAGGGCGATGATCACCGTGTCGGTTTTCGAATAGTCCTCGTGCAGTTTTTCGAAGGCTTGCAACTGGGGATTTTCCGGGCTGAAAAACACCCGGTGATCCAGGGAATAGGTATAGCCGCCCATGCCGACGACGCAGGCGGCGACCAGCAGCAGGCCGAGCAGGATGGACACTAGCGGGTGGCCGACTATGGCGCTGGAGAGACGGGCGACCAGTCGGCTGCTCCAGTTTTCTGCGAGGGGCTCTGTGGTGGGGGCGTTTGGCAATCGTTTCATATCAGGCCTCTGGCTTAGCGAAGTGCCGCATGCAGCGGCTGTCCCAGTGATTACTTCGTTTAAAAAAACCAGCTCAGCTCCAAGCGCAGAAAATCGTCCCGGAGCAACGGGCGCAGCTTGTGCCGGGTGTCGGTCGCGCTGACGAACTCGAAAGTGTTTTGCGGCCGCTCGGCGCCGCCTGCGAAAACGCGCAGCTCCAGCTCCAGCAGCAGGTCGTCGCTGAGCCGGTGCTGGCCTTCGAGGCTGATCAGGCGTTCTCTGGTCTGGCGGTCGAGGATCAAGCTGGCCAGCAAGGTGCTGCTGGCCGCATCGTTGAACGCCAGACGCCAACCCAGCAGCAGGTCGTCCTCGAAGGGCGTGGTGGCGCGTTCGTCGCGGCTGTCGTAGAGGTATTCGAACAACCAGCCGAGATCCAGGCGGGTGCCGAAGGCGCCGACCTGGGTGTATTCCAGGCCGGCATCGGCGGCGTTGAAGTTCTCCACGCCGCCGGTGCGCCGGATGGCTTCGAGCTTCCACAGCAGGTCGCCCTGGGTCACCTGCACGTCCAGGCCGAACTGCTCTATCAGCGGGTAGTGGGGCGCCAGTACCGGTCGGTAGCCCGGGGCGAAACCGACCGCTTGGCCGCCGCTGAAGCGCACCTGGGCGAGGTCGACGACCGGGCGCAGTTCCGGCTCGCGGGCGGTGCCGGAAAAGCCGCTCAGGCCCAGGCGCAGGGTCGGCAGGTTGAGCTGCCAGCGCGCGGCCAGGTCCAGACGGCGGTTTTCCCGGGAGGATTCGTAGCTGCTCAGGTCCTCGTCCACCACCAGGGGCAGGCGTAGACGCCCGTCCTCGCCGGGAAAACGCCGTTCGCGGGCGCCGGTGAGCAGAAACAGGTCGAACAGCTGCTGACCGCGCTCGATGCTCAGGTTGATCATCGGTTGGCCGAGCTTCTGCTCGCCGTCCAGGCTTTCCACCTGATCGGTCTGGTTGACGATGTCGACCAGGTGCACGCCTTCGGTCACACCCCAGAACACCTGATGGATGCCGGCGCGCAAGGTGAAGCCATCGCCGCGGTGGTCCCAACTGGCTTCGCGCAGGTCGAAATGGCTGCGCCGGGCATCGCGCAGGTCGCCGCGCACGAACGGCACCAGCACGAGGCGATCACGGCCGTTGTCCAGGTCGTGCCAGAACTCGCTACGCAGACTCACCGAGGCATTTGTCCGGGCCTGACCCTGGGCGCCCCGCTCGGCGAAGTTCCAGGTTTCCAGGCCGAGTTCGTGGCGCTGCTGCAGTGCATCGGCCGGCGAGCAGGCGAACAAGCTTATCGCCAGGCCCAGGGTCCATAGGGCGGGGCGCGTGATCTTGGTCATCATCAGCGCACTCGCAGCAGGGCGTTCTGACTGAAATCTGCGGCTGTCAGACCGGTGTCGAAGCGGTAGTCGCGCCACAGCAGGCGTGTCTGTTTGCCGGTCTGGTGGTTGACCATCAGCATTTCCCCGGGCCGCCAATGCCCGCCCGGGTGCTGCTGGAAGTCCGAAGCGGTGTAGGTTTTGAGGAGGTTGTTGCGACGGTCGTAATACTCGATACGGCGGATCAGGTGTTGCGCCTTGTCGATCCACACGAGCTGACGGGTATAGCCCGAATACTCATCCTTGGGGATGCGTTCCAGGCGGTAGACGGGCATGTCGTCCAGCGTCGTCTCGGTCAGGTCGCGGTAGCTGAATTTCTGCCAGAACGGCGTGACTATGTCTTCGTAGGCGAACTCGGAGCCCATGAACGGACCGGACTTGTTGCGCGCACCGATCTGCTTGATGCGCTTGAGGGTGGGCAGGTAGAGCCATTGTTCGTCTTCGCCGGTAGCACGGTTGTGCGACAGCAAACCTGAACCCGCCACGTCCCTGGGGGCCTCGAAGACCATCAGGGTCTGGTCGGTGCTGTCGCCCGCCTCGCGGCTGCGTACCCGCAGCGCGCGGCTTGCGGTTTCGCCGCTGGGGCTGATCAGCACCATTTCCAGGTTCACTTGCAGGTCGCCATAGTTGCGCAGGTTTTCGTCCGCGCGTATGGCCACCTGTTCGGCGGTTTCTGCTTGAGCCGTCCACGCCAGGGTAAGCATCAGGGGCAGCAGGAGTGAGGGCAAACGCATGACAGATCCTTCTGGCACGTGACCAGATGCAGTCGGGGGACAGTCCAGACGCAGGAAGCCTGGACTGACCGGCTGTTAACTTGATCAATGAAATTGACCTTCCGTGGCTGATTTGACAGTCCACTAATCAAGCATTCCGGGCTGCTTGGAATCTTTGCGCATAGCCTGCGATCGGGCACCTTTCATCCAGTAATAGAAGGGCATCGACGGCTTGCTCGGCGTGCGGGAAGAAATAGGCGTTTGGCGCTCTAAAACGGCATTATCAAGCGATAGTTGGCGGTGAAAATCTAGGGCGCCGAAGGCCCGCGGAGGAGACCGACTGGGCATGGGGAACTGCTGAAGAAACGAAACGGAATTCAGCCTCAGCCGATAAATGGCCGGACTGAAACAGGCAAATTGAAACAATGAATAAGTTCAAACTTTCGTTGCTCGAGGAGTGCGCTATCGACAGGCGCAGTTGCCGCTGTGCCGGTTCGCTACTTTGGTAGCAAGGCTGCTCGTGCCAAAGCAGCATTGCCGGGCGGCTGCCGATTGTTCGATGCTGAGGTGCCGAATGCTGCCAGAACCGAGTTCCGCCATGCCCACCGCTAGCGATTTTCCGCCGCTAACCGCGCCTCAGCCCGAGCGTCGGCAGTTGGCCGGCGGCCTGCGCGTGGCGGCGCTCAGCCAAGCGGGGGCGACCAAGGCGGCGATCAGCCTGCGGGTCGCCGCGGGCAGCCATGACGAGCCGACGGCGTATCCCGGCTTGGCGCACTTTCTCGAACATCTGCTGTTTCTCGGCAGCCACGGCTACGCCGTCGAAGACGCGTTGATGGCGTTCGTCCAGGGCTGCGGCGGGCAGTTGAACGCCTCGACCCAGGCGCGGCACACCGAATATTTTTGCGAGGTGCCGGCCCAGCGGCTCGGCGAGGCCCTCGCGCGACTCCTGGACATGCTGGCCAAGCCGCTATTGGATAAAGCTGCGCAACTGCGCGAGCGTGAGGTGGTGCATGCCGAATTCATCGCCCGCGCCCAGGACCCCGACACCCTGGTCGCGGCGGGGCTGGCCCAGGCGTTGCCGGTCGGCCATCGTTGCGCCGCGTTTCAGGCGGGCAATCGCGACAGCCTGAAGGTCGAGGAGGAGGATTTTCAGCAGGCCCTGCTGGGGTTTCATCGGCGCTTCTATCAGGCCGGACAACTGTCGCTGTTGCTGGTCGGTCCGCAATCCGCCGACGAGTTGTTCGAGATAGTGCAACGGCATGCGCAGGTGCTGGCGCCTGGCGTCAGGCACCGCCAAACGCCGCCCGTGCCCTTGTTGGCGCTGCGCGAGCGGCACTTGCGCATGCAGGTGGCGGCGACCGGGCCGGCATTGCACCTGGCGTTCGCCCTGGAATGGGCGGCGCCGGGTATGGGGCAGGCATTGGAATTCGTTCAGACCTGGTTGCGCAGCGAGGCGCCGGGCGGGTTGCTCGCCGGCTTGCGCGAGGCCGGGCTGTGCCAGGGGCTGAAAACCCAGGTGATCTATCGCTACGCCGAGCAGAGCCTGTTGCTGTTGAGCTTCTCCGGCGTCGACTGCGCGCCGGCCACCCAGGCTCGTCTGACCCAGGCGCTGTCGGCCTGGCTGACGTTCTTCGCAGGCGCCGATCATGGCGCTTTGCATGAGCGCTATCGCAGCATCCGACAACACTGGATAGGCGCTCTGGCGCCCTTGGCGCTGGCGCGCTGCTGGCAAGCCAGCCTGGAGTACGGCGAGCAGCCGAGTACCGCCGAAGCTGCCGTAGTCGCGGCATTGTTGGCGCAGATGCAGCAGGGGGCACGGCGTATCGCCCTGTTCGCCGATGCCGCGCCCATGCCCGCCTGGCCCGCTGCCGGCTTTGCCTTGCAGATGCGCCGCGAGGCGCCTGCGAGTGCCGCCCCACGGGCCTGGGCCTGGCAGCTACCGCCAGGCAATGCGTTTCGCCAACCGCGAGCGACGCCGCCAAGCGTCGTCGCCATTCCGGCACGGCTGCGTTGGCTGACTGCGCCCGGGCAGGCGGTGTTGAACGGGCGTTGCCGGTTCGCCGGGCGGGTGGCGGTTGCGCCGTTGCAGGCATTGTTCCGCGTCGCGCTGCGAGCGATTGAAGCCGATGCGGCCGAGGTCGGCGTCTCCTTGCAAGTGACGGTGGAGGAGGATGCCTGGCACCTGTCGCTCCAGGGGCCGGCAAAGTTGTTGTCTCAGGTGCTCGGCGAGGTGTTGCCGATCCTCCTCGATCCGCCGGCCGAGGCCTGGCGGCAGAGCCCGCGTCAGGCGCGAGAAGAAGCGGCGCAGGTGCGCGCCGAAATGGCGCTACGCCAAGTGCTGCGGCGTTTGCCCGAACTGTTTGCGCCGCCTGGCGACTGCGCGCCGCTGACCCCGCAAAGCCTGCGCGAGGCATACCGGGGGGCGCGCTTCGAAGGCCTGGGTGTGGCTATCGAGGCGGCGGGGCGAGCCGAGATCGAAGCCTTGTTCGCCGCGGTTTCGCCGTTATCCGTGGCCGAGCCGCCAGCCCCTGCGTTAGTGGGGCGGCATTGGTGGGATGTCGGCATCGCCTGCGATGATTCGCTATTGCTGTTGTTCTGCCCGCAGCCCGCGCCGGAGGCGGCGCTCGAAGCCAGCTGGCGCTTGCTCGCGCAGCTGTACCAGCAGGCGTTTTTTCGCCGCATGCGCAGCGAGCTGCAACTGGGCTACGCGGTATTTTGCGGCTACCGCCAGGTGCGGGGGCGTGGCGGCATCCTGTTCGCGGTGCAATCGCCGCACGCTTCGCCGGCGGAAATCCTCGCCCATATCGAAGCCTTTCTACAGAAACAGGGCGCAGGCCTGGCGAACTTGGACGCGCAAAGCCTAAGCGGCGTGACCGATGAGCTGGGTCGGCAATTGCTGAGCGCGACGTCGCCCGAGTATGCCGAACAGTGCTGGCAAACCCATCTGGCCGGCTTGCCCGAACAGCACCATGGCGCACTGCAGCAGGCGTTGGCGGCGATCACCCGCAGCGATCTATTGCAATGCCAGCGCCAGCTGCAAGCAGGTGAGGGCGGTTGGTACGTTTTGGCCAACGCCGCCAAACCGACTACGGATTGGTCGTCCCACGCCGATTAGCGCCTTTTCACGCGACTTTTCTCACCGTACCCAAAACGCCGGATCGCCCGTTTCGGCGCGGCCTGGGCGCTTGCCCGCGCCTGGCTCGCGCCGTTTACGACCTTCGGGCGACGGGTACTACATCTTCAGGTACTACGCCTTATTGCCCGAGCCGCCGGGCCCGGCCAAAGCAGCAGGTAACCGGCGCCATAGCAGCGTATGGCCGGGGTTGCGGCTTTTCGATAATCGCCTCCGAACCGACTACCCGACGGTCGACCCCTCAAGCGGAGAGTGATATGCACAACAACAAGATCGCCAACATCCGATTCCTGCCCCTGGCTCTGACGGCCGCCGTAGCGCTGGCCACGGCTCAGCAAGCGGCTGCCGAGATCGTTCTGTACGACCAGGATGACACCACCTTCTCCACCGACGGCTATATCAACGCCTTCTATGTGAACAGCGATGTCGACCGCGAGGGCGAGCAGTTCGACCGCCGTCAGGCGCGGGTGAAAATGGGCTTTCTGCCGAACTGGATCGGCTTCAATTTCGGCAAGCAGATCGATGGCCTGAAACTCGGCGGCCGTTCGTCCTTCTGGGTCACCATCAACGACAGCGAAGCCAACGGCACCAGCACCGCCATCGACGTGCGTCAGTTCTACGGCACCGTGGCGTCGCCGGAGTGGGGCGAAGTGTTGGTGGGTAAGGACTTTGGCCTGTTCTCGCGCTCCAACATCTTCCTCGATGAAATGCTCGCCGGTTACGGCAACGTCAGCGACACCCTGGGCCTGGTCGACGGCACCGGCGTGTCGTTCGGCAATATCGGCACCGGCTATCCCTATCCGTTCCCGACCTCGCAGATCACCTACCGCAACAACAACCTGGCCGAAGGCCTGCGTTTCGCCGTCGGTATCATGGACCCGGTGGACACCAACGACGACAGCGCGGTCGGCAAGTCCTACCAGGAAGAGCCACGCTTCGAGTCGGAGGTCAGCTACCAGTTCGACCTCGGCGGCGCGACCATCTACTCCTGGCTCAACGGCGCCTACCAGACCTCGGAAAACACCGACGACACGGTCGATAGCGTGACCTCCCAGGGCCTCGGCTACGGCGTGCAGGCGAAAATGGCCGGCTTCTCGGTGACCGCTTCCGGCTTCCAGGCCGAAGGCATCAACCCGTTCTTCACCAACAATGCCGGCGAAGCCACGCTGCGCGAAATCGATAGCGAAGGCTATCTGCTGCAGGGCTCCTACACCTTCGGCAAGAACCGCGTGGCGCTGTCCTATGGCAAGACCGAGGACGACGGCAACGGTCTGGGTACCGCCGCCGATTACGAGACCCGTGGCGTCGCCTACTTCCGCACCATCAACGACAACCTCAAGCTGGTCGCCGAGTACAACCAGTACGAGATCGATGCCGCCGCCGGTAGTGGCTTGGCCGAAGACACCGACACCTTCGCCGTGGGTGCGGTGCTGAGCTGGTAAGCAACGCTGGTGCCGAATGCCGTTCACTTGGTTCAGGTGAGCGGCATTTTTTTATCCGGCAGGTATGGGCGATCCAATGTTGGGCCTCGCTCTTCGTAGCCTGGATAAGCCTAGTCCGGGGAAATCCAGAGCCTGGCCAATCGCTCCCGGATTTCATCCGGGCTACGGAACTGGCATGCGCATGGTGGACAAGCCTTCGGCATGTCCATCTTACGAGGCCATAGACCGTGCTCGCCCTGCGGCTGGCAATCCACCCTGGTCTTTTTTGCGAGGTGAATATGGAGCTCCACAGCCTGGAATTACTGCTGATCCTCTCGCCTATGACGCTGTTGTTCGCGGCTTTGCCGATTTTCCTGATGCGCTGTCTGTGAGCCGGTCCGCTCCCACGATCATGCTACTTAGGGACTAGGCCGGCGCTACTCAAGTGGAATGGGGCGCGGGCGGGGAGCTTCGTAAAATCGATCCCGGAAAGTTGGGTTTTTTATGGGGCGAGTTATGCAGCAAGGACAGACGGAAGGCGTGATCACCGCCACATCGAGCGCCGCCGACGTCGAGCTGGTGGCGCAGGAATTGGCGCGCCAGCTGATCCACCCGCATCTGGGCTTCGTGCTGTTTTTCTGCTCCGCCGCCTATGACCTGCAACGCCTCGGCGAAGCGCTGGAGTCGCATTTCGGCGGGATCAACCTGATCGGTTGCACCAGTGCCGGGGAAATCACTCCCCACGGCTATGGCCGCGGCTGCGTCAGCGCGGTGGGCTTCGACCATCGCAGCTTCTCGATCGCCAGCGCGCTGATCGACGAAATGGAACGCTTCAGCCTGATCGACGCCCAGCAACTGGTCGAGCGTCTGGTCAAGGATTGTCGCGCCAACGAACTGGCTTCGATCAAGGGCCACAGCTTCGCCCTGACCCTGCTCGACGGTCTGTCCAGCCGCGAGGAAGTGGTGCTCGGCGCGCTCAGCGCGGCCCTCGGCAGCATCCCGCATTTCGGCGGTTCGGCCGGCGACGACAATCAGTTGACCCACACCCATGTCTACTACGGCGGCGAGTTCCATACCGGCGCGGCGGTGGTGGTGCTGTTCAACACCTGGCTGGATTTCGAAGTGTTCAGCACCCACCACATTCAGCCCAGCGCCGACAAATTGGTGGTGACCCGTGCCGACAGCGCCAGCCGGCGGGTCTACGAGCTGAACGCGGCGCCGGCCGCGCAGGAGTACGCCGAGTTGATCGGCGTGCCGCTGGAGGCGCTGGATCACCGGGTATTCGCCGCCCACCCCGTGGCCGTGCGGATCAGCGAGCAGTACTACGTGCGCTCGATCCAGCGGGTCAACGAGGACCTCAGCCTGACGTTCTACTGCGCGGTGGAGAACGGCATCGTGCTCACCGCCATGCGTCCGGGGCCTTTGTTGCCGAACCTCGAAACGGTGTTCGCCGGCCTGCGCGAGCGGCTCGGGCCCTTGCTGCTGACCATCGGCTGCGATTGTTTTCTGCGCCGCCTGGAAATCGAAGACCAGGGCGGCGTCGAGCCGGTCTCGGCGTTTCTGCGTAACCAGCCAGTCATAGGGTTCAACACCTACGGAGAGCAGTTCAATGGTATGCACATCAACCAGACCTTCACCGGAGTCGCCATCGGCCGACCTGGCCGGGGTTGATGCCGTCGAGCTGCACGCCCGTTGCCAGGCGCTGGAAAAGGAAAACCTCAAGCTCAAACGCATAAACGCCGCACTGATCGAACGGGTCGAGTCGGTGCACTCGCGCGGCGACGACGCCTATGCCGCGTTCCAGCATTCGGTGGTGCTGGCCGAGCAGGTGCGCGAACGCACCGACGCGCTGAACCAGGCGATGGCCGAGCTGAAATCCAGCAACCAGTTGCTCAGCGACGCGCGTCTGCGCGCGGAAACCGCGCACCAGCATCTGATCGACGCCATCGAGAGCATTTCCGACGGCTTCGTGCTGTTCGACCGCGAACAGCGCATCGTCCTGTTCAACAGCCACTTCAAGTCGTTCTGGGCCCATAGCCGCGCGCGCATCAGCGCCGGCACCCGCCTGGCGGAAATCAAACGCCTGAGCATCAGCACCGGCCTGGTGGTCGAGGAACAGCGCAGCAAGGAAGGCGAGCAGATGCTCTACCGCCTGCGCGACGGGCGCTGGGTGCAGGTCAGCGAGCGGCCGACCCGCGAGGGCGGCCTGGTGATCCTCTATACCGATATCACCGAGGTCAAACTCAACGAAACCCAGCGCCGCGAGCAGGCCCTGGCGCAGAAGTCGCGGCTGCTGCAACGTGCCGTCGACAACCTGTCCCAGGGCATGGCCATGGTCAACGCCGAAGGCACCCTGGAGTTGTGGAACCACCGCTTCCTCGACCTCTGCGGCCTGGCGCCGATCAATGCGCACCGGCCGTTCGCCGAGGTGATGGCCGACAGCGAACTGGCCCTGCTGACCCCCGCCAGCCGTGACGCCAACGGCCGGCCGATCGAGGAACTGGAGCTGCGCCTGTTCGACGGCCGCATGCTCGAGGTGCGCACCCATGCGTTGCCCACCGGCGGTTTCGTCAACACCTTCACCGACATCACCGAGCGCTACCGGCACGCCGAAGCGCTCAGCGAAAGCGAACGCTGGATCCGCCTGATCACCGACCATGTACCGGCGCTGATCGCCTACCTGAATGCCGATCTGGTCTACGAGTTCACCAACAAGGTCTACGAGGAATGGTACTGCTGGCCGCGCGGCGCGATGCTCGGCCAGAGCCTGCGCGAGGTGCACAGCGAAGACCATTGTCGGCGCCTGGAGCCCTATATCGAACGGGCGCTGTCCGGCGAGAGCGTGACCTTCGACGTCGCCGAAACCAACCACAGCGGTCAGGAGCGCTACATGCTGCGTTCCTACGTGCCGAACCGGCAGGCCAGCGGCGAAGTGGTCGGGATCTTCGTGCTGATCCGCGATATCACCGAGCGCCGGCGCACCGCCGAAGCGCTGCATCAGGCCTATCAGCACCTCGAGCAACGGGTGCGCGAACGCACCGCCGAGCTGACCACGGTCAACCAGCAGCTGCGCCGCGAAATCGACGAGCGCACGCAGATGGAAGCGCGCCTGCGCGAGGCCAAGGGTGAGGCCGAGCAGGCCAACCTGTCGAAAACCAAATTCCTCGCCGCGGTCAGCCACGACCTGCTGCAGCCGTTGAACGCCGCGCGCCTGTTCACCAGCGCGCTGCTGGAGAAACGCGAGCTGGCGGGCAGCGCCGGCCTGGTGCGCAACGTCAGCAACTCCCTGGAGGACGTGGAAAGCCTGCTCGGCACCCTGGTGGATATCTCCAAGCTCGACGCCGGGCTGATCAAGCCGGACATCGCCCCCTTCGCGGTCAGCGAACTGCTGGAAAACCTCGCCGCCGAATACCACCAGATCGCCGGCAGCGAAGGCCTGCGCCTGGACTTCATCCCCAGCTCGGCGCTGGTGCGCAGCGATATCCAGCTGCTCGCGCGGATCCTGCGCAACCTGCTCAGCAATGCCATCCGCTACACCACCAGCGGGCGCATCCTGCTCGGCTGCCGTCGGCACCGGCAGCGCCTGTCGATCGAGGTCTGGGACACCGGCATCGGCATCGCCGAGGACAAGCTCGGCGAGATCTTCCAGGAGTTCAAACGCGGCGACGTCACCCACCGCAAACAGGACCGCGGCCTGGGCCTGGGCCTGGCGATCGTCGACAAGATCGCGCGTATGCTCGGCCACCGCATTCACGTCCGCTCGCAACTGGGGCGCGGCTCGATGTTCGCCGTGGAAGTGCCGCTGACCACCCGCGCGCCTCGCGCCCGGGTGGTGCACGAGACGCCCGATCTATTGCTCGAACGCCTCAGCGGCTCACGCATCTGGGTACTGGATAACGACGCGGCGATCTGCGCCGGCATGCGCACCTTGCTCGAAGCCTGGGGTTGCCAGGTGGTCACCGCGCTATCGGAAGAAGACCTGGCGCGCCAGGTCGACAACTACCACGCCGACGCCGACCTGCTGATCGCCGACTACCACCTCGACGACGGCCACAACGGCGTCGACGCCGTCGCCCTGATCAACGCCCGCCGCAGCACACCGCTACCGGCACTGATGATCACCGCCAACTACAGCAACGAACTGAAACAGCAGATGCGCGAACTCGGCCACACCCTGATGCACAAACCGGTACGGCCGATGAAGCTGAAAACGGCGATGAGTCATTTGTTGGAGCGTGGGGCGGGTTGAGGATTGCGTTGCCAGTTGAGAGGGCGGCTTTTGTAGGATGCGGTTGAGCGAAGCGATACCCATCAAGGGGACGATGAGTCACCATTAGGCAGCCTGCATACAGCTGTTGCCACCTTGATTCTTGCGTAAGTCTGCATTTGGTTGTGATGGGTATCGCTACGCTCAACACCATCCTACCGGGAATCGCTCGGTAACCGCGGCGTTTGCAGATCTGACAAGCCATACGCAATCACTCCCGCCATCCCTACTCACCGTATTCGCGATCCTGCTCATCGCCTCCGCCCCAATCCTCGGGCAACAACCCCGCCTGTACATACCGATGAAAGGACGACCACGGCCAGTCCGCGAGCCGTTGTACGTGGCCATGTTTGCGCGGGTTGTTATGGATGTAATCGATGTGCCGGGCGAAGTCCTGGTCATCGCGAATGCGATGCTCCCAATAACGCCGCTGCCAGATACCGCGTTCGCCTCTGCCCAGGCGACTGGCGCCGATCCGTTCGTGACGGGGCAGGGCGCGGGAGAAAGCGGTTTTGATCAGCCGCCAGCGCAGCGCAAAGTCCGCATCGCCAGGTGGCAGCGTACACAGGGCATGCAGGTGATCGGGGAGGATCACGATCGCATCGATCCGCCACGGATGCCGGTGCATCACCCTGGCAAAGCTGGCACGCAATAGGTCGATTCGCGTGGTGAGCAAGTCGCGTTGGCGTTCGGCCAGGTTAAGGGTAAAGAACCAGGTGGCGCCCGGCGTCCAGTCGCGACGGTAAGCGGTCATGGCTGCATTCCTTTGCAGAGAAGTACGGTGGGAGTTTAGCGGGTGACGAGGTGATGGCCAGCTAGCGATCACGGGGAAAGCCGTGGCGATGGATATAGCGATGATGGGTTACGGCGCGTTTGGTTATGCGCTCACCAGCAGATCGGTGGGCGCCTAACCCATCCTACGAGGCTGGCTTCATGCATCTGTTAACGCCGTAAATAAGCCGCGAAGTCGATATCGCCGGCCGAGAGGATCGCCTGCACCCGGTTATGCACGTTGAGCTTGCGCAGGATCGCCGAGACGTGGGCTTTGACCGTGGTTTCGGCGATGTCCAGGCTGTAGGCGATCTGTTTGTTGGACTCGCCCTTGGTCATGCGTTCCAGCACCAGCAGTTGTTTGCGGGTCAGGGCCTGCAGCAGTTCGGCGGAGATGCTCGGGTTTTCCGGGTGGCTGCGTCGCGAGCTGTTGCCCTGGGTGCGGATGATGTCCGGCGGCAGGTAGACGTTGCCGTTGAGGATCTGCTGGATGGCGTCGGTCATCTGCGCGCGCGGCGAGGATTTGGTGATGAAACCCACGGCTCCGTAGGTGATGGCCTGCAGCACGACTTGCTTGTCCTGTTCGGCGGAGACGATCACCACTGGGATGGTCGGCGCCTCGTTGCGCAGTTGCATCAGGCCGTTGAGGCCGTGCATGCCGGGCATGTTCAGGTCGAGCAGGATCAGGTCGAGGTCGTCGTGTTCCAGGGTCAGCGCCAGGGCGCTGTCGAGGTCGGCGGTTTCGAGGATTTCGCTGCCGGCGAAGCCGTCGCTGATGACGTTGTGGATGGCTTCGCGAAACAGCGGGTGGTCGTCGGCAATTAGAATTTTGTACATGGTCGCTCACCTCATTGTTGTAATTCTGGCGTGGCTTCCAGCCGTCGGCAAAGAATCTTTGTGCTTATCCGGGCAGACTATCAGGGCAGGGCCGCCGGTTGTGCCGGGATCAACGGCAAGCCGGCCTGCTGCCAGCCGTCGATGCCATCGCGGTACCAGTAGAGGTTGTTATAGCCCATGGCGTGGGCGCGTTTCGCCGCGTTCCAGCCGAGCCAGCAGTCGGCGCGACAGTAGAACACCAACGGCCAACCTTTGTCGTTGTGGCTGGCCTGTTGCAGATGATGGCTGAAGTAGGTCTGCCATTGCATGTCCAGTTCGCCGTCGCCGGTGTTGGCCAGCCACAGGCTGTCCGGCAGGTTGGCGTGGGCTTCGTCTTCGATGAACTGACCATGCCGCCAGGGACGGCGGTAGACATCGATCAGGCGGGCGTGGGGCTGTTCGATCAACAGCCGTTGCAGGGCCGCGGTGTCGAGGGGGCGGGCGTACTCGTTATGCATCGGGGTCGGGCTGCGGTAGTGCTCGATGCGGTAGCCCGCGGCCGAAAACAGCGGCGGCTCGGCATGCGCCATGCAGGCCAGGGCCAGCAGACCATTGAGCACCAGCAAAGCAGCGGGTCGCATTGCCACCGGATACCTCCTCGCTTAAGTAGCGGTTCTTTTTATGGAGGTATTACAGGCCAATGGCGAGGCTTTGGAAATTCTACGTTGGAGAGTAAAAGCAGTACCAAAGTAGTAGAGGCGCGAACAGATGTTCGCGGCTAAAGCCCCTCCCACGGGGTATGCGCTTTTTTTGTAGGAGCGGCCGGGCGGCGTTCCGCTTTAGCCGCGAATGGGCTTAGCTGGCCCGGCGCAGGGCGGCGTGCTGCGGGTTGAATGTGACTACCGCGAGCACCGCGAACAGCGCGGTCAGGCCCAGGCACACCAGCAGGGCGGTGAGGTTCAGGCGCTGATAGAGGGCGTAGCGCACCAGCTCCACCGCATGGCTGAACGGGTTGAGCGCGCACAGCCAGTACAGCCATTCGCTGGCTTCGCGCATCTTCCACAGCGGGTAAAGCGCCGAGGAGAGGAAGAACAGCGGGAAGATCACGAAATTCATCACCCCGGCGAAGTTCTCCAGCTGGCGAATGCCGTTCGACAACAGCAAACCCAGGGCGCTCAGCAGCAACGCCACCAGCAGCAGCGCCGGCAGGGCGGCAAGCAAGCCCCAGAGCGGCGGCTGTACGCCGTAGAACCAGGCGATGGCGAGAAAGGCATACACCTGCAGCAGCGAGATCAAGGCGATCGCCAGCAGCTTGCCGGCGAGCAGAAACGCCCGTGGTAAAGGGCTGGTCAGCAAGACGCGCATGCTGCCCATCTCGCGGTCGTAAACCATCGACAACGAGCCCTGCATGCCGTTGAACAGCAGGATCATGCAGGCCAGCCCCGGGACTATGTAGGTCTCGTAGGTGATGTAGGTGTCGTAGGGCGCGATGATGGCGATGCCCAGGGCGGCGCGAAAGCCGGCGGCGAACACCAGCAGCCACAGCAGCGGGCGCACCAGGGCGCTGAGAAAGCGCGAGCGCTGCAGCACGAAGCGCAGCCATTCGCGTTGCACGATGCCGGCGAGGCAGTACCAGTAGGCGTTCATCGTGTGGACTCCGGGGTTGGGCGCGCAAGGGTAGGGTGCGCCATGCGCACCAGGGGTTCTCGGACGCGCACATCGGTGCGCGCGGCGCACCCCACGCTCATGCCGCCACCTCACTGCTGGTCAGGCGCTCGAATGTTTGCGCCAGACTGGCGTCGTCGGAGCCGATCTGGCCGGCGATGCCCTGGGCGACCAGGTGCCCGCGGTTGAGGATCAGCAACTGGTCGCTGGCTTGCACTTCATCGAGCAGGTGGGTGGTCCAGAGCACCGCCAGGCCGGTGTCGCGGCACAGTTGCCGGACATGCCGGTTGAGCGCCAGGCGGCTGGCCGGGTCGAGGCCGACGCTGGCTTCGTCGAGCAACAGCAAGCGCGGTTTGTGCAGCAGGGCGCGGGCGATTTCTACGCGGCGGCGGTGGCCGCAGTTGAGCGCGCGGACTTTGTCGTGGCGGCGCTCGATCAACTGCTGGCGGGTCAGCTCCTCGTCGATCCGCAGCTGCGCCTCGCGCCTTGGGATACCGTGCAGGGCGGCGTGGTAGCGCAGGTTCTGTTCGACGCTCAGGTCGAGGTCCAGGGTGCTCTGCTGAAACACCACGCCGAGCTGGCGCAGCGCCTCGCGCGGTTGCTGGCGCAGGCTGCTGCCCATCACCCGGATATCGCCCTGTTGCAGGTCGTAGAGGCGGGTGAGCAGGGCGATCAAGGTGGATTTGCCGGCGCCGTTGGGTCCCAGCAGTGCGGCGAAACTGCCGGGTGCGACGCTGAACCCCACGCCTTGCAGGGCCTGGCGCGGGCCATAGGCGAACGCGACGTCGCTGACTTCGAGGGCGTTCATGGCGTCACCACCACGCCCCAGGGATAGCGGCCGACCTTGATCGACTTGCTGACCTCGAGGCTGTCCACATCGATCACCGAGACGTCGCCGCTGACCCCGTTGGTGGTCAGCAAGCGCTTCTGGTCCGGAGTGAACGCCATATGCCAGACGCGCCGGCCGACCAGCAGATAGTCGAGTACTTCGTAGGTTTTGGCATCGAGCACCGCCACGTGGTTGGCCGGGCCGAGGGCGACGAAGGCGTACTTGCCGTCGGCGCTGAGTTTGACCCCGACCGGCTGCACCTTGTCCGGGTGCACGCCCTTGATCTGGAAACTCAGGGTCTTGAGCACCTGGCGGGTCGCGACCTCGATTACCGTCACCGTGCCGCCGATTTCCGCCGAGGCCCACAGGCGCTTGCCGTCGAGGTCGAACTCGACATGCCGCGGGCGCTGGTCGACCAGGGTGTTGTCGACCAACTGCTGGGTGGCGGTGTCGATCCAGTGCAGCATATTGGTGGTTTCGCTGGTGTTCACCGCCCATTTGCCGTCCGGGCTGACCGCCATGCCTTCGGGTTCGACGCCGACATCGATCTGCGCCAGCACCGCGTCGCTCTGGCTGTCGACCACCGTGACCAGCGCATCGTCTTCGTTGGAGATATACAGCCAGCGGTCGTTGGGGTGCAGGGCGAATTGCTCGGGGTCGGCGCCGGAGGGCAGCTCCTTGACGATCTTGCGCGTCGCCAGGTCCATCACCTGCACCCGGTCCGAGTCGCTGGCGCAGATGTACAGCAGCTTGTTGTCGCTGGACAGCAACAGGCCGCGTGGGCGCATGCCGACGGTCAGGGTATTGGTAACCTCCAGGCTGTCGAGGTCGATCACGCTGATGCTGTCGTCCTTCTCGTTGGACACGTAGGCCGTGGCGGCGAGGGCCGGGTGGCAGGCGAGGCCGAGGGCGATGGCGCAGGCAAGGTGGCTAAGACGCATGGGTTGATCCTCTTATTGTGGTGGCAGCGCGGTGCGCATGGCGCACCCTACGGGCGGAGTAGGGTGCGCCGTGCACACCATCAAGTACCGTTGCCAGCCAGATCACAGCTGACCTCCGGCCGGTCGTAACCAAGGCTGTCCAGCTCGCTGCTGGGATGCAGAAACCCCTCCTGCGGCGAGTTGCTCACCAGGGCGCGGGGATGGACCAGGGGAATCGGTTGGCGCAGTTGGCCGTTCCAGCTGCGAAAGCTCAGTTTGCGACCCTTGAAACCGTCCAGCGGCAGTTGATCGCTCAGGGCCAGTTGACGAATCGCCGTGGCGTCGCTGCCGCGCAATTTGCTCACCGCGGCGGCGATGCTGCGCACGGCGATCCAGGCGGCGAAGTCGCGGTCGTTCATCCAGCGTTTGGCATGGGCCTCGAAGCGCTTCTGCAGCTGTGCGGCGCCATAGGTTTCCACGGTTTTGTGCCAGCCGGTCGGGGTCAGGCCCTGGGTGCCGGCGACCGGGCGCGGGTACCAGGTCTGGTAGGGCAGGTATTCGCCGAAATCGCCGCGCTCGTCGGCCACCAGCACCACATCGTACTCGGCGGTCTGGGTGAACAGCGGCATCTCCGCCTGGGCGCTGCGGCGCTGGTCGTTGTCGAAGCTCCAGGCCTTCTGGGCGACTATCTTGTGGCCGAAGCGCTTGGCCGCCCGTTCGAGCGCCGCGGCGTAGGCCAAGTCGTCTTCGCTCGGGCCTTTGATCAGCAGCCAGCGGGTCCATTTACGCACCGCTAGGAACTGCGCCAAGGCGTCGGCGAGCATGGCCCGGCTCGGCAGCGTGTGCAGCACGTTGTTCAGGCACTGGCTATGGCGCAGACCATCGTCGGCGCTGCCGGCGTTGAGCAGCAGGCTGTCCGGCAGGGCCAGGCTGAGCTGGCGCAGGGTGGCGGCCGGGGCATTGACCACGAACAAGCGCAGACCTTGCCCGTGCAGTTCGCTGGCGGCGGCGAGCAGGCCGGCGCTGTCATCGCGCTCGGCGACTTCCAGGCTGTAACTGTGCTTGAGAAAGCGCCCGGTGCTGTTGCTGTCGACTATCGCCAGCTCGGCGCCGCGCAGGCCGGCGTCCTCTGGTTCCGGGATGACGTTGGACAGCAGCGGGCCGCTTGGCGGGCTGTAGGCCAGGTAACCGATGCGCACCTGGAGTTCACCCTGCGCGGCGGCCGGGGTCGCGCAAACGCCGCCCGCGTAAACGAGGACTGCAGCGACAGCGGGCAAGAGACAGCGGCTGATCTGGCGCATGGGCAACTCCCGGGTAGGTGTTGCCAGCATAGGAACAGCCATGGCCCGGGGAAATATGCCCAAAGTACCAAGCGGGCCGTACCAAGGTAGTAAATCCGCTCGAATCCCGGGGTTTTAGCATGAGCGCACCCACCCATAACAAGAAAAACGGTGCTTGCCATGTCCACCCTGAAAAAACTTCTCCTGCCCATACTGCTGATCGCCAGCCTGATCGGTTTCGACAATATCTACGCCGCCGGCGACCTGACCCGCCGCACCCTGGCCTTGCCGGATTTGCGCCTGGGCAACGAGCAGAGCGACTACAGCATGTCGCAGCTGGAATACCAGTTGGAAACCGGCCGCGCCTACCAACTGAAAATCATCGCCAGCGGGCAGAAGGAGTACGCCTTCCAGGCGCCGGAGTTCGCCACCTCGATCTACCTGCGCAAGGTCGAAGCCGGCGGTGTCGAGATCAAAGCGGTCACCCTCACCGAACTGGAATTCGAGGACGCCGGCGAGGCGGAGATCTTCTTCGTGCCGATCAAACCCGGTAAGTACCGCTTCTACGCCAAGGGCCTGGAAGGCAAGGGCATGCTCGGTTACTTCGTGGTCAAGTAGCCGCGCGACGGCATCAGGCAAGACCCAAAGCCCTACTACCAAGGGACTAGTCACGAGCAACCAAAGCAGCATTCGGTACGGGCCGGGAGCTTTTTAAGATGAGCTCAAACCAAGCGTCATATCGGACTGTCTTGCGTGCACTCGATGAGGTCTTGAACATGAAAACTACAAACAAAACCGCTTTCGCCCTGTTGTTCATGGTGGCTTCGGGCAACCTCTGGGCTCATGGCGATGTGGTTCCCCAGGCCGTCAATACCTCGGGCCTGGAGCCGCTGGGCGAAGAGTGGTTGGAGGAAAACCCCTACCGCGACAACCCACGGGCGATCGAGATCGGCTCCTCGGCCTACAACCAGAACTGCGCCGCCTGCCATGGCCTGGAAGCCAAGTCCGGCGGCATCGCCCCCGACCTACGCCTGCTGGAAGCCGGCGCCATGGGCGACGAGTGGTTCAAGGAGCGGGTGATCAACGGCGCGGTGCGCGATGGCCGGGTTTACATGCCGAAGATGGCCGACTACCTCAGCCAGGAAGCGTTGTGGGCGGTGCGCAGTTACCTCGAGAGCGTGGCAATAGAGGAGTGACCTCGATGCGCCAGAAGCTGCTGTTGGTGGTGGCGTTGTTCGTCAATCTGGCTTGGCTGGCGGCCCCGGTGCAGGCCCAGGCGCCGGTACGCAGTTTCGACAGCATCGTCGAATCCGGGGTACTCAAGGTCGCGCTCTACGAGGGTTTCGCGCCCTATAGCTTCCAGCAGGACGGCCAGCCGCGCGGAGTCGACTACGAAGTCGCGGCGGCCCTGGCCGGCGCCTTGGGGCTGAAGCTGGAGGTGATCTGGGCGCCGCCGGGCGAGAAGCTCGACGACGACCTGCGCGATTACATCTGGCGCGGCCATTACCTGCGCCCGGACGTATTGGCCGATGTGATGCTGCGGGTGCCTTACGACCGCGATTTCGCCTATATGAGCAACGAGTTCGGCGAACTGGCCAACGACCTGGTGGTGATGTTCGGCCCCTACCAACGCGAGCGCTGGCAGGTCGCCTACGACCGCCGTCGGCTCGAGGCGGTGCCCAGCGTCGCGGTGTTCCGTTATCACCCGATCGGCGTCGAGGTCGACAGCGTGCCGTCGTTCTACCTGTCCTCGGTGTTCAACGGCATGCTCAGCGACAAGACCCATCACTTCGCCAATCCCCAAGCGGCTTTCGCCGGGATGAAGAACGCCGAAGTGGATGCCGTGATGGCCATGCGCGGTGAGATCGATTGGCAGCTCGCGCAGGCGGCGGACAGCAACCTGGCCCTGGCCGAGAACGCCTACCCGGATATGGGCAAGCAGGTCTGGGACATCGGCATGGCGGTGCACGAGAGCAACCGGCAACTGGCCTACGCGCTGGAGGAAAAGCTCGAAGAGTTGATCCTCGCCGGCGAACTCGAACGCCTCTATGCCCGCTACGGCTTGCGTTACGAGCTGCCGGGTTTGTACCAGGACGTCGAGTAACCGGCGACGAGCACGGGCGGCCCGCCGCCTACCGATTTGGACAAGGGGGGGATGGCGAATGGGATGGCGTTGCGCGCTGCTATTGCTGGGGTTCGCCTTGAGCCCCGGCGCTTGGGCCGCCACGGGCGACCCGGTGGCCTCGGTGATGTGGGACTACCACCATGCGCGCCTGCTCGACGGCGCGCCCTATGTGTTCGATGAGCGGATCGAGGTCGCGGTGCCGCCGTTCGCCGAGGATGCCCGGCAGGTGCCGATTCAGGTCGATGCCAGCGCTTATGCCGGGCGGGTGCTGCGCATCCTGGCCTGGGCCGAGCTCAACCCCATCGCGCAATTGTTCGATTTCGTCCCTGGCGCCGAGGTGGTGCCGCGCCTGGCCCTGCGTATCCGCGTCGAACAGGCCACGCCGATTCGTGCGGCGGTGCTGACCGACGACGGCCTTTGGCACATCGGCTCGGCGACCATCGATGCCGCTGGCGGCGGTTGCACCGCGCCGAGCGTGGTGCGTGCCCAAGCCGGCTGGGAGGAGCGGCTTGGCGAGGTGTACGGCAAGCGTTTCGTGCGCCAAGGCGGCAGCCGCTTGCGCGTGCAAATCGCCCACCCGATGGATAATGGGCTGGTCGGCGGTATTCCTGAGTTCTTCCTCAACCGGGCCGAACTGCGCGACAGCGCCGGCAAGGTGTTGTCGACCCTGGAGCTGTTCCCCTCGGTCAGCGAGAACCCGACCCTCGGCCTAGAGGTGAAGGGCGAGGGCGACACCGAGTTGTGGCTGCGTGACAACAACGGCAACGAATTCGAGGCGGTGCTGTGATATTTCAAAAAAATCACTGTCCATAGGGCCTGCTTGTTGCGTGGGGTCAATTTGCTGATCATCGCCGCCAGTACGCTCTAGCCTGAGCTTTTCACCGGCCTGTTAGCGTCCGTACAAGCAGTTCGGCAAGCCTTTCTGCTGCGGCGGATTTGCCCGCAAACGCGTTCGCATGTCACCACCGAGGAGAATTAGATGATCCAAGTCAGCGTGCTGTACCCCAACCAGCCCAATGCGCATTTCGACTTCGACTATTACGGCAAGCAGCACATGGGTATCGTCCGCGAGTGCCTGGGTAAGGTCTGCAAGGCCATCGCGGTAAATCAGGGTTTGACCGGCGGCGCGCCCGGCGAGGCGGCGCCCTTTATCGCCATGGGCCACTTTTATTTCGACAGCATGGAGGCGTTCCAACAGAGCTTCGCGCCCCATGCCGACCGGATCATGGCCGATGTCGCCAACTTCACCGACATCGAGCCGCTGATACAGATCAGCGCCGTCACGCAGGTGCCCTGAGTTCCGGCCAGGGCGGCCAGTCATTCACCAGACGCGGTAACCGCGTCGCCCGATTCCCTGAGAGGTGCCCATGCGCTGGCTATTGCTCCTGACCCTGCTCGCCTGCGCTTTACCGGCGCGCTCCGAATTCGACTACGCCTTGCAGCCGCGCCAGATCGCCGAGGGCGTCTGGCTGGTTGAGGGCAGTACCGACAATTTCGCCCAGAGCAACGGCGGCAACATCGTCAATAGCGGGTTTATCGTCACCGATCAGGGCGTGCTGGTGATCGACAGCGGCCCGTCGAAACGCTACGGCGAGGCGCTACGCCAGGCGATCGCCCGGGTCACCGACAAGCCGGTGCTGCAACTGCTATTGACCCATCACCATCCCGACCACGTCCTCGGCAACCAGGCCTTCGCCGATGTGCCTATCGCCGCCCTGGCCGGCACCACGGCGCTGCTGGAAGAGCAGGGCGAGGCGATGGCGGAAAACATGTACCGCCTGGTCGGCGACTGGATGCGTGGCACCGAGGTGCTGTTGCCGACCCAGAGGCTCGAAGCCGGCGCGCTGCGCATCGGCGGCCGGCAACTGCGCCTGCTGGCATTGCGTGGGCATACCGGTGCCGATTTGGCGATTCTCGACGAGAGCAGCGGCGTGTTGTTCGCCGGCGATCTGGTGTTCTATCAACGGGCGCTGACCACGCCCGGCACGCCGGGGCTGGATGTTTGGCTCGGCGACCTCGAACGGCTGCAGGCGTTGCCCTGGAAACTGATCGTGCCCGGCCACGGCCCGCTGGCCGAGAGCGCCGCGCCCTTCGAGCAAATGCGCGATTACCTCGCCTGGCTCGACGAACTGTTGCGCAACGGCGCGGCCGCAGGCGCGGAGATGAACGAACTGATCCGTGCGCCCATCCCCGAACGCTTCGCCGCGGTCAGCCTGAGCCGCTACGAGCTGATCCGCAGCGTCAGCCACCTGTATCCGCGTTACGAGCGCGCGCAGTTCGAGCAGCTGGATTGAGCTATGGCCGGGCAAAGCACCTCGGGCACGCTGGCACGGAGTTTGACTGCGATCCCGTAGCCCGAATAGGCCTTTGGCGCAATCCGGGAGGGGCTGTAGGCGCATGATTTTCCCGGATTGCATCCGGGCTACAAAAGCTTGGCGGGTTGGAAAACCCGCTTTGTAGGGTGGGCATGGCGGAGCCTTGTCCACCGCAGGCGCCGGGATGGCGGACAAGTCTTCGGTATATCCGCCCTAGGAGTTCGCAGGCCTTGCAGATAGAAGTTGCTAGCCGCTGATATCTGGTTGATCCGGCGGGGTCGACTGTGCTTTCACTCAATCCCGATCGGGCGCACCGAGTGGAAAAAGTGAACGATACGGGCGCGCCTCATCGACCGCCCTGGCGAACGAGGGCCGCGCCAGCAGGCGTTGGCGCAAGCCGTGCACCTGGGTCAACGCCGGGCTGATAGGCTGGACCCAGTCGGCATAAAACAACGCGGGCGCGGCGGCGCAATCGGCGAGGCTGAAGGCATCCCCCGCGGCCCATTGGCGGCCGCTCAGGGTGTCGTCGAGCCAGCGATAAGCGGTATCGAGCATCTGCCGGGCGTCGCTGACGCCTTGCGGGTCGCGGTTATCGGCGGTGCGCATGCTGTCGAAGACGATCTTCTGCATTGGCGTGGAAATGTAGTTGTCGAAGAAGCGATCCATCGTCCGCACTTCCAGCGCGGCGCGCCCATCCTCGGGGATCAGGCGCACCGGCCCAGGGTGATAGAGCGCCAGATACTCGATGATGATGCTCGACTCCAGCACGCTGTGCGCGCCATCGAGCAGCACCGGAAAGCGCTTGAGCGGCCAGAGCGTCGCGAGTTCGGCCGCGGTTTGCGGGTCATCCGGCGCGAGCAGGCGCATCTCGAACGGGGTGGCGTTCTCGTAAAGCGCGGTCAGCACCTTCTGGCAGTACGAAGAGAAGGGGTGGGCATAGAGTTTCAGCGACATGGGCGATTCCTCGACTCGACGGATTTCAGAGTAGTTCGTGCCGCCAGTAAACGAACCATGGCCGGCAGTTCTAGTCGTTTGCCAAGGGGTTAAATCGACAAGCACGCTGCTTTTGTAGGGTGGGTTAGCCGCCTACCGCCATTGCCAAGCATCACTCCACTCGGGTGCGGCGTAACCCACCATCGGCGCAACGCGCACCATCGTCTGGTGGGTTACGCGTCGCCCCACTGTCGCGTATGGATGCTCGGTCGGTGTTACGCGCCGCTAACCCACCCTACGAATTTGCGCTCGCCTCAGGCATCGCCTAGCCAGCCACGGGCTTCAACACATAACGGGGACATAGCCTTTTGTAAGGTGGAGATGGCGAAGCCTTTTCCACCGTCGGCACCCTCGGATGGCGGACAAGCCTGCGGCATGTCCGCCCTACGAAGCGATCTTGGTGAGGAACACCGGCAGGTCGGTGGTCGGCGGAAACAGCGCATGGTGATACAGCATGTCGGCCACATGGCCGCGGTGATAGGTGGTGTGATTGACCACGTGCAGCAGGATGTCGTTGCGCGACATCGCTCCCTCGCCCCCGCCGATAAAGGTGAAACGCACGGTTTCAGCGAGTGCGTCGGCATCCAGCGATTCGGCATAGTCGACATACCAGGCGTCGATGGCCAATTGATCCTTGTGCAGCGCTTCGAATGGCGGGCAGTCCTGCGGGTTGCGCGTGGTATAGCCATGCGCCTGGCCGAGCAGGTGGGCTTGCCACACCCGGTCCATGGCATAGGAATGATGCAGGGTGCGAATCAGGCTGCCGAACAGGATCGGGCGCGGCGCGAGCAGATCCGCTTCGGGGAGCTGCGCCACCGTGTCGAGAAACAACTCATCGGCCCAGGCTTTGTAACGCGTCAAGGTTTGCACGGAAGTCATGAGCATTCCTGTCGATAGATGGAGAGTGGCGCACCGAGGCGCGGCGTGTGCCCGGCAACGCTACTACAGCGTTGCGGGCATGGCCATGCTGGGGCGCGACCCCGCAGCGCTTTGCGCTTATTGCAGGGTCAGCTGCTCGCCGCGTTGCTGCTGCCACTCGTCCTGGCTGGGCGCCGCATCCTCGCCGTCCATGCGGTGAATGATCTCGAAGTAATCCTGCTTGAGCAGATCCTGCATGATCTGGCTGCGCGCCTTGACCCGTACCGCGTAGACGCTTTGCACATTCTGGTGGTCGAAGGCGCGCCATTGTTGCGAGCCTTTGAGCAGGCTGTAGCTGTGGTCTTCGAGGGCGCCGATCAGCTTTTCGCTGTCCAGGCTGGCGCTACGGCGCACGGCCTCGGCCCATTGCTGGACGATGGCATAAGCCGAAGCCGCGGCGCTGTCGGGGTACTCGCGATGCTGCTCGATATACTCGGCGACGAAGGCTTGGCCGCCCGGCGATCGCTCTTCGCTGGGAACTTGCCAGGTCCAGGCCTGGGTGCCGATCACCCCTTGCATGACCTTGGGCCCGGCCTGTTGGATCAGGCTCTTGCTCAGGTGCGGCACTATGATCTGCATGCGCTTGTGCAGCCCCAGGTCGTGGGCCAGGCGCATGCTGTGCAGCAGATCCTCACCGAGCAGCGCCAACACCAGAATCTCGGCGTCGCTGGCGGCGGCCTTGTGCAGCGCATCGGCACGTTGACGGTGCAGCGCGCCGGACGCGGGCAGGGCGCTGCGACCGTGGCGGGCGCGGTCCTGGCTGCCGGTGGTCAGGCGCAGCTCGCTTTCGATGCTGCGCCCCCAGGTGTCGTCGACGACTATGTAGTGATAGCGCTGGCGCGGCATGTTCCAGCCGAGGTATTCGCCGAGCACGCGGGCGCTCATCAAGGCGCTATTGGACTCGCGAAACAGGTAGCGATGGCCGGCGCGGCCGGTGACTTCCTCGGCGAAGCTCAGGGTGGCGAAATACAGCAGGCCGAGTTCCCGGGCGCGTTTGCCGGCGGCGATCGCTTCTTCGCTGGTGGCGCCGCCGAAGACCATCCGTGCGCCTTGGCTGGCGAAGCGTTCGACATTGCCGCGCGCCTTGTCGGCCCGCGAAGCGCTGTTGCGCGTCAGCAGCTGCAAGGGGCGTCCGAGCAGACCGCCCTGGGCGTTGATGGCCGCGACCGCCATCAGCGCGCCGCGATGCAGCTCCAGGCCTTCGGCCTTGTAGTTGCCGGTACGCGGGTAGCTCAGGCCGATCTTGATCGGTTCGGCCAACAGGCCGTTGCCCAGGCAGTTGAACAGCAGGCAGCAGAACAAAATGACACGACCCATGGGCTTCTCTCCTTAGCATTTGGGGTGTCACTTTCTAACGGCTGAGCGGCCTGCCGGGTATGCTCTTTTACGGTGGCTCGGCTGGCACTTAAGTCGCGCCATTGGATGAGTGCGGCGCCGTTCGAGGGGCAAGTATTGCTACCAAGGGAGTAGGGAAATCGGCACTGCGGGCAATTGTTGCAACACCAGCTGCGGCGAAGAATTAGCGGCAGACCGGGAGAATTTCCCGGGGATAACAATTAACCCGCAGAGGTAACCGCAATGAAACACTCCGGTCTACGCAAGCCTTTCGTGCTCAGCGCGCTGTGTGCCGCGATGGTCCTGCCCGCCATGTCGGCCTGGGCCGTCACCGATCAGGAAATCCTCGACGATATGCAGTCGACCAACCAGATCGTCACCAACGGCCTGGGTTTGCAAGGTCAGCGCTACAGCACCCTGACCACTCTCAATACCGACAACATCAAAGACCTGCGTCCGGTCTGGGCCATGTCCTTCGGCGGCGAGAAGCAGCGCGGCCAGCAAGCCCAGCCGCTGATCAAGGACGGCGTGATGTACGTCACCGCCTCCTACTCGCGGGTGTATGCGGTCGATGCGCGTACCGGCAAGGAACTCTGGCAATACGATGCACGCCTGCCCGACGACATCCGCCCGTGCTGCGACGTGATCAACCGCGGCGTCGCCCTGTACGGCGACCTGGTGATCTTCGGCACCCTGGACGCCAAGCTGGTGGCGTTGCACAAGGACACCGGCAAGGTGGTGTGGCGCAAGAACGTCGCCGACCACAAGACCGGTTACTCGATCACCGCCGCGCCGCTGGTGGTCAACGGCAAGCTGATCACCGGGGTGTCCGGCGGCGAGTTCGGCGTGGTCGGCAAGATCGAAGCCTATGACCCGAAGAACGGCGAACTGCTGTGGACCCGGCCGACCGTGGAAGGCCATATGGGCTACGTCTACAAAGACGGCAAGGCGATCGAGAACGGCATCTCCGGCGGCGAAGCCGGCAAGAGCTGGCCGGGCGACCTGTGGAAGACCGGCGGCGCGGCGCCTTGGCTGGGCGGCTATTACGATCCGGAAACCAATCTGCTGCTGTTCGGCACCGGCAACCCGGCGCCGTGGAACTCGCACCTGCGTCCCGGCGACAACCTCTATTCGTCCTCGCGCCTGGCGCTGAACCCGGACGACGGCAGCATCAAGTGGCACTTCCAGACCACCCCGCACGACGGCTGGGATTTCGACGGCGTCAACGAACTGGTTTCGTTCAACTACCAGGAAGGCGGCAAGTCGATCAAGGCGGCGGCCACCGCCGACCGTAACGGCTTCTTCTACGTGCTCGACCGCACCAACGGCAAGTTCATCCGCGGCTTCCCCTTCGTCGACAAGATCACCTGGGCCAAGGGTCTGGACAAGAACGGCCGGCCGCTCTACATCGACGACAATCGTCCGGGCTCGCCAGCCGCGGCGGAAAAGGGCAAGAGCGTATTCGCCGCGCCGGCCTTCCTCGGCGCGAAGAACTGGATGCCCATGGCCTACAGCCAGGACACCGGGCTGTTCTACGTGCCGTCCAACGAATGGGGCATGGACATCTGGAACGAAGAGATCGCCTACAAGAAGGGCGCGGCCTACCTCGGTGCGGGTTTCACCATCAAACCGCTGAACGAGGACTACATCGGCGTGCTGCGCGCCATCGACCCGAAGACCGGCAAGGAAGTCTGGCGTCACAAGAACTACGCGCCGCTGTGGGGCGGAGTGTTGGCGACCAAGGGCAACCTGGTATTCACCGGCACGCCTGAAGGCTTCCTCAAGGCCTTCAACGCCAAGACCGGCGAAGTCGTCTGGGAATTCCAGACCGGCTCCGGTGTGCTCGGCTCCCCGGTTACCTGGGAAATGGACGGCGAGCAATACGTCTCGGTGTTGTCCGGCTGGGGCGGCGCGGTGCCGCTGTGGGGCGGCGAAGTGGCCAAGCGGGTGAAGAACTTCAACCAGGGCGGCATGCTCTGGACCTTCAAACTGCCGAAGGACCTGGTCGCCAAGCGCTGATCGCTTGATTCGGTAATACCCGTAACGCACAAGGCCGGCTGATTAGCCGGCCTTGTGCTTTCTGCTGTTCGAAACATCGCTGGTGGCTGGCATCCGAGCTGCAACGCGGCTGCTAACCCGTAGCCCGTATAAGCCTTTGGCGCGCAATCCGGGAGCGGTGGTGCATGCGCAGAAGTTTTCCCGGATTGCGCTGCGCTTATCCAGGCTACGGGATTGCCCTCTCCGGTCCTGAATGCAATCCGGGAGCGATTGTCCAAACGCCGTTCGCCTTGAACGCGCGCCTGCGGCCAGGTTTCTACTACCAAATGACGAGACGTTGTGTGCCATGGGCGCATACCGGCGCAACCGGCGGCTTTCTAATATCGAACCATGACCTGTTCCACGTTCCCAGGGGCAGGCTCCGACAACAGAGAGAGGTCAGCATCATGATTTACGCTAAACCAGGCACTCCAGGCGCCGTCATTACGCTCAAGTCGCGCTACGGCAACTTCATCGGCGGTGAGTTCGTTGCACCGGTAAACGGCCAATACTTCACCAATACCAGCCCGGTCGATGCCTCGGTGATCGGCGAATTCCCCCGTTCCGATGCCGCCGATATCGAGCTGGCGCTGGACGCCGCCCATGCCGCGGCCGATGCCTGGGGCAAGACCTCGGTGGCCAACCGTTCGCTGATTCTGCTGAAAATCGCCGATCGCATCGAAGCCAATCTCGAGCTGCTGGCCGTGGCCGAAACCTGGGACAACGGCAAGGCCGTGCGCGAAACCCTGAACGCCGACGTACCGCTGGCCGCCGACCACTTCCGTTATTACGCCGGTTGCATCCGCGCCCAGGAAGGCAGCGCCGCCGAGATCGACGAGCACACCGCCGCCTACCATTTCCATGAGCCCCTGGGCGTGGTCGGTCAGGTCATCCCGTGGAACTTCCCGCTGTTGATGGCCGCCTGGAAACTCGCCCCGGCCCTGGCCGCCGGTAACGCCATCGTGCTCAAGCCGGCCGAGCAAACCCCGCTGTCGATCACCATCCTGCTGGAAATCATTGGCGACCTGCTGCCGCCGGGCGTACTCAACGTGGTCCAGGGCTTCGGCAAAGAAGCCGGCGAGGCGTTGGCCACCAGCAAGCGCATCGCCAAGATCGCCTTTACCGGCTCCACCCCGGTCGGCTCGCATATCCTCAAGTGCGCCGCCGAGAACATCATCCCGTCGACCGTGGAACTGGGCGGCAAATCGCCGAACATCTTCTTCGAAGACATCATGAAAGCCGAGCCGGCCTTTATCGAAAAAGCCGCCGAAGGCCTGGTGCTGGCGTTCTTCAACCAGGGCGAAGTGTGCACCTGCCCGTCGCGGGCGCTGGTGCAGGAGTCGATCTACGACGCCTTCATGGTCGAAGTGATGAAGAAGATCCAGGTGATCAAGCGCGGCAACCCGCTGGACACCGAGACCATGGTCGGCGCCCAGGCCTCCGAACAGCAATACGACAAGATCCTCAGCTACCTGGAAATCGCCCAGCGCGAAGGCGCCGAGCTGCTCACCGGCGGCGCGGCCGAGCGTCTGGAAGGCGATCTGGCCAGCGGCTATTACATCCAGCCGACCCTGCTCAAGGGCAACAACAAGATGCGTGTGTTCCAGGAAGAAATCTTCGGCCCGGTGGTGGGTATCACCACCTTCAAGGACGAAGCCGAAGCCCTGGCGATCGCCAACGACACCGAGTTCGGCCTCGGCGCCGGTCTGTGGACCCGCGATATCAACCGCGCCTACCGCATGGGCCGGGCGATCAAGGCCGGTCGTGTATGGACCAACTGCTACCACCTGTACCCGGCGCATGCCGCGTTCGGCGGTTACAAGAAATCCGGTGTCGGCCGTGAAACCCACAAGATGATGCTCGACCACTATCAGCAGACCAAGAACCTGTTGATCAGCTACGACATCAACCCGCTAGGCTTCTTCTGAGTTGTGCCCCGGCGCGCGTGCTCCCGTGCGCTGGGTTCCCTGCGACATAGGATTTGCAGCAGGCCTGGCCTGCTATCTACGGCAGCAAATCACACTCGCAACGCGGCTTCGGCCGCGTTTTTTATGATGTTAGATTCGGCCACCTGTAGCACAGGGTTCGCCGCTTAGTTCCCTCTCCCCTTTGGGGGGAGGGCTAGGGTGAGGGGCGCACCCTACCGACTGCGACTGGGATGTAGCTTTTTTTATGCGCAAAAAAAGACTGGCTCGGGATAGTCGAGCCAGTCTGTTCGGGCCTTACTTAGAAGTGGTACTTCACCAGCGCCTGCACCGCGGTCTGGTCGAAACCGTTGTCGGAGCCGTCGATCGGGCGGATGCCGTACTTGTTGCGCCACATGTTCAGCTCGGTGCCGACGTAGAGCTTACGTTCCTTACCGAACAGGGCTTTGCCCGCATCCCACTTGATCTGGATCGAAGAGCCGACCGAGGTCTGGGTGCCGGCGTCTTTCGACGGTGCGCGCCAGTCGATGTAGCCGTCGATCACGAAGTCCTGTTCGCCGATGGCGAAGGGATAGGCACCGTTTACGGTCAGTTGGAAGGTGTGGCCGTTGCCCTTGTCCGATGCCTGGAAGTCATGATCGAAGAAGATGTGGTTATTGACCTTCACCGCGTACAGGTTGGCGTTCAGGTAGGCGAAGCCGGGGGCGTTCCAGGCGGTGCCGATGCCGTACAGGTAGTTATCGGTGCCCGGGCCGCCGTTGCCTTTTTCGTAGGTGAAGGCGGCGTATACGTCCTTCAACGGGCCGGCCGAGAGGTCCTGGCCGGTCAGCCAGCTCAGGCTGACGCGCGGCGAGAATTCCATGTAGTAGAAGCTGTCTTTGCTGTCGATTTCCAGGTTGCCGAAGCTGCTGCCGCGCGCCTGTGTATTGTCGGCCTTGATGTAGTCGAGGAAGTAGAACACATCGCCCCAAACCCAGCCGCTGGCGTGCTCGAACGTGAAGGTGGTTTGCGAGCGCTGCTCTTCGCCGTTGAAGTTGAGGCGTTGGAAGTTGCTGCCATAAAGGTAGGACAGGCTGTTGTCCTGCCAGAACAGCATCTCGCCGGCGCCGGCGTGCTGGGCGCCGAGCAAACCGACGGAAAGGGCGAGGCAGTGGGAGAGGTGTTTCAGTTTCATCGGGTTTTCCTTATGTTCAACTGCGATTTTCAGGCGCAAGGGGTCGTGACCCTGCGGCGAACCGCAGGGCTGAAGGGGCGAAATGTTTTGGGGGTTAGGCCGGGTTGGCCGGGTTCAAGCCATCGTTCGGAGCGCGCGACTGGTGGTCTGGCTCGGCGTTCCGCGGGTTCTGCAGCACGCTGTGAAGATGGGCCTCGGGGTCGTAGTCGTTTTCTTTCTGTGGCAGATGTTCTTGCGGCAGAAAGAAGTTCAGCAGGATGGCGCTGAACGCACCGATGGTGATCGGTGAGCCGAAGATGTTCTTCAGGGCTTCCGGCATCTGCGACAGGGCTTCCGGCACCGCCGCCACGCCCAGGCCGAGACCGAGGGAAATGGCCACGATCAGCACGTTGCGGCGATGCAGGCCAGCCTCGGTGAGGATCTTGATCCCGGCCACCGCCACAGTGCCGAACATGATCAGCGTGGCGCCACCGAGTACCGGTTTGGGCATCAGCTGCAACAGGGCGCCGACCGCCGGAAACAGGCCGAGCAGCACCAGCATCGCGGCGATGTAGAACGCCACATGACGGCTGGCCACGCCGGTGAGTTGGATCACCCCGTTGTTCTGGCTGAAGGTGGTCATCGGCAGGCTGTTGAACATCGCCGCCATGGCCGAGTTACAGCCATCGGCGAGCACCCCGGATTTGATCCGACGCATGTACAGCGGGCCGCTCACCGGCTGCTTGGAGATGATCGAGTTGGCGGTCAGGTCGCCGGCGGTTTCCAGCGGGGTGATCAGGAAGATCACCGCGATAGGCACGAAGGCCACCCAGTCGAAGCTGAAGCCGTACTTGAACGGCAGCGGCACGCTGACCAAGGGCACCTGGGCCATGTTGGCGAAGTCCACCTTGCCGGTGAACCAGGCCACGGCGAAGCCCAGGCTCAGGCCGATGATCACCGCCGACAAGCGCACCACCTGGGATTTGAAGCGGTTGAGCACCACGATGGTGGCCAGTACCAGGCCGCCGAGGCCGAGGTGGTGCAGGGCGCCGAGGTCCGGCGCGCCAAAGCCGCCGGCCAGGTCGGTCATCGCCACCTTGATCAGCGACAGGCCCATCAGACAGATGATGGTGCCGGTGACCACCGGGGTGATGACGCTACGCAGCTTGTTGATGAATTGGCTGAAGGCGATCTCGACGAAGGCGGCGCAGAAGCACACGCCGAAGATGGTCGAGAGGATTTCCTCCTCGCTGCCGCCGCGGCCCTTGACGATAAAGCCGGCGCTGAGAATCACGCTGAGAAAGCCGAAACTGGTGCCCTGCAAACAGAGCAGGCCGGAACCGATCGGGCCAATGCGCTTGGCCTGGACGAAGGTGCCGAGGCCGGAGACGAACAGCGCCATGCTCACCAGGTAGGGCACATAGGCGCCTAGGCCGAGCACGCTGCCGACGATCAGGGTGGGGGTGATGATGCCGACGAAGCTGGCCAGCACATGTTGCAGCGCGGCGAAGATCGCCGGGGTGAACGCCGGGCGGTCGTCGAGCTGGTAGATCAGGTCGTTGTTGCCCACAGACGGAGCTGTGGCGTCGGGGTTGCGGGTCGTGGTCATTGTCAGAGCCTGCCAGTTGTTTTTATACGGTCATGGGCTTGCACGAGGCTTCACGGCGCCTCTTTCTGTTCCGAAACAAAACTGTCCGGTCGGTCAGAATGGGTCGACTATAGCAACTTGTTTACAGTGTTAAAAACAATTTATTTGTAGATTGTGTACAAATATTTGGCCGTCAGTCTGATGGCCTACAGCTGGGCTTCAGGTGGCGGGAGGGGGGAGCGGAGAGAAGTGGTGCTTCCCCGCATGCAGCAACGCTTGTAGGGGACACGCGCCAGAGAGCCTACGGTTTGTAAGTCAGTTTCAAACTACGAAAATGGGTCTGTCATCCCGTTATTTGCACCAACCTGATAGGCCAGCCCCTCACCCTAGCCCTCTCCCCAGAGGGGCGAGGGGACTAATCGAGGCATGCCCAACAAACGCACTACGGCAAGACCGCAATCTGCTCCCCTCTCCCTCCGGGAGAGGGGCTGGGGGTGAGGGTATGCGGTTCAGGATTGTGCTCAATCTCAAACTACGAAATGAGTTTGTCATCCGGAGGGTGAGGGGAGCATTCGCGCCTGGCGATACACACGTAACTGGGAATTAGCCAATAGAAAAACGCCGCACCCGGTCAGGGTGCGGCGCTTGGGCGGGTCAGTTGAGCTGCGCGCCCTGGTCGATCCAGGCGCCGATCAGGTCACGTTCTTCCTGGGTCATCTGGGTCATATTGCCCAGCGGCATGATCTGCGTGGCGACGCTCTGGGCATGGATCTTCGCCGCTTGCGCCTTGATCTGCTCGGGGCTGTCGAGCATGAAACCGGCCGGCGCGGTGCTGAACATCGGGCTGCTCGGAGTGGCCGAATGGCACACGGTACAGCGCTCCTGGATCACGCTCTGCACCTTGGCGAAGTCGCCGCTGCCGGTTGGCGCCGCCGCGTCAGTAGCAGGTTCCGCTGCCTGTGGCGCGGGCTCTGCAGCCTTGCTGGTGGGCGGATTGCCGGCGATGCCGGTGGCCGGAACCGGCGCGTATTTGATTTCCGCGGTTTTCAGCGCTGCGACTGCGCTCGCCTTCATCTGCGGAGCGGTGACGAACGCCAGGCAGATCATGCCCAGGGCCGCGACCGGCAGGGTCCAGGCGAACTTGTTGCTGTCGTGGCGGGTGTTGAAGTAGTGGCGCACCAACACCGCCAGCACCGCGATACCGGCCAGGATCAGCCAGTTGTACTGGCTGCCGTAGGTGCTCGGGAAGTGGTTGCTGATCATGATGAACAGCACCGGCAGGGTGAAGTAGTTGTTGTGGCGCGAACGCAGCAGGCCCTTGGCCGGCAGCAGCGGGTCCGGCGTGCTGTTGCTCTCGATCGCCTTAACCAGTGCACGCTGCGCCGGCATGATGGTGAAGAACACATTGCCGACCATGATGGTGCCGATAATCGCGCCGACATGGATATAGGCCGCGCGGCCGCTGAATATCTGGCTGAAGCCATAGGCCGCGGCGATGATCAGGACGAACAGCACTGCACCGAGCAGGGCCGGGCGCTTGCCCAGGGGCGAATCGCAGAGGAAGTGGTAGGCCACATAGCCTGCGACCATCGAGCCGAAGCCGATGGCAATGGCCAAGGCCGGTGCCAGGTCGACGCCAGGCTTGACCAGGTACAGGCTCGGGTTGAGGTAGTAGACCACCAGCATCAGGGCGATGCCCGACAGCCAGGTGAAATAGGCTTCCCATTTGAACCAATGCAGGTTGTCCGGCATTTTCGGTGGGGCCAGTTTGTATTTCTCCAGGTGGTAGATGCCGCCACCGTGGATCGCCCATAGATCGCCGGACAGGCCGTCGCGCGGGTTCGCTCGGTTGAGGTTGTTTTCCAGCCAGACGAAATAGAAGGATGCGCCGATCCAGGCGATGCCGGTGATCATATGGATCCAGCGGATGCCCAGGTTCAGCCACTCAGTCAAATGTGCTTCCACAATCAGTACCTCTTTCCCGCTGCCGGCAAGCCGGCGCCGGGCTTCTCTTATTGGTGGGGGTCGAGGAGCAGTTGCTCTGCCTCGGTAAAGAAATGCTCATCGCAGTTGTTGCCTGAACCACTGCGATCAACCACCAGGAAGTCATCCCGCTTTTCGATCGTCAGCACCGGGTGGTGCCAGACGCCGCGATGGTAATTAATGCCCTGCCTGCCGTTGCTGCGGAAGGCGCGGACCAACTCCGATTCAGGTGCATCGCCAAGTGGCGCGACCAGGATCAGAAAGGGGTGGCCGAGCAGCGGCATAAAGGCCTGGCTGCCCAGCGGATGGCGCTCCAGCATGCGCACGGTCAACGGCATCTCCAGCGCTTCGGCGCTGAAAATGCTGATGATCGCCGTATCCTCCGGCTGCGCGGTCTCGACCGTGGCCAGTTTGTGATAGCGGCGGGTGGAGCCGTTATTGATCATGAAGAACTCGCTGCCCTCGGTTTCGATAACGTCGCCGAAGGGGGCGAAGGCTTCTTTGCTTAACGGCTCGATGATCAGTTTGCGCATGGTGACTCGCTAATGAACTGGTTTGTTTCGTAGGAGCCAGCTTGCTGGCGATCAATGCCTGAAAAGCATCGCCAGCAAGCTGGCTCCTACAAGGATTACGACTTACTTGGCCACTTTGCCGAACAGGCGCAGGCGGCTGATGCCCCCATCCGGGAACACGTTGACGCGCACGTGGGTGATCGGCCCGAGCCGGTTGATCTGCTCGGCAAACTCGTGCTCGGCGTGCATCGAGAGCTTCTGGCTCGGCAGCAGCTCGCGCCAGAACAGACTCTGGGTTTCGATCTGGCTGTCGGTACCGCCCTTGACGAAGGCGCCCTGGATCGAGCAGCTGTCCGGGTAGTTGCCCTTGAAGTGCAGGGTGTCGACGACGATGCGTTCGATCTCACCCGGATGGCCGAGCGCGACTATCACCCAGTCGTTACCCGGGGTGCGGCGACGCGCGGTTTCCCAGCCGTCGCCCATATTGATGCCGCGGCCCGGATTGAGAATGTTGCTCATGCGGCCGAAGTGCTCGTCCGAACAGGCCAGGGCACGACCGCCATTCAGCGCGGCGGCCAAGTCGACCTGCTGGTTATCGCCGACATCGCTCCAGTCGCGGAACGGCACACCGTAAACGCGCAGACGCGCGACGCCGCCGTCCGGGTAGATGTTGAAGCGCAGGTGGGTGAAGGCCTGGCTGTTGGCGATCTCATGGTAGTGGTGGTTATTGCCTTGCAGCTCGACGGCGCCCAGCACTTCGGTCCACTCGGTGCTGTCGCTCGGATCGCCTTCAGCGACGAAACAGCCTTCCAGAGAGGCCGACGGCGGGAAGTTGCCGGTGAAGAAGCTGGTGTCGATATCCACGCCCTTGATCGAGCCCGCCACGCCGAGACGGATCACCGCGCTGTCGTAACCTTCGAAGCGCTTGCGGCGCGATTCCCAGCCATCCATCCACTTGCCGTTGTCGTCGAATACGCCTTCCTTCCACACGGCCGGGGTCGGCTGGAACAGGCGGTTGACGTCGGCGAACCAGTCGTCGGTAACCGAGATGGCTTTGGTGCCGAGGCGCGCGTCGGCCAGGTTGAGGTATTTTTCGAAGGGTACGGCGTAAGCTTTCATATCGTGTCTGCCTTAACAGTGGGCGTGAAAATGGGCGACTAGAGCGCTTGCAAGCGAAACAGCGCGATCTTGTTGATCTCGGCCAGGGCGGTCTGGAACTCCTGCTCGGCGGAGTGGTGGATGCGCTCCTCGAAGGCCGCGAGAATCTGCTGGCGGTTGCTGCCTTTCACCGCCTTGATAAAAGGAAAGCCGAACTTGGCTTTGTAGGCGTCGTTGAGTTCGGTGAAGCGGGCGAACTCTTCGGCGCTGCATTCGCTGATGCCGGCGCCAGCCTGCTCTGCGGTGCTCGATGCGGTCAGCTCGCCGCGAATGGCGGCTTTGCCGGCCAGGTCCGGGTGCGCGTTGATCAGTGCCAGCTGCGCTGAGAAACTGGCGCTGAGCAGAATGTCGGCCATGCGCTGGTGCAGGCCGTCGATCTCGTCGACGCTCTCGTCCAGGCCGAGATCGAAGGCTTTCTCGGCGACCCAGGGCGAGTGCTCGTAGATGTCGGCGAAGGCTTTGACGAAGTCTGCACGGCTCAGGCGCGACGGGGTCAGGGTCTGAAAGCGGCTCATTTGCTGTTCTCGCGCTGTTGATTCAAGAAGAAGGGATGGGTGGCGTGCCAGTGGCGGGCGATATCGACGCGGCGGGCGCACCAGACTTTTTCGTGGCCTTTGACGTACTCGATAAAGCGCGCCAGGGCGGCGATGCGCGCCGGGCGGCCGAGCAGGCGGCAGTGCATGCCGATCGACAGCATCTTCGGCGCGCCGGCCACGCCTTCGGCGTAGAGCACATCGAAGGCGTCCTTGAGGTATTGGTAGAAGTCGTCGCCGGTGTTGAAGCCCTGCACCTGGGTGAAGCGCATGTCGTTGGTGTCCAGGGTGTAGGGGATCACCAGATGCGGCTTGGCCGCGGTGCTGGCCGGGTCCCAGTAGGGCAGGTCGTCGTCGTAGGTGTCGGAATCGTAGAGGAAGCCGCCTTCCTCGCGCACTAGACGCCGGGTGTTCGGCCCGGTGCGGCCGGTGTACCAGCCCAGCGGGCGCTCGCCGGTGATCTCGGTGAGGATGCGGATGGCCTCGAGCATATGTTCGCGCTCGCTGGCCTCGTCCATGTATTGATAGTCGATCCAACGGTAACCATGGCTGCAGATCTCGTGGCCGGCGGCGGCCATCGTCCTGATTACATCGGGATGACGCTGGGCGGCCATGGCAACGGCGAACACGGTGAGCGGGATGGCGTGCTTGTCGAACAGCTTCAGCAGGCGCCAGACCCCGGCGCGGCTGCCGTATTCGTAGAGCGACTCCATGCACAGGTTGCGCTCGCCCTGCAGCGGCTGGGCGGAGACCATCTCGGAGAGAAAGGCCTCGGACTCCTTGTCGCCGTGCAACACGTTGCGCTCGCCGCCTTCCTCGTAATTGAGGACGAACGACAGGGCGATACGGGCATCGCCGGGCCAGTGTGGGTGCGGTGGGTTGTTGGCGTAACCGATCAGGTCGCGTGGGTAGTCAGCGCTCACTGCAGTCTTCCTTCTGAATGTGGGGCGGCCATTGCAGGATCACCGAAAGGTGTCATGCGGCTGTGATGGGTTAATTGTATACAAAATGCATTGCATTTTGTAAATCTAAAATTCAGCTATTTTGCAAAATACATGTCTCTCAGCTGTTCTGCCGTGGTGCCTGGGCAGCTGTTTCCGGTAACTGCCCTCTACTATGCGGCTTGCATGTCGAAGATCCATGGCGTGACAGTCGCGATACAATCTGAGCGTATAAAATTGTGTACAATATTTGTTGAAACTGTCCTATATTGGCTTTTCGACATGCTATGCTTCAGCGAAGTCTAGGCTGCTCGCGTCGGAGTGCCTTAACGAATTCAACACACGAGAGGAGGTGCGGCCACCGCCAGGCGTAAGGCCCGCGCGGCGGCCCATAGACCAATGGGACGATTGACCACACATGTTCTGGATGCCGCGCACGGCTGCCCCGGCAGCGCGCTGAAGATCGAGCTGTACCGCGTCGAAGGGGCGCAGATGGAATTGCTCGCCACTACGCTGACCAATCACGATGGGCGCTGCGATGCGCCGGTGCTGCAAGGCGAGGATTACCGTAGCGGCGTCTATCAGCTGCATTTCCACGCCGGCGACTACTACCGCGCCCGCGGCGTGAGCCTGCCCGAGCCGGCCTTTCTCGATGTGGTGGTGCTGCGCTTCGGCATCGACGCCGCCCAGGAGCACTACCACGTGCCGCTGCTGATCTCGCCCTACAGCTACTCGACCTACCGCGGCAGCTGAAGCGACCCGATTACCCTCGACTCTTCGCAGAGTCTTAGCCCGCGCCACACTGCGGGCTTTTTTATGTCTGTAATTCGGGCAGATGGCTTAAGCCGGACGCGGAATGCTTTTCGTAGCCCGGAAAGATGTGTCCGCAACATCGCTCCCCGGATTTCATCCGGGCTACGGATCTGCGGGCTTTTTTGATTTGGGATTTCCCCGGTGCGCGCGGCGCACCCTACGGGAGTGTGCTACGTAGCCTGGGTTGAGCGCAGCGATACCCAGGGCGCCGATACCCGGGTAACTTTGATCGTTCCCACGTCGAACCGTCCACGTTGGAACGATCATCTGGGCTATGAAAGCACTCCGCAGACGTAGGTTGGCGCTGAGCCTGCGAAGCCCAACGAGATATTAAACGGCCTAACGACTCAGCAACGAAGCCGCGCCGGCACCGCCGAACAACGCGGCGCTGGCCCGGTTGAACCACACCTGGCCCTTGCCCGAGCGCAGGTAGCGCGCCGCGCCGCGGGCGCTGAGGCCATAGAACAGCTTGCAGCTCAAATCCAATACCGCCCAGGTGGCGATCATCACCAGCAATTGGCCGAGCATCGGCCGTTCGGCGCTGATGAATTGCGGCAGAAAGGCGGCGAAAAACAGGATGTCCTTGGGGTTGCTGGCGCCCAGGCCAAAGGCCTTCCAGAACATGCTGCGAAAGCTCGGATTGACCGGTTGTTCTTCGGCGCTCACCGGCTTGGCGGCCTGGCGCGAGGCCTGCCAGCTTTGCCAGGCGAGATAGAACAGATAGAGCGCACCGACAATTTTCAGCAGGCTAAACAACTGTTCCGAAGCCAGCAGTAGGGCGCCCAGGCCCAAGGCCGACGCGCTAAGTAGGCAGATCGATGCCGATACGCCGCCGATAAACGCTGGCAGCGAGCGGCGCAGGCCATAGTTCAGGCTGTTGCTGACCATCAGCAGCGACAAAGGCCCTGGAATCAGAATCACGATCAGGGCAGCGCTGCTGAACAGCAACCAGGTTTCCAGGCTCATTACGGGTCTCCGGATATGGAAAAGCCCCGACTTCTGACGCCGGGGCCCGGGTATCGCTCAGGCACGCTTTACAGGAAGGCGAACTTGGCGATAAAGATGATGCACAGAACGTACAGGCTGACGGAAACCTTGTCACGTTGGCCGGTCAGCAGCTTCAGCGTGGCGTAGGTCAGGAAGCCTAGGGCGATGCCGTTGGCGATGGAAAAGGTCAGCGGCATCATCACCACGGTAACGATCGCCGGGATTGTGTCGGTGTGGTCTTTCCAGTCGATATGCGCCATGCCGCTCATCATCAGCATCGCGACATAGATCAGCGCGCCTGCGGTGGCATAGGCGGGGATCATGCCGGCCAGCGGGGCGAAGAACATCGCTGCGAGGAACAGCAGGCCGACGGTGACCGCGGTCAGCCCGGTGCGGCCGCCAGCGGCGACGCCCGAAGCACTTTCCACGTAGCTGGTCACTGGTGGGCAACCGACCATGGCGCCGATCACGCTGGAGGTACTGTCAGCCTTGAGGGCTTTGGACAGGTCCTTGATCTTGCCGTCGTCATCCACCAGGTTGGCGCGGTGGGCGACGCCCATCAGGGTGCCGGCGGTGTCGAACATGTTGACGAAGAGGAAGGCCAGAATCACGCTGACCATCGCCACGTTGAAGGCCCCGACGATATCCATGGCCAGGAAGGTCGGCGCCAGGCTCGGCGGCATCGACACCAGACCGTTGTATTCGACCAGCCCCAAGCCCCAGCCGACGGCGGTGACGCCGAGCATGCTGAAGAGGATGGCGCCGAACACGTTACGGTGGCTGAGCACGGCGATCAGCAGGAAGCAGATGGCGGCCAGCAGCGCGTTGGGTTCGCCAAACGAGCCCATGGTCAGCAGCGTGGCCGGGCTGTCGACGACGATGCCGGCGGTTTTCAGGCCGATCAGCCCGAGGAACAAGCCGACCCCGGCGCCCATGGCGAAGCGCAGACTCATGGGGATGCTGTTGAGCAGCCATTCGCGGATGCGCGACAAGCTCATGATCATGAACAGGATGCCGGAGAGGAACACCGCGCCCAGGGCGATCTGCCAGCTGTAGCCCATGTCGCCGACCACCGTGTAGGTGAAGAAGGCGTTCAAGCCCATACCGGGCGCCAGGCCGACCGGCCAGTTGGCGTACAACCCCATAAGGAAGCAACCCAGCGCCGCACCGATGCAGGTGGCGACGAAGGCCGCGCCATGATCGACGCCGGCATTGGCCATGATGTTCGGGTTGACGAAGATGATGTAGGCCATGGTGACGAAGGTCGTCAGGCCGGCCAGCAGCTCGGTCTTGATCGAGGTGCGGTGTTCGGTGAGCTTGAAGAATCGATCGAGCAGACCTGTGGGTCTTAGCCCTGGGGTGTGAGTCGCCAGTTGTTCTTGTTTAGCGCTTTCCACAGTGGGTACTCCTTATCTTTCTTGTCGTGTACCACCCGGATTCTGCCTTGAGGCCCTGGTTCTCTCTGAGGCGGGTGGTGTTTGGTGTGCCTACTGCCGGTTTAGTTGACCGTGTGGTCAGAAAGCTACACTGTCGCGATTATGCTTTTGTATACAAAAAAAGCAAATAATGTTTTCCAGATTGTTGCGGCTATCTATTCGTGTCCGTAGACAATTAATTTGCCGCCCGGCTGCTCTTGGCTTTCAAGTAGTCTTTATAAAACAAAGGCTTGTGCGCTTTGTACGTTTGCGGATCCAGGCGGAACTGCCCGTTGGCATAGGGTTTTTGCGTTTTATTTAGCGGATTGCTGCGTAAAAAGAGCGATTGATATAAGCAATTGATCGATGGGTTTCGTCGCCTGAAGGTGGCCGTCGGCGTGGTGCTGAGACGCCATGTCGCGGGCTTGCGGGTATGCGCATGCGGGCAATTGTGTACAATGCCGGGGCTTATGCTTTCTGGGTTTCGTGGCAAACTGCTCGGCAGTCGCCAGGCGGAAGCAGGAGTGGATTTTGCTGGCACGCGCTAAAGCCGCTGCGGACATCGTGCGCTAAGGTTTTAGCAACCTTGATCAGCCGTACTTTTTTGACACGAGCCCCAATGAACGAACAATTGCAGCCCCTCAAGAAGCAGCCGCGTGCCGGCAAAAGCAGCCGCAGCGGGACTCAGGACGATGTCGTCTACGCGCATATCTTCGAGGCCATCCTCGAACAGCGTCTGGCGCCTGGCACCAAGCTTAGCGAAGAAGCCCTGGGCGAAATTTTCGGCGTCAGCCGCACCATCATCCGCCGCGCCTTATCGCGTCTGGCCCATGAAGGCGTGGTGCTGCTGCGGCCGAATCGTGGCGCGGTGGTGGCCAGCCCGAGCGTCGAGGAAGCCCGGCAGATTTTCTACGCGCGGCGCATGGTCGAGCGGGCGATTACCGAATTGGCGGTCGAACATGCCACGGCCGAGCAACTCGCCGAGTTACGGCAGATGGTCGAGGACGAACAGAGCAGCTTTTCCCGCGGCGACCGCGGCGCCGGTATCCGTTTATCAGGCGAATTCCACCTCAAGCTCGCCGAGGCGGCGAAGAATGCGCCGCTGATCAGTTTTCAGCGCAGTCTGGTGTCGCAGACCTCGCTGATCATCGCCCAGTATGAAAGCGGCAACCGCTCGCATTGCTCCTACGACGAGCACAATCAGCTGATCGACGCCATCGAGGCTCGTGATGCGGCCAGGGCGGTGAGCCTGATGATGCACCACATGGACCATATCGACAGCAAGCTCAACCTCGACGAGGAAAGCGCCTCCGACGATCTGCACGCGGTGTTCTCGCACCTGCTGCAGAGCGCCAAGAAAAAGCCGGGGCGTACACCGGCCAGTCGTTGATTGACAGTCAGCCCTGCGGTGGGGCGGTCGTGTGGGTTTAACGGCGCGGCATAGATTTGTAGGTTGGGTTAGCGGCGAATTACGTGGTTTAAATAAGGCTATGTCCCAAGACCGTGTTGCAAGTACTAAGCTTTAAGGCAGGCATCCGCTCGTGAGGTCTGCCCGCCATGGATACTCAAGCCTTTCAGCGCTGGTTGGCTCAGGTGAGCCAACTCAGCAGCAAGCAGAAATCCGCACTTCATCAGGCTTTGCAAGAACCGCCTACAACGGAGGTTCTTGATAGCTTGCCAGCGCTACAGAGCTGCCCACATTGCCAAACAAAGGCTGAGCATCTTGCGCCCTGGGGCTGGTCGCGTGGCTTACGCCGTTATCGTTGTAGGGCCTGCCGGCGGACATGCTCAGCGGTTTCGAACAGTGGTCTTGCTCGCTTGCACTATCCCGAGCGCTGGAAAGACTACGCCCAAGCACTGATCGACGGCCTGAGTGTGCGCAAGGCTGCCAAGCGATGCGGCATCAGCAAGAACACAGCCTTTCTCTGGCGACATCGCTTCCTGGCCTGCGCAGCCCAACACCATGCATCACATGAAGCAGGAATTGTTGAGGTCGATGAGACGTTCTTTCTGGAGTCCTTCAAGGGCCAACGCAAGCTACCACGGGCACCGCGCAAAAGGGGCGGCGTAGGCAAAACGCGCGGCACAGGCAGGGATCAGATTCCGGTCATGGTGGTGCGTGATCGTGAGGGGCATACCGCAGACTTCAAACTGGAGAAGCTGGATGCAGAGCATGTGCGAGCAGCCTTACTGCCGCTGATCGACCGAGAGGCCGTACTTTGCAGTGACGGCGCTGCGGTCTACGCAAACTTTTCCCGTACTCAGGGCATTACTCACCATGTCGTCCACTCGCGCCCTGGCGAACGGGTACAAGGCGCTTTCCACATTCAGAACGTTAATGCCTACCACTGCCGCCTGAAGCGTTGGATGACTCGCTTTCACGGTGTCGCCACCCGCTACCTTCCGAACTATCTGGGCTGGCGCCGCATGCTTGAGCGTTATCAGCAGCGGATTCAGCCGGCTCACTGCATCCAGGAGGCGATTGGACGCACCATGCAACACGCTATTGGGATATAGCCTTAAATAACGACATCGTTATCTGCCGCCGCGTAACCCAACAGCGATATACGCACCTTCACAAGGCTTGCGACCGCGGTGGGTTACGCGCCGCCTTGAGCCTGCATTGTTCCGTTCATGGTTTCCGCGCGCCGCTAACCCACCCTACGGAATTGCAATTTGTAGGAGGGGTTTTAGCCGCGACTGTCGCCGCTGAAGCGCCTCCCACGGTTTCATCAATCCCTGCAATGCACCGATACGCCGGCGGCGAAGGTTTCCTTGATCGCGCGATCGTCGCCGAGCATGTACAGGGCGAACAGCTTCTCGGCCAGGCTCTTGGCCTGTTGCATGCGGTAGCTGATCAGCGGCGTGGCCTTGTAGTCGAGCACCACGAAGTCGGCATCCTTGCCGCTTGCGAAGTTGCCGATCCTGTCGTCCAGGTACAGCGCTTCGGCGCCGCCCAATGTGGCGAGATACAGCGACTTGAACGGGTCGAGTTTCTTGCCTTGCAACTGCATGACCTTGTACGCCTCGTTCAGCGATTGCAGCTGGCTGAAGCTGGTGCCGGCGCCGACATCGGTGCCCAGGCCGACGCGCACGCCGTGGCGTTCCAGCTTGCTCAGGTCGAACAGACCGCTGCCGAGGAACAGGTTGGAGGTCGGGCAGAAGGCCACCGCCGAGCCGGTCTCGGCCAGGCGCTGGCATTCCTCGTCGCACAGGTGCACGCCATGGGCGAACACCGCGCGCGGGCCGATCAGCTTGTAGTGATCGTACACATCGAGGTAGCCGCTACGTTCGGGGAACAGCGCCTTGACCCATTCGATCTCCTGGCGGTTCTCCGACAGGTGGGTGTGCATATACAAATCCGAGTATTCACCGAGCAGCTTGCCGGCCAGGGTCAGTTGTTCCGGCGTGCTGGTCGGGGCGAAGCGCGGGGTGACGGCGTAATGCAGGCGACCCTTGCCGTGCCAGCGTTCGATCAGCTCCTTGCTCTCGGCATAGCCCGATTCCGGCGTATCGGTCAGGTAGTCCGGGGCGTTGCGGTCCATCAGCACCTTGCCGGCGATCATCCGCAGGTTCAGCGTCTCGGCGGCTTCGAAGAAGGCGTCCACCGATTGCTTGTGCACGCTGCCGAACACCAGGGCGGTGGTGGTGCCGTTGCGCAGCAGCTCCTTGAGGAAGATCCCGGCCACGTCGGCGGCATGGGCCTTGTCGGCGAACTGCTTTTCGGTGGGGAAGGTGTAGGTGTTCAGCCAATCCAGTAACTGTTCGCCGTAGGAGGCGATCATCCCGGTTTGCGGGTAGTGGATATGGGTGTCGATAAAACCGGGGGTGATCAGCGCGTCGCGGTATTCGGTCAGCTCGATGCCCTTGAGCGACGGCAATAATTCGGCGGCATGGCCGACGCGGGCGACCTGACCGTTTTCGATAACCAGCACGCCATCCTCGAAATACTCGTAGGACTGCTCGATGCCGACCACGGCGGGGTCGGCGATGCTGTGCAGGATGGCGGCGCGGTAGGCTTTGATGTTGGTGGTCATGGGACTCTCGTTGAAATCAGTTGATTCGATGATGCGGACGGAAATGCGTGTAGGTTGGGCTGAGCTCCGCGAAGCCCAACACAGCGCTCGCGAGCCGAGCCACAAGCTAGACCGTCGAGCGGAGTGCTATGCACTCCTTGTTGGGTATCGCTTCGCTCAACACCAACCTACGGGTGTCCGGCTTGGCTCCGGCGGCTGTCAGGCAGCAATTTGGTGACGCTCGATTTGCCCTTTTTCACGTCCTGGCCGAAAGCGGCGTTATAGGTGGCGATCACCTCGCCGGCGATGGATACGGCTATTTCGATCGGCAGCTTGCCTTTCACTTCAGGCAGGCCCAGGGGGCAACGCATCCGTTGCATCACTTCAGGGGCCACGCCGCGCTCGCGCAGGCGGTGTTCGAATTTGGCGCGTTTGCTCTTCGAGCCGATCAGCCCGTAGTAGGCGAAATCGTTGCGCTTGAGAATCGCCGCGGTCAGTTCCAGATCGAGCTGGTGGTTGTGGGTCATGACGATGTAGTAGCTGCCGGCCGGCATGCGCTCGACCTCGTCGACCACCTCGTCTTCGACCACTTTTTCCACGCCGCTGGGAATCTGCTCGGGGAATTCGTTTTCCCGCGAGTCGATCCAGCGCACCTTGCACGGCAGGCTGGCAAGCAGCGGCACCAGGGCGCGACCGACATGGCCGGCGCCGAATACGGCGATCTGCGCCTGGGGCTGACCCATGGGTTCGAACAGCAGCACAGTGGCGCCGCCGCAGCATTGGCCGAGGCTGGCGCCCAGGCTGAAACGCTCCAGGCGGGTGTCCTGACTGCGCTGCTCAAGCATCTCGCGGGCCAGTTCCATCGCCTTGTATTCCAGATGACCGCCGCCGATGGTTTCGAAGATGCGATCCATGGTGACCACCATCTTCGAGCCGGCATTGCGCGGGGTCGAGCCGCGCTCTTCGATAATGGTCACCAGCACGCAGGGCGTGCCTTGCTGCTGCAGCTCGGCGAGGGCGCTGATCCAGCTCATTTGCTCAGCCTCCAGGTTGGCGGCGTTTGCCCCGGGCGCGGTAGGCGCCAGTTGCTCGGTGACGGATCCAGTATCGGAACCGGCACCGGCCGGGTCGGTTGGCTATTCGGTTCGGTGTGTTTTGTCATTGTTCTACACCTGTTTGGTTCCGTAGCCCGGATGCAATCCGGGGAGAATTTGTCGCCTGCTACTCAGCTCCCGGATTTCATCCGGGCTACGTTCAGGCTGTTTCGATCTCGACTACCGCCGCGGCCTTGGCCGGCTGCTGCAGTTTCTTCAGTTGCTCCACGCCCCAAAGCACGCGCTCAGGCGTGGCCGGGGCATCGATATTCGGTTGCACCCGGTAGTCGGCGAGACTGGCCACCGCATCCTTGATCGCGCACCACACGGCGATACCGAGCATGAACGGTGGCTCGCCCACGGCCTTGGAGTGGAACACCGTGTCTTCCGGATTCTTGCGGTTCTCCACCAGCTTGACCCGCAGATCCAGCGGCATATCGGCGATGGCGGGGATCTTGTAGCTCGCCGGGCCATTGGTCATCAGCTTACCTTTGCCGTTCCACACCAGCTCTTCCATGGTCAGCCAGCCCATGCCCTGGACGAACGCACCTTCGACCTGGCCGATATCGATGGCCGGGTTCAGCGAGGCGCCGACGTCGTGCAGGATGTCGGTGCGCAGCATCTTGTATTCGCCGGTCAGGGTATCGACGATCACCTCGGCGCAGGCCGCGCCGTAGGCGAAGTAGTAGAACGGCCGACCCGCGGCCTTGTCGCGGTCGTAGTAGATTTTCGGCGTGCGGTAGAAGCCGGTGGAGGACAGCGAAACCTGGGCGAAATAGGCCTTCTGGATCACTTCCTCGAAGCTCAGGAACAGATCGCGCACGCGCACCTGGCCGTTGCGGAACTCGACGTCTTCCGGGGTCACCTTGTATTCGCGCACCAGGAAGTCGACCAGGCGCTGCTTGATGGTTTCGGCGGCGTTCTGTGCGGCCTTGCCATTCAGGTCGGCGCCCGAGGAGGCGGCGGTCGGCGAGGTGTTTGGCACCTTGTCGGTGTTGGTCGCGGTGATCTGGATGCGCGAGATATCGACCTGCAGCACCTCGGCGACGATCTGCGCGACCTTGGTGTTGAGGCCCTGGCCCATCTCGGTGCCGCCGTGGTTCAGGTGGATCGAACCGTCGGTGTAGATATGGATAAGCGCGCCGGCCTGATTAAGGAACGTAGCGGTAAAGCTGATGCCGAATTTCACTGGGGTCAGCGCCAGGCCTTTCTTCAATACCGGGCTCTTGGCATTGAAGGCGCGGATTTCTTCGCGGCGCTTGGCGTACTCGCTGCTTTCTTCCAGCTCGGCGGTCATCTCATGGATGACGTTGTGCTCGACGGTCTGGTGGTAATGGGTGACGTTGCGCTCGTCCTTGCCGTAGTAGTTGAGCTTGCGCACTTCCAGCGGGTCCTTGCCCAGCTTGCGCGCCACGGCGTCCATGATTTCCTCGATGGCGACCATCCCCTGTGGGCCGCCGAAGCCGCGGTAGGCAGTGTTCGAGGCGGTGTTGGTCTTGCAGCGATGACCGTTGATGGTGGCGTTGCCGAGGAAGTAGGCGTTGTCCGAGTGGAACATCGCGCGGTCGACGATCGAGCCGGACAGGTCCGGCGAGTAGCCGCAGTTACCGGCCAGTTCGATCTGAATGCCGTGCAGCAGACCATCGTCGTCGAAGCCGACGTCGTACTCGACATAGAAGGGGTGGCGCTTGCCGGTGATGCTCATGTCTTCCATGCGCGGCAGGCGCATCTTGGTCGGCCGCCCGGTGAGATGGGCGATCACTGCGCACAGGCACGCCGGCCCGGCGGCCTGGGTTTCCTTGCCGCCGAAACCGCCGCCCATGCGGCGCATGTCGATGACGATCTTGTGCATCGGCACGCCGAGCACTTCGGCGACCAGCTTCTGCACCTCGGTGGCATTCTGCGTCGAGGTGTAGACGATCATGCCGCCGTCTTCGGTGGGCATCACCGAGGAAATCTGGGTTTCCAGGTAGAAATGTTCCTGGCCGCCGATATGCAGGCTGCCTTGCAGGCGCTGCGGCGCGGTGGCCAGTTCGGTAGCGGAATCGCCGATCTTGTGCTGATGGCTGTCGAGGACGAAATGCTTCTTGTGCAGCGCATCGACCACGTCGAGCACCGGTTCCAGGTCTTCGTATTCGATGATCGCCGCCATGGCCGCCTTGCGCGCGGTTTCCAGGCTGTCGGCGCCGACGGCAATGACCACCTGGCCGACATATTCGACCTTGCCGTCGGCCAGCAGCGGATCGCCGGCGACCACCGGGCCGATATCCAACTGGCCGGGTACATCCTTGCTGGTGATGGCGATGGCCACGCCAGGAATCTTGTAGCAGGGCGCGGTGTCGATACTGACGATGCGTGCATGGGCGCGGTCGCTCATGCGGGCATAGACGTGCAGCTGATTGGGGAACTCCAGGCGGTCGTCGACATACACGGCTTCGCCGGACACATGCTTGTCCGCGCTCTCGTGCTTCACGCTCTTGCCGACGCCGGTGGTGATATCGACGCGGAACAGCTCGGCCAGTTCTGCCTGGGTTTTCAATACATGGTTAGACATAGGCGGTCACCCGGGTTTCGACTTCGGGAGCGTTTAGCTCGAGGAAGAATTTACGCAGCAGGTTCTGCGCGGTGAGCAGGCGGTATTCCTTGCTGGCGCGGAAGTCGCTCAGCGGAGTGAAATCCTCCGCCAATGCTGCGCAGGCACGTTCGATCTCCGCCGGGTACCAGGCGCAGCCGAGCAGGGCGGCTTCGCAGGCGGCGGCGCGCTTGGGAATCGCCGCCATGCCGCCGAAGGCGATACGCGCGTCCTGTACCACGCCGTCTTCGATACGCAGGTTGAAGGCGGCGCAGACCGCGGAAATATCGTCGTCCAGACGCTTGGATACCTTGTAGGCGCGGAACGCCTGATTGCGCTGGGCGCGCGGCACGATGATCTTCTCGATGAATTCGGCTTCCTGGCGGGCGGTCACCTTGTAGTCGAGGAAGTAATCCTCGATCGGCAGGCGGCGCGTCTCGTTGCCCTTGCGCAGGACGATCTGCGCGCCGAGGGCGATCAGCAGCGGCGGGGCGTCGCCGATTGGCGAGGCGTTGCCGATATTGCCGCCCAGGGTGCCCTGGTTACGGATCTGCAGCGAGGCGAAACGGTGCAGCAACTCGCCGAAGTCCGGGTATTCCTCGGCCAAGGCGGCATAGCAGTCGGACAGCACGGTGGCCGCGCCGATCTCGATGTGCTCGGCGGTCACTTCCACGCGCTTCATCGATTCGATATGGCCGACATAGATCATCACCGGCAGCTCGCGGTGGAACTGGGTGACTTCCAGGGCCAGGTCGGTGCCGCCGGCGAGCAGGCGCGCTCCGGGATTGGCGGCGTAAAGGTCGGCGAGGTCGGCGACGGTCAGCGGCAGCAGGCAGCGCTTGTCGCCGCTATTGAGTTCGGCGGTATCGCGCGGGGTGATGGCTTTCAGTTGCGCGACGGTCTGCGCTTCGGCGGCATCGAACTGATCCGGCGCCTTCTGGCAGCAGGCCTGCTCGGCGGCATCGATGATCGGCCGATAGCCGGTGCAGCGGCACAGGTTGCCGGCCAGGGCTTCCAGGGTCTCGGCCTTGTCGAAACCCTCGGAGTTTTTCTGCAAAGCGAACAGCGACATGACGAAGCCCGGCGTGCAGAAGCCGCACTGCGAACCATGGCAGTCGACCATCGCCTGTTGCACGCTGTGCAGTTGGCCCTGGTGCTTGAGGTCTTCGACGCTGATCAGTTGCTTGCCGTGCAGGGAAGAGACGAAGGTCAGGCAGGAGTTCAGCGTGCGATAACGCACGCGTTCGCCATCCAGTTCGCCGACCACCACGGTGCAGGCGCCACAATCGCCCGAAGCGCAGCCTTCTTTGGTGCCGGATTTGCCGACATGCTCACGCAAGTACTGCAGCACGGTGACGTTTGGGTCCAGGGCATGCTCGGTGCGCAGCTCCCGGTTGAGTAAAAACTGGATCAAGGACGACCTCCAGGCACTTTATTGTTCTCTTATCAGGCTTTGCCAAAACGGCTGCACGGAGGGTGCGACGCTTTGGCGCGGCCTGGCATGGGCTAAATCTAGAGATTTCTGACTTTAGGGTCAATAAATATTTGACTCTGTGGTCAAGTGCTTGTCATGCGATTCGGTTATGAGCGCGAAAAACCCAGAGACCGAGTTAAAAGGTAGCGGCTTTTATGCCAACTACGGGGCCACTACGCCGGGCATGCGACAGGGGGTTGTCGACAGGCTGCCGCGCGCCGGAAAGCCCCGTCCGCGTATCTTGGCCGGCCAATACCCTGTGTTACACTCGCGCCCCGCGTTCTCCACGATTCCGAAGGAAAATCATGACCTTCCAGGCACCCGGCAGCTTCGCTGAGCGGATCGCTCATCACCTTGCTGAGCGCATTGCCCGTGGTGAGCCGCAAGCGTGCGAGCGCACTCGTAGACAGAAGGTCCGCCAGGCGTTCGAACGCCGTGGCGCCGGAGTGGCCGAACCGATTCCGCCATTGCCAGCTGCTGCTGGCGCGCTAAGGATGGCTGTACATGCGGCTTAAATGCATCAAGTTGGCGGGCTTCAAGTCCTTCGTCGACCCGACCACGGTGACCTTTCCGAGCAATATGGCGGCGGTGGTCGGGCCCAATGGCTGCGGCAAGTCCAACATCATCGATGCCGTGCGCTGGGTGATGGGCGAGAGTTCGGCGAAGAACCTCCGTGGCGAGTCGATGACCGATGTCATCTTCAATGGCTCCAACACCCGTAAACCGGTGACCCAGGCCAGCATCGAGCTGGTCTTCGACAATTCCGACGGCACCCTGACTGGCGAGTACGCCGGCTATAACGAAATCTCCATCCGTCGTCGCGTAACCCGCGATTCGCAGAACACCTATTTCCTCAACGGCACCAAGTGCCGCCGCCGCGATATCACCGATATCTTCCTCGGCACCGGCCTGGGCCCGCGCAGCTACTCGATCATCGAACAGGGGATGATCTCCAAGCTGATCGAAGCCAAGCCCGAGGATTTGCGCAATTTCATCGAGGAAGCCGCCGGCATCTCCAAATACAAGGAGCGCCGCCGCGAGACCGAGAACCGCATCCGCCGCACCCACGAGAACCTGGCGCGCCTGACCGACCTGCGCGAGGAGCTGGAGCGTCAACTGGAACGCCTGCATCGCCAGGCCCAGGCCGCCGAGAAGTATCAGCAGTACAAGGCCGAAGAGCGCCAGCTCAAGGCCCAGCTCACCGCCCTGCGTTGGCAGGCGCTGAATGAGCAGGTCGGCCAGCGCGAAGCGGTTATCGGCACTCAGGAAATCAGTTTCGAAGCCCTGGTCGCCGAACAGCGCAACGCCGATGCCAGCATCGAACGCCTGCGCGACGGCCACCATGAGTTGTCCGAGCGCTTCAACCTGGTGCAGGGGCGTTTTTATTCGGTCGGCGGCGATATCGCCCGGGTCGAGCAGAGCATCCAGCACGGCCAGCAGCGCTTGCGCCAATTGCAGGACGATCTGCGCGAGTCCGAGCGCGCGCGCCTGGAGACCGAATCGCACCTGGGCCACGACCGCACCTTGTTGGCGACCCTGGGCGAAGAATTGGCCATGCTCGAACCCGAGCAGGAACTGACCGCCGCCGCGGCCGAAGAGGCCGCTGCTGCGCTGGAAGAGGCCGAAACCGCGATGCACGGCTGGCAGGAACAGTGGGACGGCTTCAACCAGCACAGCGCCGAGCCGCGGCGCCAGGCCGAAGTGCAGCAATCGCGGATTCAGCAGTTGGAGCAGAGCCTGGAGCGCCTGGCCGAACGCCAGCGGCGCCTCAGCGATGAATCGCAGCAACTGGCCGCCGATCCCGAAGACGCGGCGATTCTCGAATTGAGCGAGCAGATCGCCGCCAACGAACTGAGTCTCGAAGAGCTGCAGCTTGCCGAAGAGCAGCAGGCCGAACGCTTGCAGCAGTTGCGTGACGAACTCCAGCAGGCCGGGCAGGCTCAGCAGCAGGCGCAAGGCGAACTGCAACGCCTGAACGGTCGCCTGGCCTCGCTGGAAGCCCTGCAGCAAGCCGCATTGGACCCTGGCAAAGGTGCGGGCGACTGGTTGCGCGAACAGCGGCTCAACGAACGTCCGCGCCTGGCCGAAGGCCTGCGGGTCGAGGCCGGTTGGGAGCTGGCGGTGGAAACCGTGCTCGGCGCCGACCTGCAAGCGGTCTTGCTCGACGATGCCCACGTACAAAAACTCGGCGGCCTCGATTTCGCCGGCCTGATCCAAGGCGATCTACGCCTGGCCTGCCCGGGCAAGGGCGGCACGCGGGTCGCCGGCAGCCTGCTGGACAAGGTCGAAGCCGGCGTCGACCTGGCGCCCTGGCTGGCCAAGGTCAAACCGGTGGAGTCGTTGGACGAAGCCCTGGCCGGCCGCGCGGTGCTGGCTGACGACGAAAGCCTGATCAGCCGCGACGGCTACTGGGTCGGTCGGCATTTCTTGCGCGTGCGGCGTGCCAGCGAGGCGGAAAGCGGTGTGCTCGCCCGCGGGCAGGAGCTCGAACGCCTGAGCCTCGAGTGCGGGGAGCGCGAAGCGGCGCTGGCGCTGCTCGACGAGCGCTTGCTGAGCCTGCGCGAGAACCAGCGCCAACAGGAGGAGCTGCGCGAGCAGCAGCGTCGCCAGTTGCAGGACCGCGCCCGCACCCTGGGCGAATTGAAAGCGCAGCTGTCGGCCGGCCAAGCCAAGGTCGAACAACTGACCCTGCGCCGTCGTCGCCTCGACAGCGAGCTGGCGGAGCTGACCGAGCAGCGCGAAATCGAGCACGAGCAACTGGGCGAATCGCGTTTGCAGTTGCAGGACGCGCTGGACGCCATGGCCGTCGACAACGAACGCCGCGAAACCCTGCTGGCCAGTCGCGACGCGCTACGCGAGCGGCTCGACCGGGTGCGCCAGGAAGCCCGTCAGCACAAGGACCATGCCCATCAGCTCGCCGTGCGCATGGGCTCGTTGAAGGCGCAACACGACTCGACCCGCCAGGCCCTGGAGCGCCTGGAGTTGCAGGCCGAGCGCCTGCACGAGAAGCGCGAACAGCTCAACTTGAATCTGGAGGAGGGCGAGGCGCCGCTGGAGGAGCTGCGCCTGAAACTCGAAGAGCTGCTCGACAAACGCATGGGCGTCGAGGAAGAGCTGAAGCTGGCGCGATTGGCCCTGGAAGACGCCGACCGCGAGCTGCGCGACGCGGAAAAGCGCCGGACCCAGGCCGAGCAGCAAGCGCAATTGCTGCGTGGCCAGCTGGAACAGCAGCGCATGGATTGGCAATCGCTGACGGTACGGCGCAAGGCTCTGCAGGACCAGTTGCTGGAAGACAACTACGACCTCCACGGCGTGCTCGCCACGTTGCCGGAGGGCGCCGGCGAAAGTGCCTGGGAGGAAGAGCTGGAGCGTCTTTCGGGGCGCATCCAGCGCCTCGGCCCGATCAACCTGGCGGCCATCGACGAGTATCAGCAACAATCCGAGCGCAAGCGCTATCTGGATGCGCAGAACGCTGATCTGGAGGAGGCGCTGGAGACCCTGGAAAATGTCATTCGCAAGATCGACAAGGAAACCCGCAATCGTTTCAAGGAAACCTTCGATCAGATCAACGGCGGACTGCAGGCGCTGTTCCCTAAAGTTTTCGGTGGAGGCAACGCATATTTGGAACTCACCGGCGAAGATCTACTCGATACCGGTGTAACTATCATGGCGCGTCCGCCGGGTAAGAAGAACAGCACCATTCATCTGCTCTCCGGCGGGGAAAAGGCGCTGACCGCGCTGGCCTTGGTATTCGCCATCTTCCAGCTCAATCCGGCGCCGTTCTGCATGCTCGATGAAGTGGATGCGCCTTTGGACGATGCCAACGTTGGACGTTATGCGCGCTTGGTAAAAGAAATGTCGGAGAAAGTGCAATTCATCTATATCACCCACAACAAGATCGCCATGGAAATGGCCGACCAGTTGATGGGGGTGACCATGCACGAGCCGGGCTGTTCGCGCTTGGTGGCGGTCGACGTGGAGGAGGCGCTGGCAATGGTCGAGGCCTGATGCGAGCGCCGGTGTAAAGTTGCCTTTCGTCGTGCTAGCTTATTGCCCCAGTATTATTCGCCCCATGCCTGTCGAACAGGCAACCGGCATTGGCTTACAGCATTAATGAAACAAGGGCAGGATGCCCTCAATTCATACAATTATTATTAGGGGTTCAGGTATTTCATGGAATTCGGTCTGCGCGAGTGGCTGATCGTTATCGGCATTATTGTGATCGCTGGCATTCTTTTTGACGGCTGGCGGCGTATGCGCGGTGGCAAGGGCAAGCTCAAATTCAAACTTGATCGCAGTTTCGCCAATATCCCGGACGATGATGGCGACCCGGATCTGCTGAGCCCGCCACGAGTCGTCAATCGCAATCAGGAACCCTCGTTCGACGAGGAAGATTTGCCGTCGATGAGCGCCCGCGAATTGAATCGCCGGCGTTCGGGCGAACCGCAGCAGGGCGATTTGAACCTGGGCTTGGACGAGCCCGTGCCGACCTTGCTCAACCCGGTCGATGAGGGCAGCGAAAAGTTCGCGAGTGCGGCACCGGCACCGAGCAAGGAACTCCCACCCGTGGAGGAAGTGCTGGTGATCAATGTGATCGCCCGTGATGGTGACGGTTTCAAGGGGCCGGCGCTGCTGCAAAATATTCTGGAAAGCGGCCTGCGTTTCGGCGAGATGGATATTTTCCATCGCCACGAGAGCATGGCCGGTAATGGCGAAGTGCTGTTCTCCATGGCCAACGCACTCAAGCCGGGTACTTTCGATCTGGATGATATCGAAGGCTTCAGCACCCGCGCGGTGAGCTTCTTCCTCGGTCTGCCCGGCCCGCGCCACCCCAAGCAGGCGTTCGATGTGATGGTGGCGGCGGCGCGCAAGCTGGCCCATGAATTGAACGGCGAGCTGAAAGACGATCAGCGCAGCGTAATGACCGCGCAAACCATCGAGCATTACCGTCAACGCATCGTCGAGTACGAGCGCAAGCAGCTGACCACCAAGCGCTGATCCAGGTGGGGTGACGCCAAGGCGTTTCCCCTGGCATTGACCCCTCGACCCGTTCGGGTGAGGGAGGGAAGAGCAGCTGCGGCTGCTCTTTTCGTTTTCGAGAAGCACAACCATGACCGACGCCCAGACCGCCGCCGAACGTATCGCTCAACTGCGCAGCGAAATCGACCAGCACAACTACCGCTACTACGTACTCGACGAGCCGAGCGTGCCGGACGCCGAGTACGACCGCCTGTTCAACGAGCTGAAGGCGCTGGAGACCGAACATCCCGAACTGGTCACCGCCGAATCGCCGACCCAGCGGGTCGGCGGCGCTGCGCTGGCGGCCTTCGGCCAGGTGCGCCACGAAGTGCCGATGCTCAGTCTGGGCAACGCCTTCGAGGAACAGGATCTGCTCGACTTCGACCGCCGCGTGCGCGAGGGCCTGGATCTGCCGGCTGGCGATCTGTTCGGCGATGGCGTGGCGGTGGAGTACAGCTGCGAACCCAAGCTCGATGGTCTGGCGGTCAGTCTGCTTTACGAGAACGGCCATCTGGTCCGCGGCGCCACCCGCGGCGACGGCAGTACCGGCGAAGACATCAGCGCCAACGTGCGCACCATCCGTAATATCCCGCTCAAGCTGCATGGCGAGGATTGGCCGCCGGTGCTGGAGGTGCGCGGCGAAATCTTCATGCCCAAGGCTGGCTTCGAAGCGCTTAACGCGCGGCAACTGGGAGCCGGTGGCAAGACCTTCGCCAACCCGCGCAACGCCGCTGCCGGCAGTCTGCGCCAGCTCGACCCGCGGATTACCGCCAGTCGCCCGCTGGAGCTGTGCGCCTATGGCGTCGGGCGCAGCGATGGCGAGCTGCCGAAAACCCATTTCGAGCTGTTGCAAGCGTTGAAGCGCTGGGGGCTGCCGATCAGCCGCGAGCTGAAAATCGCCAAGGGCGTCGAAGAGTGCCGGGACTATTACCGCGATATCGGCGAGCGCCGCGATGCCTTGGCCTATGAGATCGACGGCGTGGTATTCAAGGTCAACGATATCGGTCAGCAGCGCGAGCTGGGCTTCCGCGCCCGCGAACCGCGCTGGGCCATTGCCCATAAGTTTCCAGCGCGGGAAGAAATCACCGAGCTGCTCGGCGTCGAATTCCAGGTCGGCCGCACCGGCGCCATCACGCCGGTGGCGCGGTTCAAGCCGGTACAGGTGGCCGGTGTCACCGTATCCAATGCGACCCTGCATAACATGGATGAAGTGGCGCGCCTGGGCGTGATGATCGGCGACAGTGTGATCGTACGCCGCGCCGGTGATGTGATCCCGCAAGTTCTCGGCGTTATCGCCGAGCGTCGCCCGGCCGATGCCATCGCCGTACAGGTGCCGGAGCACTGCCCGGTATGCGGCTCGGCGGTGGAACGCACCCAGTTGATCAAGCGCAGCAAAGGCAAGGAGTCGGTCAGCGAAGGTTCGATCTATCGCTGTGTCGGCCGCCTGGCCTGCCAGGCCCAGCTCAAGCAGGCGATCATTCATTTCGTCTCGCGCCGTGCCATGGATATCGACGGCCTTGGCGACAAGATCGTCGAGCAGTTGGTGGACAAGGGGTTGGTCGGCTCGCCGGCCGATCTCTACACCCTGACCTTTGAGCAGGTGGTCGAGCTGGAAGGCTTCGCCGAGCTGTCGACGAAGAATCTGCTGGCGTCCATCGATGCGAGTAGGAAGCCGCTGCTCGCACGCTTCATCTTCGCCCTCGGCATTCCCGATGTCGGCGAGGAAACCGCCAAGCTGCTGGCCCGTGCGCTCGGCTCGCTGGAGCGTATCGGCCGGGCATTGCCGGAGGTGCTGATCTATCTGCCGGATGTCGGCCTGGAGGTGGCCCACGAAATCCATAGCTTCTTCGAGGATCCCCATAATCGCACGGTGATCCGGCAACTGCGCGAGCGCGGCGTGGAGTTGCAGGAAGAGGGCGATGTGCACGCCGAATTCGCCGCCTGCGCGACCTTCGCCGGGTTTATCGACAAGTTGAATATCGCCGGCATCGCCAGCACCGGGGCGAAGAACCTGGCGGAGAAGGTCGGCGACCTCGACGGCCTGATCGCCCTCAGCAAGGACTGGTTGGAGCTGAGCGTGATGAAAGGCCTCAACGAGAAAGCCAAGCAAGCCCTGCGCGAATTTTTCGCCGACCAGGGCAATGTCGCCCTGGCCCGGGCTATCGAGGCGCAGCTACGCGAATTCGGCATGCACTGGCAAAGCGAGCGCAAGTCGGTCGAGGGGCTGCCACTGGCCGGGCAGACCTGGGTGTTGACCGGCAGCCTGGAAGTGCTGAGCCGCGATCAGGCCAAGGATAAACTGGAGGGGTTGGGCGCCAAGGTCGCCGGTTCGGTTTCGGCGAAGACCACCTGCGTGGTGGCCGGGCCGGGTGCCGGCTCCAAGTTGGCCAAGGCCAATGAACTGGGGCTCAGGGTGCTCGACGAAAGCGAGTTCGTGAAGGTGCTCGAGGGGTTTGGTATCGGGCTCTGATGCTGGCGGGTCAGTCAGGCCCGCCAAGCCGCGGTACTAGTTGATCGCGTCGCTCAGGGCCTTGGCCGGCACATACTTGACCACTTTCTTGGCGGCGATTTCGATCGCTTTGCCGGTCTGCGGGTTACGGCCGGTACGCGCCGGGCGCTCGCTGACCTTCAGCTTGCCGATACCGGGCAGGGTGATTTCCTCGCCGTTTTCCAAGGCATCGCTGACGATCTCGCTGAGTTGTTCGAGCACGGCGCGAATGGTGCTTTTCGGCGAGTCGGTGGCTTCGGCGATATCGCTGATCAGTTGGTCTTTGGTCATGGCCATGGGGTTGCTCCTTAAGGGTGATGGGCATGGAAAAATGCCCCGCGCAGGTTACTGCGATTTCGGGCGCTCGGCATTACATCCTTGCGCCATGAAGGCGTCTCTCGGCTATCGGTTCGCCGCGTGGCAGAGCTGCCGCGATGGGCGCGGCAAACACTGCTAAACAGCGCTAAGTGGTTGTAAGTTCAAAACAAGCCGGTACAATGGCGCGGCTCGCAGCGACAAGGCGAGCTGCGTTATGGTGGCCCTGCCGGTCCCCCCGCAACGATCAGCCGTGAACCCGGTCAGGCCTGGAAGGGAGCAGCCGCAGCGGTGACATTGTGTGCCGGGGTGTGGCTGGTGGGGTCGCCTCCATCTCTAAGCCCGTTCGGGCTGTTGCTGTAAACATCCTTTGAAGAATTCGCGTGAAGCCACGGTGCGTGCTCGCTTCGCCGTATTGCCGTGTCCGTTGTGTGGCGGGCGGCAAAAAGCCCCGCGCCAGTTCGACTCGCGCGGGGCTTTTGGTTTAGGCGTTCAGCTCAGGTCATAGCTGAGTACGCTGTCCTGCTCCTTCAGCGCTTTACGCATGTCGGCTGGAATATTGCCGGCGCGTAAGGCGAGCTCGAGGCGGATGTCTTCCAGGCTTTGGGCGAAGGCCTGGGTGTCCTGTTGAGCGGCGCTGATCACCCGGCTATAGGCGGTGGCGTCACTGGCGTCGAGCAGTGCCAGGATGATGCCGCCATCGGGGCGAGGGGGGCTGAAGGTGACACGCAGAGGGGCGAACAAGGTTTCGGCGAGCTGCCGGTTTCTGCTTTCCATACCGTACTCCATCCTGAAGGTGATCAGGTTGGACGCCCATTCGCTCGGTAAGTTCGACCTGGCGTGTCGCCGATGCCCTCAGGCCTTCAGCGACTGCTTCGCTCGCTCGATGACCCGGGGCAGGCACTCGCTGCTGTATTGCTCGGGATACAGGCGTTGGCTGTGCTTGGCGACACCGGTCTGATCGACGACGGTAAAGCTGAAGTTGCCTTTGCGGGCCGCCATGATATGGCAGGCAAAAGGGGCGAAGGCGTTGGAAAGGATGCGCATGGCGTCCTGGATTTGATGTTGTGTATGCATTTTGGTGTTCCTGAACAACGGGCGCGTCATTGCGCTGAATAAAGCTCCAAGCACTCGAGTAGGCTCGAGGGGATTAGCTAGTGGGAGCGGGACTGCAGGCAAAAGTTCCGAAATCTTCGGACGTCGAGCCTGGTCGGTACTTCGGAGGCTGGCTGAGTCAACGCTTATGCGGGACGGCCAGATCAGTCAGCAGGGTGGGGTCGTGTAAAGCGTCGTGGCATCGGAGTCGGATGCGGGCTTTAACGGAACCATCGAGGAGGCGCGAGGCCGATAGACTTACAGCGTGGTACGAACGGCGCGGATAGTAACGGTTCGATTAAATTTTAGCCAGCGATATCGGTGGTTGGTCGTCTCTTACCATGCCGATTGGCGCATCGGATGCAATTTAGGCGATGCTCCGCTAGGATTAGCCCACTTTTGCTTCTCTCTCGTGACGGTTTTCAATGAGTTATCAGGTTCTTGCACGTAAATGGCGTCCGCGCTCGTTTCGCGAAATGGTTGGCCAGACCCATGTGCTCAAGGCGCTGATCAACGCCCTGGATAGCCAGCGCCTGCATCATGCCTATCTGTTTACCGGCACCCGCGGCGTGGGCAAGACCACCATTGCGCGGATCATCGCCAAGTGCCTGAACTGCGAGACGGGCATCAGCTCTACGCCTTGTGGGGTGTGCTCGATCTGCAAGGAGATCGACGAGGGCCGTTTCGTCGACCTGATCGAAGTCGACGCCGCCAGCCGGACCAAGGTCGAAGACACCCGCGAACTGCTCGACAACGTGCAGTATTCGCCGAGCCGCGGCCGCTTCAAGGTTTATCTGATCGACGAAGTGCACATGCTGTCGTCGCACTCGTTCAATGCCTTGCTGAAGACGCTGGAAGAGCCGCCGCCCCACGTCAAATTCCTGTTGGCCACCACCGACCCGCAGAAGCTGCCGGTCACCATTCTTTCGCGTTGCTTGCAGTTCTCGCTGAAGAACATGCCGCCCGAGCGGGTGGTCGAGCATCTCAGCCATGTATTGGCTGCGGAAAATATCCCCTTCGAGGACGACGCGCTCTGGTTGCTCGGCCGCGCCGCCGACGGCTCGATGCGCGATGCCATGAGCCTGACCGACCAGGCCATCGCGTTTGGCGAGGGCAAAGTGCTGGCGGCCGACGTGCGGGCAATGCTCGGTACCCTCGATCACGGCCAGGTCTACGGCGTATTGCAGGCGTTGCTCGAGGGCGATGCGCGTGCGCTTATCGAGGCCGTGCGCCACCTGGCCGAGCAGGGGCCGGACTGGAACGGCGTGCTGGCGGAAATACTCAATGTGTTGCACCGCGTGGCCATCGCCCAGGCCATGCCCGACGCCATCGACAATGGCCAGGGCGATCGCGAGCGGGTGCTGGCGTTGGCCGAAGTCTTGCCCGCGGAGGATGTGCAGTTCTATTACCAGATGGGGCTGATCGGTCGTCGCGATCTACCGCTGGCGCCGGATCCCCGTAGCGGCTTCGAGATGGTGCTGTTGCGGATGTTGGCGTTTCGTCCCGCGGGCACGGATGCCGTGCCCAGGGTGGCGCTAAAGCCGCTAGGGATTAGCCAGGCCACTGCTGATCCCCGCCCCAATCCAGTGGCCGGCGCCGCTATGGTCGCGCCGGCTATCGCTACGCCCGAGCCCGTACTTGAAACGACCACGCCCGCGCCTGTGAGCGCTCCGGCGGCGCAGACGGCTGTCGAGCCGGTTAGGAGCGTCGAATCGATTGCGCCGGCACCGCTCGCTGTGGAACCGCCAGCGGCGCCGGTGTTGTCCAATGCGCTGCCGGTCGATCTGCCGGAACCGATGGCGCCGCCCGCCGCCCAGCCCGCATTGGTGCAAGCGGAGCCGGTCGCGCCGGTCGAGGACCTGCCATGGGAGGAGCCACGGGTTGTCGCCGAGCCGGTGGCGGCCCCGGTCGAGCCGTTGCCGCCATTGGGCGAGAGCCTCGCGGAACCAGGTGAAATGCCCGTCGAGGGTGACGATGAACCGCCGCCGGGCGATTACGATTATGTGGAAATGGACGCCGAGTCGTTCGATTATGACTTCGATGCTGTGGCCAGCGAGCCCGCGCCCGAGCCGGAAGTCGTTCCCGCCGCACAACCAGCGACCGGGCTGGCTGCGGACTGGTTGGAGCTGTTCCCCAAGCTCGGCCTGTCCGGGATGACCGGCAGCATCGGCGCCAACTGCACCCTGATGGCGGTGGAGGGCGATAACTGGTTATTGCACCTCGACCCCGGTCATAGCGCATTGTTCAACGCGACTCAGCAGCGTCGTTTGAACGATGCGCTGAACCAATACCATGGGCGTGAGCTGGTTGTGCAGATCGAGCTGCGCAAGCCCGAACAGGAAACCCCGGCACAGGCGGCCGCGCGCAAGCGCGCCAATCGCCAGCGCGAAGCCGAGGCCTCGATCCATAACGACCCGGTGGTGCAACAGATGATTCAGCAGTTCGCCGCGGTCATCCGCGCGGACAGCATCGAACCCCTGGATACTCCAGTAACCCCCTGATTACCGAGGACTAGCACCATGATGAAAGGTGGCATGGCCGGCCTGATGAAGCAGGCCCAGCAGATGCAGGAAAAAATGCAGAAGATGCAGGAAGAGTTGGCGAATGCCGAAGTGACCGGACAATCCGGCGCCGGCTTGGTCAGCGTGGTGATGACCGGTCGACACGATGTCAAGCGCGTCAGCCTGGACGATAGCCTGATGCAGGAAGATAAGGAAATCCTCGAGGACCTGATCGCCGCCGCAGTCAACGATGCGGTGCGCAAGATCGAGCAGAGCAGCCAGGAAAAAATGTCCGGCATGACTGCGGGCATGCAACTTCCTCCCGGCATGAAGCTGCCTTTCTAAGACCGCTTCGGCAAGGCCCTGATCGTGGCGGGTTCGACTGCAAGCCCGCTAATGACAATGGTGCTTGCGCAGTGACGCATCTCTACGGCACTGCGCAGCCGCTCCGTTTTTTACGAACAACCGAATATGCCGCAATGGCAATCTCGGTTAGTTTGCGGCGCCAGCGAATGGTGCTGAGCGGTCGGCTTATCCTATCTCTCCCTTTTAATTAACCTTCTACAGGTTTTATTTAATCGAAGCGTTGTTCGTTCCGTTGTTTCGCTTGTCATTAATTTGCTATTTGGTTTGCTGCTAAGCGGCTTTAGTATGGTGCCGGGATATCAGTTTAAACAGGCGCTTGTGTGTTCTTGCAATTCCAGCAGGCAGGCGCTTGTTCTTGTTATCGGGATAGTTAAATTGGTTATTGTTGGCCGCTTGTCTTATTGGTTTCATGTCTGAATATTTAAATGAAATCAAATAGCTAGCAACCATTCGTCTGTCTTGAACTTGGTAGGGCGGACGTATGTTGAACTCTCTGCCTTAAGCTTATTCAAAAAACGTGACAGGTTCATTTTTTGTAGGGCCGCAATCATGTGAACTGTCTTCCATCTATCGACTAACGAGCGAAGCAGGAGAAGACAAATGGCAGATAAAGGCAATATGAGCGTGCGCGATGCCGGTCGCAAGGGTGGTAAAACCACTTCTGCCACTCATGACCATGAGTTTTATGAAGAGATTGGCCACAAAGGTGGCAGCAAGGGAGGCCCGCGTGTACGTGAGTTGATCGAGGAAGGAAAGAACGCGGAAAAAAGCAGTAGTAATAAAGAGTAGCTGTTGCAGTTCATGAGTTTATATCGAGGAATTAGGCAATGGCCAATGAAGAGAAAGACGACGAGACGACTGAAGAGCAGGAAACTGAAAAGGGAAGTATGAGTGTGAGCGAAGCCGGACGTAAAGGTGGCGAAACTCGGAAAGAGCAACTTGGCCCAGAAGGTTACTCTGAACTTGGCAAAAAAGGGGGGCAGCGGGTTCGCGAGTTGGTTGAGGAAGGTAAGCGCGCCGAAGGTGAAGAAGGCGAAACGAGCGAAGATGAAAAAAGCGAATCCTGAGACGTTGTTCCTATGCAACCAGAGGAGGTGCTCGAATGGCTAGTAATAAAGGCGATATGAGTGTGAGTGAAGCAGGCCGTAAAGGTGGCCAAGCCACGTCTGCGACTCATGACCGCGAGTTCTATCAGGATATAGGTCACCAGGGCGGTGAAGCCGGCGGTAAGAAAGGCGGTCAACGAGTGCGCGAGCTTATCGAGGAAGGTAAGCGGGCGGAAGGTCAAAGCGACTCTAAGCGACCATCGAAATGAGTATCGGGATGAATGTCAACTGAGGTGAGTGGTTGTTGTCATTTATCGCGCGTCCTATCGAATAGGAGGAAGTACAAATGGTGAACACCGAGAAAGGTAACGAGAAAGGCAGTATGAGCGTCCGTGAGGCCGGTCAGAAGGGCGGTGAAATCCGCAAAGAAAAACTCGGGCCAGAAGGTTATTCCGAGATGGGTAAGAAAGGTGGTGAAACCCGTAAAGAGCAACTGGGTTCCGAAGGGTATTCGGAAATGGGCCATAAGGGCGGTGAGACCCGCAAGGAACAACTTGGCCCGGAAGGCTACTCCGAACTTGGCCATAAAGGTGGCGAGGCCCGGAAAGAGCAGTTGGGCCCCGAAGGCTATTCGGAGTTAGGACAAAAAGGCGGCCAACGGGTTCGTGAGTTGGTCGAGGAAGGTAAAAAGCAAGAAGGTAATAGCTGATTGATTTACCTGCATGCTTTTATCGAGAGGCTTTATGTATGAAGAGGAGTCCTAAAAAAGAGGGTGGTGGCAGCAGTTCCGACAAAGGCAATATGAGTGTTCACGACGCCGGTAAAAAAGGCGGGCAACGTGTTCGCGAATTGGTCGGAGAAGGTAAGCAGCAAGAACCGGGACAAGGGCAGAATAAGAGTTGATTGCCTGGCCGCTATGCTTTGTTAAGTAGTTACGGCAACAGTCAGCGGTTGCTTTGGACTTGTCGCAGCGAGTACGCGCATTTGAAGACGATAGAGAAACGTAGTGCTCAGTTGCGCTGAATGCGGGGGATTTCCCCGCATTCCATTATTGGTTATTCCGTGGTTTCGCGAATCAATCGAGTACTGGAGGCAATTATGACCATAGGAATGGGCGGTAGCTCTCCTTCCAATATTGCACACCATTTGAAAGGTATTGATTTCCCGGCGAGTAGAGCGCAGCTACTGGAGTGCGCTCGGAACAATAATGCGCATCAGGAGGTTCAGCAAACGATCGAGCAAATGCCTGATACCCAGTACGGCGATATGGCTGAGGTAATGAAAGGTTATGGCGAAGTACATTGAGACCGTGATATCCGTCCCAGTGGCATCGCATTGACGCTGGGGCGTGTGATGGGTATAACCGCGCGTCTGTGCATTTACGGTTATTTCCCCATGAGCTTCAGTCCGCTTATTCGCCAATTGATCGATTCTCTGCGCATCCTGCCGGGTGTGGGACAGAAAACTGCCCAGCGCATGGCCTTGCAGATGCTCGAGCGCGATCGTGGGGGCGCTTTGCGTTTGGCCCAGGCATTGACTCAGGCGATGGAAGGGGTAGGGCATTGCAAGCAGTGTCGCAGCCTCAGCGAGGATGAGGTCTGCCAGTTATGCCTCGATTCCCGTCGCGACGACAGCCTGCTCTGCGTGGTCGAGGGGCCGATGGATGTCTATGCCGTGGAACAGACCGGTTTCCGCGGCCGTTATTTTGTGCTCAAGGGCCATCTTTCCCCGCTCGATGGCCTTGGGCCGGAAGCCATCGGTATTCCCGAATTGCTGGCGCGGGTCGAAAACGGTCGTTTCAGTGAAGTGATATTGGCGACCAACCCTACAGTCGAAGGCGAAGCGACAGCCCACTACATTGCGCAACTACTTGCCAACAAGGGCTTGATCGCTTCACGCATTGCCCACGGCATGCCGCTGGGTGGCGAGTTGGAGTTGGTAGACGGCGGCACCCTGGCGCATTCGATTGCCGGACGCCGGCCGATCCAGCTGTAAGGCGCACCTCCAAGACGCTTTGCCGCGGAAGCCCTCAGTTCTGGGCTGCGCTACTGGGGCTGTCGTAGTCGAGAATGCCCTGCGGTATGGCGGAATCCTCACCTTGTAAACCAAGCAAGCGCTCGGTATTTTCCCTGAAAGCCTCAGCGGAAACTGCTCATGTCTGCTTATCAAGAATATTTCGATGATTCCCACCAGTTGGTGCGGGATTCGGTCAGGCGTTTTGTCGAGCGGGAAATAGCCCCTGCCATCGACGCATGGGAAGAGGCCGAGGAGTTCCCCCGCGAGCTATACCGCAAGGCCGGGGCCGCCGGCATTCTCGGTATCGGCTATCCGGAGCGTTATGGCGGCAGTCACGAGGGCGACGTTTTCGCCAAGGTCGCGGCCAGTGAGGAGCTGATGCGTTCCGGCTCGGGTGGTCTGGTGGCGGGCCTGGGGTCTCTCGATATCGGCTTGCCGCCGGTACTGAAGTGGGCACAGACCAGCGTACGGGAGCGCGTCGTGCCGCAGGTGCTGGCCGGCGAGAAAATCATGGCGCTGGCGGTGACCGAGCCGTCGGGCGGTTCCGATGTGGCCAACTTGAAAACCTGCGCAGTACGGGATGGCGATTTCTACCGGGTCAGCGGCAGCAAAACCTTTATCACCAGCGGTGTGCGCGCCGACTATTACACGGTAGCGGTGCGTACGGGGGGCGAGGGTTTCTCTGGCATCAGCTTGCTGCTGATCGAGAAAGGCACACCGGGCTTCAGCATTGGCCGCAAGTTGAAGAAGATGGGCTGGTGGGCCTCGGACACCGCTGAACTGTTCTTCGACGATTGCCGCGTGCCGGTAACCAATCTGATCGGCGCGGAGAATATGGGCTTCGCCTGCATCATGGCCAATTTCCAAAGCGAACGGTTGTCGCTGGCGATCATGGCCAATATGACGGCGCAGTTGGCGCTTGAAGAATCGCTGAGATGGGCCAGGGAGCGCGAAGCGTTCGGCAAACCCATTGGCAAATTTCAGGTCCTCAAGCATCGGTTGGCGGAAATGGCCACCCAACTGGAAGTGTCCCGCGAATTCACTTACCGCCAGGCTGCGAAGATGGCGGCGGGTAAGAGCGTGATCAAGGAAATTTCCATGGCCAAGAACTTTGCCACCGATATCGCCGATCGGCTGACCTACGATGCGGTGCAGATCATGGGGGGCATGGGCTATATGAGGGAAAGCCTGGTCGAGCGTCTTTACCGCGACAACCGCATCTTGTCCATCGGCGGTGGCTCGAGGGAAATCATGAACGAGATCATCAGCAAGCAAATGGGGCTGTAATTCGCGAAACAATTAACCCACCCAAAAATAAGCCCCGCATCTGCGGGGCTTATTTTGAACAGGGCAGGGGGACTTAAGCCACCTGTACCTCTTCAGCCTGCATGCCTTTCTGACCGCGAGCGGCCACGTAGGTCACGGTTTGGCCTTCTTTCAGGCTTTTGAAACCGTCGCTCTGGATTGCTTTGAAGTGCACGAACAGATCATCGCCGCCGTTAGTCGGGGTAATGAAGCCGAAGCCCTTCTCATCGTTGAACCATTTGACGGTGCCAGTTTCGCGATTAGCCATGATGTTTCTCTTAAATCGATACGAATTTGCAGTGCCAGAGCAATCATGGCACCTATGCGGTTTTGCTGATAACTACAGTTCAGCTCGACCATTCTAGGCCGTTTTTATGACCTGTGCTGGTATTGCAGAAAATTAGCTGTGATTTACGTGCAAATCAGTCTGCATTTTTCGAGAGTTTCCCGCTTGCAGCGCCCGCTGCATCGAATAACCATCCCACTCTCGACATAGCGCCAAGAAATTCGTCAAAGCGATTTTTGCAAGTTATCGCGCAAAGCGATCAGCTGTTCTTTGAGCGACATCAATTGCTCGACCGACTGCCCGCTGGCGTTGACGATGCAACTGGGAATGGACTTGGCCTCTTCGTGCAGGGCGCGACCCTTATCGGTCAGATACAGCTCGACCACGCGCTCGTCGACCCGGCTGCGGGTGCGTTTGAGCAGGCCTTCGGCCTCCAGACGCTTGAGCAAGGGTGTGAGGGAGCCCGGGTCGGTCAGCAACCGCGCGCTGATATCGCCCACGGTGATGCCGTCGCCTTGCCACAGCACCATCATCGCCAGGTACTGGGGGTAGGTCAGGCCAAGCCGTTGCAACAGCGGTTTGTACACCTTGGTCATCAGCAGTGAAGAGGAATACAGGGCGAAGCAAAGCTGGTTATCGAGCAACAGGTCGGTACAGGCGTCTTGCATGGCCATCGGGGGCTCCGGGAGCAAGTAAAGGGCAGCGACAATTTATCGCGCTAACTACCCTTATGCCAACTAAGGTGCGACCGTGGCCAGGCATAGGCTTCAGCTCTTCAGGTTGTCCAAGCGCTGGGGTTTGTCGTCCGCAGGCTTGGCCAGGTTGTAATGCTGAAACGCCTGAGCGATGGTCGCGCGCAATTGTTCGTCGTTCCAAGGCTTGGTGAGGAATTTGTAAATCGCCCCTTGGTTGATTGCATCGGTTACCGACTTCAAGTCGGTGTAGCCGGACAGCACGATACGGATAGTGTCGGGATAGAGGTCCTTGACCCGGCTGAGGAACTCGGTGCCGTTCATTTCGGGCATGCGTTGGTCGGAGAGAATCACCTGCACATCGTGTTTCGCCAGTAGGGCGAAGGCATCTTGTGCGCGGTTGGCGGTGAGGATGTGATAGCCGTCGCGACGTAGCACGCGGGCGAGGGCGCGCAGGATATTCTCCTCGTCGTCGAGCAGCAGCAGGGTTTGCTTATTGGCGTCGTCCGTGCTGTCTGGCAAGGGGTTGCTGTATAGCTCGTCCTGTTGTCGGAGAAAGACGTCAAGCTTGGCCAGCGGCATCGGCTTGGCGAAATAAAAGCCCTGGAATTCATCGCAGTGGCTCTTCTTCAGGAAAGCGAATTGCGGTTCGGTTTCCACCCCTTCGGCGATCACTTTGAGCTTGAGGTGGTGGGCCATGGAGATGATGCCCTGGGTGATGGCCGCATCGTTGCGGTCGCTGATGACCTCCTGGACGAACGAGCGGTCGATCTTCACTTTGTCCACGGGCAGGCGCTTGAGGTAGTTCAAGCTGGAGAAGCCGGTGCCGAAATCGTCGATGGCAATGCGCACGCCGAGTGACTTCAAGGCGTGCAAGGTGAAGATGGCGCGCTCGGCATTATCCAGCAGGACGGTTTCGGTGATCTCCAATTCCAGGTGGTCGGCGGGGAGGCCGGCCTGATCGAGGGCCGTTTGCACGGTCTCGACGAAATTGCTGCGCTGGAATTGCACCGGCGATATGTTCACCGCCATCACCCCATTGGGATAGCCCTGGTCGATCAGCCTGCGTGCGGTCTTGCAGGCGGTGCCGAGTACCCATTCGCTGAGCGGGATGATCTGTCCGGTGTCCTCGGCGAGCGGGACGAACTGGGCCGGCGAGATAAACCCTTGCTCGGCGTGCTGCCAGCGCAGCAGGGCTTCATAGCCGATGACCCGGCCACTACGGCCATCGATTTGCGGTTGGTAATAAAGTTCGAAGGCCTCGGCCTCGATGGCTTTTTGCAAGGCGTTGCGCAGGGTTACGCGCTCGCTGACCTTGAGGTTGAGGTCTTCGGTATACCACTGGTAATTGTTACGGCCTTGCTGTTTGGCCTTGAACATTGCCAGGTCGGCCTGTTGGATCAAGAGCATGGGGTCTTCGACATTGCCGTCGCTCAGGGTGATACCGATGCTGGCGGTGATATGCAGTTCGATTTTGGCAATTTTGTAGGGGCGCGCGATGCTTTCGATGACTCGGTCGACGACCAGCAGTACGTCCTCTTCGCGGGCTAGGTCGGGCAGAATCACCACGAACTCGTCGCCGCCCAGGCGTGCCACGGTGTCGCCCGGGCGTATCTGTTGATTCATGCGCCGTGCCACTTCGATCAGGATCTGGTCGCCGACCCCGTGGCCCATGCTGTCGTTGATCGGCTTGAAGCCATCCAGATCGATGAACATCACCGCCAGGCTGCGGCTGTAGCGGCGGCTGATTTGACAGCCTTGTTTCAGGCGATCTTCCAGCAGCGAACGATTGGGCAGACCGGTGAGTACATCGTGGCTGGCGTTATAGGCCAGCTCGGACTCGTAACGCTTCTGCTCGGAAATATCGCTCAATACGCCGATGAAGTGAGTGATCTTGCCGTCTTCGTTGGGCACCGGTGCGATATACAGATCGTTCCAGAACGGGGTGCCGTCCTTGCGGAAATTGCGCAAAACCACATGGCTGTCACGTTGTTCCGCCAGGCCTTGGCGAATTTCTCCGATGCCCACTTGTTCGCGCTCCTGGCCCTGGAGAAACCGGCAGTTCTGACCGAGGGCTTCGCTGGCGCTGTATCCGGTTATGCGTTCGAAGGCCGGGTTGACGTAGATGATCGGCAGATTCTCGACTTGCGCATCGCAAATGATCGCGCCGTTGTAGCTGGCTTCCAGGCTGCGTTTGAGCAGGCGCAGCTGTTTATCCGATTCCTTGCGTGCGGTGATATCGCGAAAGGCCACGACCCAGCCGAGCGAGCCGCTGTCGTCTAGCAGCGGCGCGCTGTCGTAGGCGATATAACGCTCGCTGTTGTCCTCTGGCCGCAGGTTTATTTCACCGTGCCGGTTGCTTTCGATGCGTTCGAGCGGCAGTGCCAGGAAGTCGGTCAGCGTCTTGCCGAGCAGGGCCTCCGGCGGATGGCCGAGGAGGTCGGCGGCGGTTGGGTTGATAAAACTCAGCGAGCCTTGACGATCGACTGCCAACAAGCCTTCGGCAATGCTGTCGGTGATCGCCGAGGTGAACTCCAGTTGGCTTTTCAGGCGGCGTTCGCCGGCGATCACCGCTTGCATCAGGCGATTGTTTTCCAGCACCGAAATCGCCATTTGGGCGAATTGCTGAGTGATGGCCAGATCGTTCTCGTCGAATTCCCCCAGGCATTTCTCGGTGAGTTGCAGCAGGCCGATATTGTGGCCGGCATAATCTTTCAGCGGGCTGGCGAGCCAGCCTTGCATCGGCGGGTGACGATGGTCCTGGCGGGTAAGCGCGCCCCAGCGCGGGTGCTGCTCGAGTTGCGCCTGGTCGAGCACGATCGATTGCTGAACTTCGCGGGCAAGGGCATGGATGCCATTGCCGTCATGGGGGGGCTGGTAGTCCTGCCAGTCGACATATTTCTCCGACAGGGAGAATGCCGAGATCGAGGCTGCCGGATCTTCGCCGCGGAATAAAATCATGCTCGCCTGATGGGCCCCGATCAACAGGCGCAGGCGTTCGGCCATGTATTCGAGCAGCGCCTGGCTGTCCATGACGCTGTTGATGTTCACCGCGGTTTCGCTAAGGCCGCGTAGCAGCTCGGCCTGGTGTTCCGAGCGCTGCAGGGTGTCGCGCAGGGTACGCGTCATCTGGTTGCGTCCGCTGATATCCTTGGCGATGCCGAAGACCCCGACGATCTTCTCATCGACGATGATCGGCAGATTGGTCAGGTCGAGCTCCAGCAACCTGCCGTCACGGGCGCGGCAATTCAATTCGTAGTGCTGCGGTTGGCCTTTGAGCGCGGCTTTGATGTGTTCCTTGGCCTGCGGTAGATCGCCCTCGACGAGCATCAAGGAAATAGGTCGGCCGAGTACTTCCTCCTCGCTATAGCCCGATAGCTTGCAGCCGGCCTGGTTCATGCCGGTGTAACGGCCCGCGAGGTCGAAGGAAAATACCGGGTCGGGGTTGAAGGTGAAGAGCGAGCGGAAGCGTTGCTCGCTTTCCAGCAGACGCAGACGGTCGTGCCGGCGCTCGATGGCGATGGCCGCCAGTTGCCCGAGGGTACCGATCAGTTGCAGGTGGTCGTCGTCGGGCGATCTGGGCTCGCGGCTATAAATCGCGAAAGTGCCAAGTACATCGTCATGGGGGGAGATCAGCGGAATCGACCAACAGGCGCGCAAACCATGCTCCAACGCCAGGGAGCGCAACCTCTGCCAGCACGGATCGCCCGCGATATCGTCGGTTATCACCAGTTGCCGGCGATGGACCGCTGCGCCGCACGAGCCGGTAGCTGGGCCTATATCGAGGTCCTGCAGGGCCCGGACATAGGGCGACGGCAGGTTCGGCGCGGCGCCGACCGTCAAGTGTTGTTGATCCTTGTCGACCAGCATCACCGAGCACGAGGTATTGGAAGCTTGCGATTCGCCCAGCAAGCAAACGGTCTTGAGTATTTCCGCCAGCGCTTGATCGGTGGAAATCATATTGAGAATGTCGCGCTGATCCTCCGCATAGGCCTCGTTTTGCAGCAGGCGGGTTATATCGTGCGCCACGGCCAGCAGCGTCTGCTCGCTTTTCGACCACCAGCCGGCGTACCAGAGCAGGTTTGCGCTGCTGCCGTCCTTGCGTCGGTAACAATTGCGAAAACCCTGGAGCAAATCTCCAGCCATGACTGCTTTAATCATGGCCTCTGTGCGTTGGCGGTCTTCGGGGACGACGAATTGCAAATAATGCTTGCCCAGCATTTCTTCGGGAGTAAAGCCGAGTATGGCCGTGGATGAGGGGCTGATTTGCGTGAAATGGCCCTGTTCATCGATCGAACAAAGCAAATCCATCGAGTAATCGGTGATCCGCTGATTGAGCTCCTGCAGGTCGGCTTGGCGTTGCAGGCTTTGTTCCAGCTCCTGGTTGCTATGTTGCAAATGCTGAGCGTGTTCGATGGCCACATGCGCGAGGCGTTGGCTGATCATCAAAAAGAAGCTGAACGCCAGGCCGAGCAACATCAGCAGATTGGGCAAGAAGCCGCTGGCCTGCATCGAAGTGGGCGCGCTGCGGAAGCTGAGCATGCGCCAACTGTTGTCGCCGGCCTGAATGAGCTCTTCGCCCACTTTGCTCGGAGGGGCGCTGATACCGGGCTCCACTGTGTCGTAGAGCAACTGCTGATCCTGATAAACCTTCACGCCGAAGCCGCCGATCCCGGTATCCAAACCCTTTTGCAGGGTAAGTCCGAGGTTCAGACTGGTAACCAGTAGCCAATCGGAATCTGGCAGTGGTAGGCGGATCGCCAACAGACTGTGGGGGGCAGTGGTGCTGTATGCCTCGCTGGTATGCGATTTGGTATCGGCGGGGATCTGCTGCAGCCATTCGCGTAGTTCGGAGCTTTCGAGCAGGTTTTGCAGGTGTTCGTCGGCGTTATCGTCACGGCCGGTGATCCAGTGCGTGCGCAGTCGATCGTCCAGCAGGGCGACCACTTCGATATCGGAAAAGTCCCGCAGATAGCCGCGACTCTCCTGGCGCCATTGGGCTTCGTTCGGGAGACTCCCTTCTTCCCGCCAGTGTTCGGCGGTGCGCTGGAGCAGCGTGCTGCGGTTATTCAGAACGCTGGCGATGGAGCCTTGCAGTTTGGATAGCAGCAATTCGTTCTGTTGGGCATTGGACTCGATACCCTGTAGGTGGAGGAGGTACCAGCCGCCACAGGTCAGCAGAACGCCCAGGGCGCCGGTTAGCAGGCTGTTGCGATCGAACAGATGGCTACGATTGGACGGTAAGCGGATCAGGCAGAGCAGGCCGAGGCCGATGCATAAAGTGAAGAGATTGGCCGTGCTGTTGACGTTATACCTGTAGCCGAGCCGCCATTCGCCGAGGCCCGGCAGCCAGGTCGATAACAACGACAGGCCGGCAAGCACGATCACGGCCACGCCGGTGAGGTTGCCGAGGCGCTTGCCCCAAGAGCCCCGGCGGTAGCTCAACAAACCGATGGCGAGTAGGCAGAAGGCCAGGGCCAAAGGGGAACGCATCCGCTGAAATCCGCTGAGCAGGGAATAACCGGGTTCCCCGCTCGGGAACAGGAAAGTGTGGCTCAGCGTATAAGCGCCGACTCCGAGCAATAGGGTGAGGGTATATCTGGCCAGGCGCGGCTGCTGATAAATGCGACCGAATAGGCCCACCCCCAACAATATGGCCGCCAGGGCGGCATCCGGTAGCAGTACGATCTGAGCGGCGCTGGGCATCGGCAGTAGGATATAGCCCGATAGACTGATAACCCCCAGAGCCAACATGGCGCAGGCCTGGATATGCAGAAAGGCCTGATAAATCATGTGACGGGTTCTAATATCCATCCCTGAATCCTGTGATCTATAGAGGATACCGCGTGAGAGCGCTGCGAATCATGGTGCCGCCTGCGGATCGTCGAGATCGTCGAGCAATACCGCGCCGTCGTCGTCACGGGTCACTCGGGTGATGCCTGGATGTTCGGCTTCCAGGCGCAACAATTCGTGTCGCTGCCGCTCGATCGCACTCTGTTGCTGGCGTAGTTGCACGAGCAGTCGCTGATTTTCGTCGCGTAATAGATACATATCGATGGCGCCACGTACCGCGTTTTCGATCTCGAGGTCTTCCCAGGGCTTGGAGATAAAGCGGTAGACCTCCGCCTGGTTGATGGCCTGCATCATCGATTGCCGGTCGAAATGCCCGGTCAGCAATATGCGCACGGCATTGGGTTGGCGCTGTTTGGCGAATTGCAGGTAAGTGACGCCATCCAGATGCGGCATTTTCAGATCGGAAATGATCACGGCATAGGTGTGCGCGGTCAGGGCTTCGAGCGCCTCCTGCACATCGGTGAAGGCGTGCACCTCCCAGTCATGGGGGCGGAGCATCCGTTGCAGGGTCTTGAGGATCTGCGGTTCGTCGTCCAACAGCTGAATTTTAATCATGGCGCTTTCTCCGTGGCGAGGCTGGCGTCCTCGGCGGTGCGGACAAACAGGGTGTAATGACCATTTTCACTGGCTTCGAAAGCGATCAATTTATCGATGAGCAGGGCGTTCAGCGGCTTGCCCTCGTTGAGCAGGAGCATGCCGCTGTCGGCATACAGGTTGCGGGCTAGCACCATGCCCGGTTCCAGGCGCCGGGTATCCAGGGCGAGGATGCTCGGGTCGGCCAGGATCACGTCGGGCGCCAACTCGGTGCACAGCGAAATGAATTTTTCGCAGAGCTCCGGATCGTAGAGGCGGCCGCTGTATTTGTTGATCAGCAGCAGCGCTTCGTCGCGGCTCAGTTTGCGCTCGAGAATGATCCCGCGTTGCAGTTCGATGAAGTCCACCGCCAGCTTCAGCAGGCGCGAGCCGAAAGGCGTGGCTTCGCCCTTGAGACGATCGGGGAAGCCGCTGCCATCCCAGCGTTCCTGATGGTGGCGGATCAGGCGCGCGGCATCCTGCAAAGGTTCCAGGGTCATCAGCAGGCTTTCGCCTTGTACCGGATACTGCCGATGGCGCTCGCGCTCCTCCTTGTACAACAGATCGGAAGGGCGATTGAGCAACTGATCGTCCCAGGTCAGCTTGCCCACGTTATAGAGTGCGGCGGCCATGGTCAGGTCGCGGCTCAGGCCGGTACCGAGGCCGTGTTGCTCGGCATAGGCGCGTACCAGGGCGATGACTTGGGTATTGGTCTGTTTGTCCCGCGGGATACGTTGGTTAACCAGGCTGGAAAACACCTCGGTTGCCGTGACGTAGCTGCGCTTGAGTTCCTCGTAGGCCAGGTCGAGCATGTCGGCGGTTTGTTCGAGCTCCGAGGTGCGCGCCATAACCCGCTGTTCGAGGGTGGCGTTGAGCTCCTGCAGGCGTTGGTTCTGTTCTTTCGCCAGGGCCTCCAGACGAATCCGTTCGCGCTCCGAGTGCTGGTAGGCGAGGGCTTGTTCGATGGTCAGGCGCAGTTCGTCGTCGACCCAGGGCTTGCTGATGTAGCGGTAGATCTGCCCCTGGTTGATGGCGCGGATGGTGGTGCTGATATCGGCATAGCCGGTAAGCAGGATGCGCATGGTCTTCGGCCATTGCTTCTGCACTTCGGCGAGTAGGGTGGCGCCGTCCATGCCGGGCATACGGGCATCGGAAATCACCAGGTCGACCGGCTGTTTGCGCAGTATTTCCAAGGCCTGCTCGCCGCCGTTGGCGATCTGCACGCTATAGGGCTGGCCCCTCAGCACGCGGCGCAGGCTGCTGAGGATATTTTCTTCATCGTCCACCAAAAGCACGCTAGCGATGGCGGCAGTGCTCGATTCATTCATAGTGACCGGTGTCTTCCATGGTGAGTTGCTCGGCGGGTTGCAGAACTGGCAGCCAGACACGGAAGCGTGTGCCTTCGCCAAGTGTGCTGAATACTTCGATGCGGCCGTTGTGTTTGCGGATGATGTTGTACGAAAGCGACAAGCCGAGGCCGGTGCCTTTACCCACCGGCTTGGTGGTGAAGAAGGGTTCGTAGATGCGGTTGAGCAGGTGCGGTGCGATGCCTTGCCCGGTGTCCTCGACCTCGAGCCAGACCCAATCGCCTTCATGGCCGCTGCGCAGGGTGATGCGGCCGAATTGTTCGATGGCATGGGCGGCGTTGATCAGCAGATTCATGATGACCTGATTGATCTGCGACGGCATGCATTCCACTTCCGGCAACTCGCCGTATTCCTTGATCACCTCGGCTTTGTACTTGAGTTCGTTATTGACCACATTGAGCGTGGTGTCTAGGCCGCGATGCAGGTCGGCCTGGCGGAATTCGTCCTCTTCGATATGGGAGAAATCCTTGAGCGACGTGATGATCTTCTTCACCCGCTCGATGCCGTCCTCGGATTCGCCGATCAATGCTTCGACATCGCTGCGGATGTAGTCATATTCCATGCTGCGCTTGAGTTGGCGCAGTTCGTCGAGGTCGGCAGCGCCATCCACGGCGTCGATGATCCGCAGGAGGTCGTGAACGTAACCGGCGAGCGTTTTCAGGTTGGAGAACACATAGCCGATTGGGTTGTTGATCTCGTGGGCGACGCCCGCGGCGAGCTGGCCGATGGCGGCGAGCTTTTCCGATTGCAGCAGCTGGGCATTGGCTTTTTCCAGCTTCTTGATCAACTGGTCCTGTTCGATTTGCTTGCCGCTCAGGGCATTGAGCGCCGCATCCAGCTGCTCGTTGGAGCGTGCGAGTTCCGTGGTGTCGTACAGCAACAGGCCGAAGCACAGCTGCTCTTCGGGGCCGTGGAACGGGAACAGCAGGGTGCTTTGCAGCATCAGCGGCACCGCCTGCCCGGAAGCATTGAATGGCAGGTGAATGAGGTAGGGGTTTTCCCGCCACTGGGTGTTGACGTGTTCGCCGTGGTCGCGCGCGCGCGTCAACATCTTGCTCAGATGCGGCGTGTCGGCTTCAGGAAAGACGCTGGTCAACGGCTGTTGACGCGCCAGCTGCAGCGACTTGCCACTACACTGGCTGATGAAGCGGTTCCAGTACTGAATGCGCAGGTCCGAGTCGAGGATGATTACGCCGATTTCAACGTGTTCAACTAGAGCGCTGGCCAAATCGTTTTGGCGGCTTTCCATGGCTAGCTCCATGTGCTGTGTTGCCGTGATATTTAGTGTGAGAGGGGCCGCGTTTTACAATTTTGAGTATTGACTAGAACTTGGCGCCTGTATATTGGCGAGGCCGCCATTTATTTTCTTTACTTTCACCCTGTTCATCGTTCAGGTTAGCCCATGGAACATGATTCAGCGGATGATTCGGTCATCCAATATCATTTCGAGTTTGCCGATGGCCGCAGCTGGCAGCATCGGGTCGATCTCGTCCCCGTATCCGCCGCCGAGCCGTCACCCGAGACCCTGCCGGAGTGGACTCGCCTCGGCTCGCAGCAATGCGGCCATTGCCCATTGCGCGAGGCCGATTCGCCCCATTGCCCGTTTGCCGTGGCGCTGCTCGAGCCGGTAAAAGTGCTGGCGCAATTGCCATCCTACGAGGCCGTTGCGGTGCAGGTGCTGTGGCGCGGGCGGGATATCCGTCAACGCACCACGCTGCAGCGCGCCTTTGGCTCCTTGCTCGGGGTCATAGGGGCGAGTTCGGGCTGTCCGTACACGCGTCTGCTCAAGCCGATGGCGTGGTTCCACTTGCCATTCAGCAGTAGCGAGGAAAGCCTCTATCGGATATTCGGCACTTACTTGCTCGGCCAATACCTGCGTCAGCAGAGAGGGCTGGAGCCGGATTGGACGTTGACTGAGCTGCGTGCGCTCTATCGCAACCTGCGCCAGGTCAATCAAGGGATGACCAAGCGCTTGCGGGGCGCGGCTCTGGAGGACTCCGGGCCGAACGGCATGATCCTGCTCGACTTGCTGGCGGCGGACACGCTGTATTCGCTGGAGCAGTACGACGGCGAGTTGGACCGTTTCTTCGAGGAATTTTTTCATTAGACGGGCGAGTGCCTGTAGGCTGCGCTTTTCTGCTGTTTTTGTTATGTCCCGCCGGCCTCGTCCCGGCCTTATGCTGCGTAAGGATTGTGAATGATCGAAGCCACCTGGATTGCCTTCGCTTTCGTCATGGGTTTGGGTGCGCGTTCTGTCGGTCTGCCTCCTTTGGTCGGTTATTTGGGCGCAGGCTTCGCTTTGGCCGGCTTTGGCGATCTGATCGGGGTTGGTCCACGCGACAGCGCAGCTTTGGCACATATCGCCCATCTGGGAGTGCTGCTGTTGCTGTTCACCGTGGGCTTGAAGTTGAAGCTGGGCAATCTGCTGCGCCGCGAGGTCATCGGCGGCGGTTTGCTGCATTTCGCCATTTCCAGTCTGGTTTTTCTCCCGGCGATTCTGTTGCTGCTCGATCTGCCCTGGCAGCAGGCGTTGCTGCTGGCCATCGCCTTGTCGTTCTCCAGTACGGTGCTGGCGGCCAAGGTGCTCGAGGGTAAGCGCGAACTGCGTGCGTTCCACGGGCGGGTGGCTATCGGCGTGCTGATCATCCAGGATCTGATCGCCCTGGCGGTCATGAGCCTGGCAGCTGGCGAATTGCCTTCGCCCTGGGCTTTGACGCTGTTCGTCTTGCCATTGTTGCGCCCGCTGCTGTTCCGTCTGCTCGATGCCAGCGGTCATGAAGAGTTGATGGTGCTGTTGGGCCTGTTGTTGGCGCTGGTGGTCGGTGGCTACGGTTTCGAGCAACTCGGCCTCAGCTCGGAACTGGGCGCCTTGGCTTTTGGCGCCATGCTGGCCGCGCATAAGCGGGCCACCGAGTTGTCCAATTCGCTGTGGAGCATCAAGGAAGTATTTCTGGTCGGCTTCTTCCTGCAAATCGGCATCGGCGGGCTGCCGGATGCCCATGCCCTGGCGTTCGCCGGAGCGATGGCGCTGTTGCTGCCACTCAAGGGCCTGTTGTTTTTCTTCCTGTTCCTGCTGTTTCGCCTGCGCGCGCGTAGTGCCTTTCTCAGCAGCGTCAGCCTGACCAACTACAGCGAGTTCGGCCTGATCATGGCCAGCATCGTGTTGCCGCAATGGATGATTCCGTTGGCCATCACAGTGGCACTCTCGTTCGTCATCTCGGCCCCCCTGAACCGGATCGCACATCCCTTGTACGAGCGTCTGGCCAGGCGGCTGATTCCCCTGGAGCGGGATATCCGTCACCCGGACGAGCAGCCGATATCCTTGGGCGATGCGCAGGTTCTGGTCATGGGCATGGGGCGAACCGGCCGGGCGGCTTACGATCGCTTGCAAGAAGCAGGTCTCAAGGTCGTCGGCCTCGATTCGGACCCCGTGGTCATTGAATTCAGCAAGCGGGCAGGACGTCGGGTGTTGTTCGCCGACGGCGAGGACCAGATGTTCTGGCAGCACCTGGATATGCCCATGGCCGAGGCGGTGATCCTGGCGCTCAACGATGCCGAGGCGAAAATAATCTCCACCCGTAAGCTGCGGGAACGGGGTTTCCACGGTTTGGTGGTTTCCCATGCCCTGTACGAGGACATCGCCAGACGCATTCAGGAAGCCGGTGTCGATCACACCTACCTGACCATGAGCGAAGCCGGCGCCGGGCTTGCCGAGCATGTCTGTCGGGATTTGCAGGCCAGGAACTAGCGGGGCGGTGCAACAAAATCGCGCCAGTAGCCCGATCTCGGCGCAATCGGGGATTCCGCGCCCCGGATTGCGCTGGCGCTGATTCGGGCTACGGGGGCTGCACCACCCATGGCTTCTTACGGGTGATGACGATAAAGGTCGTTATCGATCGTTGAGGGCGAATGCGGTAAGGCTGAAGGTGGGGATACCGGTGTCCTGCAGTTTTTGCGAGCCGCCCAATTCCGGCAGGTCGATGATCGCAGCGGCTTCATGGAGGCTGGCGCCCATGCGGCGTACCAGCTGCGCGGCTGCCAGCAGGGTTGCCCCGGTCGCGATCAAATCATCGAATATCAGCACCTTGTCGCCTTCGCAAAGGCTATCGGCTTGCACTTCGAGCGCGGCTTTGCCATTTACGCTCGAAAAACCTTCGCTAAGCACGGCGCCCGGCAGCTTGCCTTGCTTGCGGAACAGAATCAGCGGCTTGTTCAGCTCATAAGCGATGATCGAGCCGACCAGAAAGCCGCGCGCTTCGATGATGCCGATATGGCTGAAGTCCGTCTCGACATAGCGTTGGATAAAGCTATCGGCGACCATGCGCAGCGCGCGCGGCGACTGCAGCAGGGGGCTGATGTCGCGGAAGGTCATGCCCGCTTCGGGGAAATCCGGTACCGCGCGAATCAGCGTCTTGATGCTGAATTCATCGAAAATCATTGTCTGGATCCTCGGTTAGCAGGCCAGCAAGGGCAGCGGATTCGCTCGGGGTCATCCTTCGATATTGCCGCCTGCCAGGGCGCAAAGCTCGATGGGATCGAGAATATGCACTTCCTTGCCCTCGGCCTCGAGTAGCTTGTTCTGCTGGAAGCGGGTGAATACCCGTGACACGGTTTCCACCGCAAGGCCCAGGTAATTGCCGATTTCGTTGCGCGACATGGCCAGGCGGAACTGATTGGCGGAGAAACCACGGGCCCGGAAACGTGCCGACAGGTTGACCAGGAAGGTGGCGATACGTTCGTCCGCGGTTTTCTTCGACAGCAGCATCATCATTTGCTGATCGTCGCGAATCTCGCGGCTCATGATGCGCATCAGTTGGCGCCGCAACTGCGGCAGTTGCACCGAAAGGTCATCCAGGCGATCGAAGGGGATTTCGCAGACCGAGGTGGTTTCCAGGGCGATCGCGGAAACCGGATAGGCTTCGCTGTCCATGCCGGACAGGCCGACCAGCTCGCTGGGTAGATGGAAGCCGGTGATCTGCTCTTCGCCGGTGTCACTGAGGCTGAAGGTTTTCAATGCCCCGGAGCGCACCGCGAAAACCGAGGCGAAAGCATCGCCCTGACGGAACAGGTACTCGCCTTTTTTCAAGGGGCGGCCGCGTTTGACGATATCGTCCAGAGCGTCCATGTCTTCCATGTTCAACGACAGTGGCAGGCACAGGCCGGATAGGCTGCAGTCGTTGCAATGGATCTGGTGCGGGCTATGCACCTTGATGCTTTCGGACATCTTTCTGATTCCCGGAAATGAACTCTGACTGCTCGCTAGATTACAGCAGGGTAGTGGCCTCAGCCAGTCGAGGCTTGGGTTGGGTTGGCTGGTTACCGATGGTTACCGCAAATAGCCGCAGATCGTTGTTCGAAAGCCTATTACCGTTGGGAGCACTGTCAAGTCTCTTCGTGCTGTTGGGCGACGCCAGGTACCTAGATTACGCGGGAAAAATGCCGGTCGTTCTGCTCGCTCAGGTAGCGGTCGAACAGCATGCACAACGAGCGTACCAGCAGGCGGCCCGCGGGCTGCACGCTGATGCCCTGGTGGTCGAGGCGGATCAGGTCGTCCTGGGTCATTTGCTGCAGTTGTGGCCAGATATCGGCGAAGTAATCGTGGAAGACGATACCGTGGTCCTGCTCGATCTCGGCGAAATCCAGGCGGAAATTACACAGCAATTGCTGTATCGCCGCTCGTCGCACCAGATCATCGGCACTGCAGCGTAGGCCGCGTTCGGTCGCCAATTGCCGGGTATTCAGGGCTTGTTGGTACTGATTCAGGTCGCTGGCGTTTTGGCAGTAAAGGTCGCCGATCTGGCTGATCGCCGATACACCGAGGCCGATCAGGTCGCAATGGCCGTGAGTGGTGTAGCCCTGAAAGTTACGTTGCAGGCGGCCATCTTCCTGGGCGCTGGCCAGCTCGTCGTCGGGCAGCGCGAAGTGATCCATGCCGATATAGCGATAACCGGCGGCGTTGAGTTGAGCGATGCTGTTTTGCAGGATCGTCAGTTTGTCCGCCGCCCCGGGCAATTCGCGCTCGTCGATGCGGCGCTGAGCGATAAAGCGTTCGGGCAGGTGCGCATAGTTGAACAGCGATAAACGGTCGGGCTGCAGGGCGATGATTTCGTCGAGGGTCAGGGCGAAACTGGCTGGGGTTTGTTTGGGCAGGCCGTAGATCAAGTCGATATTCACCGAGCGGAACTGCAGCGTGTGCGCGGCATCGACGATGGAGCGGGTTTCTTCCATGGTTTGCAAGCGATTGACCGCGCGTTGCACCGCTGGATCGAGGTCCTGTACGCCGATGCTGATGCGATTGAAACCGAGTTCGCGGAGCAGGCCCATGGTCGACCAGTCGGTTTCACGCGGGTCGATTTCGATGCTGTAGTCGCCGGAATCGTCATTCAATAAGGGGAAGTTCTCGCGCAGTTTGCCCATCAACTGGCGCAGTTCGTCATGGCTGAGGAAGGTCGGCGTGCCGCCGCCCAGGTGCAGTTGCTCGACGGTCTGGCGGCGGTCGAGCTGGCGCCCGAGCATGGCCATTTCGTGCTCCAGCGCATGCAAATAAGGCTGGGCGCGTCCGCGATCCTTGGTGATTACTTTATTGCAGGCGCAGTAATAGCAGGCATGCGCGCAGAACGGGATATGCACATAAAGCGACAGCGGACGCAGCGTTTTGCGGCTGTCACGCAACGCTTGCAGCAGATCTTGCGGGCCTATGCCCGGATGGAACTGCAGGGCGGTCGGGTAGGAGGTATAACGCGGGCCGACCTGATCGTAACGGCGGATCAGGTCGCTGTCCCAATGGGTGGCATCGAGCATGCGGGCTTTCCCGGTTTGGCTATCAATGCCGGGAGTCTAAGAGCAGCCCGTTCGTGGTGTTTTGACCTGGGTCATGGAGCCGTGGGCTCCAGCTGCGAGCGTTAGCAGGCCGTTGAAAAACTACCTGCGTTGGCAATACTGCGTTAAAAACAGCCTAAAAATGCTCATTTACAGCACGTAAACTCCGCTTTTTCGGCTGTTTTTGTGAGGACGCCTAGTCCTTGTCTTGCCTGCCTCGCCTACGTTTTTCAACGGCCTGTTAGCCGCAGCGCTTCTTGCCGCTTTTGGCTTGCCGCCTAAAGCGCTATCAATGCCCCATCAGCCAGGCTTGGTGCGGGCCGGGCAGGGTCCATAGACCGAAAAGAATCACCAGGATACCGCCGGCCATACGCACGCCGCGTTCGCGCAGCAAGGCGCTCAGGCGTTCGGCGGCCATGCCGGTGGCCAGCAGCACCGGTAGCGTGCCGAGGCCGAATGCCAGCATCAGTGCCGCGCTGTCCAAGGCATTGCCCTGGCTGGAGGCCCAGAGCAACGTGCTGTACACCAGGCCGCACGGCAACCAGCCCCAGAGGCCGCCGAGGATCAGGGCGCGCGGCCAGTTGGTAACCGGCATGAAGCGTCGTGTCAGTGGTTGGATATAACGCCACAGACCACGACCAAGGGCTTCGATGCGGGTCAGCCCGCTCCACCAGCCCGCCAGATACAGGCCCATGGCGATCAACAGCAGGGCCGCGATTATGCGCAGCAGCATTGCCGCAGGACTATTGTTCAGCGCCCAACCGGCCAGACCGAGCAATAGGCCGGCGGCCGCATAACTGAAAATGCGCCCCAGGTTGTAAGCCAGCAGCAACTGGAAACGTTGCGCTCGCCGTTCGGCGGGGATGGCCAGGGTCAGTGCGCTCATCAAACCGCCGCACATGCCCAGACAATGGCCGCCGCCGAGCAGGCCGAGGATCAGCGCGGACAGCAATAGAGGCGCCAGCTCAAGCATCGTGACGTTTCTCGTCGACCTGCGTCGCGTCGGTTTTTTGCGCGTCGCTCACGCCGGCCTTGTGCATCGGGTCCTGGTCGTCGAACAGGATGCTATGGGCCGGGCCGTCGAGGTCGTCGTACTGGCCGCTGTCGACCGCCCAGAAGAACAGCCAGATGGCGAACCCGACCAGAACGATGGCCACCGGGATCAAAATATAAAGCGCGGGCATGCATTCTCCGGCAATGGATGAGTAGGTTGGGCTGAGCCTGGCGAAGCCCAACGCTGTTAATTTTGTTGGGCTTCGTTCCTCAGCGCCAACCTACGGATTGGGGCTGCGGGTTAGGCGTAATGCATTCAACACCACCAGCAACGAACTCAACGACATGCCCAGCGCCGCCCAGATCGGCGTGATCCAGCCGATGGCGGCGAAGGGCAGCACCAGGCCATTGTACAGGCTGGCCCAGGCCAGGTTCTCGATGATGATGCGCCTGGTGCGTTGCGCTATGCCGAACGCCTGCACCAGGCTGTGCAAACGGTTGGACAACAAGACCGCATCGGCGCTGGTTTTCGCCAGATCGGTGGCGCTGCCCATGGCCACGCTGATATCGGCGGCAGCCAGCACCGGCACATCGTTGACCCCGTCGCCGAGCATCAATACGCGGCGCCCCTGCTGGTGCAGGGCATACAGTTCCGCAAGCTTGGCGTCCGGGGTCAAGCCGCCGCGGGCCTGCTCGATACCCAGCTGGCGCGCCACTTCGCCGACCATCGGCGAGCTGTCGCCGGACAACAGCAATACTTGCCAGCCGCGGGCGCGACAGGCGTCGAGCAGGGCGGGGGCATCGTCGCGCAAGCGGTCGTCGAGTACCAGCCAGGCCAAGGGACCGCGTTCGTCGCCGAGCAACAGCCATTGCCCGTGTTCGCCGGGAATCGACGGCGGCGTCTGGCCGCTGAGTTGGCTGACGAACGTCGCTTGACCGATTCGCAGCAGGCGCCCGGCGACCCGGCCTTGCAGGCCCAGGCCGGGATGGCTGTCGACCTGCTCGGCGGCCTGCGCGGCGCGGCCAAAAGCACGGGCGATGGGGTGTTCTGAGCGGTTTTCCAGGGCCGCGGCCAAGGCCAGGCAGGCATCGCCGTCCAGTTCGCCGAGCGGATGTATCGCGCTCAGGGTCAGGCGTCCTTCGGTGAGGGTGCCGGTCTTGTCGAAAATCACCGTATCGATCTGATTCAAGCCTTCCAGCACATGGCCGCGGGTCAGCAGCATGCCGAGTTTGTGCAGGGTGCCGGTGGCGGCGGTCAGGGCGGTCGGGGTGGCCAGGGCCAGGGCGCAGGGGCAGGTGGCGACCAGCAGCGCCAGGACGATCCAGAAGGCGCGCGACGCGTCGATCTGCCACCAGACCAGACCAACCAGCGCCGCGGCGGCCAGTACGATTAGCAGGAACCACTGCGCCACCCGGTCGGCCACTTCCGCCAGGCGCGGCTTCTCGCTTTGTGCCCGCTCCAGCAACCGCACGATGGCCGACAGTCGGGTGGCGTCACCGAGGGCAAGCACTTCCACGGTCAGCGGGCCTTCGACATTCAGCGTGCCGGCGGTGACTGGGTCGCCGACCCCGCGCGGCTGCGGCAGGTATTCGCCAGTCAACAAGGATTCGTCGATGCTCGACTGGCCGCTGAGGATGCGCCCATCGGCCGGCAACAGCGCGCCGGGCGGCACCAGCACGCGTTCGCCGACCCGCAGTTCGCTGAGCAGGATGCGCTGGCTGTGGCCCTGATCGTCCAGCCGCAGGCAGGAGGCGGGCAGCAGGTTGACCAGTTGCGCGGTTGCCGCCGCTGTACGTTCGCGCGCGCGGCGTTCGAGGTAACGGCCGGCGAGGAGGAATAGGGCGAACATGCCCACCGCATCGAAATACAACTCGCCCTGGCCGGTGACGGTCGACCAGATGCCGGCGCCGTAGGCGCCGCCGATGGCCAGGGACACCGAGACGTCCATGGTCAGGTGGCGGGTGCGCAGGTCGCGCAGGGCGCCGCGGAAGAACTGGCCGCAGCAATAGAAGACGATCGGCGTGGTGAGGAACAGACTGACCCAGCGCAGGATGGTGTCCAGCTCGGCCGACAGGTCGATATTGAATTCCGGCCAGGTGGCCATGCTCGCCATCATCACCTGCATCCACAGCATGCCGGCCACGCCCAGTTCGCGCATCGCCCGGCGATTCTCGCGCTGCAACTGTTCGGCGGCGGCGTCGGCCTGCCAGGGGTGGCCGGCATAGCCGATCTTGCGCAGTTCCTGGAGCAGTTGGCTGAGCGGTAGCTGGCTGTCGGCCCAGCGCACCTGCAGGCGTTGGTTGGACAGGTTGAGGTGCGCCTCGGCGACGCCGGGCAGGTTGCGCAGGTGTTTCTCGATCAGCCAGCCACAGGCGGCGCAACTGATGCCTTCGATCAGCAGACGGGTTTCGCTCAGTTCGCCCTGGTGTTCGACGAAAGGCGCCTGCACCTCGTCGCGGTCGTACAGCGCCAGTTCGTCGGGCAGCGCCTGCGGCAGGCTCTGCGGGTTGGCGGCGCTTTCGCTGCGATGCTGGTAATAGTGCTCCAGGCCGCCCGCGACTATCGCTTCGGCCACCGCCTGGCAGCCGGGACAGCACAGCTCACGGGTTGCGCCCAGCACCTGGGCCTGGAAACGGCTACCGGCGGGAACCGGCAGGCCACAGTGATAGCAGGGAGTTGGGCTGGCCATCGGTGCGCTTATTGCGCATCTCCGAGCTGGATGCGCTTGCCGCTTTGCAGGGTTTTTTCCTCGAACAGGCGCCATTCCTTGCCGCCTTCCTGGCCAAGCAATTCGACGAAGCGTCGTCCGCTCACCGCGTCCTGCATCTGCCCGCGGTATGCGCCCTGGCCGTATGGCTGCAGGATGATGCGCCGGTCGCTCTCGGGCTGGGTCGGCGAAATCAGGTTCAGCACCAACTGCGCCGGGCCGCTATTGCCCTGCAACTGCAGCTCGGCCACCCCGGTCTCCTCGTTGAGGTCGAGGGTGGCGCGCAGCTTAAGGCGCTCGGCGAGGTTCTCCCGTTCCAACGACTGGTTGATGCCTTTGCCAACGTCGTAATAGTCATCGGAGATCAAGCCCGGCGGATTGCGCGAGGCAATGGTCAGCAGGGTCAGGCCTTGCACCACCGAATAGCCCAGCAGGGCGATAAGGAACCAGGGCCAGAACTGCTTGTACCAGGGTTTGCTCGGTGCTTCGTCGGTCATGATATGCCTATGGGGTTCAGCGAACGTTGGGGCCGATAAAGCGGCTGTCGGCGTCGTTAGTGATGCTCGCATCGTCGGCTGATTGGATGCGGAATGTGATTTCATTGGTGCTCGAGGGCAACTTTTCCGGGTCGATCGACAATTCGACCGGCAACGACAGCACCTCGCCGGCCAGCGCCTTGATCTCGCGCTTGCCCTCGTAGACCAGGCCGTCGAGGCCGTCGGCTTCGATCACGTAAGTCACTTCGTGCTGGGCCTTGTTCATGATCTTCAGGGTGTAGACGTTCTCGATTCGTCCTTCTTCGTTCTCGCGATACAGCACGCGGTCCTTGAGCACGTCCAGCTCGACCAGCGAACGATTGGCCACCGCCCAGACGAACACGCCGAACATCGCCAGCAGGGCGAGGGCATAGCCGATCAAGCGCGGGCGCACCAGGTGGGTTTTCTGTCCGGACAGGTTGTGCTCGGTGGTATAGCTGATCAGCCCTTTCGGGTAATTCATTTTCTCCATGATGCTGTCGCAGGCATCGATGCAGGCGGCGCAGCCGATGCACTCGATCTGCAGGCCATCGCGGATATCGATGCCGGTGGGGCAGACCTGCACGCACATCTTGCAGTCGATGCAATCGCCCAGGCCCTCGGCCTTGTAGTCGGCGTCCTTGCGCCGCGGCCCGCGGTGTTCGCCGCGGCGCGGGTCGTAGGAGACGATCAGTGTGTCCTGGTCGAACATCACGCTCTGAAAGCGCGCATACGGGCACATGTAGATGCACACCTGCTCGCGCAGGTAGCCGGCGTTGCCGTAGGTGGCCAGGGTGAAGAAGCCCACCCAGAAGATCGCCCAGCCGCTGGCCTGCAACGTGAAGAGTTCGGGGATCAGCTCGCGAATCGGCGTGAAGTAGCCGACGAAGGTGATCGCGGTCAGCAGCGATACGCCGACCCAGATGCCGTGCTTGGCCAGCTTGCGCAGGAATTTGCGTGTGCTCATCGGCGCCTTGTCGAGCTTCATGCGCTGGTTGCGGTCGCCTTCGGTGATCTTCTCCGCCCACATGAACACCCAGGTGAACACGCTCTGCGGGCAGGTGTAGCCGCACCAGACGCGCCCGGCGAACACCGTGATGAAGAACAGGCCGAAGGCGGCAATGATCAGTACGGCCGAGAGCAGGACGAAATCCTGCGGCCAATAGGTGGCGCCGAAGATATGGAATTTTCGTTCCGGCAGGTTCCACCAGACGGCCTGGTGGCCGTTCCAGCTCAGCCAGACAGTGCCGAAATACAGCAGGAACAGGGCCGCACCGCCGACCATGCGCAGGTTGCGGAAGATGCCGGTGAAGGCGCGGGTATAGATTTTTTCGCGGTTGGCGTACAGATCGACGGTTTCGACCTTGGCCGCGGGGGTGATGTCTTTGACGGGAATCTGAGTGTTCATAAGGTCATACCACGGCGGTTGAATGCGTGCCCCGACCGATACGTGCCGGTCGGGGTCATTGAACGACTGCGCTATGGTACGCCTGACGAGTCCTGGGGCAGGTGCGACCGGCGGTCGCGCGTGCCCCGGGGAGAATCACTTCTCGATGTTTTCCTGGGACAAGCTGTACACATAAGCCGCCAGCAGATGCACTTTGTCGTTGCCGAGGAAGGCTTCCTGGGCTGGCATCTTACCGTTACGACCATAACGCAGGGTCTGCTGAACCTGGGCGAAACTGGAACCGTACAACCACACGCGGTCGGTCAGGTTCGGTGCGCCCATGGCCGGTTGGCCCTTACCTTCGGCGCCATGACAGACTGCGCAATTGCTGGCGAAGATGTTTTGACCTGCGGCAAGGTCCAGTTCGATAGCTTCAGGATTCTTCAATCCGGACAGGCTGCGGATGTAACCGGCTACGTTCTTGATGCCGGTTTCGCCAATGCTGTCCTTCCAGGCCGGCATCGCCGCCTGACGACCGCCGAGGATGGTGGTCTTGATGGTTTCCGGCTCGCCGCCATACAGCCAATCGTTATCGGTCAGGTTAGGGAAGCCGTAGGCGCCCTTGGCGTCGGAGCCGTGACATACCGAGCAGTTAGAGGCGAACAGGCGACCGCCCATCTTCAACGCTTGGGCATCCTGCGCCACTTGCTCGATCGGCATGGCGGCGTACTTGGCGAACAACGGCCCGTATTGGGCGTCGGCCTTGAGCATTTCCTTTTCCCACTCGTGCACGCCGGTCCAGCCGCCGTTGCGCTCTTTGTCGCCGGCGATCTGCACATTGGTGGCGAAAGGCGTTTCGGTCTTGCTGTCGAGGTAGTCGTAGCCCGGCAGCAGGCCTTTCCAGTTACCCAGGCCCGGGTAGAGCGCCAGGTAGCCGAGGGCGAAGACGATGGTGCCGACGAACAACAAGAACCACCACTTGGGCAGTGGGTTGTCGTATTCCTCGATGCCGTCGAAGCTGTGGCCGACGGTTTCCTCGGTGCTCTCCTGACGTTGACCCTTACGGGTGCCGAAGATCAGCCAAGTCAGGGCGAAGATGGTGCCAAGGGACAGAATTGTTACGTACCAACTCCAGAACGTGGTCATTGGTTATTGCTCCTGGAAGATTGCTCGTCACGCTCTTTGGGTTTGGGATCATCGGCGAAGGGCAGGTTGGCGGCTTCGTCGAAGCTCGATTTGCGCTTGCTGCTATAGGCCCAGAGCACCACACCGATAAAGGCGATGAAGACGATGGCTGTGCCTATGCCGCGAATAGTCCCGATATCCATTGCTTGCGTTACCGTTTGTTCTTGATGGAAGTGCCGAGAACCTGCAGGTACGCGACCAGCGCGTCCATTTCGGTCTTGCCTTTCACCGCGTCTTTGGCCCCGGCGATGTCTTCATCGGTATAGGGGATGCCAAAGCCGCGCATGACTTCCATCTTCTTGGCGGTGTCTTTGCCATCGAGTTTGTGCTCGACCAGCCACGGATACGCCGGCATCTTCGATTCCGGTACCACGTTGCGCGGGTTGTACAGATGCGCGCGCTGCCACTCATCCGAGTAGCGACCGCCGACTCGGGCCAGGTCCGGACCGGTACGCTTGGAGCCCCACAGGAAGGGGTGATCCCAGACGCTTTCACCGGCGACCGAGTAGTGGCCGTAGCGCTCGGTTTCGGCGCGGAACGGGCGGATCATCTGCGAGTGGCAGCCCACGCAACCGTTCTTGATATAGACGTCACGGCCTTCCAGCTGTAGCGCGGTGTAGGGCTTGAGGCCTTCCACCGGTTCGTTGGTAACGTCCTGGAAGAACAGCGGGACGATCTGGGTCAGACCGCCGATGCTGACGGCGAGCACCATCAGCAGCGCCATCAAGCCGATATTCTTCTCGATGATTTCGTGTTTCATCAGTGAGCGCTCCCCACGGTGAACTGCGCAGCCGCTTCGTACTCGGCCGGCTTGGCGGCACGCACGGTGCGGTAGGTGTTGTAAGCCATCAACAGCATGCCGGTGACGAAGAAGGCGCCGCCGATCATCCGCACCACGTAACCGGCGTGGCTGGCTTCCAGGGCTTCGACGAAGGAGTAGGTGAGGGTGCCGTCTTCGTTGACCGCACGCCACATCAGGCCCTGGGTGATGCCGTTGACCCACATCGAGGCGATGTAGAGCACGGTGCCGATAGTGGCCAACCAGAAGTGCGCGTTGATCAAACCGATGCTGTGCATCTGCTCGCGGCCGTAGACTTTCGGCAGCAGGTGATAAAGCGCACCGATGGAAATCATCGCCACCCAGCCGAGGGCGCCGGCGTGTACGTGGCCGATGGTCCAGTCGGTGTAGTGGGACAGGGCGTTGACGGTCTTGATCGCCATCATCGGACCTTCGAAGGTCGACATACCGTAGAACGCCAGGGATACCACGAGGAAGCGCAGGATCGGGTCGGTGCGCAGCTTATGCCAGGCGCCCGACAGGCTCATCATGCCGTTGATCATGCCGCCCCAGCTCGGTGCCAGCAGGATGATCGACATCGCCATGCCCAGGCTCTGTGCCCAATCCGGCAGTGCGGTGTAGTGCAGGTGGTGCGGGCCGGCCCAGATGTACAGGGTGATCAGCGCCCAGAAGTGCACGATCGACAGGCGATAGGAATAGATCGGGCGTTCGGCCTGCTTGGGCACGAAGTAGTACATCATTCCCAGGAAGCCGGTGGTCAGGAAGAAACCCACGGCGTTGTGCCCGTACCACCACTGGATCATCGCGTCGGTCGCACCGGCATAGGCCGAGTAGGACTTGAACAGGCTGACCGGAACGGCCGCGCTGTTGACGATGTGCAGCATGGCGGTCACCAGGATGAACGCGCCGTAGAACCAGTTGCCCACATAAATGTGCTTGGTCTTACGCTTGACGATGGTGCCGAAGAACACCACGGCATAGGTGACCCAGACGATGCCCAGCAGGATATCGATCGGCCATTCCAGCTCGGCATACTCCTTGGACCCGGTGTAACCCATTGGCAGGGTGATCACCGCCGCAACAATCACCGCTTGCCAGCCCCAGAAGGTGAAGGCGGCCAGACTGTCGGAAACCAGGCGTGTCTGACAGGTGCGCTGCACCACGTAATAAGAAGTGGCGAACAAGGCGCAGCCGCCGAAGGCGAAGATCACCGCGTTGGTGTGCAGGGGGCGCAGACGGCCGAAGCTCGTCCATTCCATGCCCAGGTTGAGTTCCGGCCACACCAGTTGCGCGGCGATGAACACTCCTAGGGCCATGCCAATGACCCCCCAAATCACCGTCATCACGGCGAATTGACGGACCACCTTGTAGTTATAAGCAGTCTGACTGATTGCTGAGCTCATGCTGGGTTCCACGGTTAATGGAGTTTCTAGGGACAAAAATCGGCGGCAAGTATGGAGAAAGCAGATAGCCAATGCAACGACGCCGGCCGATGGGGGCCGGGTTACAAAAGGCGTTGAATTTCTGCTCCGCCAGACGATTCGAGCCGGCTATCGCGGGGTCCATGCACCTGCTGGTGCTGCACGAAGGGGGAGATCGTGAGGGCTGGCGGCTGTGGACAAGATTAGCCCAGGTTGGGCAATAGCAAGCGTATTGCCCGGAGGGGGTGCGACCTTGGGTCGCAGACCGGTGCGCTGTCTCGCAGCGGCCTGACGGCAGCGAACTGCCGTCAGGCTTGTGCTTAGTGTTCGGCCAGCGCCTGGTCGGCTGTTTTGCCTTGGCTGAGGTTCAGCACATAAGCAGCCAGCAGGTGCACTTTGTTGTTACCCAGGTACTGCTCCTGCGCCGGCATCTGCCCGCTGCGGCCATAACGGATGGTCTGCTGCAACTGCGCCAGGCTGGAACCGTAGATCCAACCGCCGGGCTGCGTCAGGTTCGGCGCACCCATCATCGCCATGCCCTGACCGGTAGCGCCGTGGCAGGCCTGGCAGTTGCCGCTATAGAGTTGCGCGCCTTGGGCGAGATCGAACTGACCGTCCGCCGGCAAAGGCAGGCCAGCCAGACCGTTGCGCACATAGGCAGCCACTTGCTTGACGCCATCCTCGCCGAGCACCTGGCCCCATGCCGGCATCGCGCCGACACGGCCGTTGAGAATGCTGGCCTTGATCACGTCGGGCTCGCCGCCCCAGCGCCAATGGCTATCGGTCAGGTTGGGAAAGCCCACCGAACCTTTGGCGTCCGAACCATGGCAGACCGCGCAATAAGTGGCGAACATACGGCCGCCCATTTTCAGCGCCTGTTCGTCTTTGGCGACTTCTGCCAAGGGCATGGCGGCATATTTGGCGAAGATCGGCCCGTAAAGCTCATCGGCCTGATCCATCTCCTGTTGCCATTGCGCGACCTGGGTCCAGCCGCTGTCGTAGGTCGGGTGCAGGCCCTTGAAGTTGCCGAGGCCCGGGTAGAACAGCAGATAGATGACCGAGAAGACCAGGGTGCCGAGGAACAGCATGAACCACCATTTGGGCAGGGGGTTGTCATACTCCTCGATGCCGTCGAAGGCATGGCCCATGGTCTGTTCGGTTTCACTCTTGTGGGTTTCGCTCTTGCGGGTGGCGAATATCAGCCAGAACAGGGCGAGCAGAGTGCCGATGGTCAATAGGGATACATACCAGCTCCAGAAGGTGCTCATGGGGTGTCGCTCCTCAGTGCAGCGGACTTGGGTTCGTCGGCAAAAGGCAGCAGTGCCGCCTCGTTGAACGCCGCGCGACGCTTGCTGCTATAAGCCCAGAGCGTCACGCAGACGAAGGACAGCAGTACCAGTGCCGTACCTATGCCGCGCAGGGTGCCGATGTCGATAATTGCGGATGCCATGGTCTACCTCTTGTTCTTCACGGCAGTGCCGAGTACTTGCAGGTAGGCGACCATCGCGTCCATTTCGCTTTTGCCCTTGACCGCGTCGCTGGCGCCGGCGAGGTCTGCGTCGCTGTAGGGCACGCCGAGCGTGCGCAGGGCGCTCATCTTCTTGGCCGTGTCGGCGCCATCGAGGATGTTCTCCACCAGCCAGGGATAACTCGGCATCTTCGATTCCGGTACGACGTTGCGCGGGTTGTACAGGTGCGCGCGGTGCCATTCATCCGAGTAGCGGCCGCCGACCCGGGCCAGATCCGGGCCGGTACGCTTGGAGCCCCAGAGGAAGGGATGGTCGTAGACGCTTTCACCGGCGACCGAGTAGTGGCCGTAACGCTCGGTTTCGGCGCGGAACGGGCGGATCATCTGCGAATGGCAACCGACGCAACCTTCGCGGATATATACGTCGCGGCCTTCCAGTTGCAGCGCGGTGTAGGGCTTGAGGCCCGCTACCGGCTCATTGGTGACGTCTTGGAAAAACAGCGGGACGATCTGGGTCAGGCCGCCGATGCTCACGGCCAGCACCATCACCAGGGCCATCAGGCCGATATTCTTCTCGAGGATTTCGTGTTTCATCAGTGCGCTCCTTCCAGCGAATACAGTGCGGCGGCCTGTACCTCGGCCGGCTTGCTGGCGCGTACGGTTTGCCAGACGTTCCAGGCCATCAACAACATGCCGCTGAAGAAAATTGCGCCGCCGATCATCCGCACCACGAAGCCGGGATGGCTGGCTTCCAGGGCTTCGACGAAGGAGTAGGTGAGGGTGCCGTCCTCGTTGACCGCGCGCCACATCAGGCCCTGGGCGATACCGTTGACCCACATCGAGGCGATGTAGAGCACGGTGCCGATAGTGGCCAACCAGAAGTGCGCGTTGATCAAACCGATGCTGTGCATCTGCTCGCGGCCGTAGACTTTCGGCAGCAGGTGATAAAGCGCACCGATGGAAATCATCGCCACCCAGCCGAGGGCGCCGGCGTGTACGTGGCCGATGGTCCAGTCGGTGTAGTGGGACAGGGCGTTGACGGTCTTGATCGCCATCATCGGACCTTCGAAGGTCGACATGCCGTAGAACGCCAGGGATACCACGAGGAAGCGCAGGATCGGGTCGGTGCGCAACTTATGCCAGGCGCCCGACAGGGTCATCATGCCGTTGATCATGCCGCCCCAGCTCGGCGCCAGCAGCACCAGCGACATCACCATGCCCAGGCTTTGCGCCCAATCCGGCAGTGCGGTGTAGTGCAGGTGGTGCGGGCCGGCCCAGATGTACACGGCGATCAGCGCCCAGAAGTGCACGATCGACAGGCGATAGGAGTAAACCGGGCGACCGGCCTGCTTGGGCACGAAGTAGTACATCATCCCCAGGAAGCCCGCGGTGAGGAAAAAGCCCACGGCGTTGTGCCCGTACCACCACTGGATCATCGCATCGGTGGCGCCGGAATAAGCCGAGTAGGACTTGGTCAGGCTGACCGGGATTTCCATATTGTTGACCAGGTGCAGGATGGCCACGGTGAGGATGAAACCGCCGAAGAACCAGTTACCCACATAGATATGGCTGACCCGGCGCTTCATCACAGTGCCGAAGAACACGATGGCGTAGCTGACCCAGACCACGGTGATCAGAATGTCGATTGGCCATTCCAGCTCGGCGTATTCCTTGCTGCTGGTCCAGCCCATGGGCAGGGAAATCGCCGCGAGCAGGATCACCAGTTGCCAACCCCAGAAGGTGAAGGCGGCGAGTTTCGGCGCGAACAGCGTGGCCTGCGAGGTACGCTGCACCGCGTAATAGCTGGTGGCGAACAACGCGCAGCCGCCAAAGGCGAAGATCACGGCGTTAGTGTGCAACGGACGTAAACGGCCGAAGCTGGTCCAGGGAAGGTTGAAATTTAGCTCGGGCCAGGCCAGTTGCGCGGCGATAAACACGCCTACAGCCATCCCGACTATGCCCCACACCACCGTCATGATGGCGAATTGGCGAACCACCTTGTAGTTATAGGCGGCACTGCTGGTTGTGTTCCTAGCTGTGTTCATCTCTGGGGGTTTCCATCCACGGTTATGGGCCGAAAATCATTGGCCGCGGGCCTGTACCATCTGCACCGCGATCCAACAGACTCTTTAAGCGAGGCAAGCATGAGCAAAGGGCAAAGTGCCGGTATTGACGGGGATCAATGCGCGAAGGGGCAGGGACAAGTGACTTGGTTGTGGGACAAGCCCGCGGACGAAGCGCGCGCGACCCTGATTCTGGCCCACGGCGCGGGTGCGCCGATGGACAGCGAATTCATGCAGGCCATGGCCCAAAGCCTTGCGGCGCGGGGTATTGCGGTGGTGCGCTTCGAATTCGCCTATATGGCCGCACGGCGCCTGGACGGCAAAAAGCGCCCACCCAACCCTCAGGCCAAACTGCTCGAACAGTGGCGCGAGCTATACGCCCTGGTGCGCCAACGGGTCGCAGGGCCATTGGCCATCGGCGGCAAGTCCATGGGCGGGCGCATGGCCAGTCTGTTGGCCGACGAGCTGGGTGCCGATGCCTTGGTGTGCCTGGGCTATCCGTTCTATGCCATCGGCAAGGCCGACAAACCACGGATCGCCCACCTGGCCGACCTGCAAACGCCGACCCTGATCGTCCAAGGCGAACGCGATGCCCTCGGCGACCGCGCCGCGGTAGCGGCTTACCCGCTATCCGCAGCGATCGAAGTGCTGTGGTTGACGGCCGCCGACCATGACCTCAAACCGCTGAAAAGCTCGGGATTCAGCCATGAACAGCACCTGCATACGGCGGCGGATGCGATAGCGGCGTTTCTATTGAAGTGAGTGGTTTGCTCGGTAGCCCGGATGCAATCCGGGGGCGGTGACTGGCGCAAGATAGTTCCCGGATTGCATCCGGGCTACGGGAGTTGGGTAGGGTGGATGACGCCTTTTTCATCCACCATCGTGTTGCGTTGTTGGTGGATGGATAAAGCGCCATCCAGCCTACGGATCCCGTAGTCCGTAGGATGGGTTAGCCGCTAACAGGGCATTCAGGCAAGTCATCCATTTATGAGCGGCGTAACCCATCATGGCGCACCGCGGATACCTGTTGGGTTACGTGGGCATGACCTGGGAGCGGCCCTGGCCGCGATGATGGTCGCGCCCTTAACCCGTCAACCGCTCCAGGGAAAAGGCCAGGTTGTCATGGGCCTGACGCTCGAGCTTCTGCCGCAAAGCCGCTGTGCTGTAGATCGGGCGGCGCGCGATGAACTCTTCGAGCACCGTTCGGCGTTTTTGCCGGAAGAGCATTTCGGGCACCCAGCTGTATTCCTCGGCGATCTGCCGCTCGTACTCGACAAAGCGAGCTCGCGGGCTGCCGAGAATGGCTAAGTCGATATCAACCAATAACTGCTGATCGCGGCCTTCGGGCAATACCGCGTGACGGGTCGCCATGATCAGTTGCACCACCCGCTCGATGCGCGCCTGGGCGACGCCGGCTTCAGCCAACGAGCGCGCCGCCCAGTCGGCGCTCTTCTGTTCGTTGTCGCCGGCCTTGACGTCGTAAACCGCATCGTGGAACCAGAGCGCGATCTCGACCTCGCCGGGCTCCTCGGCCAGAGCCAGGTGCTCCTGCAGCATGGCCAGACATTCCGTGAGGTGTTGCAGGCTATGGTATTTACGCTGCGGCTCCTGGTATGCGCTCAACAGCTGTTGCATCAGCGCCGCGCCATCGCCTGTTGCGCCCAGCGTTTGCCAGCACCGGCTCCAGGATCTGCGTAGCAGCGCCAGGCCGCCTGGGTTCAGGTCGCTCATGAGGCGGGCGACTCCGACTGGTGCAGCGTCGCATGTTCGGCCAGCTCCGCTTCGATAAAGGCCGCGATCATCGCGCGATAGACCTGTTCGGTTACCGTCGGGTTGGCCCCGCATTGCTCCGATAGCGCACGCACCTTGGCGATCACCTGTTCCACGCGCTGCGGCGCTCTGACGTCGTCGGTGGTCTTCTTGAAGCCGGCCGCCTGGGCGACGAAACGCCCGCGTTCGGCCAACAGGCCGACGAGCGCGCGATCGATACGGTCGATATTCACGCGTACCTCGTCGAGCGAGTTGCAGCGAATGTCGTTCATCTCAGGCCTCCTCATCAGGAATCAGCGCGAGAAGATCGGTCACGCCGATATCCACACCGGCTTGAAACAGCAGGGTGCTGACCTGGCCGCGATGATGAGTTTGATGGTTGAAAAAATGCATGACCAGACTGGAAAACCGCTTCGCCATGGCCACGCCTTTGACATTCCGGTAATGCAGGGTTTCCAGCAGGTCGGCCCCGGTCAGTTGGGCGGCCCATTGTTTGATCGTCTGATCGAGCATCTGGCGCTGGCTGAACAGCGCATCGATATCGGCGAACAGCACTGCATCGAGTGCTGGCGGTGCGGGTAGTCGACGGATCGGGTCGAGGGAACTGTGCGCGGCCGGGTGCGCGGCGAAACGCTGCAGCCAGATGGTGTCGCCAACGAGGATGTGATTGAGGGTGCCGATAATCGAACCGAAAAACGCCTGGCGTTCGGCTGCGAGCGCTTCCGCCGGCAAGGTCCGGGCGGCTGCATACAGCTTGTTGTTCATCCACTCGTTGTAATTCGCCATCAAGGCGATATGGCTGTCTGTCGTCATGTTCCATTCATCCTCAATCGCCTGTTAGCGGCTGGCCGAAGCCAGCGCCGCGCCGAAGCCGACAAAGGTGACGCCCGCGGTTCTATTGACGATGCGCCCGCCGCGGGGCGAGGTCAGCCAGGATTTCGCCCGCCGCGCGAACAGCGCATAGGTGCAATGAATACAGATGACCAGCGTGCTGTACGTCAGCACCAGGGTGGAGAATTGCAGCGCATAGTCGCGTGCCGGGTCGATGAACTGCGGGAAAATCGACAGAAAGAAAAACACCGCCTTGGGGTTGGTCAGCTGTAACGACAGCCCCTCGACGAAGCGCTTGGGGAAGTTCGCGCTGTGCGCCGCTTGCGTAGAAAAATCGAACGGCGGCGCTCGCCACAGGCGAATGCCCAGGTAAACCAGATAGGCCGCGCCGATAAACTTGAGCAAGGTAAAGGCCTGCGCCGAAGTCGCGAGCAGCACGCCCAGGCTGGTGGCCGAAATCGCCGCGACCACCAGGGCGCCGAAGGCGATCCCGAGAATCCCGGCAAAAGTTCCGCGCAAGCCATAGCGCAGTGCATTGCTCAGGGTCATCACCACGCCTGGCCCGGGGCTGGCCACGGTGGCGGCGGCCATCAGCAGAAAGAGCAGGTAGAGTTGCATCGTTGACTCCTTGTCGTTGGCGCTGGGCTTGATTGCCGTTTGCGGGGATCTCAGGCTCGATGGCTCCTTAGGTTACAGGCCGCCGCAGCGCTAACAGTGCTGCGCCGAATGAAATAAATACCGTACCTATCGCGCGGTTCAACCATTTGGCGACAGCAGCCCGCAACAGCAAATTTCTGGCCCGTGCGGCAACCATCGCATAAGCAATCAAGGTGGCGAAAGACAGGGCCATGAAAATACCCGTGAGCACGAAAAATTGCGCCAACAAGGATTCGTTGGCATCGATGAACTGGGGGAACAGCGCGGTAAAGAACAGGATGGGTTTAGGGTTGAGCACGGCCATAAGAAAGGCTTCGCGGTATAGCGCCAAAGGGGCGGGGCGCGCACTACCTGACGGCTGTTCCGCCGCATCTTTCAGCGCGGAGCTGCGGCCGAGCAGGTGGCGAATGCCGATATAGAACAGATACAACGCGCCAAGGATTTTCACCGCAGCGAACAACATCGCCGAGGACAGCAGCAATAGCCCCAAACCCAACATTGCCGCGGCGGACAGGCAGAACAGCCCGCTGATATTGCCCAGCGAGGACCAAATGACCGCACGCAGCCCCAAGGCAGCTCCATTGCGCAGCGCCAGCAAGATAGCGGGGCCAGGGCTGAGAATGGCGATGCTGGCAACAGCGGAAAAGCTTAAAAGGGTGTGAGTATCCATGGTTGAGCTATCCCTGTGCGACAGCTCGATTGATCAGATACAGCCTCAGGTACAGACCGGCCAATAGCGCTTCGGTGATGACGGCAAGCAGTATACCGACGCCTGCGAAGCCTCTGATCAACTCGGCGGTTCCGAGCGCCACCAGCGCGAGCATGGCAACCGTCAGGCCGATGCACAAGGCTTGCCGGGACGCCGAGTGCGGCGCATCGCGTCCTACCCAGGCCACCACGGCGATCCCCAGAAACAGCATCGCCGCTCTACGGGCGATAAAGAATGCGGATTGATTTTCCTCTACCGCAAACAGGGTAAAGGCTATCTCGGGCACGAATAACAGAACGATAAATAGCAGGCTGGCAATAAAGGCGGTAAGCGAACTGACCAATCGGAAGCTGAGCATAGGTTCTCTGTTCGACCTCGGTATAAAAGAGATGGGTACGCGATCACGTGCGTGCGGATACGACCAGTTTCAGTCCGAGCGCGAACATGACGCCAGCAGCGGCTCGATCGATCCACGCCTGATAGCGCAGATAGGAATAACGGGGACCTTGTGCGGAGAGTGCAAGCGCCACCAGGGCATACCAGCCCGACTCTATGGCGAAGACCAATGCGATAACGCCGAGGCCGAAGGCCAGGGTGGGGGCTGTTGGGAGAAAGGCGGCGAATACGCTGGCGTAAACGATGGCTGTCTTCGGATTGCTGATTTGAGTGGTCAGGCCCAGGCTGAAAGAACGAGCCGCCGAACGATTGCCGGAGCCTGGTTCGACCGAGTGGTGCCCCTGTGCTTTGCCGGCACCGCGCCAGATTCGTATACCCAGGTAGGCGAGGTACAGGCCGCCGGCCACTTTCAGTATCAGGTACAGGGATGGAACAGCCAGTAGCAGACCTTGCAGGCCGAGCAAGGCGAGGCCGGCGAAGAGGAGGGCGCCGATACCCATGCCCAGGACCGCGAATAGCCCATCGACACGTGACGAGGCAATAGCGATACGCGCAACCATCACGAAGCTGGGCCCCGGACTTGCCGCGCCAAGCGCGAGCGCCGTGGCAATACCGAAGAGAGCGGTCAGTTCCTGCATCTTGCTGCTCCTTTTATCCGATCCTTATCGACCCGGTTGCCACTCCGGATAGGCCGTAACGCCTTCGCACTCAAGCCAGGGCACGTCATGGGACGTCCAGATATGTTGCTGAGGTCGCACGCCGGGGTCTTCATCGAGGGTGGCAACGCGCACTATGACGTGGGCTTGCCGCGGGCGTTCGGCGATCAGCTGCGAGCCGCATAGCGAGCAGAAGTGGCGCAACTTGCCTGGCGAGGATTCGAAGGTCGACAGACGTTCCTGGCCTTTTACCCAGCGAAAGTGCTCACGCTTGACCCCGGCGGTGGTGGCGAACGCCGCTGAGTGGGCTTTTCTGCAGGTGCGGCAGTGGCAATGGCTGATGGGCATATCCAGGCCCTCGATGGCGTACTCGATGGCGCCACATAAACAACTGCCTTTCATTGCTCTTCCTTGGTGAGGTTCATGAAGTCACGCTTTGCTAGATGCCGTATTCCGTCGATGCGGGGCCTGCATAGTAGCTGAGCCAGCCGCATAGGTAGGGCAGCAGCGCCAAACCCAGAAACATCAAGAATACAAGTGCTCCGCGCCAACCTCGGGTGTGAATGAGGTACACGGGCAAAACCAGCGGCCAGGTGAAAAAGATCAAGGCACCGAACTCATAAGGTCGATGGAAGTTCACCCGCTTGGCATCGTCCAGACACCATAGGGCGACCATAAGCGCAAAGGACCAGGCCATGAGGCTCTCGAATTCCGGGGCGGGGTCATAACCGAAATAGCCCATGGTCGAGTAATGGATTACCGAAACGGCGACGACGACTGCGATTGCCTTGCTCATAACGTCCTTGTGCTCGCTGGCCGAATCGGATTGTTTCAGGGGGGAGCAGGTCTTAGCGGATTCGCCTGACGTCGGCGCACTCTACCGCTGCCGACAAGTTGTGGAAACCCCCGCAATCCCTCCCTTGAGAGGCAGCCCAGAAGGGCTGCCGACGCTCCTAGAGGGCCGCCGCTTGCGCGCTCGGTATGAAGCGCAGGCGAAAGGTCACCGGCACTTCGCTGGCGATGCTCTTCAACCCCGCCAGCTCCATCAGTTTGAGCAGGCCGTTCTGCATGCCGAACTCATGGGCGCTGATGATCAGCGGTTGCGAGGTGGACACCTCGACCACGTCGGGGCGCAATTGCAGCACATAGAGTTCGGCGCGCACGACCCTGTTCTGCCCGTGCAGATCCAGGCGTACGTTCATCGAGCGGGTGAAGCTTTCACCGACCTGCAATTGCTCGAGCAGTTTGGCGGGCAGGTTCAGCGTGGCGATGGCTTCGGGATACTGGGCGACTTCGAACAGGTGCTCGCGAATGCGCTCGTTGCGTTTGTCGATATTCGATTCGACGCTGGCCAGACCGACGCGCAGCCAGGCCTTGCCGTCCTCGTCGACTGCGCCGCTAAGTGCGCTGAAGCCGTGGTGGTCGCTGATGCTGGCGTCCTTGGTGGTGATAAAGCTGAGGAACGAATGCTGCGGGTCGAGCGTCCAGCTCTGGGCCGGGGCCATGGAGCTGACAAAGAGTAGAAGCAAGGCGAAATAGCGCATGGAGTTCTCCTGCGGCTTGTTATTGTTTGGCTTGGTCGCGGGCTGCAGTGGCTGCGCCCTCGACTGCGCCATTACTTTGCGAGCAGTCGGCAGCGAGGAAAATGCGACCAAAGTTGGCGGAGTTCGCGGCGAAGCCCGTTAGCCCAGTTGCACACAAAGCCCCCGGTAGCGAACCGGCCCGGTGGGTCGATCGAGTGCGGCGGACTGTGTTTCTTCGGTGACGATCAGCGAGTGCGCGCCTTTGATCAACAGCCATTGCTGTTCGGTCAGGGGACGTTGCTGTTTGGCGTCGTTGCCGATTGCGCCCAGCGAATGGATCTTGCCGGTTTCGGCGGAGACGGCCCAAAGGTGCAAGGTCTTGTCGCTGGCCAGAGGCGGCGTTTTGACCAATTCCAGGGTCAGCTCCCAGGGCGCCTTGCGGGCGCTGGCGACGATGCTCGCGACGGACTCGTCGCCGGCCATCACGGCCAGATAATCAGCTGGCCGTACCTCGGGCGTCTGCAGCAAGATCACCGCCAACACCAGTACCGCTGCGCTGGTGATGGCGCTGAGACCACGCCACAACGCCAGGCTGTTCAGCCACGCGGATTTTCGCGCACGGCGCGGCGCCGTATGGCCGAGACGTTCGGCCAAGGCGATCCAGACCGCGCGCGGCGGTGTAAGCGGCGGCACGCCATCGGCCAGCGGTTGCAAGCGCTGCTGCCAAGCCAGGACCTGTGCTTGCAAGTCGGCATCGGCATTCAGCAGACGCTGGAAGCGTCGCCGCACCGCTGCGCTCATGGTGCCGAGCACGTACTCCCGGGCGAGACGTTCCTGCACCTGGGCATCCCGATATCTCATTGATCCAGGCATTGTTTGAGTTTCTCCAGGCCGCGACGCACCCACACCTTGACGGTTCCCAGCGGGGTTTCGAGTGTGTCGGCGAGTTGCTGATAGGTCACGCCATCCCAATAGATCATCGCGATGCATTGCCGGTGTTGATCGCGCAGCTGCCCCATGCAGATGTCCAAACGCCCGGCCGCATCGCAATGCAGGGTCTCGTTCTCCGGATCGCTGCCCGGATCAGCGAACTCCAGCTCGGCGTAGTCCGCGTCCCGGTCGAGCAGGCGCTCATGGCGACCCTGGGCGGTCAGCATATCCAGTGCCTGATTACGCAGAATGGCGGTCATCCAGGTCATCGGGTTGCCCAGATCGGGCCGATAGCTGCCGGCCCGGTACCAGATTTTGCTGAATGCCTCCTGCAGCGCATCGTCCGCCTGCGACCGCTGTTTGAGCAGGCGCATGGCGATGCCGTACAGCTTGGGCGAGACCAGCTCATAGAGGTGAGCGAAGGCGCCGCGGTCTCCCAGGGCGCAACGACTCAACAGGTCACTCAATGGCTCGTTCATGCAATCCCTTGGATAGCGAAGCGGGTATCAATTATCGGCAAGCTGTTGTTGCGCGGCGATGGCCTGCTTCAGTTCGCTGTATTCCTCGCAACCGAAGGTGCAGGCCTGGTCCAGCACGGCGAGCCGCTCGCGAGCCTTTTGCAACTCGCCGGTTTCCAGATACAGGTGGCCGAGGTAGTTGTTGGCGCCGCGATGCTCGGGCTGCAAGGCCAATGCCTTTTGGTAGTAACTCAGGGCCAGGTCGTAGCGCTTCAGCTTGCGATTACTGTAGCCCAGCAGATTCTGCACATCGGCGTTGTTCGGGTCCTTGGCTGCTTCGGTCTTGAGTAGGGCGATGGCTTTTTCATATTCCCACTTGTCGATGGCCTGGCGCGCCGCGCCTATCCCTGAGGTTTCGACCGCCTTGGCGGGTTTGGCCGGGGCCGAATAGTCGGCGGCGGACAGCGTGCCGGCAAATGCGAAAACCACGGCGCCGATCAGGCTCTTGAGCTGTTGGGTTGTGCTGGACATGGATACCTTCCTTCAGTGGGTTTGAGTAACGACACTGATAGATACGGCGGGGAAGGATCTTTGGTTACACCTGCTGCAAATTAATATTTGGGCATACAGCGCCGTCGTGTGATGGCGCCGCCCGATCGCTACGGGACAGGCTCAGGCAAAGGCCTGGGCCAGCGAGCCGGCGAGGAAGCACAGCAAGCCTATCGCCGAACCCGCAGCGGGAATACGGAACCAGTATTTCCTCGACAGCAGCAGGTAAACCAAGGCGACCAGGGGTGAAGCGATCAGCAGGAAGAGCGAGCTTTGCAAGAAGGCGATATGCAGCACCGCCAGGTAGAGAAGGGTAATGGCGAAAAACAGCACACCGACGCCATGGCTGATATTGAATCCAACCCATGCGCGCCACATGTCGGTTTCCTTGGTCAACGCGAGCGTGGAGTCTTTCATCAAACCCATGACGCCGGGTTCGTAGGGCACGATTCTTTTGGGGTTGTAGGTGTCCGCGATCGTATAGACCGTATGCAGCAGGCCCAGGATCAGAAAGGGAATGCAGCCGGCGATGTACAGAGATTGAGTGAACACGGGTAACTCCTTGCTAGATGCCAGGTTTGGCTTGATCCGCTCCATCAGCGTAGTCGCCGCCGCGCTGCGTCATTCGATGAACTTACCCAGGTGGCGCTCCAGCATGCGATGTCGATGATTAAAGAATGCCCGCACGATTCGGCAGGACAACCAGCCGGCGAGCCTGGGTTCGAAGGTCAATTCATCGGTCAGCACGCAGCCGCCTCCTGTGGGCGTCAGCTGGCGCACATGCCGCCAACTGCGCATGCTGCCCATGGGCGAGTGCTCGACGAAGCCGACTCCCTCTTCGAGGCTTAGCAGGGTGAGGTCCGAATAGTCGAAGGGAATCAGGCCAAAGAGGCGAATCCAGCTGCGAAACATCGGCTTGCCGGGCTGGAACCCGACCGAGCGGAGGTTTTCGACACCGCGGGGCACGGACATTTGCAGATAAGGCGCCATTTCCTTGGAAATACCGTCGAACGACGTCATCCACTGCCAGACGCTGGAGGGCGATGCGCTAAGGTGCGTCGAAAATTTCAGGTTGTACGGCATGGTCCTATCTTCATTGGTGAAAATACTTGCAGCGGGCGTTCGTCCTCAGCGTCCGCGGAGGTAGCGTACGACCTGGGCAAGCGGCTCAACTGATGGCGCAGCCGCCTCGACTTCCGTGGCCGAGGACCAGGGATACTCGAGTTCAGCCATCCATCGATAAGTGGGCTCGAGCGATTCGGGCGGTAGCACCAGCATTGCCTCGATAGTGATGAGCAGATTTGTCGCCAAGCCCGCTGTGTCTGACGCGAACGTCCAGCCGTACCGACCGCATCCCACCCGCACGTTCCTGCTGTTCTTCTCGGTCATGATGACGAGCCAATCACATGGGAATGTCTGGGTATCCGATGCTGGCCGCGCCATGTAGAAGGAATAGACATTTTCATAGGTCTGGCCGAAGGTGCGCACCAGCACGTCGGTAATTGCCGCACGGCCTGCGGTGAATGCCGGGAAAGCGATTTCGCTGGCGCGGTTGCGTACCTCGAGCGTGGCGTCGGCTGAGAAAACACGGGCCAGTAGATGTGGGCGGTTTTCATCCTTGGCCCGGAAGTAATTGCGTAGGACATCTTTGCGGCTGGTGGGGATGGTCGACATGCTGTGTCCAGTTATGGCGCGTGGCGGAGGCAGTTTGCAGGCGGTAAGTCAGGCGACCTAACTTTTTCTTGAGGCCTGCTAATCGATCAAAGGTGCATAAGACGCTTCACCGATGCCGCCGACTTTCTGAATGGCGAGGTTTTCCAGCAGCAGCTCGGTATCGCAGTAGATATGCACGGAAACACCTTTGCCCCAAACCAGGCGGATCATATGCACGCCGCAGTTCGTACGTTTTTCGCCGTTCAACAGGGTATAGCTGTCGGTCCATTCGACTGCGACCAGGGTGTTCCATGGCCAACCGCTCACGACGATATTGCGTATATCGAATTTTATATTGGGGAAGACCTTCAACAGGCGCTCATACCAGGCTCTGGTAGTCGGCATGCTGGTGCGCAAGCCGGATAACGCGTGGGTGCCGACAAACCAATGCTCGAACTGAGGCGCAAGCCCCGCCAGGATCGGCTCATAGTCGCCTTTGTTAAGTGCACGAAATAGGTTTTTTACGATTGCGCGAATAACGGCGTGGTACATGAAACGCTCCCTGTACAGAAATGCCTGGCGGCAGTGGCTATATCCAGTGCTGGTTATCTATGGCGACGGTCAGGTCGCTCTCGGTGGCGCCAGTGTGTTGCGTCGCCTTGGGCTCGAACATCATCACCTGGGCTTCTTCCGCGGCTTCGGGCTTGTGCTCGACGCCTCTGGGCACGATGAAGCATTCGCCCTCATGCAGTGTTATGCGCTTGTCCCGCAGGTGAATGACGATAGTGCCCTTGATCACCTGAAAGAACTCGTCCTCATTGGCATGGGCGTGCCAAACCATTTCGCCTTTGAACTTCGCCAGCTTTACGTATTGGCCATTGAGTTCACCGACTATCTTCGGCGACCAGTAACCATCGACTAACTCGAACTTCTCTTGCAGGTTGATTTTGTTCATATCGAACTCTCCAAGTCGTGACGGTGAGAAGTCGATCGATGGTTTGGCGTCACCTCTCGCTGACGGCTATCCCGCCCGATTAGGCAATTGCCGGCAAAGGTGTTTATCGATCAAGGGCGCAATGTCACAGGCGAATGTATTGCCGAGGTTGTGATCTCCGCCCGGGACGACATGCAGCAGCGCACAGGGCAGCAGCGCCGCCAGACGTTGCCCTACCGCGACCGGGCTGATCGGGTCGGCATCGCCCCACAATAACAACGTGGGGATACGCAGCGTGGCGAGCTTGGGCGTCAGGTCTTCGTGGTAAGCGGTGAACCAGCGGGGTAGTGCCGGGTTGGCATCGAAGAACGCCGGGCGCCAATCCTCGGCGCCGAAGCCCGCCATATCCATACCGCCAGAGGTGACGGTAAGCACCAGGTGAGTGACCAGTTGCGGCTTTTCCAGGGCGGCCAATACCGCGATGACCCCGCCCATGGACTGGGCGATCAGCGCGGTCGGCGTGTGGATCTGGGCCGATACCAGCGCCAGCAGGTCGTCGAAGCCTTGAACCTTAATATCCGCAGGAGTGGAACCGAACCCCGGCCAGCCGATATGGACTTTCTCGGCGGGGTGAGCGAGTCGTTGCGCCACCGGCAGCCAGAACTGCGTATTGCCGGACGCGCCGGGGAGGAATAGCAGCTTGGATGGCATGGATGACCTGAGCTGGCAGAACGTTGAGCGAAGTGTAGCGCTGCGCTAGCGCATGGCTGAAAAGGTGGGCGCGCCGCGAATGGGCGCGCCCGCTGTGGTTTAACGATTGAACCGCTCGACCAACGCGTATTGGCCTTTGGCGGTGGCGGTCAGGCCTTTGCTGAGTTCGGCGCTGCTGTGCGCTTCGTCCGAGGTTTTTTCCGCCAGCTGGGCGATGTTGGTGATATTGCGGTTGATTTCGTCGGCCACCGAACTCTGTTCCTCCGCCGCGGCGGCGATCTGGTCGGCCATGTTGGAGATATTCGCCACCGCATCGCTGATCCCGGCCAGGGCCTGATCGGCTTGTTGCACGCGTTCGACGCCGTCGTCGGCCTGCTTGCGGCCGATCTCCATGGCCATCACCGCTTCTTCGGCGGTGCGTTGCAGTTTGGCGATCAATTGGTGGATCTGCCCGGTGGACTCGGCGGTGCGTTGCGCCAGCGAGCGCACTTCGTCGGCCACCACGGCGAAACCGCGGCCCATTTCGCCGGCGCGTGCGGCTTCGATCGCAGCGTTCAGCGCGAGCAGGTTGGTTTGATCGGCGATGCCTTTGATCACATCGACCACGCCGCCGATTTCATTGCTGTCCTGGGCCAGGCGGGTGACGGTTTCACCGGTGTCGCCGACCGACAGCGACAGGCGCTGAATGGCTTCGCGGGTTTCCGCGGCGATGCTGCGGCCTTGACCGGTCAAGCGGTTGGCTTCCTGGGTGGCGATGGCGGTGCGGGCGACATTGCTGGCCACTTCCAGGGTGGTGGCGGCCATCTCGTTGACGGCGGTGGCGACCTGCTCGGTTTCCTGGCGCTGACGATCCAGGCCGGCCGAGCTGCTGTGGGCCAGGGCATCGGCCTTCTGCGCCTGCTTGGCGAGCTGTTCGGCGGTGTCCTGCAGGCGTGTGAGACAGGTTTTCAAGCGCGCATCCTGGCTGAGCATGGCCAGTTCCAGGCGCGCCTGATCGCCACTGCTGTCGGTGTACATCTGCGCGATCAACGGGTCCGAGGTGGCTTGTTCGGCCAGTTGCAGCAGGCGCTTGATCCCGCGGTTCTGCCATGCCAGCCCGGCCAGGCCGAGGGGGATGGAGAGGGCGGCGGCGAGAATGAAACCCCAGTGGCTATCGAGCCAGGCTCCGACCAGAAAGCCGATCTGGCTGACCAGAATGAACGGCAGCCAGTTCTGCAGTACCGGTAGCCAACGTTCGCTGCTCGGGACTGCGGACCCACCGCCATTGATCCGCCGATACAGCGCTTCGGCGCGACGTACCTGTTCGGCGCTGGGTTTGGTGCGTACCGACTCGTAGCCGACCAACTGATTGTTTTCCAATACCGGGGTGGCATAGGCGTTGACCCAGTAATGGTCGCCATTCTTGCAGCGGTTCTTGACGATGCCCATCCACGGTTTGCCCTTTTTCAGGGTCTCCCACATGTGCTGGAACACGGCTGACGGTACATCCGGATGGCGCACGATGTTATGGGGCGAGCCGATCAACTCGTTTTGGGCGTAGCCGCTGATTTCAACGAAGGCGTCGTTGCAGTAGGTGATCTGACCCTTGATGTCGGTGGTGGAGATCAGGCGCTGTTGAGCCGGGAAGGTTCTCTCGCGTTGGGTGATCGGCTGATTATTGCGCATGGGGATAATGTCCTATGGTCGATGTCAGGTAATCGACCGTTTAAGCCCGAAGTTGAGTCGCGAAAGCTGCTCTGTACTTTAGTCGATTCTAGGTTCTGTGCATTGCACTGCAACCGCCCTGAAATGGGCTGCTCAGCGACATCAGGACGCTTCGATCAACTGGCGCAGCACATAATGCAGAATGCCGCCGGCCTTGAAGTACTCCACTTCGTTGAGGGTATCGATGCGGCACAGCACCTCGATATTTTCCCGGCTGTCGTCCTCGCGGATTATCTCCAGCATCAGCTTCATCTGTGGGTGCGGTTCGACGCCGTCGAGGCCGTAGATGTTGATGCATTCCTTGCCGGTCAGCCCCAGGGTTTTGCGGTTCTGTCCGGGGTCGAACTGCAACGGCAGCACGCCCATGCCGACCAGGTTGGAGCGGTGGATGCGTTCGAAACTCTCGGCGAGCACGGCCTTGATGCCGAGCAGGTTGGTGCCCTTGGCCGCCCAGTCGCGGCTCGAACCAGTGCCGTATTCCTTGCCGGCGATCACCACCAGGGGCGTGCCTTGTTCCTGGTAGCGCATGGCGGCGTCGTAGATCGACAGCTTCTCGCCGCTGGGCACGTGCAGGGTGATGCCGCCTTCTTCGCCGCCGAGCATTTCATTGCGGATGCGGATATTGGCGAAGGTGCCGCGCATCATCACATGGTGGTTGCCGCGGCGTGCGCCGTAGGAGTTGAAGTCCTGCTGGGCGACGCCTTGCTCGCTCAGGTAGCGGCCGGCTGGGCTGTCAGCCTTGATATTGCCGGCCGGGGAAATGTGGTCGGTGGTGACCGAGTCGCCGAGCAGGGCGAGGATGCGCGCCTGATGGATGTCGCCGATATGCGGCGGCGCCTCGGCGATCGCCTCGAAGAACGGCGGGTGCTGGATGTAGGTGGAGTCGGCCTGCCAGGCATAGGTGTCGGTGTGCGGTACCTGAATCGCTTGCCAATGCTCGTCGCCGACGAACACCTCGGCATATTCCTTGTGGAACATCGCGGTATCGACCTTTTGGATCGCCTCGGCGATTTCCGCCTGGGTCGGCCAGATATCGCGCAGGTACACCGGCTCGCCGTCCTTGCCGACGCCCAGCGGGTCTTCGCTGAGGTCAAGGCGCACGCTGCCGGCCAGCGCATAGGCCACCACCAGGGGCGGCGAGGCCAGCCAGTTGGTTTTCACCAGCGGGTGCACGCGGCCCTCGAAGTTGCGGTTACCGGAGAGGACCGAGGCCACCGTCAGGTCGTGCTGCTGGATCGCCTGCTCGATGGGCTTGAGCAACGGCCCGGAGTTGCCGATGCAGGTGGTGCAGCCATAGCCGACCAGGTCGAAACCCAGTTGGTCGAGGTATTGGGTCAGGCCCGCGGCTTTGAAGTAATCGGTCACCACCTTGGAGCCCGGTGCCAGGGAACTCTTGACCCAGGGTTTGCGTTGCAGGCCTTTCTCGCAGGCCTTCTTCGCCAGCAAGCCGGCAGCCATCATCACGCTCGGGTTGGAGGTGTTGGTGCAGGAGGTGATGGCGGCGATCACCACCGCGCCGTTTCTCAGGTGGTGGGTCTGGCCCTGGTATTCGTACTCGCCACACAGCTCGTCGCTGCCGATCGCCGTGCCGCCACCGCCTTCGCTGAGCATGCGGCCTTCTTCCTTGGCGGTCGGTTTGAGGTGCAGGCCGACGAAGTCGTCGAAAGTCTGTTTGACCCGTGGCAGGGCGACGCGGTCCTGCGGACGTTTCGGGCCGGCCAGCGACGCTTCGACGCTGCCCATATCCAGGGTCAGCTGGTCGCTGAACCATGGCTCCTGGCCCTGTTCGCGCCAGAGCCCCTGGGCCTTGCAGTAGGCCTCGACCAGCTTCACCGTCGACTCGGGCCGGCCGGACAGGCGCAGATAGCCGAGGGTGATGGCGTCGACCGGGAAGAAACCGCAGGTGGCGCCGTATTCCGGGGCCATATTGGCGATGGTTGCGCGATCGGCCAGGGGCAGATCGGCGAGGCCGTCGCCATAGAACTCGACGAATTTGCCGACCACACCCTTGCTGCGCAGCATCTGCGTGACGGTCAGCACCAGGTCGGTGGCGGTGATGCCTTCGCGCAGTTTGCCGGTGAGCTTGAAGCCGACCACCTCGGGGATCAGCATCGACACCGGCTGGCCGAGCATCGCCGCTTCCGCCTCGATGCCGCCGACGCCCCAGCCGAGCACGCCGAGGCCGTTGATCATGGTGGTGTGCGAGTCGGTGCCGACCAGGGTGTCGGGGAAGGCGTAGCTGAGCCCGTCTTCCTCGTTGGACCACACCGTGCGGCCGAGGTATTCCAGATTGACCTGGTGGCAGATGCCGGTGCCCGGCGGCACCACCCTGAAGTTGTCGAAGGCCTGCTGGCCCCAGCGCAGAAAGGCATAGCGCTCGCCGTTACGTTGGACTTCCAGCGCGACGTTTTCCGCGAATGCCGCGGCGCTGGCGAATTTATCGACCATCACCGAGTGGTCGATCACCAGGTCGACCGGGGACAGCGGGTTGATCTTCTGCGGGTCGCCGCCGGCCTTGGCCATGGCGTCACGCATGGCGGCGAGGTCGACCACCGCCGGCACGCCGGTGAAGTCCTGCATCAGCACGCGGGCCGGACGGTATTGGATCTCGCGCTCGGAGCTGCGCAAGTGCAGCCAATCGGCCATGGCTTGCAGGTCGGTGCCGGTGACGGTTTTGCCATCCTCCCAGCGCAGCAGATTTTCCAGCAGCACTTTCAACGACATCGGTAAGCGATCGAGATCGCCGAGCGACTTGGCGGCTTCGGGCAGGCTGAAGTAGTGGTAGGTCTGGCCGTCTATATCGAGGCTGCGGCGGCATTTCAGGCTGTCTAAGGAAGGCATTGCGCATCTCCTAGGGCTTGCCGGCAGGTAAACCGGATTGATGACTGCAGAACTTTCACCCTAGCTCCGCTTGGCGGGGCTCGCCATTCACCGGCAGGCGACAGGTCGGGTTCTATCGGCGGTTCGAGGCGCCGTAGCGCCGTGGGAAAGCGGCGCCGGCGCGAGCGGGGGTCTTTAAACTGGACAGGTCCCTGGCGCTTCGGGTTCCCGACTCGGCTATGATGCGCGCCTTGAGGAGAGCCCCCGATGAATACTTTGCTACTGCACTGCCGCCCCGGTTTCGAGAACGAGGTCTGTGCGGAGATCGCCGAGCACGCGGCGCGCCTGGATGTCGCCGGCTACGCCAAGACCAAACCCGCCAGCGCCTGCGCCGAATTTGTCTGCAGCGAGGCGGATGGCGCCGAACGGCTGATGCGCGGCTTGCGCTTCAGCCAGCTGATCTTCCCTCGGCAGTGGGCCCGCGGGATGTTTGTCGAGTTGCCGGAACAGGACCGCATCAGCGTGTTGCTCGGCCATTTGGCGGACTCGCCGGTATTCGGCAGCCTGTGGCTGGAAGTGCTGGACACCAACGACGGCAAGGAACTGTCGAATTTCTGCAAGAAGTTCGAAGCGCCGCTGCGCAAGGCCCTGAGCAAGGCCGGAAAACTGCTGGAGGATGGGCAGAAGCCGCGCCTGCTGCTGACCTTCAAGAGCGGCCGCGAAGTCTTCGTCGGCATGGCCGAAGAGCACAATTCCGCGCTCTGGCCCATGGGTATCCCGCGCCTGAAGTTCCCCCGCGAGGCGCCGAGCCGCTCGACCCTCAAGCTGGAAGAAGCCTGGCACACCTTTATTCCGCGCGAGCAATGGGACGAGCGCCTGTCGGACGAGATGACCGGCGTCGACCTGGGTGCGGCGCCTGGCGGCTGGACCTATCAGTTGGTCAAACGCGGGATGCTGGTCACCGCCATCGACAACGGCCCCATGGCCGAAAGCCTGATGGATACTGGCCTGGTGCAGCACTTGATGGTCGACGGCTTCACCTGGAAGCCCAAGCAACCGGTGGACTGGATGGTCTGCGACATCGTCGAAAAGCCCGCGCGCAACGCTGCCCTGTTGGAAACCTGGATCGGAGAAGGCCTGTGCCGCGAGGCCGTGGTCAACCTGAAACTGCCGATGAAACAGCGCTACGCCGAAGTGCGCCGCTTACTGCAGCGCCTCGAAGACGGCTTCGCCGCGCGCAAAATCAAGGTCTCGATCGCCTGCAAACAGCTCTACCACGACCGTGAAGAGGTCACCTGCCATCTGCGCCGGTTGAGCAAGTAGCCAACGGCCGCTTTGGTAGCCCGGATGCAATCCGGGAGCGTTTTGCGCGGCGATATATTCCCCGGATTTCATCCGGGCTACGGGGCTGCGACGCGGAGCGTCGCCAACTGCATTCCCACGTGGACGGTTCGACGCCTCGACGTGAGGAACGATCATCCGGGAGAGGGTAGGTGCTGCCGGCCAGCACGTAGCCTGGGTTGAGCGCAGCGATACCCAGGGCGCCGATACCCGGGTATCGCTTCGCTCAACCCGGGCTACGATTGGGTGACTTTGATCGTTCCCTCATCGAACCGTCCACGTGGGAATGATCAGCTGCTTCGGCAGCCCGGATGCAATCCGGGAGCGGTCTGTGCGGCGATACATTCCCCCGGATTGCATCCGGGCTACGGGGCTGGCAAGTCGTCGGGGCAACTGCAAAGGTGACCTTTACCCCGGCTTTGCGCGAGAATAGCCGCCTGTTTCTGGAGCCAACCGATGTCTTTGCAATCCAACGCCATTCTCGATGACACCCTCGACGCCAGCGGGCTGAACTGCCCCGAACCGGTGATGATGCTGCACAACAAGGTGCGCGACCTGCCAGCTGGCGGCTTGCTCAAGGTGATCGCCACCGATCCCTCGACCCGCCGCGATATCCCCAAATTCTGCGTGTTTCTCGGCCATGAACTGGTCGAACAGGCGGAAGACAACGGCACCTATCTGTACCTGATCCGCAAAAAAGCGGATTAACCCGTAGGTTGGGTTAGCGGCGCTTTACAGAATGTACAAGCACCACCATTACCGAACGCCGCGTAACCCAACACAGCGCCGGCAAGCGCACCGCAGATCGCTGCTCGCACCGCTAAAAAACAACCTTCACCCTCATGGCTCCCCCCTGACCGCCTCGCTTTCCCACCCTGCCTGTCCAGGCGCCAGGCCGCAGCTTTTCAGGGTGGTTTGCCAGGCGCGCACATGCCGCGCGGTGGCCCGCTGGAAATCAGCCCACAACGACGCCTCGGTACCGGCCAGACTGCCCAGGTAGTCGCCCATGGCCGGCGGAATTTCCTCGGCCGCGGCGAGCAGGCGCAGGCTATGGCTCCAACGCTGGCCGCGTTGGTCGACCTCAGCCAGGTAGGGCTGCACGGCACCGGCGTAATACTTGACGAAAATATTCTGCAGAATGCGCCCGCGCGGCGTCGCCTGCCCCAGCGGGCAGGCCGGGCGTTGCCGCTGGCGGCTTTCCAGCAGCTCGCTGCCTTGGTTCAGGTTGTGGCTCAGGCTGGCCAGGCTGGCGATCAATTGGCCGCCTTGAGGGCTGGTATGCAGGGCGAAGAACAGCGGGTCGAGTTCGCTGGCCGGCGGCGGCAGGCGCTGCGGCAGGGCGTGGGCCAGATCGGCGAGCTGCGCCAGGGCATCCAGGGCAGCGTTGTCTTCGGCCGCGTCGAGCGGTAGCGCTTGCTCGGCGAAACGCAGGTAGCGCTCGACCTCGGCGCTGCCGTTCAACGCGTTCCAGAATACCCGCGGCAGTTGCCGGCGTTTTTCCACCGCCAGCTCGCCGAGGGTCGCGCGCAGTTCCTGATCGCGCTCCTTGGCCAGGCGCGGCAGGCAGGCTTCGATGGCGCGCAATAGATCGCCTTCGTAAGCCAGGCGACGGCTGGGCACCAATTGCTTGCCGAGAATGCTGTTGCGTTGGCTGATCTGCTGCTGCAGCTCGGGGCAGCGGCGCACGTCGATCAACAGATCGAGCAGACCGATACGCACCTCGGCGATCGGTTGCAGGCGCTCACGCCGCGGCGGCATGCGATAGCGGGTCAGCTGGGTCTTGTCGAAGGCCAGAATCTCGATGCCGTCGAGCGCTTCGCCATCGAGCGCCCTGTCGAGGCGTTGCAGATAGTCCGCTTGCAGCGCGAGGCCGTCGTCGCCCGGCGTACAGGCGCAGAGCGCCAGGCAGGCGAGAAGGGCCAGGCAACGCGCGATCGTCACGATAAAACTCCCACTGCGGCAGGCCCTCCTCTGGTTTTTCTGTGGCGGCTGAGAAAAAACAGATATACCGCGAAACCCCCGCGGCTTCGAGCGCACCGCGATCTATCGCTCAGGCCTTTTGCGCCGCCCGAATGCGTCGTCGCGCGCAGCCGGCGAGTCGGATCGCCAGCATGATCGCGGCAACGCTGAGGCCGACGATCAGGCCTTGCCACAGGCCGCGCGGGCCGCTGGGTTCGCCGAACAGGGTGGACAAACCGAGGGCGTAACCCACCGGCAGACCGACACCCCAGTAAGCGAACAGGGTCAGGATCATGGTCATGCGGGTGTCCTGGTAACCGCGCAGGGCACCGGCCGCGGTGACCTGCACCGCATCGGAAAACTGAAAGAACGCGGCCAGCACGATCAGGCTGGCGGCAATGGCGATTACCGTCGGATCGGGGCTGTAGATCTGCGCGATCTGCTCGCGCAGCAGCAACATCGCGCTGGCCGACAGGCAGGCATAGCCCAGCGCCGCGCCCATGCTCACCCCAGCGGCGAAGCGCGCCTGGCGTGGCTCGCCACGGCCCAGGGCCTGGCCGACGCGCACGGTGGCGGCCATGCCGAGGGAGTAGGGGATCATGAACACCATGGAGGTGAAGTTCAGGGCGATCTGGTGGCCAGCGACCACGCTGGCGCCGAGGCCGCCGATCAGCAGGGCGATCACCGAGAAGATGCTCACTTCGGCGAACACCGCGATGCCCATGGGCACGCCAATCTCCAGCAGCCGACGGATCGCCTGCCATCGCGGCCACTCGAAGCGGCTGAACAGCTGGCTCGGTTTGTAGAATGGCGCCCACTTCACCCACCACAACATGCCCAGCAGCATGAATACCATCACCAGCGCCGTGGCCCAGCCACAGCCGACCCCGCCCATGGCCGGCAGGCCGAACTTGCCGTAGATGAATACGTAATTGGCCGGAATGTTCAGCAGCAGACCGAGCAGCCCCAGCACCATGCTCGGTCGGGTATGGCTGAGGCCATCGCTGAAGCAACGCAGCACGTGGTACAGCGCCACCGCCGGAAAACCGCAGGCGACCGCTTGCAAATAACCCATGGTGGGAGCGATCAGCCCGGGCTCGACGTCCATCAGGCGCAGAACGATCTCGGCGTTCCACAGTAGGGTCGCGGCCGCCAGACCGACCGCCAGCGAAAGCCATAACGCCTGGCGCACCAGGGCGCCGATTTCCGCTTGGCGGCCGGCGCCGAAGTGTTGCGCAACCTTCGGTGTGGTGGCCAGGAGCACGCCGGTCATCAACAGAAATACCGGCACCCAGATCGAATTGCCCAGGGCCACGGCTGCCAGATCCTGCGGGCTTACGCGGCCGGCCATCACGGTGTCGACGAAGCCCATGGCGGTGTGCGCCAGTTGCGCGACTATGATCGGCGTGGCCAGCAGCAACAGGCCGCGCAGTTCGGTCCAGATACGCCTCGGGCGGGTTTCGGCAGGCATGGCAAACGTTCGCAGAGCGTAGAGAGGGCCGCGCAGTCTACGCGCTGACGCCTCGGTCAGGAAAGGGGCGCCGTTTTTAACGCAGTATTGCCAACGCAGGTAGTCTTTCAACGGCCTGCTAGGGCGACGTGGAACCGTCGGCTGTTTAGAATAGCTCACTGAATTGTGGAGCCTGATATGCGCATAGTCGCCGACGAAAATATTCCCCTGCTCGATGAGTTTTTTGCCGGTTTCGGCGAGATTCGCCGCTTGCCCGGTCGCGCGATCGACCGCGCGGCGGTGGCCGATGCCGAATTGTTGCTGGTGCGTTCGGTGACCAAGGTCGACCGCGCGCTGCTGCATAGGTCGCCGGTCAAGTTCGTCGGCACCTGCACGATCGGCACCGATCACCTCGATCTCGAGTATTTCCAGCAGGCCCCGATCGCCTGGTCCAGCGCCCCCGGCTGCAACGCCCGCGGGGTGGTCGACTATGTGTTGGGCAGCCTGCTGGTGCTGGCCGAGGAGCAGGGCGTCGAGCTGTCGTCGCGCACCTACGGTATCGTCGGCGCCGGCCAGGTCGGAGGGCGTCTGCTCGAGGTGCTGCGTGGCCTGGGCTGGCGCGTGCTGGTGTGCGACCCGCCACGCCACGCGGCCGAGGGTGGCGACTTCGTCACGCTGGAACAACTGGTCGCCGAATGCGACGTGATCAGCCTGCATACGCCGCTCGACCGCGACGGCGCCCACCCGACCCATCATCTGTTCGATGCCGCGCGCCTGGCGCAGCTGAAAACCGGCGCCTGGCTGATCAACGCTAGCCGCGGTGCGGTGGTGGCCAACGCGGCGCTGCGCGAGTTACTCGGGCTACGCACGGATCTGCGTGTAGTGCTGGATGTCTGGGAAGGCGAGCCGCAGGTCGATGTCGCATTGGCCGCTTTGTGCCGCATCGCCACCCCGCATATCGCCGGCTACAGCCTCGACGGCAAGCTGCGCGGCACCGCGCAGATCTACCAGGCGCTGTGTCGGTACCTGGGTTGCGCCGAGACGCAGACCCTGGAAGCCCTGATGCCCGCGCCCTGGCTCGGCGAGTTGAGCATTAGCGGTTCTGCCGACCCGGCCTGGGCCTTGGCCACGCTGTGCCGCGCGGTATACGACCCGCGCCGCGACGATGCGGATTTCCGCCGCAGCCTGCGCGGCGACGAAGCGAGTCGGCGTCTGGCCTTCGACGGCCTGCGCAAGCACTACCCGATGCGCCGGGAGATCGACGGCTTGCGCGTGGCCGTGCAAGGCGAGGCGCCGCCGGCGTTATTGCGGGTTATTCAGGCCCTGGGGGCAGCGCTGCGAGCCTGAGCAAAGGCGCGATCCGTAGCCCGGATGCAATCCGGGAAGATTTACTAGGCGGCGAATTTCCCCGGATTGCATCCGGGCTACAAAAGCGCGCCGTCGGTAGGGGCGGTCTGCAAAGTTTGCAGGCAAGAAAAAGCCCGGGCGTTTAGTACGGCCCGGGCTTGCAATGGCGCCAGCTCAACCGTGCTTGGTGAGGCTGCTGCGGCTGTTTTCCAGTTCGCGGCAGGCGTGCTGGATCATCTGTTCGGTAATCGGGATTTCGCGGCCTTGCTCATCGATAATCGCGCCGCCGATCGGATGCTGGGATGGCATCGGGATAACCCGAGGTTCGTGGGTTTGCTCATGCAGGCTCATGGTCGGTCTCCTGATCGGTTGGTTCGCGTAGCTTATTGGCATTAGATGAAAACGCTGTGACAGGCGTAGACGACGCAAATGGAGCGGAAAGTACAGGCGTCGGCTGCGCGAAGCGCAATGGTAATGAGGTGGTTATGTCGCAGTTTCACCTGGGGTTGATCATCAATCCCCTGGCCGGCCTGGGTGGCCAGGCCGGTTTCAAAGGCAGCGACGGCGTCGCGCAGCAGGCGCTGGCGTTGGGTATCGAGCCGAAGGCCGCCGCCCGTACGCGCACGGCCCTGGAGTGCTTGCTGCCGATCAAGCAGGGGCTGCATTTCCTGACGTTTCCCGGCCCCATGGGCGCGGATCTGTTGGCCGAGATGGGCTTTGCCCATCAGGTGCTCGGCCAAGTGCATGAGGGCCCGAGCAGCGCCGCGGATACCCGCGAAGCGGTCGAGGCGTTGCAGCAGGCCGGTGTCGCCTTGATTCTGTTCGCCGGTGGCGACGGTACCGCGCGGGACATCTGCAGCGCGGTGCGCGAGGGCCAGCCGGTGCTGGGTATTCCCGCGGGGGTGAAGATTCAATCCGGGGTCTATGCGATCAACCCGCGGGCGGCCGGCGAGCTGACCCGGCGCCTGATCGAGGGCGGTTTGGTGCGTCTGGCCAGCGGCGAGGTGCGCGATATCGACGAGGCCGCATTGCGCGAGGGCAGGGTGACGGCGCGCTGGTATGGTGAACTGACCGTGCCGGAAGAGGGCGGTTACCTGCAGCAGGTCAAGCAGGGCGGCGTGGAGTCCGAAGAGCTGGTGCTGGCCGACCTCGCCGACTGGCTGGAAAGCAACTGGGAAGATGACGTGCGCTACGTCTTCGGCCCCGGTTCGACGCTGCATGGGCTGGCGGAAAACCTCGGCCTGCAAACCACCTTGCTCGGCGTCGATGTGATCGAGAACGGCGAAGTCATCGGCCATGACGTCAGCGAGGCGCAGCTGTTCGAACTGGTCGACGGCCATCCCGCGCGCCTGCTGGTCACCGCGATCGGCGGCCAGGGGCATATCATCGGCCGCGGCAACCAGCAGATCAGCCCGCGGATATTACGCGTCATCGGCCTCGGCAACCTGCGGGTGGTGGCCACCAAGCGCAAGCTCGCCACCCTGGAAGGCCGGCCCTTGTTGGTCGATAGCGGCGATGTGCAGTTGGACGATGCCTTTCCCGATGTGGTGCGGGTATGGGCGGGTTATAAGGAAGAGCTGCTGTACCCCGTGGGCAAGTAGCTGTCCCTGCCGGTTTTGCGGCAAGGCAAGCGGCGCCCCGGATGAACTATAGGGCGGACATGTCGAAGGCGTGTCCGCCAAACGAATCGCAGCGGTGTACGAGGCTTCGCCATGTACACCCTACAACCGTGCCAAAGGAGCGGCTCCATGCGTGTATGGCTTAGTGTGATCTTGGCTTGGCTACTGGCCTTCGAAGCCAGTGCGTTGCAACCCGAGGCGCTGGTGACGGCTGCCCGCGAACAGGTTGGGGTGACGCTGTCCTACGATCCGGCTTACCGCCGTTTGAGTTATCCGGGCGGCGACGTGCCGCTGAGCACCGGGGTCTGCACCGATGTGCTGATCCGCGCGTTGCGCCAGCAGGGCCTGGACCTGCAGGAAGCGGTGCACCGCGATATGCGTGCGCATTTCAATCTGTACCCGAAGCACTGGGGCCTGAGCCGCCCCGACAGCAATATCGACCACCGCCGTGTGCCCAACCTGATGACCTGGTTCAAGCGCCAGGGCTGGGCCTTGCCGCTCAGTCAGGACGCCGGCACCTATCGCCCCGGCGATATCGTCACCTGGGATCTGGGGCGCGGCCTGACCCATATCGGCATCGTCAGCGACAGGCGCGCGGACAACGGCGTGCCGCTGGTGTTGCACAATATCGGCCGCGGCACCCGGGAAGAGGACATCCTCTTCGGCTTCAGCATCACCGGCCATTACCGGTTTCCCGAGTCCTGAGGCTGACCGCTTGTCGCGCGCCTTGAGCCCGCATCGGCATATCGTCGGCTGAGGCGAAACGCGCGCGACGCCGAGCAGAACGTCTTGCGGTCGCCCGAGTCTACCGATTTTCCAGGAATCCAAGGCGGCCGGCCGGCGAGGCATCCGCGATGAAACTCAGCGACTTCATACGTTCGAGCATGGAACCGATTCTCGACGAGTGGGCCGATTTTGCCCGTCAGATTCCGCAGGCGCGGGATTTCGAAGTGGCGCAGCTGCGCGACCATGCGCGCGGCATTCTCGAGGTGATCGCCGCCGATATCGATAAGGAGCAGAGCGCCGCCCAGCATCAGGAAAAATCCCAGGGCAGGGGGCCGCGCCTGGTCGACGACACCGAGGCCGAGCAGCATGGCTCGGTGCGTCTCGCCGAAGGCTTCAGCGTCAACGATGCGATGGCCGAGTTTCGCGCGCTGCGCGCCACCGTGCTGCGCCTATGGAGCGAGCGCAAGGATCTCGGCGCCGACGCGCTCGATGACATGACGCGCTTCAACGAAGCGATCGACCAGGCCCTGGCCGAGTCGCTGAGCCGCTATTCGGCGCTACGCGACCGCCAGACCCGCTTGTTCGACGCCTTGCTGTCGACCTCGCCCGACCTGAACTTCATCATCGATGCGGAGGGCACCATTCTCTATGCCAATCAGGCTACCGCCATGCGCTTCGGCAAGAGTTCGGCGGAGATGAAGGATGTCAACTTTTACCAGTTGTGCGCGCCCTTCGCGCCGGAAATGGAGCGGCATGCACGGCATGTCGTCGGCGCCCGCGCCACCGATCGCAGCGAGATGACGTTCGACGGCGGAGGCGGTGAGGCGCGCATCTACGAGTGCCAGCTGGTGCCCGTGCTCGACCCGCACGGCGAGTGCGAAGCGGTGGCCGGTACCGCACGTGATATCAGCGAGCACAAGGCGTCCGAGGAGCGCGTACGACACAGCGCCAATTACGATCACTTGACCGACTTGCCCAACCGCGCTCTGTTCCGCGAGCGTCTGGAACTCGAGTTGCGCCACTCGACGCGCACCGGGCTGCCGCTGGCGCTTTTGTACATCGACCTGGACGGCTTCAAAGAAGTCAACGACCGCCTCGGCCACGCAGCCGGCGACGAGTTGCTGCAACAGGTCGGGCGGCGCATCGGGGGCTGCGTGCGTGACACCGACATGGTGGCGCGTCTGGGCGGCGACGAGTTCACCGTGATTCTCACCGACATCACCCAACCGCTGCATGTCCAGACGCTGTGCCAGAAAATTCTCGCGGCACTGAGTCAGCCGTTCATGCTCAAGGCGGGGCAAGCCGGAATCTCCGCGAGCATCGGCGTTACCAGCTATCCAGGCGATGCCGCCAGCCTCGACGAGTTGATCAGAAACGCCGACGCCGCCATGTACGAAGCGAAGAACGCGGGTCGCAATCGCTTCAGCGTATTCAGGCGGGTTCAGTAAGCCGCCTCGGGCTGTACATGGCCAATCCGCTTACGGGGCAATACCCGACAGCTAACGCCTGGCGATCTTTATGGTATCTGCTGGCCGTTTGGCTTGATCTCCATCGAAGTGCCCCCATTTAGCATGGGCGTGCCGGTTTTCCCTTCCAGAACCTAGGCGAATTACCATGCTTTCGATCCTGTCTTCCCGCCAGCGCACCGCCCTGCGTATGGCCTGGCGTTTTGTCGCGCCGTACCGCTGGCACGTGATCGGCGCCCTGGTGGCGCTGATGTTCACCGCGGCCATCACCCTGTCCATGGGCCAGGGCATCAAGCTGCTGGTCGACCAGGGCCTGGCGACGCAGTCGGCGCAGGCGCTGCAACAGTCGATCGGGTTGTTCTTCGTCCTGGTGCTGGCGTTGGCCATCGGCACCTTCAGCCGCTTTTATCTGGTGTCCTGGCTCGGCGAGCGGGTGGTCGCGGATATCCGCAAGCGCGTGTTCAATCATTTGATCGATCTGCACCCGGGCTTTTATGAAAGCAACCGCAGCTCGGAAATCCAGTCGCGGCTGACCGCCGACACCACGCTGTTGCAGTCGGTGATCGGCTCCTCGCTGTCGATGGCGCTGCGCAACGTGATCATGCTGATCGGCGGCAGCGTGCTGCTGGTGGTCACCAACCCTAAACTCAGCGGCATCGTGCTGTTGGCGCTGCCGTTGGTGGTCGCGCCCATCCTGATTTTCGGCCGGCGGGTGCGCGCGCTGTCGCGGCAGAGTCAGGACCGGGTCGCCGATGTCGGCAGCTACGTCGGCGAAGTGCTGGGGCAGATCAAGACGGTGCAGGCCTACAACCACCAGAACGAGGATAAACGCCGTTTCGGCCTGTCCGCCGAGGCGGCTTTCGACACCGCACGCAAACGCATCGCCCAGCGCGCCTGGCTGATCACCGTGGTCATAGTGCTGGTGCTCGGCGCGGTGGGGGTGATGCTCTGGGTCGGCGGCATGGACGTGATCGCAGGGCGGATTTCCGGCGGCGAGCTGGCGGCTTTCGTGTTCTACAGCCTGATCGTCGGCGGCTCGTTCGGCACCCTGAGCGAGGTGATCGGCGAATTGCAACGTGCCGCCGGCGCCGCCGAGCGGATTGCCGAGCTGTTGCAGGCGCGCAATGAAATCACCCCGCCGGCAAACGATGGCCTGCAACTGGCGCAGCCGGTGCAAGGCCGTATCGAGTTGCAGGGGCTGCGTTTCGCCTACCCGTCGCGGCCCGGCAGTTTTGCCGTGGATGGCATCGATCTACAGGTCGCGCCCGGCGAAACCCTGGCTTTGGTCGGACCGTCCGGGGCGGGCAAGTCGACGCTGTTCGATCTGTTGCTGCGCTTTTTCGACCCGCAGGCCGGCAATATCCTGATCGATGGCCAGGCGATCGAACGCCTCGACCCGCTCGCGCTGCGCAGTTGTTTCGCCCTGGTGTCGCAGAACCCGGCGCTGTTCTTCGGTACGGTGGAGGACAATATCCGCTACGGCCGCACCGACGCCGGCCATGCCGAGGTCGAAGCCGCCGCCAAGGCCGCCCATGCCCACGAGTTCATCATGAAACTGCCCGAGGGCTATCAAACTCACCTGGGCGATGCCGGCCTGGGGTTGTCCGGCGGCCAACGTCAGCGTTTGGCCATCGCCCGCGCGCTGCTGGTGGATGCGCCCATTCTGCTGCTCGACGAAGCCACCAGCGCCCTCGATGCCGAGAGCGAGCACCTGATCCAGCAGGCGCTGCCGCGTTTGATGGCGGGGCGTACCACCCTGGTCATCGCCCACCGCCTGGCCACGGTGAAAAGCGCCGATCGCATCGCGGTGATCGAGCAGGGCAAGCTGGTGGCGATCGGCAAACACGCCGAGCTGGTCGCCAGCAGCCCGCTGTATGCGCGACTGGCCGAGCTGCAGTTCAATACCGATAGCGTGCAAACCGCCTGAAAAAGGCATAGCGGAAAAGGACCTGGCGAAGTGGCGGATAAGGATTTCAAGGTCGTGGTGCTGGGCGGCTACGGTAATTTCGGCACTATCATCGTCAACCGCCTATGCACTATCGCCGGCATGCAGGTGTGGGTCGCTGGGCGCGACCTGGCCAAGGCCGAGTGCCGGGCGGCCCGGGTCGGTTGCCGTGCGGTGCGTCTGGATGGCAACCAGCCGGATCTGGCCGAGCGGCTGAGCGAACTGGGCGCCGACCTGCTGATCTCCACCGCCGGTCCCTTTCAGGGCCAGGATTACCGCGTGGCGCAGGCGGCTATCGCGGCCGGCGCGCATTACCTCGATCTGGCCGATGCCCGCGAATTCGCTTGCGGCATCGGCGCACTCGACCAGGCGGCGCGCCAGGCCGATGTGCTGGTCAGCAGCGGCGTCAGCTCGGTGCCGGCCTTGAGCGCCGCGGTGATCGACGAGTTATTGCCGCGTTTCAGCCGTGTGGACAGCATCTGGCACGGCATCAGCTCCTCGGAGAAAACCCCGGGCGTGTCGACCCTGGCGGCAGTGCTCAACTATTGCGGCAAGCCGTTTCGCCAGTGGCGCGATGGCCAGTGGCGCGAGGTCTACGGCTGGCAGGATCTGGCGGCCCACGACTTCCCCGCGCCGCTGGGCCGGCGATGGCTGGGCAACTGCGATATTCCCGATCTTGAGCTGTTTCCCGTGCGTTATCCGGGCGTGCGCAACGTGCGTTTCTCGGCGGGCGTGGGCTTGCGCGTGACCCAGTTCGGTACCTGGCTGTTGTCCTGGTTGGTGCGCGGCGGCTTGTTGCGCAGCGGCGTGCCCCTGGCCGCTTTGCTGCATCGTGGCGCGGTACTGGTGGAGCCGTTCGGCGATCGCTTGAGCGGCATGTTCGTCAAGCTGCAAGGGCGGGGCGCGGATGGCCTGCCCTTGAGCCTGTGCTGGGAACTGATCGCTCACGATAACCATGGGCCGAATATCCCTTGCATGGCGGCGGTGGCGCTGGCGCGCAAATTGGCCGCGGGTAATCTCGAACAGCGTGGCGCCATGCCCTGCATGGGGCTGCTCAACGTCGACGAATACCTGGCCGAACTCGAGGGTCTGCAGATCGAAGTTGGCCTACGCCCATGCTCTATCTGAGCCTCAAGTGGCTGCATATCCTCAGCGCCACCATTTTGGTCGGCGTGGGTTTCGGTACCGCCTTCTACAAATGGATGATCGATCGCAGTGGCGATGTACGGGTTATTGCCTACACGAGTCGCCTGGTGGTGTTGGCCGATTGGCTGTTCACCACCCCGGCGATCATCCTGCAGCCGCTGACCGGTTTGTGGATGCTGCATCTCGTCGGCTATTCGCTAAGCAGCCCATGGATCGCCTGGACCCTGCTGCTGTATGCCTTGGCCGGGGTTTGCTGGTTACCGGTGGTCTGGCTGCAGTACCGCATGCGCGCCTTGGCATTGGCTGCGCTGGCGACCGAGCAGGCGTTGCCGGCACGTTACTGGCGATACACGCGCACCTGGTTCTGGCTCGGGATTCCAGCGTTCGCCGCCATGTTGGCGATCTATGCCTTGATGGTGTTCAAGCCGATGTAAGCCTCAGCGCCGCTCAGGGGCCCTGGAATAAATCGATTCATCCGTCGCCCGACCCCAATCGGTCTTGGCAAATCGTCCCCCATGGTCTTTTCTTCAAGCGATAGCGGCGCATTGCGCTTGCCTCGGCAACTCGGCGTTGCTCGTCCGGCATGGTCCTCTGCCTCGCGCACAGCGTGGCCTCGAATCGGCAGGTCAGCGCCGAACTCGGCAGACGCTCAGGTGATCGTTGGCTCTTGCAATGAGGGCCTGACGCTTAGGGAAACTAATCATGAAACCGTTGCTGATAGGGATGTTCTGCACCAGTTTGAGCTGCGCGGTCGCCGCTGAGCCGCTGCAGTTGGCGCTCGATATCAAGGGCACCAGCCTGGCCGAGCTGATGACCCTGAAAATCACCTCCTTGTCGCGCAAGTCGGAGTCGCTGAATCGCGCGCCCGCCGCGGTTTATGTGATTACCCAGGACGAAATCAGGCGCATGGGCGTGACCCATATCGCCGAGGCGCTGCGTTATGTGCCGGGGGTTGAGGTGGCGCGCATGGAGGCCAACAAGTGGGCGATCAGCATCCGCGGCTTCAATTCGCGCACGGCCAACAAGCTGCTGGTCATGATCGACGGGCGCAGCATCTACAGCCCGCTGTTTTCCGGGGTGCTCTGGGAAGAGAAGGATGTGGTGCTGGAGGACGTCGAGCGCATCGAGGTGATTCGTGGCCCCGGCGGCACTACCTGGGGCGCCAACGCGGTGAACGGGGTGATCAATATCATCACCAAGGACAGCCGCGACACCCTGGGCGGCCAGATCAAGCTGGGCGCGGGCCTGGAGGAACGCGGTCTGGTCCAGGCGCGCTATGGCTGGCGGATCGACGAACAGACCACCGCGAGGGTCTACGGCAAATTCACCGAGCGTGACGACAGCGGCAGCGGGCCGACTTCCCGCGCCTTCCGCGACGACGGCGCGCGTATGCGCCAATCGGGTTTCCGCCTCGACCGCGACTCGCCGGAGCAGGGCCACCTGACGCTGCAAGGGGATCTCTACCAGGGCGATCTCGGGCCCAAGGATCACGGCCTTGGGGCCACTGGCCAGGCGCAGGATGGCGGCAACCTCAAACTGGACTGGGCTTACTCGCCGAGCACCGAGCGTACCCATGAACTGCAGCTCTATTACGACGACACCACTCTGGAAACCCGCAGCCTGATCGACAAACGCCAGGTCTGGAGTTTCGACTATCAAGTGCTGCAGCGCTGGCGCAACCATGAGCTGGTCGCCGGTGTCGGCTATCGACAGATCGACGATGAGGTCGAAACCCGGCCCGCTGGCTTGCTGCTTCCAGTGCGCCGTAGTGATGAGCTGATGAGCGCCTTTATCCAGGACGACATGGCGTTTCTCGACGATCGTCTGCATCTCATCCTGGGCACGAAATACGAGCGCAACGACTATTCCAACGAGGAGTGGCAACCCAGCGTGCGCGCGTCCTATGCCTTCGACGATGCGTTGATCTGGGCCGCCTGGTCGAAGGCGGTGCGCACCCCGACTCGTCTGGAACACGATATTTTCTCGCCGCCGAGCCTGGTGGCTGGACAGAACCTCAAGCCGGAATACGCCAGCGTTTACGAGTTGGGTTGGCGTCAGCAGTGGCAGGAGCGCTGGCAGCTGGATATCGCCGCCTACTGGTCCGAATACCGTGATCTGCTGACGCTCGAACCGCCCACCCTGGGCAACGAAATGGGCGGTACGGTCAAGGGCATCGAGACCTCCCTGAGCTACCAGGCGCGGAGCAATTGGCTGCTACGCCTGAACTACAGCCATGCCGAGATGGATATGTCGCTGTCGCGTGGCAGTGCTGGCGTGAGCGACCCCAGGGTGGTCGAGGGCAACATGCCGAGGGATATGCTGCAGTTGATCTCGCTCTGGGACATCAACCCGCGCTGGCAGTTGAACGCCTACCTGCGTTATGTCGATGCCCTGCCCGGACAGCGGATTTCCAGTTACTGGGCTGGCGACCTCAGCCTGGCTTGGCGCCCCGCGCAGAAAACCCAGTTGCAACTGGTCGCGCGCCATCTCGGGCATTCCGAGCATTTCGAGTGGGGCGTCAACGCGGCCAATGCGGTGGAGCCGGATCTGGCCCTTTACCTGACCCAGGAGTTCTAGCTCATGGGCTCATGGTTAGGGTGTTGTTCGAGCGGCTTGCGTTGCCTGCTGTTAGGCGTCGGCTTGAGCTGCGCGCCGTCGTTGCTGGCCCAGGCGGCGGACATCGCGTACCAGATCAAAGCCTCCTACATCTATAACTTCCTGCAGTTCGTGCGCTTTCCTGAAACGGCCTTGCGCGGTGAAGGCCAATTGAATGTCTGCGTGCTCGGCGAGGATCGCTTCGGTTCGGCGCTGGATGCCATCGACGGCTCCACGACACCGCAAGGTCGGGTCAAGGTCCTGCGCCTTGGTCACTACACCGACGCTTCCGACCTCGGACGCTGCAATGTGCTTTATCTGATCGACTCGGAGCGCCAGGGCACGGATGCGATTCTGGCGAAAGTCGATGAGGCCCAGGTGCTGACCATCGGAGAGTTCTCGCCCTTTATCCGCCATGGCGGGCTGATCGAGTTGTTCGAGCAGAACGACACCATCCGCTTCCGCATCAACGAAAAGTTGCTGAGCAAGACCGACTTCAAGATAGATGCGCAACTCATCCAGTTGGGGGTCAAGTAAATGTCCGAGCCTGTCCATGAGCGGCGGCCCTGGTGGCGCAGAACCTCGCTGCGACAGAAATTGCAGTTCACCATCGTTGGCTATGCGCTGTTGGTTTTGCTGATTTGCGCGGTGTCCCTGACCTGGTTCGCCAACAGCTATTTCCATCAGAAAACCCAACGAGACCTGGAGGTGCTGGCCACGGTATTGGCCGATAACAGCCGCGCCGCCGTGACCTTCGACGATGCCGAGGCGGCGAAGAACGTCCTCGCCGCGGCGAAAGGCAACAGTCATATCAAAATGGCGCTGATCCAAAAGGATGGAGAACTCTTCGCCGCCTACCCCGACGGCGTCGGTGCCGATGCCCTGGCCGAGCTGCGGGAAAGCGAACGGGTATGGCTGGAGGACGATCACTACTACACCTCGGTGCCCATCGTCGTCGCCAACGAGGTCAAGGGGCGCCTGTTCCTGCAGATCGACCTGGGGGAGTGGACGGAGGTCAAAAGCAACCTCTACCGGGTGTTCTTGGGTTTGCTCGGCGGCTTGCTGCTGCTGACGGTGTTGGTTTCCTATTGGCTCAACATCCATATCACCCGTCCGCTCAGCGCCTTGTCGAGCTGGGCGACCCAGGTATCCAGGGCCAAGGATTTCAATGCCCGGGCGGTCAAGCACAACGACGACGAAGTCGGCACCCTGGTCGACAGCCTCAATACCATGCTGGCGGAATTGTCCAAGCAGGAGTCGATTCGCTCCTGGAACGAGATACTGGAAACCGAGATCCGCGAGCGCAAGGAGGTCGAGCGGGATCTGATCGCCATGCGCAACCGCGCAGAAGCCGCGAATAAGGCCAAGAGCCAGTTCCTCGCCAATATGAGCCATGAGCTGCGCACGCCGTTGAACGCCATCATCGGTTACAGCGAAATGCTCCAGGATGAAATGAACGATGTGGAGCTGGACCGGGTAGAAGTAGCGGACGATGTCGACAAGATCCGCTCGGCGGGCAAACACCTGCTGAGCCTGATCAACGACATCCTCGACCTGTCGAAGATCGAAGCCGGCAAGATGGACCTGAACATCGAGGCCTTCAATGTAGACGACCTGATCCAGGATGTGGTCGGCACCATCATGCCGTTGGCCGAGTCGCGGGGTAATCAGCTGCGCATCAATGTCGAGGGCGAGATCGGCATCATCCATGGCGATGTGACCAAGATCCGCCAGATCCTGTTCAATCTGCTCAGCAACGCGGTGAAGTTCACCTATCAGGGCCAGGTGGATCTCACCTGTACGCGCCTGCACGAGGCGGCGGGAGAGCAGGTGGAGTTCAGCGTGCACGATAGCGGCATCGGTATCAGCCAGGAGAGTCTGGAAGGGCTGTTCAAACCCTTCAGTCAGGCGGATGCCTCGACCACCCGCAAATATGGCGGAACCGGGCTGGGCCTGGCGATCAGCCGCTCATACGCGAAGATGTTGGGTGGCGACATAGCGGTGCACAGCGAGGTGGGCAAAGGCTCGACCTTTACCGTGAAGTTTCCCGCGCAACTGGAAAATATTGGGGAGCTGTTGATCGAGAGCGAAACGCCGGGTTTCAAACATACCGGCTCGATAGAACTCGGCGATCCCGGAGAGCAAACGGAGCTGTTGCTGATCGACGACGACGAGGCGGTGCACAACATCCTGCGCCATCAATTGTCCCGCCACGGTTACCGGATCCATTCGGCGATGTCCGGCGAGGAGGGACTGAAACGGGCCATGGAGGAGCGTTTCGATGTAGTGGTGCTGGATATTCTGATGCCGGAAATGGACGGTTGGCAGGTGCTGCAGAAGCTGAAGTCCGAAACCAGAACCATGTCCATTCCCGTCGTGCTCTATACGATAGTCGCTGACAAGGAAAAGGGTTATGCCTTGGGCGCCGACGACTATCTGGTCAAACCGATCAGCAAGAGCAAGCTGCTGGATACGCTGAAGAACTACCGCAGGTCCTCCAGTAACAAGGTCCTGTTGATCGACGACGATCTGCATACGCGCAATCTGTTGGATGCCTACTTGGCCGATATGGACTATCGCCTGATCAAGGCCGAAAACGGTCGCGAAGGCCTCGATGCGTTGCAGCGCGAACAGGGCACCATGATCATCCTGCTCGACCTGATCATGCCGGTGATGAACGGCTTCGAGTTCATCGATGAGGTGCGCAAGCATCCGGAGTTCGCCAAGATTCCGATCATCGTCATCTCGGCCCATGACCTCTCGCATAAAGAACGCAGCCTGCTGTTGCAGCACACTCGCTTGATCATCAAAAAAGGCGATTACAGCCGCCAGGAGCTGGTCGACAACATCGAAACCATTCTGGATAACCAGCGGGATGCCCGCAAACGCTCGGGGGGTTGAGCCGTGGCACTGCTACTGGTGGTCGAAGACAACGAAATGAACGCCGACATGCTGTTGCGCCGGCTCAAGCGTCAGGGCTTCAAAACCGCCTGGGCGGTCAATGGCGTACACGCGCTGGATTTGCTGCAGAACCTGCGGCCGAACCTGATTCTGATGGATTTGAGCCTGCCGGAAATGGACGGTTACCAGGCCACGCGAATCATCAAGGGCGGCCCTCTGCGGCATGTTCCGATCATTGCCTTGACCGCCCACGCCTTGCTCGAAGATCAGCAAAAGGCCCTGGCAGCCGGTTGCGACGATTACGAAACCAAGCCGATCAATTTTCCGCAGTTGCTGAGCAAGATTCGCAACCATCTGGGTGAAGCCTATGACGACCCGGAGTAAGGAGGCGGCGATTCTGATCGTCGACGACAACCCGACCAACTGCCAGCTGTTGGCCAAGCGCCTGAGCCGACAGGGCTATCGCTGCAGCCAGGCGACAAGCGGTAAGCAGGCGCTGCAGATGGTCGCCGAACAGGCGCCCGATATCATGCTGCTCGACATGATGATGCCGGAGATGGACGGCCTCGAAGTGCTCGCTGTGCTGCGCCGGAGCCATGACTCCATCAGCTTGCCGGTGTTGATGGTGACAGCGAGAAACGAGGGCGAGGATGTGGTGTCCGCCTTTGCCGCCGGGGCGAACGACTACATCGAGAAACCCGTCGATTTCCCGGTGTTGGTCGCACGTTTGCAGCATCATCTGGCGCACAAGTACCTGGACGATGAAGTGAAAACCAGCCGGGCGCGTCTGGAAGAGCAAAATCGCAAACTGGAGGTCGGTAACCAGTACAAGGACAATTTTCTTTCCGCCATGTCCCATGAGCTGCGCACGCCGCTGAATGCCGTGCTCGGTTTTTCCGAAGTGCTGTTGGACGAAATGCTCGGCCCGCTGAACGACAAGCAGAAACAGTACTGCCGCGAAATCTACAACAGCGGCTCCTATCTGCTGCTGATCATCAACGACCTGCTCGACCTTTCCAAAATCGAAGCCGGCAAGCTGGAGTTGGAACTGCAGCGCAGCGAGGTGCGGCCGCTGATCGAAGCGGTTCTGGGGTTGATGAAGGAGAAGGCGCAGCGTCGCGGCGTAACCCTGGTTTGCCATATCGACGAGCGGTTGGGGGAGGTCGAATGGGACCCGTTGCGGGTCAAGCAGATGCTGATCAACCTGCTCGGCAACGCCCTCAAGTTCACCGAGGCCGGCAAGCGGGTGACCCTCAGCGCCGATTTAGCTGGCGCTGACGAAATCATGCTGGCCGTGGCGGACGAGGGGTGTGGCATCTCATCCGAGGATCTGGCGCGAATATTCCAGCCGTTCGAGCAGGCCTCATCGCCCATGCGCAAGACCCACGTCGAAGGCACCGGCCTGGGATTGGCCCTGGTGAGCCGCTTGGCCGCTCTGCACGGTGGGCGGGTAACGGTGGAGAGCGAAGTCGCTGTCGGCAGCTGTTTTACCCTGTTCCTGCCTCGCAGCCACGGCAATGGGCATACCGAGGCTTAGCCGATGACTGAGCACAAGGGCGCTGTTCTGCTGATCGAGGACGACATCGCGACCCAGATCCTTGTTCGCGATGTACTGGAATGCAGCGGCTATGCCTGCACCACCGTGGGCTCCGCAGAAGAGGGGATGCGCCTGCTCGAAGCCTTCCAGCCGGCACTTATCCTGTTGGACATCAACCTGCCCGGCATGGATGGCGTGACCGCGGCGCGGCAGCTGAAAAGCGCGCCGCAAACGCGCTCGATCAAACTGATCGGGATGTCGGCGCATGCCTTGATCAACGAGATCTCGCAGATCGAAACCGCCGACTTCGATGACTTCATCACCAAGCCGTTCAGCTACAAGGCACTGTTGCAACTGGTCGAAGCGCAACTTGCAAAACCGTAGCCCGTTGAGCGTCATCGATGTTCGGCCGAGCGACTATCAGCCGTTATGGCGGCTCGCCACTGTCTCGATCTCGGCAAGAAACGCCTTGTAGCTGATCGGCTTGCTCAGGCATCCATCGAAACCCGCTTCGCGCATGGCTTTGTCGTCACCGCTGCGAATCGAAGCGGTCAGGGCAATGATCGGTATATCGCAGGTTGTCGGGTCGGCCTTAATGATTTGCATCGCCGCGTCGCCATCCATGTCCGGTAAGTGAATGTCCATCAGGATCACGTCCGGGTGCTCGCTGCGCGCGAGCGCAATGCCTTCAGTCGCGGTGGGTGCCTCGAGGGCCGTATGGCCGGCGAATTTCAGGATTTCGACCGCCAGCAGCATATTGGTGGGGGAGTCTTCGACTACTAGGATTCGCCACATGCCGTTCTCCAAATGCTCGAGGCTTACCCCTACAGCTAAGCCGGTGCCGAGGGAACGTCAACTCCACTCGCTTTGCCCTTGGGCTTGATGGTCGCCGCCGCACCGGCCGAAGCCAGGATGATCGCGCTGATCGCCAGCCACTGGCTCAAGGTCAGGCGTTCGTTCAGGAACAACAGGCCAGAGAGGGCGGCGATGGCCGGCTCCATGCTCATCAGGATGCTGAACGTGCGCGCGGGCAAACGGGTCAGCGCGACCATTTCCAGGCTGTAGGGCAGGGCCGAGGAGAGCACCGCGACGCCGAGGGCGATCGGCAGCAGGTCGAGCGAAAACAGGCTGCCGCCGACGTGCCACAGGCCAATCGGGAATACCCATAAGGCCGCGACTATGGTGCCCAGGGCCACGGTCTGCCGGCCGTGTTCGGCACCGGCTTTCTGGCCGAAGACGATATACAGCGCCCAGCACAGGCCCGCGCCCAGTGCCAGGGCCATGCCCATGGGGTCGAGCTGCACATCGGCTTGCGCGCTGGGTAGCAGCAGCCAAAGGCCGAAAACCGCCATGGCTATCCAAACGAAATCCAGCAAGCGCCGCGAGGACAGCAAGGCGAGCCCGAGCGGGCCGGTGAATTCGAGGGCTACGGCGATCCCCAGGGGGATGGTCTGCAGCGATAGATAGAACAGCAGGTTCATGCTGCCCAGGGCGATGCCGTAAGCGAGCAGCGAGCGGCAGGAACTCAGGCTCAAACGTGCCTGCCAGGGACGCATCAGGATGCACAGGATCAGCGCTGCCAGGCCGAGGCGCAGGGCGGTGGTGCCGGTCGCACCTATTACCGGGAACAAGCCTTTGGCGAGCGAGGCGCCGCTCTGGATCGAGGTCATCGCGACCAGCAACAGCATGATCGGCAGAATCACCAGGGAAAAATGCGATGAGCGTGGCATTGGCTTGGTCCGGGCAGTTGATCGTGCAGTGAGCACAAAGCGTGTGGTTTACCGCCAGCCCTTGTTCGGCGGTCGGGCACACGGGTGCAGGTGGTCTTTCAGCAGCCTGCTAAATAAAAAAACCGGCCAGCTCGGCATGAGCTGGCCGGTTTCATTGTCACGACAGATTAGCAGGCTGTTGAAAAACGTAGGCGAGGCAGGCAAGACAAGGCAAAAACAGGCGAGGAAGCGGAGTTTACTGCTGTAAATGAGCATTCCGAGCCTGTTTTTAACGCCGTATTGCCAACGCAGGTAGTTTTTCAACGGCCTGTTAGCGGTATTCGCAGAGATAGGCGGTATCCACGGCGACCTTGAGTTGGAATTTGCTATTGGCCGGCACGGTGAACTGGCTGCCGCTGGCAAAGGTTTCCCAGCTGTCGCTGCCCGGCAACTTGACGGTCAGGGCGCCTGCAACCACGTGCATCACCTCCAATTGGCTGGTGCCGAATTCGTATTCGCCGGGTGCCATCACACCAACGGTGGCAGGGCCTTCAGCCATGGCGAAGGCGATGGAAGTGACGGTGCCGTCGAAGTATTCATTGACCTTGAACATCTGTAATTCCTTGCAAGGCTGTGAAGAAAAGGGGCGCCAGTATGCCGAAGGCTTTTCGAGGCGTCATCCGCTTTACACCGGCAGCACCAGGGGCAGCAGGCGGGCGGTGTTGCGCGCATCGTTGAGGGCGCGGTGCTGCTGGCCGCTGAAATGCAGGCCGGCCAGTTGCAGGGCGCTATTGAGCCCGACCGAGCGCGGCAGTTGGCGGGCTTCGGCAAAGCGTCGTTTGAGGTTGAGGTGGGGGATCTGGCTCAGGCAACTGCTCAGTTGATGCTGCTGCCAATCCTGCTCCAACTGCCGGCGGTCGTATTCCCCCCAACTGGCCCAGCCGACCAGACGCGGCTGGTGGGTCTGCAGCCAGCGTTCGAATTGCCCCCAGACCTGGACCAAGGGCGCGGCGCTATCGACATTGGCCTGGCCGATATGCGTGAGCTCACGGCAGAAGTTGGTCAGCAGAGGCCGGCGTAGCGGTTTTACGAAACGCTGGAAATGATCCACTTCATGGCCGTCGGCACCCACCAGGCTGGCACCAATCTCGATGATTTCCATGTCCTGCAAAGGCCAGCCGCCTTCGTCCGTGGTGGCTTCCAAATCGATGACTAACCAATGTCCCATAGGCCCTCCGTTGCGCGTGCCGCAGTATGCAAGCCCCATTCGGGCGAGGTAAACCCCCATGTTAGATTGGTTGCCTACGAATATCGGGGGTGGGTATGGCGAAAGTAGCTTTTATCGGGTTGGGCGTAATGGGGTATCCGATGGCGGGGCATTTGGCGCGCGCTGGCCATCAAGTCTGCGTCTATAACCGCACGGCAGCCAAAGCCGAGCGTTGGGCCAGCGAGTTCGCTGGAAGCCATGCGTCGACCCCGCGCGCCGCGGCTCAAGGCGCCCAATGGGTGATGGTCTGCGTGGGTAACGACGACGATCTGCGCAGCGTGGTGCTGGGCACCGATGGGGCGCTGGCCGGTATGCAGCCCGGCGCTACGCTGATCGATCACACCACCGCGTCGGCCGATGTCGCCCGCGAGTTGGCGGCGCAAGCTGCGGAGCTCGGTTTGGGCTTTCTCGACGCGCCCGTTTCCGGCGGTCAGGCCGGTGCACAGAACGCCGCGCTGACGATCATGCTCGGCGGCGAGCCCGAACTGTATGCCGGGGCCGAGCCGATCCTCCAAGCCTATGCGCGCATGACCCGTTTGATGGGGCCTGTCGGCAGCGGCCAGTTGACCAAAATGGTCAATCAGATCTGCATCGGCGGGTTGCTCCAGGGTTTATCCGAAGCCTTGCATTTCGCCCAGTGCGCCGGCCTCGATGGCCTGGCTGCGATGGAGGTGATCGGCAAGGGTGCGGCGCAGTCCTGGCAGTTGGACAATCGCCATAAGAGCATGCTGGCCGGCGAGTTCGATTTCGGCTTTGCCGTCGATTGGATGCGCAAGGACCTGTCCATCCTGCTCGATGAGGCACGGCGCAACGGCGCGCAATTACCGGTCACCGCGCTGGTCGATCAGTTCTATGCCGAAGTGCAGGCCAAAGGTGGCGGGCGTTGGGACACTTCGAGCCTGATCTCGCGCCTGCTGCCTGCCGGAAAGCGCTGAGCCGGCAACGGCTCGTCGCGCGCTACGCCGCTGGGCGCGAGCACGCTGCCAATCCGTCGTCGGGCCGGGTAAAATCGCCAGCGCCGACGGGGCCTGCACGGCTATCCGCCGGTTTGTCGATTACTGTCGAGGTCATTTCGTTTTATGGATTGCCGTGCCGGCTGTGGCGCTTGCTGCATTGCGCCTTCGATCAGCTCCCCGATTCCTGGCATGCCTCTGGGCAAGGCCGCGGGCGAGCGCTGTGTGCAACTTTCCGCGGACAATTACTGCGGCCTGTTCGGTAAGCCCGAGCGACCAGCGGTCTGTTCGGCGTTTCGCGCCGACCCCGAGGTCTGCGGCAGCAGCCGGGAAGAGGCGATTCGTCTGCTCGAGTGGCTGGAGCGGAGCACGTCGTTGGCTGGCTAGGCATGTTTGCAGCCTGGAGGGGGAATAATGGATCTATACCCGCGTCACCTTTTATTTGCAGTGTTGCTGTCGTTCGCTGTTAGCCCGGCTCAGGCCGAGGCTTGGCGTCTGGTCAAGGATGAGGACGGTATCCAGGTGTATTTGCATAAGGTGGCCGGTTCCGGCTATCAGGCCTACCGCGGCGTGGCAACCCTGAACACCGACGTGCAGACCCTGCTGAAACTGCAGGATGATGTCGACGCTTCCTGTGCCTGGATTCATAGCTGCCGTCAACAAAGGCTGGTGAGCAGCGACCACGAATACAGCTGGGTTTATAGCCGTTTCAACGCGCCTTGGCCGGTAGCCCCGCGCGATTCGGTGGTGCGCGTAGCGACCGAGCGCGGTGCCGATGGCAGTGTCACCCGTCTGTTGCATGGAGCTGCCGATCATCTGCCCGAGCAGAAGGGCTTTATCCGGGTGAGCAAGCTCGAGGGTTTCTGGCGGTTTACCCCGAAAGGGGCGGGGCAGGTCGAGGTGGTCTACCAGGTGCATACCGAGCCGGGCGGCAGCGTGCCATCTTGGCTGGCCAATAGCTTCGTGGTGGATGCGCCCTACGAGACTTTGAGTGCGCTGCGTGAGCGCGCGGAAAAGCCCTAGCGGTCTGTGGCTATGTGGATGCAAAAAAGGCTGCCCGAGGGCAGCCTTTTTTGTACGGCGCGATTTACAGCTTACTTCTTGATGTCGCGCTGCGTATAGCCGGTATAGAGCTGGCGCGGGCGGCCAATCTTGTACGGGCTGGAGAGCATTTCCTTCCAGTGCGAGATCCAGCCGACGGTACGCGCCAGAGCGAAGATCACGGTGAACATACTGGTCGGAATACCGATGGCCTTGAGGATGATGCCCGAGTAGAAGTCGACGTTCGGGTACAGCGAACGCTCGATGAAGTACGGGTCGGTCAGGGCGATCTCTTCCAGGCGCATGGCCAGTTCCAGCTGCGGGTCGTTGGTGATGCCCAGCTCTGCCAACACTTCGTCGCAGGTCTGTTTCATCACGGTGGCGCGCGGGTCGCGGTTCTTGTAAACCCGGTGACCGAAGCCCATCAGCTTGAACGGATCGTTCTTGTCCTTGGCCTTGGCGATGAAGGTGTCGATGTTGGAGACATCGCCGATTTCGTCGAGCATGCTCAGCACCGCTTCGTTGGCACCGCCGTGGGCTGGGCCCCAGAGTGCGGCGATACCGGCGGCGATACAGGCGAACGGGTTGGCGCCCGAGGAGCCGGCCAGACGCACGGTCGAGGTGGAAGCGTTCTGCTCGTGGTCGGCGTGCAGGATAAAGATCTTATCCATGGCCTTGGCCAGCACCGGGCTGATCGGTTTGATCTCGCACGGAGTGTTGAACATCATGTGCAGGAAGTTTTCCGCGTAGTTCAGGTCGTTACGCGGATACATCATCGGCTGACCCATGGAGTACTTGTAGGTCATGGCGGCGATGGTCGGCATCTTGGCGATCAGGCGCATGGCCGATACTTCGCGATGATGCGGGTTATTGATGTCCAGCGAGTCGTGGTAGAAGGCGGAGAGGGCGCCAACCACGCCGCACATGATGGCCATTGGATGGGCATCGCGACGGAAACCGTTGAAGAAGGTCTTCAACTGTTCGTGAACCATGGTGTGGTTCTTGATGGTGCTGACGAATTTGGCCTTGTCCTCTGCGTTCGGCAGTTCGCCGTTGAGCAGCAGGTAGCAGGTCTCCAGGTAGTCGGACTGATCGGCCAACTGCTCGATGGGGTAGCCGCGGTGTAGCAGAATGCCCTGATCGCCGTCGATGTAGGTGATCTTCGACTCGCACGAGGCGGTGGACATAAAGCCAGGATCAAATGTGAAACGGCCCGTGGCGGTTAAGCCCCGCACGTCAATTACATCGGGACCAACGGTGCCGGATAAAACGGGCAGCTCGACGGGGGCATTGCCCTCGATGATCAACTGCGCTTTTTTGTCAGCCATGTGTGGCCTCCTAATTATGCTTGGACTCATCTGACAGCCCCCCACGCAGGGCCCGCACCACTATAGTGGGATAAATTCTAAAGTCAATTTGCGAAAACCCAGGCGGTAGAAGGGTTTGCGGGTGGTTCTTTGTATAAAAATAGGGCCCTTTACGTCATTTATATAGGGTGCGCAATCCGCTTTTAGGTAAAGGCCTTTGCATTGTCATTAGTAACCTAACTGTTTATACTCTGCGCCCGACCGCCAGGGGTTTCCGCCTGATATTCTGGGGGTCGTCACTTCTTGGGTGATGGGTACCTGACCAGTGCACTTCCCGACAACTTTGCCCTGATAGTTAGGGGCTCTCAGTGTGATAAAAAGCCGTGAATAGCCAACGACCTGTAAACCTAGACCTTAGGACTATCAAACTCCCAGTCACCGCTTACACGTCCATTCTTCACCGTATATCCGGTGTCATCCTTTTCGTCGGTATTGCCGTGCTGCTGTTCGGGCTCGACAAGTCGCTGGCTTCCGAGGAAGGCTTCGTCCAGGTGAAAGAATGCCTGACCAGTCCGCTGGCCAAGTTCGTGATTTGGGGATTGCTGTCCGCTCTGCTTTACCACCTGGTGGCCGGCGTGCGCCACTTGATCATGGATATGGGCATCGGCGAAACGCTGGAAGGCGGCAAGCTGGGCTCGAAAATCGTCATCGTGGTTTCGGTGATCCTGATCGTATTGGTGGGGGTGTGGATATGGTAACCAACGTTACGAACTTCTCGCGTTCCGGTCTGTACGACTGGATGGCGCAGCGTGTATCTGCTGTCATTCTCGCGGCTTATGTGGTGTTTCTGCTTGGCTATGTAGTGCTTAACCCAGGTATGGGTTACGCCGAGTGGCATGGTCTGTTCTCCAATAATGCGATGCGCATTTTCAGTTTGCTGACCCTGGTCGCGCTCAGCGCCCACGCCTGGGTCGGTATGTGGACGATTTCCACCGACTACCTGACGCCGATGGCGCTGGGTAAGTACGCAACCGTAGTGCGTTTCTTGTTCCAGGCCGCGTGTGGCGTCGCCATGTTCACGTTCTTCGCCTGGGGCGTGCAGATTCTTTGGGGTATCTGATCCATGACTATTCGTACGCTTTCTTATGACGCCATCATCATCGGTGGCGGCGGTGCGGGCATGCGTGCCGCGCTGCAACTGGCTCAGGGCGGCCACAAGACCGCTGTAGTCACCAAAGTTTTCCCGACCCGTTCGCACACCGTGTCCGCCCAGGGCGGCATCACCTGCGCCATCGCATCGGCCGACCCGAACGACGATTGGCGCTGGCACATGTACGACACGGTCAAGGGCTCCGACTATATCGGCGACCAGGACGCTATCGAATATATGTGCTCCGTTGGTCCGGAAGCCGTATTCGAACTCGAGCACATGGGCCTGCCGTTCTCCCGTACCGAGCAGGGCCGCATTTACCAGCGCCCGTTCGGCGGCCAGTCCAAGGGGCCGGACAACCCGACTCAGGCGGCCCGTACTTGCGCTGCAGCCGACCGTACCGGTCACGCGCTGCTGCACACCCTGTACCAGGCTAACCTGAAGAGCGGTACTTCGTTCCTCAACGAGTGGTACGCGGTCGATCTGGTGAAGAACCAGGACGGCGCCATCGTCGGCGTGATCGCGATCTGCATCGAAACCGGCGAAACCGTCTACATCCGCTCCAAGGCCACCGTACTGGCCACTGGCGGTGCGGGCCGTATCTATGCCTCCACCACCAACGCCCTGATCAACACGGGCGACGGCGTGGGCATGGCCCTGCGTGCCGGTGTGCCGGTGCAGGACATCGAAATGTGGCAGTTCCACCCGACCGGTATCGCCGGCGCCGGCGTCCTGGTGACCGAAGGCTGCCGCGGCGAAGGTGGCTACTTGATCAACAAGCACGGCGAGCGTTTCATGGAACGCTACGCGCCGAACGCCAAAGACCTGGCCGGCCGCGATGTGGTTGCGCGCTCCATGGTCAAGGAAATCATCGCCGGTAACGGTTGTGGTCCGGATGGCGATCACGTGATGCTCAAGCTCGATCACCTCGGTGAAGAAGTGCTGCACAGCCGCCTGCCGGGCATCTGTGAACTGTCGAAAACCTTCGCCCATGTCGATCCGGTTGTCGCGCCGGTTCCGGTCGTGCCGACTTGCCACTACATGATGGGTGGTGTGGCCACCAATATTCATGGTCAGGCGATCACTCAGGATGCCAACGGCAACGACAAGATCATCGAAGGTCTGTTCGCCGTGGGCGAAGTGGCTTGCGTGTCGGTCCACGGCGCGAACCGCCTGGGCGGCAACTCGTTGCTCGATTTGGTGGTGTTCGGTCGCGCTGCTGGTCTGCATCTGGAGAAGGCGCTGAAGGACGGCGTCGAGTACCGCAATGCCTCCGCAACCGATCTGGATCAGTCGCTCGCGCGTCTGGCCGGGGTCAATGGGCGCACCGCTGGTGAAGATGTCGCGCCGCTGCGTAAAGAGCTGCAAACCTGCATGCAGAACTACTTCGGTGTATTCCGTACCGGCGAATACATGCAGAAGGGGATCGAGCAGTTGGCCGGCCTGCGTGAGCGTATCGCCAACGTCAAGATCGCGGATAAGAGCCAGGCGTTCAACACCGCACGTATCGAAGCTCTGGAACTGCAAAACCTGCTTGAAGTGGCCGAAGCGACTGCGGTGGCTGCCGAGACGCGTAAAGAGTCCCGTGGCGCCCATGCCCGCGAAGACTACGAAGATCGCGATGACGAAAACTGGCTGTGCCACTCCCTGTACTTCCCGGGTGAGAAGCGTGTAGCCAAGCGAGCCGTCAATTTCTCGCCGAAGACAGTTCCTGCGTTCGAACCGAAGGTTCGGACTTATTAAGGGGTGATTGATATGTCGCAAGCCAATCTTTTGCATGTCAGCGTTTATCGTTACAACCCGGAGCAGGATGCTGCGCCGTTTATGCAGGATTTCCAGGTCGACACCGGCGGCAAGGACATCATGGTCCTCGACGTGCTGGCGCTGATCAAGGAACAGGACGAAGGCTTCTCCTACCGTCGCTCCTGCCGCGAAGGCGTATGCGGTTCCGACGGCATGAACATCAACGGCAAGAACGGCCTGGCCTGCATCACGCCGATTTCGGCTGCCGGACTGAAGGGCGGCAAGCTGGTTATTCGCCCGTTGCCAGGATTGCCGGTTATTCGTGACTTGGTAGTCGATATGAGCATCTTCTACAAGCAATACGAAAAGGTGCAGCCGTTCCTGCAGAACGACACGCCGGCTCCGGCCATCGAGCGTCTGCAGACCCCGGAAGAGCGCGAGAAACTGGACGGTCTTTACGAGTGCATTCTGTGCGCTTGCTGCTCGACCAGTTGCCCGTCCTTCTGGTGGAACCCGGATAAGTTCCTCGGTCCTGCCGCGTTGCTGCAAGCCTACCGTTTCCTGGCTGACAGCCGCGACACCAAGACTGCCGAGCGTCTGGCCTCGTTGGACGATCCGTTCAGCGTGTTCCGTTGCCGCGGCATCATGAATTGCGTGAACGTTTGCCCGAAGGGTTTGAACCCGACCAAGGCGATCGGCCACGTGCGTAACATGTTGTTGCAGAGCGGTACCTGATCCACCGGTTTGACCTGTAGCACCAACAGCTGCGGCGCTGGTTTCAACTCCCGGCGCCGTTGTTTTAGCAAGGACCGCAGCTCACAAAGCCGCGGTTTTTAATTCGAAAAAATTTGACGACCAGCAGGGGCATTCGGGCTGGTGCCCGGACTATCTGCGGGAGCCAAAGTGGCTTGGCCGAGTCGCTGCTCCATGACTCTGTCGACCATGCGGTTTCTTCGCCGGTGGTGTCCCCTTACCGAGGGTGACCAAGCATGCAAGAAAGCGTGATGCAGCGCATGTGGGACAGTGCCCACCTATCCGGTGGTAACGCTGCCTATGTGGAAGAGCTCTATGAGCTTTACCTGCACGATCCCAACGCTGTGCCAGAAGAGTGGCGCACTTACTTCCAGAAGTTACCGGCAGACGGCAGCGCCACCACAGACGTATCGCATTCGACGATTCGCGACCATTTCGTTCTGCTCGCTAAGAATCAGCGACGCGCTCAACCGGTGTCCGCCGGTAGCGTGAGCAGTGAGCACGAAAAGAAACAAGTCGAAGTACTGCGCCTGATTCAGGCCTATCGCATGCGTGGCCATCAGGCCGCTCAGCTCGATCCGCTTGGTCTCTGGCAGCGTCCTGCACCGGCCGATCTCTCGATCAACCACTATGGTCTGACCGATGCCGATCTGGACACCACTTTCCGTACCGGTGGTCTGTTCATCGGTAAGGAAGAGGCCACTTTGCGCGAAATCCACGATGCGTTGCAGCAGACATATTGTCGCACCATCGGCGCCGAGTTCACCCATATCGTCGATTCCGAGCAGCGCAGCTGGTTCCAGCAGCGTCTGGAAAGCGTTCGCGGGCGTCCGCAATTCTCCGCCGAAGCGCAAAGCCACCTGCTCGAGCGTCTGACTGCGGCCGAAGGCCTGGAAAAGTACCTGGGCACCAAATACCCGGGCACCAAGCGCTTCGGTCTGGAAGGCGGCGAAAGCCTGATTCCGTTGCTCGATGAAGTGATCCAGCGTTCCGGCTCCTACGGCACCAAGGAAATCGTCATCGGCATGGCCCACCGCGGCCGCCTTAACGTGCTGGTCAACACTTTCGGTAAGAATCCGCGCGATCTATTCGACGAGTTCGAAGGCAAGAAGGCCGACGGCCTGTCCTCCGGCGACGTCAAATATCACCAGGGTTTCTCCTCCAACGTGATGACCGCAGGCGGCGAAGTGCACCTGGCCATGGCGTTCAACCCGTCGCACCTGGAAATCGTCTCCCCGGTGGTCGAGGGTTCCGTGCGCGCGCGTCAGGATCGTCGCAGCGACGCCACCGGCGAGAAGGTTCTGCCGGTATCCCTGCACGGTGACGCGGCTTTTGCCGGTCAGGGCGTGGTCATGGAAACCTTCCAGATGTCGCAGACCCGTGGTTTCAAGACGGGCGGCACCATCCACATCGTGATCAACAACCAGGTTGGCTTCACCATCAGCAACCCGCTGGACTCGCGCTCCACCGAGTACTGCACCGATGTGGCGAAGATGATTCAGGCGCCTATCCTGCACGTCAACGGCGACGATCCGGAAGCGGTGCTGTTCGTCACCCAGCTGGCCGTCGATTACCGCATGCAGTACAAGCGCGACGTGGTGATCGATCTGGTCTGCTACCGCCGTCGTGGCCACAACGAGGCCGACGAGCCGAGCGGCACCCAGCCGATCATGTACCAGCAGATCAGCAAGCAGCGCACCACCCGCGAGCTATATGCCGAGGCGCTGACCAATGCCGTCAGCCATTCGGTGGACGACGTGCAGGCCAAGATCGACGACTACCGCACGGCGTTGGATAACGGTCAGCACGTGGTCAAGAGCCTGGTCAAGGAGCCGAACAAGGAGCTGTTCGTCGACTGGCGCCCTTATCTGGGCCATGCCTGGACCGCGCGCCACGATACCCGTTTCGAGCTCAAGACCCTGCAGGAGCTGTCGAACAAACTGCTGGAAATCCCGGAAGGCTTCGTGGTTCAACGTCAGGTCGCGAAGATTCTCGAAGACCGCCAGAAGATGAGCGCCGGCGCGCTGCCGATCAACTGGGGCTACGCCGAAACCATGGCCTACGCCACGCTGTTGTTCGAAGGCCACCCGATCCGCATGACCGGCCAGGACATCGGCCGCGGCACCTTCTCGCACCGCCACGCGGTGTTACACAACCAGAAGGACGCCGGGACTTACCTGCCGCTGAAGAACCTCTACCAGGGACAGCCGCGTTTCGACCTTTACGACTCCTTCCTCTCGGAAGAAGCGGTGCTGGCCTTCGAATACGGCTACGCCACCACCCAGCCGAATGCGCTGGTGATCTGGGAAGCGCAGTTCGGCGATTTCGCCAACGGCGCCCAGGTGGTGTTCGACCAGTTCATTTCCAGCGGCGAGCACAAGTGGGGCCGTCTCTGCGGTCTGACCATGCTGCTGCCCCATGGCTATGAAGGGCAGGGGCCTGAGCACAGCTCGGCACGTCTGGAGCGTTACCTGCAACTGTGCGCCGAGCACAATATGCAGGTCTGCGTACCGACCACCCCGGCGCAGATTTACCACTTGCTACGCCGGCAGGTGATCCGCCCGCTGCGCAAGCCATTGGTCGTATTGACGCCGAAGTCGCTGCTGCGCCACAAATTGGCGATCTCGACCCTGGAAGATCTGGCCGAAGGTTCGTTCCAGACGGTGATCCCGGAAATCGATGCGATCGACCCGAAAAAGGTGACGCGGATGATTCTGTGCAGCGGCAAGGTCTATTACGACTTGCTGGAAAAGCGCCGCAGCGAAGGTCGCGACGATATCGCCATCGTGCGTATCGAGCAGCTCTATCCATTCCCGGAAGACGATCTGGCCGAAGCCCTGGCGCCGTACAAGAACCTCAAGCACATCGTCTGGTGTCAGGAAGAGCCGATGAACCAGGGGGCTTGGTATTGCAGCCAGCATCACATGCGTCGTGTGGCAACAGCACACAAGAAGGCGTTGTTCCTCGAGTACGCCGGTCGCGAAGCGTCTGCCGCGCCAGCTTGCGGTTACGCCTCGATGCACGCCGAGCAGCAGGAAAAACTGCTGCAGGACGCCTTTACTGTTTAACGCCTTCACGTAATAGGCGGCCCACAGGGGCCGCCTTGTAGAAGAAACCGAATTTTAAGGAACCACTGATAATGGCTATCGAGATCAAAGCCCCTACTTTCCCGGAATCGGTTGCCGACGGCACCGTGGCCACTTGGCACAAGAAGCCGGGCGATGCGGTCAAGCGCGACGAACTGATCGTCGACATCGAAACCGACAAAGTAGTGATCGAAGTTCTGGCCGAGGCCGACGGCGTCCTGGCGCAAATCATCAAGAACGAAGGCGACACCGTACTCAGCAACGAACTGCTCGGTACCCTGAATGAAGGCGGTGCTGCCGCGCCTGCTCCAGCCGCTGCTGCTCAAGCCGCCGCGCCGGCCGCTGCTGCTCCGGCTGCTGCTGGGGACGATCAGATCCTTTCGCCGGCTGCGCGCAAGATCGCTGAAGAAAACGGCATCGACGCCAATAGTATTGCCGGTACCGGTAAAGGCGGTCGGGTGACCAAGGAAGACGTGGTCGCCGCCGTCGAAGCGAAGAAGAACGCTCCAGCCCCTGCGGCACCTGCCGCCAAGCCGGCTGCGCCTGCTGCCGCGGCTCCAGTGTTCGCTGCCGGCGATCGCGTCGAGAAGCGCGTGCCTATGACCCGCCTGCGTGCCAAAGTGGCAGAACGCCTGGTCGAAGCTCAGTCGAACATGGCGATGCTGACCACCTTCAACGAAGTCGACATGACCGAAGTCATGGCGCTGCGTTCGAAATACAAGGACCTGTTCGAGAAGACCCACAATGGCGTACGCCTGGGCTTCATGTCGTTCTTCGTCAAGGCCGCTGTCGAGGCGCTGAAGCGCCTGCCGGCAGTCAATGCCTCCATCGACGGCAATGACATCGTCTACCACGGCTACCAGGATATCGGCGTGGCTGTGTCCAGCGACCGTGGCCTGGTGGTGCCGGTACTGCGCAATGCCGAGCTGATGAGCCTCGCTGAGATCGAAAACGGCATCGCCACCTTTGGCAAGAAGGCCCGAGACGGCAAGCTGGCGATCGAAGACATGACCGGCGGCACCTTCACCATCACCAACGGTGGTACTTTCGGTTCGATGATGTCGACGCCGATCGTCAACCCGCCTCAGGCCGCTATCCTGGGTATGCACAACATCCTGCAACGCCCGATGGCCATCAACGGCCAGGTGGTGATTCGCCCGATGATGTACCTGGCGCTGTCCTACGATCACCGCTTGATCGATGGTAAGGAAGCCGTGACCTTCCTGGTGACCATCAAAAACTTGCTTGAAGACCCGGCTCGTCTGCTGCTGGATATTTAAAAATCAGCGGCAAGTTGCAAGTTCCAAGCTGCAAGTTACTCAGCTTCGACTTGCGGCTTGTCGCTTGACGCTTACGGCTTTTAGGAGAAGTTTATGACCCAGAAATTCGACGTGGTAGTCATCGGTGCCGGCCCTGGCGGCTATGTAGCGGCCATCAAAGCGGCGCAGCTCGGTCTGAAGACCGCCTGCATCGAACGGTATCAGGACAAGGACGGCAAGATCGCCCTCGGCGGTACCTGCCTGAACGTCGGTTGCATTCCTTCCAAGGCGCTGCTGGACAGCTCCTGGAAATACCATGAAGCCAAAGAAGGCTTCGCCGTTCACGGCATCGAAGCCAAAGGCGTGAGCATTGACGTGCCGGCCATGGTGGCTCGTAAGAGCAACATCGTGAAGAACCTCACCGGTGGCGTCAGCACCCTGTTCAAAGCCAACGGTGTGACCCTGCTGGAAGGCCACGGCAAGCTGCTGGCGGGCAAGCAGGTGGAAGTCACGGCACTGGACGGCACCACCCAGGTGGTCGATGCCGAGCACGTGATTCTCGCTTCCGGCTCCAAGCCGGTTGACATTCCTCCGGCCCCGGTCGATCAGGACGTGATCGTCGACTCCACCGGCGCCCTGGAATTCCAGAGCGTGCCGAAGAAGCTCGGCGTGATCGGCGCCGGCGTCATCGGCCTGGAGCTGGGTTCGGTCTGGTCGCGTCTGGGTGCTGAAGTCACCGTGATCGAAGCGCTGGACAAGTTCCTTCCGGCCGCCGACGAGCAGATCGCCAAGGAAGCCCTGAAGACCCTGACCAAGCAAGGCTTGAAGATTCGCCTGGGCGCCCGGGTAACCGGTTCCGAAGTGAAGAAGAAGCAGGTCACCGTCAACTTCACCGATGCCGATGGCGAGCAGCAACTGACTTTCGACAAGCTGATCGTGGCCGTGGGCCGTCGTCCGGTGACCACCGACCTGTTGGCTGCCGACAGCGGTGTGGATCTGGATGAGCGCGGTTTCATCTTCGTCGATGACCAGTGCGCCACCAGCGTGCCGGGCGTCTATGCGATCGGCGACGTGGTTCGCGGCGCGATGCTGGCACACAAGGCCTCGGAAGAGGGCGTCATGGTCGCCGAGCGCATCGCCGGCCACAAAGCCCAGATGAACTACGATCTGATCCCTTCGGTCATCTATACCCACCCGGAAATCGCATGGGTCGGTAAGACCGAGCAGCAGCTCAAGGCAGAAGGCGTGGCGATCAACGTCGGCACCTTCCCGTTCGCCGCCAGCGGCCGCGCCATGGCCGCCAACGACACCGGCGGTCTGGTCAAGGTCATCGCTGACGCCAATAGCGACCGCGTCCTGGGCGTTCACGTGATTGGCCCAAGCGCCGCCGAGCTGGTACAGCAGGGCGCAATCGGTATGGAATTCGGTACCAGCGCAGAAGACCTGGGGATGATGGTGTTCTCCCATCCGACCCTGTCCGAAGCTCTGCACGAAGCCGCTTTGGCAGTGAACGGCCATGCCATTCACATCGCCAACCGCAAGAAGCGTTAATTAACAAGAAGCGCGACAAGCGTTCAGTGGCCGTCGTTTAGCGACGGCCTAGTCGCCCGTCGGAATTGACCGTCTTGGGACGCTGTCAGGTCCGACTGGCTGCTAGGGTTAGGCACGAAGAAGAACCAAGGCCGATTGCTCGCGCACAACTCCGGTTGCGCGCGGAAAGTCAGCCGGACTGCTCGAGAAGCAGTCACAGGTGGTGCGGCATCATAAGTGCAGCACCGTATGCGCAATACCTAAACGAAGACGGTAGATAAGCATGAATCTCCACGAGTATCAGGGTAAGCAGCTGTTCGCTGAATACGGCCTGCCCGTATCCAAGGGTTTTGCCGTAGACAGCCCGGAAGAAGCCGCAGCAGCTTGCGAAAAAATCGGTGGCACCGAATGGGTCGTCAAGGCTCAGGTCCACGCTGGTGGCCGCGGTAAAGCCGGTGGCGTGAAGCTGGTCAAGAACAAAGAAGACGCCAAAGCCTTCGCCGCCAACTGGCTGGGCAAGCGTCTGGTGACTTACCAGACTGATGCCAACGGTCAGCCGGTCACCAAGATCCTGGTTGAATCCTGCACCGACATCGCCAAAGAGCTGTACCTGGGCGCGGTAGTCGACCGTTCCAGCCGTCGCATCGTGTTCATGGCCTCCACCGAAGGCGGCGTGGACATCGAGAAAGTGGCGCACGACACCCCTGAGAAAATCCTCAAGGCGACCATCGATCCGCTGGTCGGCGCACAGCCGTTCCAGGGCCGCGAGCTGGCGTTCCAGCTGGGTCTGGAAGGCAAGCAGGTCGCTCAGTTCGCGAAGATCTTCGTCGGTCTGGCCAAGCTGTTCCAGGACCACGATCTGGCCCTGTTGGAAGTGAACCCGCTGGTGATCAAAGCCGACGGCGATCTGCATTGCCTGGATGCCAAGATCAACATCGACGCCAACGCCATGTACCGCCAGCCCAAGCTGAAGACCTTCCACGATCCGTCCCAGGACGATCCGCGCGAAGCGCATGCCGCCAAGTTCGAATTGAACTACGTGGCCCTGGAAGGCAACATCGGTTGCATGGTCAACGGTGCCGGTCTGGCCATGGGCACCATGGACATCGTCAACCTGCACGGCGGTCAGCCGGCCAACTTCCTCGACGTGGGCGGTGGCGCGACCAAAGAGCGCGTAACCGAAGCGTTCAAGATCATCCTCTCCGACGACAACGTCAAAGCCGTTCTGGTGAACATCTTCGGCGGTATCGTACGTTGCGACATGATTGCCGAAGGCATCATCGGCGCAGTTAAAGAAGTCGGCGTGAAGATCCCGGTGGTCGTACGTCTGGAAGGTAACAACGCCGAACTGGGCGCCAAAGTACTGGCTGAAAGCGGCTTGAACATCATCGCGGCTACCAGCCTGACCGACGCTGCTCAGCAAGTCGTCAAAGCTGCGGAGGGCAAATAATGAGCGTCCTGATCAACAAAGACACCAAGGTTATCTGCCAAGGCATCACCGGTTCCCAGGGTAGCTTCCACACCCAGCAAGCGATCGAGTACGGCACTCAGATGGTCGGCGGCGTGACCCCGGGCAAAGGCGGCACCACGCACCTGGACCTGCCGGTGTTCAACACCGTGAAAGACGCCGTAGCCGCCACTGGCGCCACCGCCAGCGTGATCTACGTACCGGCTCCGTTCTGTAAGGATTCCATCCTCGAAGCGGCGTTCGGCGGTATCAAGCTGATCGTCTGCATCACCGAAGGCATCCCAACCCTCGACATGCTCGATGCCAAGGTCAAGTGCGACGAACTGGGTGTGACCCTGATCGGCCCGAACTGCCCAGGCGTGATCACGCCGGGCGAGTGCAAGATCGGCATCATGCCGGGTCACATCCACCTGCCGGGCAAAGTAGGCATCGTGTCGCGTTCCGGCACCCTGACTTACGAAGCCGTGAAGCAGACCACCGACGCCGGCTTCGGCCAGTCCACTTGCGTGGGCATCGGCGGCGACCCGATCCCGGGTTCCAACTTCATCGACATCCTGAAGCTGTTCCAGGAAGACCCAAAGACCGAGGCGATCGTGATGATCGGCGAGATCGGCGGTTCGGCCGAAGAAGAAGCGGCTGCGTTCATCAAAGCCAACGTGACCAAGCCGGTGGTGTCCTACATCGCTGGTGTGACCGCTCCGGCGGGCAAGCGTATGGGCCATGCCGGCGCCATCATCTCCGGCGGCAAGGGCACTGCGGACGAGAAGTTCGCCGCCCTGCAGGACGCTGGCGTGAAAACCGTGCGTTCCCTGGCTGATATCGGCAAGGCCCTGGCCGAGCTGACCGGTTGGGAAGTCAAGAACGCCTAAGCGTTTCTGACTGTCGAAAGGCCACCCTCGGGTGGCCTTTTGCTTTTTCGGGTTTTCTTTTCGCCGTGTACCCATTGCGTGTTGCATGGGCATGACTCTGCTTGCTGGGGCCGCAATGTGTGGACTGGCGCTGGCATAGATTCCTGGTGCACATGGCGCACCCCACGAAGTCGGCCCCCGCACTGAAGTACGCATGTGGCAGACAATTGGAGCACAGCACTTTTGTACGCCAACTGAAAGCTAGGGCCGGCTATACTCGCGGCTGACCGACAAGGAGCCCCTATGCTGATTGGTAACTACTATCTGCCTCATCTGTTGGCTGTCGTTTGGTTCGTGATCTGCTGGGCCGGGTATACCCGTTATGCGAGCGTTAAGGGGCGCGCGACGCCTTGCTTGGCCAGCGTGCTGCATCTCTACCGCGAAGATTGGATGCGCCGCATGCTGCTGCGCGACAACCGCATCGCCGATGCCAACGTAATCAGCAGCCTGGAGCGTAACGCCTCGTTCTTCGCCTCCAGCACCCTGATTATTCTGGCCGGTATTCTCACCGTGCTCGGTGCGTCCGATCGAGCCGTTTCCCTGCTTGCCGATCTGCCGTTCGTACAGATGGCCAGCCGGGAAATGTCCGAGGTGAAGCTGCTGTGCCTGGGCGTGGTGTTCGTCTATGCCTTCTTCACCTTCAGTTGGTGCATGCGTCAATACAACTTCGCCGCCGTTCTGATCGGTTCGGCGCCAACGCTCGGCGAGCGCAACGTGACCGAGCAGGAGCGCAAGGCGTTCGCCGAACGTGCAGCTCGGGTCATCTCGATGGCCGCTAACCAGTTCAACCAGGGATTGCGCGCGTATTACTTCGGCATGGCGACCTTGGCCTGGTTCATCAACCCTTGGTTCTTCATGCTGGTCAGCGCCGGTGTGGTGCTGGTGTTGTACCGCCGTGAGTTCCATTCAGATGTATTGGAAGTGATGGTCTATACCCAAACCCAGGCGCTCGAGCCGCCCAAGGAGAGAAGTGAGTGAGCATTCCATTCTGGTCCGTGTTTATCGCGGCCTTGTTGATCTATGTGGCGAAAATCCCGCTGGCCAAGGCGATGAATGCCGAGGCCGGTGGTTACGATAACCATCATCCGCGTGCTCAGCAGGCCAGGTTGACCGGGCTCGGCGCACGGGCTCACGCGGCGCACCTCAACAGCATCGAGATATTTCCGCTGTTCGCGGCTGGCGTACTGATGGCGCATACCACCGAAATGTTCGGCTGGTGGGTCGATGTGCTGGCGATTCTGTTCGTGGTGTCGCGGGTGCTGTATCTGCTGTGCTATTGGAAAGACCTGCACTGGCAGCGCTCGCTGGTCTGGGTGGTCGGTCTGGTTTGCTGCCTGTTGTTGATGCTCAGCCCGGCGTTGCGCTGGCTGCTGGTCAGCGGCGTTTGAATAAATAAGGCCCGCGATTGCGGGCCTTATTTATTGTGCCTGTCCCGAGAGAAGGCTTACTGTCCTTCGATCGTATCCTTGGCCTCGTCGCCGGCTTCTTCGATGGTGTCGGCGGCGTCGTCTGCCGCCCCTTGAATGCGTTCACCGGTCGTGGGCTCCTGCCCGGTCAGTTGATTGGCTTTGTCACCTATTGCCTCGCCGGTTTCTTCGGCTGCCTCGCCCAGCGACTCCATGGCTTCGGAAGCAGACTCCTTGGCGGATTCCATTTTGTCTTCCGGGGTTTTTTCGCAAGCGGCAAGACCCAGGGTCAAGGCGATCAGCAAGGCATAAGTCAGTGTTTTTTGCACGATTGAATCTCCATGGTGAACAGATATGAGCGAGGGGCTCATGGTTCGCGAGTTGGAGTATGCGACAGCGGCGAAGTTCCACCGGGGGAGGCTGGCGAAGTGCCTGCGGAGGGCCGCAGGCATTGGTGCGATTACTGCTGAGGGGTGGTTGCCGGAGGCGGTGCCGGGGTTGTCGGGGTGGTTGGAGGAGACATTTCCTCAGGGTTCTCATCTGCACGCCGTTGTGCGGCTTCGGCCTCTTCCCGTCTTTGCTGCTCGGCAGCATCGTTATTCATCATGTTTTGATTCGCAGGGTCCAGGTCGCGGGCATCTTCTGCGGTGTTATCGGCGCTGTCGTCACAGGCAGAGAGTCCGACGGCGGCGGCTAGCATAAGGGTGTAGATGAGTTTGTTCGACATGGAACCTTCTCCTGGTTAAGGGCACAGCTAATTCGAGGCGGCGACAGCACCAGAAGTTCACAGTGTTTTGCCGCGCCTGGCGAACGACACCTCGGCTACCGCGCCTGTTCTCGTGCCTGATCCGCCGCTACCAGCGGGCGGTTCGACGATGATGGCGACCATATCGCGCCTGGACGATGAACGCCGCCCGCATCTGTTAGTGGCCGGTCGCCTTGCTGGGAGCGGTAGCGCGAATTGTCGAAAATCATCGACTTCTCGATAGATTCCCGGCGCGCCGACGATTATGGTGGCAGCGGTCTGTTTCGGGCTTTATATGCCCCTATTCGGTCGATGAGCGGCCGTGCGAGCGAATCCGCGCGCACCGTTGCCGCAATAGGGTGGCGGGGTTTTTTCGGTAACAGCCCCTGAGGCGACGCAGTAATTGATTTTCACGCTAATGCACAAGGATTATTGAATGGATGCGCTGCTGATTCTCGGCGGTTTGCTCTTGATCTTGGTCGGCCTGGTCTGGCTGGTGATGCGAGCTTTCGACACCAGCCTGTTGTGGGGCTGCGGCAGTTTGCTGCCGCCATTGACCTTGCTCTATACCGTCGTCCATTGGCGGCGCGCACGTCAGGCGGTTGTCCTCATCGGGCTCGGTTTCGTTCCCCTGATCGTCGGTTTGACCCTCTTGGCCAACCAGGATGCAAAGCGGCTCGAGGCGATTTTCAGCCTGAAATGGCTCGAGCCCGAAGCGCAGGCGCCTGCTGAACTGGCCATAGAACTGCGCGGCGAGCTCAATGGCCAAGCGTTCTCGCCGCAGCAGGGCGAGTTGATCGGTGGCTTGCTCAGCCTGCGCGAAGGCCAGGATTTCTTTGCCCGCCGCGAGGTGAGCATCCTGCTCCCCAATCCGACCGAGGGAGCGGTACGCCTTGATGTATTGCCCAGCGATACCGGTACCTTGCCGGAAGTCGAGGTCAGTTGGTTGTTGCCCGATCAGGACCTGCCGGAAGCGCGGCGTTTGAGCCAGGGTTACACGCTGCACCTCGATCTGCAGCCACTGCCGCCGAACAAGTTGGCGGGCGATTTCCACTTGGTACTGCCGCCTCGCTTCAAGACCACGCTGAGCGGCAAGGTCGAATTGTTCACCGATGGATTGCGCTATCGCGAGGGCAAGGTCGACCGTCGCGTCGACTCCCTGGATACCCTCGCTTATGTGATCAAGGATTATTTGCAGCGGCGCTTCGCCACCCCGGCGGTACGCTTGAATCCTTTACCGCCGGTGACATTTCCAGCCAACAGCCTGGAACTGGTCGTCGAGGCGCACATTGCCGGGAAACTCGAGCAATTGCCGATTCTGTTGAAGAAGAGCGAGAGCCGCGGCTGGGCGGTAGAGGCCGATCGCTTTGCGCCGTTACCCAGCGCAAGTGATAGCCCAGCGCCTGCGGAGGCTGTCGCAGTGCAGCCCAATACCGCGGTTGCCGAGCGCATCAGCCGGCCGGTGGATCGCCGGGTGCGTTTCAGCATGGAAGGATTGTTGCGCAGCCCCAGCCGCTACCAGAACCTCGCCATGCGTGCCTTTACCGTGCGCGGCAGCACGGCCGAAGGGCGTTTCCAGGGGATCGACCAGGAAGGGCGCATTGTTCTGCGCCAACGCATGAGCGGCACGGGCGAGGTGAGTTACACCCTGTCGCCCGAAGAGCTCGAGCGGATCGAGTTGCTGGAACCTTGATCGCCGCGCGTGTCCCCATCTACTTGAAATCCCAATACTTGCCCTCATCTAGGATGACGTCCGCCGTGTTCCGGCTTAGTCAACAATGTGAATGTGGAGTTAGATGACATGAGTGTGGAAACTCAAAAAGAAACCCTGGGCTTCCAGACCGAGGTGAAGCAACTGCTGCACCTGATGATTCATTCGCTGTATTCCAACAAGGAAATCTTCCTGCGCGAGCTGATTTCCAACGCTTCCGATGCCAGCGACAAGCTGCGTTTCGAGGCGCTGGCCAAGCCCGAATTGTTGGAAGGCGGCGCCGATCTGAGAATTCGCGTCAGCTTCGACAAAGACGCCAAGACCGTGACCCTCGACGACAACGGCATCGGTATGAGTCGTGAGGAAGCGATCACCCACCTGGGCACCATCGCCAAGTCCGGCACCGCCGATTTCATGCAGCACCTGACCGGCGATCAGAAGAAGGACTCGCACCTGATCGGCCAGTTCGGCGTGGGCTTCTACTCGGCGTTCATCGTCGCCGACAAGGTCGACGTCTTCAGCCGTCGCGCCGGCAGCCCGGCCAGCGAGGGCGTGCATTGGTCGTCGAAAGGCGAGGGCGACTTCGAAATCGCCACCATCGACAAGCCCGAGCGCGGCACCCGTATCGTTCTGCACCTCAAGAGCGGTGAAGAAGAGTTCGCCGACGGCTGGCGCCTGCGCAATATCATCAAGAAGTATTCCGACCACATCGCCTTGCCGATCGAGTTGCCGAAAGAATTCCATGGCGAAGAGAAGGACAAGCCGGCCGAGCTGGAGTGGGAAACCGTCAACCGCGCCAGCGCACTGTGGACCCGTCCGCGCACCGAGATCAAGGACGAGGAATACCAGGAGTTCTACAAGCACGTCGGCCATGATTTCGAGAACCCGCTGAGCTGGAGCCACAACAAGGTCGAAGGCAAGCTGGAATACACCTCGCTGTTGTACGTGCCCAGCCGCGCACCGTTCGATCTGTATCAGCGCGAAGCGCCGAAGGGCCTGAAGCTCTATGTGCAGCGCGTGTTCATCATGGACCAGGCCGACGAGTTCCTGCCGTTGTACCTGCGCTTCATCAAAGGTGTGGTCGACTCCAACGACCTGTCGCTGAACGTCTCCCGCGAGATCCTGCAGAAAGACCCGGTGATTGACTCGATGAAGTCGGCGCTGACCAAACGCGTACTGGACATGCTGGAAAAATTGGCGAAGAACGATCCGGAACAATACAAGGCGTTCTGGAAGAACTTCGGCCAGGTGCTCAAGGAAGGTCCGGCGGAAGACTTCGCCAACAAGGAGAAGATCGCCGGCCTGCTGCGTTTCGCCTCGACCAATGGCGATGGGGACGAGCAAAGCGTTGGCCTGGCCGATTACATCGGGCGCATGAAGGAAGGTCAGGACAAGGTTTACTACCTGACCGGCGAATCCTATGCCCAGGTGAAGAACAGCCCGCACCTGGAGGTCTTCCGTAAGAAAGGCATCGAAGTGCTGCTGCTCACCGACCGTATCGACGAGTGGCTGATGAGCTACCTCACCGAGTTCGACGGCAAGCACTTCGTCGATGTCGCCCGTGGCGATCTCGACCTCGGCAAACTGGACTCGGAAGAGGACAAGAAGGCCCAGGAAGAAGTGGCCAAGGCCAAAGAAGGTCTGGTCGAGCGCCTCAAGGGGGCATTGGGCGAGCAGGTCGCGGAAGTGCGGGTTTCCCATCGTCTGACCGACTCGCCGGCGATTCTGGCGATCGGCGAACAGGACCTGGGCATGCAAATGCGGCAGATCCTCGAGGCCAGCGGGCAGAAGGTGCCGGAATCCAAGCCGATCTTCGAATTCAATCCAGGCCATCCGCTGATCGAGAAGCTCGACGCCGAAGCCGACGAAGACCGTTTCGTCGACCTCAGCCACATCCTCTTCGATCAGGCGGCTCTGGCAGCCGGCGACAATCTGAAAGATCCGGCGGCCTATGTGCAGCGCCTCAATAAACTGCTGGTCGAGCTTTCCGCCTGACATTTGCAGTAAAAAACTAAGCCCGCGAAAGCGGGCTTTTTTCTTCGCGTGGCGATAGCAGCGGCTACTGTTGCAGGGCGATCCATTCAACAGGACAGTGCGATGAAAAAATCCCTCTTTCCCCTGGCGCTAGCCGGCCTGGTCGGCGTCGCCGAAGCCGCCGTCGTGGTCAAACCCGTGCCCTACGAGATCGACGGCGAAGCCTTCGAGGGCATGTTGATCTATGACGATGCGGTGAAAACCCCGCGTCCGGGCTTACTGATGGTGCCCAACTGGCTTGGCGTTACCGAGGATTCGGCGAAGAAGGCCGCGCGTGCGGCCGGCGACAAGTACGTGGTGTTTATGGCCGATATGTACGGCAAGACCGTGCGCCCTAAGAACCCTGACGAGGCCAAGGCCGCCGCGGGCAAGGTTCGCGGCGACCGCGCGCTGATGCGCAAACGCGCGCAGGCGGCGGTGGCGGTGCTCAAGGCGCAAACCGCCGAAGTAGCCCTGGACACTAGCAAGCTCGGCGCCATCGGCTTTTGTTTCGGCGGCGGTACGGTATTGGAGCTGGCGCGCTCGGGCGCCGATCTGAAAGGCTTCGTGTCCTTCCATGGCAACCTGGATACGCCGAATCCGGCGGACGCGAAAAATATCAAAGCCCCGATTCTGGTGCTGCACGGCGCGGACGATCCAACGGTCTCGGACGAGCAACTGCAAGGCTTCGTCGCCGAAATGAAAGCCGCGAAAACCGACTGGCAATTGGTCAGCTACGGCGGCACCGTGCATTCGTTCACCAACCCGACGGCCAATGTGCCAGGGCGCAACGAATACCATCCGCTGGCGGCGGCACGGGCTTTCAAGGCTATGGATGACTTGTTTGCCGAGGTATTCGCCAGCCCATAGCGGCAGGGGCGCGTGCGGAAAGGTGTTCAGGCCTTTCCGCTGCGTCGCAACGCGGGCAGCTCGATACGCGTGCTCTCGCCCGGCACGCTCGGCCAGTCGCCCGCGGCCCAGCGCTGGCGGGCCTGATCGATCAGCGCCTGATCGCTGGCGACGAAGTTCCAATTGATCCGCCGTGGTCCGATGGGCTCACCAGCAAGCATGACCAGATGGCTTTGCGTGCAGGCGCTCAGCGTCGGCGTCTGGCCTTCCGGGATGAGCAGCAACCCCCGTAGCGGCAACCCTTGTTCGTCCAGCGAAGCCTCGCCTTCGATCAGGTACAGCGCCCGCTCGCGGTACTCCACCGGTATCTGCAAGGTCGCGCCCGCGGCCAGCTGCAATTCGGCGTACAGCGTTGGCGAGCGAACCGCTACCGGCGATTGCAGACAAAAGCCGCTGCCGGCGATCAGGCAGATATCCACGCCCATGCTGGAGCTGCGCGGCAGGCTGCTGGCGGGATAATGCGCATAGCTCGGTTCGATCTGCTCGTCTGTCGTTGTTAACGCCAGCCAGACCTGCAGACCATGTAGCGTCGAACCGCTGTCAAACAATGCTTGCGGCGTGCGCTCGACATGCGCGACGCCTTTGCCGGCGGTCATCCAGCTGACGTCTCCCGCCCCGACCAACTGATCGGAACCCAGGCTGTCCTTGTGCTGCAGCTGTCCTTCGAACAGGTAGGTGAGGGTGGACAGGCCGATATGCGGGTGCTGGTCGATATTCATGCCGCTAGCGGCCGGGTAAGGTTTTTCCAGCATATGGTCGAAGAACACGAAAGGGCCGACGCTGCGGCATTGCGCCGAGGGCAACGGACGCAGAATGGGCTGGCCGGCGATGTCTTCCAGGCGCGGCTGAATCACTGGGAAGTCGCTCATTGCTGGGCATCACGCAGTTGGGTGCTGATCTGAATTTCGCTGCTGGTCATCAATTTATGGATCGGGCACTTGTCGGCGATGCGTAGCAGCTGTTGGCGTTGCCCCGTATCCAACTGGCCATGCAGGGTCAATTCCACCGCCAGGCGATAGCGGCCTTGGCGTTCTTCGCTGTCGTCGCGGTTCAGGTGCACTTCGAGGCCCTCGAGCGGCAGACCTTTCTGTTTGGCGTAAAGCGCCAGGGTCAGGGCTTTGCAGGCGCCCAATGCGGCGTCGAACAGGTCATGCGGCTGCGGCGCCGCGCCTTCGCCGCCAAGTTCGACGGAAACGTCGCTGTGCAGGGTATGCGGGCCGATGGTGATGCGTTGAAGCAGCCCTTTTTCGTTATGAATGCTGATCATCTGAGCTCCTGGGCGACTCGGTCGCTGGCTGCGAGGGGGAAAGGTGCGGTAGCAGGGGTTGCGGCGCGCTACGTATGGGCGGGCTTTCGATAAGCAACGGCGACGGCTGAACTAGGCACAAGTGTAGTGAGTCTATTGGGGCCAATGTAGTCGGGAGGTTGTCGGGTTGAAAGGTTTTGCTTCGGCTCTTGCCGTATTCGCCGTACTGGTCGGCAACCCACTCGCGGCGCGCGAGTACCGTTTCAGCGATGCGCATCTGCATTACGTCGACTTCTTTCAGGAAAGCGCCGGCATGCAGGAACTGCTCGAACGCATGGCGGCGGCGAATATCGATCATGTGATGCTGTCCGGCATTCCCGTGGCGAAGAAGTGGGACGAAAGCGAGCCCAAGCGTCCGCGCTACTACGCTGGCGACGATGCCAGCGCCTACTGGTACAGCGCCACCGATGTGTTGATCGCCCACGCCTACAAGCAACTGCCGGCCGCGCAGCGTCGGCGCTTCCATCCGTTCCTGTCCGGCTTCAACCCCAACGATAAGAACGCCGATGCGCATATCCGCCGCATGCTCGAACTCGACCCCGGGTTATGGCAGGGCATCGGCGAGGTATTCACCCGTCATGACGACCTCACCGCACTGATTCACGGCGATGTGCCGCGGGCGAACAACGAGGCCTTGGCGCGGGTTTACCACCTGGCGGCCGAGTACGATTTGCCGGTCATGCTGCATGCCAATATCACCTCCAAGCGCGAACGTAACCCGTTGTACCTGGCCGAGATCGAGGAGCCGTTACGCAACCATCCGCATGTGCGTTTCATCTGGGCGCATGCGGGCACCAGCATGGAAATCCATCGGCACCAGAAGAAATTGGATTTCCTGCTGCCGACCCTTGAACGCATGCTCGAGCAATACCCCAATCTGTATATCGATCTGTCCTGGACCATGCTCAGGCCCTACCTACTGGATCGGCAGAACAACCCCGATCCCGACTGGGTGAAGCTGGTCAGCAAGCATCCGACCCGGTTCATGCTCGGCTCCGATGTGGTCGGTCGTTTCGACAGCCTGGGCGAATACATCGAGGGGTTTGTGCCGTTTCTCGATGCATTGCCCGAAGCGGTCGCCCACCAGGTGGCGCGGGATAATTTCCTGGCGATTCTGCCGCGCAAGGTACGCAGCAAGCTGCCGGAGTAGAGCTGTCATCGCCTTGTCACGCGGATGTCATAGGCTCGCGCGATCTAATCTGAGGAGCGCGACATGCAATACATCCGATCCAGTGTCCTGGTCGCATTTATCTCGATAACCGGTATGGCGCAGGCCGAGGTCCGCGTCGAGGGGGCCGTCGAATACGGTCTCTTCGCCAGCGATTACCAGGACTTCCAGGCCGGCGAGCGCGTGCTGACCAGAAGCGATCAGCCGATCGAGCGCCGCGAAGTGATTCCGGCCAAGCTCGGGAGCAAGTTCGGCATGCGTTACCGCCTGGTCGGCAAGACCGCGAATGATGCGCCGCTAACCCTGCTGTACCTGACACCCGGTGTGGTGACGCCGCAAGGCACGCGTCACGACAAGTTCGTTGTCGTACAGGAGCTGGTGCCCGATGCGCCCGAGGATGTGATGGCGTTCGAGTTCACCGAACCCCATGAAATAGTGCCCGGCGAGTGGCACTTCATGGTCTTTCAGAATGATCGCAAGCTGCTCGAACAGCGCTTTACCGTGCGCTGAGGCGATATTGCCGATGTTAGAAAATTTTCCGACGTCAAGGGTTTTTATGCTGGCCGCGCAGGGCTTGAAATCTTATATAGGGCAATAGGTTAGCTCTGTTTCAGGTTGCTTGGTAGACACTGCGACAGTGTTGACTGGGGCCATATATGAGCTTCGAGAAGCGAGCTGAGTCGTGCTGTGCCGTCTCGGCTGGCACAAAGCGGACGGTATATGTCTCACCATAAACCGCCGCTTGATGTGGCGGAATCGCTTTACATTTCCCGGCAGAATCGCAGGATGGCGTCGGCAACTGACTGCGGCGCTTCTCGCTGCGGGAAGTGCCCCACACCATCGAGCTCCTGTCGCTCGTAGCGATTCTGGAAAAATGCCTCCCGCCCTTTGGAACTCTCGGGATGATTGCAGGTGTCCGCTCCGCCGTGCAGTACCAGCGTCGGCACGGACAAGATAGGCGTGGGGGTCAGGCGCGACTGGTCCTCGCCGTAGGCCGGGTCGCCCTCGGCAAAGCCCCAGCGGTGGCGGTAGGAGTGCAGCACGATTTCGGCCCAGTCGTCGCCTTGGAATGCCTGCGCCGCTTCGTCGAAATCGGCCCGGCTGTACCAACCGGCTGGCGCCCAGGTGTCCCACATCAGTCGGGTAAAGGCCTCACGCTCCTCCCGAACCACGCGCGCGCCGCGCGGCGTGGCCATGAACCAGTGATACCAATAGTTGTGCGCTTGTTGCAGGGACAGCGGTTGGTTCGGGTCGTTGGTGCCGTAGCCTACCGACAGCATCACCAAATGCGAGGCCACGCCGTCCCGCAAGCCGCAGGCGTTAGCAGCCGCCCGTGCACCCCAGTCATGGCCGATTAGCGCCGGCCGCTCCAGGTCCAACACGTCGATGAACGCTAAAAGATCGCGGCCCAGCGCGGACAACTGCCCGCTGCGGGGTGTGGCCGCATCGCGGAAGCGGGTAGGTGCGAAGCCACGCAGTGCCGGAGCGAGTACGCGGTAGCCGGCCTCCGCTAGGACAGGGGCGACGGTCTTCCAGCATTCCGGGCTATCCGGCCAGCCGTGCAGCAGCACGGCCGTACGGTGCCCTTTGGGGTTCCATTCAAGATAGGCGATGTCGAGCCGATCGGTCGCGGCGCTGTGATAGGTGCTCATGGTATTGCCTCGTGAGAATGGGAATGGCATAGCGTATTTGGACGAGGCTGTTTGATTGGTGAATAATAAAATCTCATTAATAATATTTTGCGTTGAATTACTTGATGAATACTCTATCTGCCGACCATGGAACGCCACTCGATACTGTGCTGCTGCGCACCTTTCTTGAAGTCGTGGATAGCGGCAGCTTCGCTGCTGCCGCCGAGCGCGTGGCGCTGACGCCTTCGGCCGTGAGCGGACACATCAAGCGCCTGGAGCAAATCACTGGCGTCAGCCTGCTGGCACGCACGACGCGCCGGCTGGAACTCACCCAGGCAGGGGATACCTTGTACGCCTACGGACGTAATATCCTGGACCTAGATCGTGAGGCCCGCGCAAAACTGCGTGGCGCACCGCTGCGCGGGCGGTTGCGGGTGGGCGCATCGGAAGACTTTGCCGGCGCCTGGCTACCCCGGGTGCTGCAACATTTTCGCCAATGGCACCCCGATGCGACGATCGAGCTGAAAGTGGGTGTCACGGCCGATCTGCTGCGTCAGCAGGAACGCGGCCGCCTGGATCTGGTATTCGGCAAAAAATGCAGTCGTGTCGAAGGAACGGCTGCATTGTTGTGGGAGGAGCCACTGGTCTGGGCTTTCTCGGCGGAGCAGTCATTGGACCTTAATCGGCCGCTGCCGTTGGCGGTCTTTCCTGAGCCGTGCATCTACCGGGAGTCAGCTATTACGGCGCTGGGCAAGACCGATCAGGCTTGGCGCGTGGTGTTCGAAAGCAGCAGCATGGCGGGCTGCCTAGCGGCGGCGCGCTCGGGTTTTGCCGTCACGGTTATCGCCCTCAGCCAGAGACGAGAAGGCTTGCTTGTGCTGGGCATCGAGGACGGATTGCCCGAGTTACCGACTGTCTGCTTCTACGCGTTTGCCCGCACAGACATTCCAGCCGGCGCTGCCCTGATCGACGCTGCGCGCAGGGCTGGTCAAAAAGGCCATTTCAGTCCGCGCGAGTTTCGCGGATGATCGACTTAGCGCTTGTTTGCGGTGTGTCCTTGTGTGTTGTGGCTTCACGGCGAAGCCCCAGGTCCCCGCCATAAAGACCTCAAGCAAGGGCTTGCGGCGCTCGCCAGCATTAGTTGTTCGGTACTGGCGCATGCACACCTTGCGACCTGCCGGGGTAAGCTTGCAC
>NZ_CAMPHV010000005.1 GCF_946886105.1 uncultured Pseudomonas sp. | reverse complement strand
ACCTACGACCTTCGGGTTATGAGCCCGACGAGCTACCAGACTGCTCCATCCCGCGGCGGCCATTGTATAGCCAAAGCCCGGGCTGTCAACCTAAAGCTTGAGAAAAATTACTTTTGCTTCAGATGCTTAGCATTGGCCCGTGCATGCGAATATGCAGCGGGGCGCGCCATATGGGGCATTGCGGGGTTTTCCTAGCAGGCTGTTGAAAAACTACCTGCGTTGCCATTGCGGCGTTAAAAGCAGGCTCAAAATGCTCATTTACAGCTCGTAAACTCCGTTTTTTCGCCTGTTTTTGTGGGGCCGCCATCGGTATTGCACTGGCTGCCTCGCCTACATTTTCAACGGCCTGCTAGAGCCTCGGAAGGCGGGGGCGCGGCGATATTTGCCGAGCAAAGGCTTTGCCGTTCCGGCCAACGTAGCCCGTCGGCGGCCGTTGAGCTAGAGTCCGCGGCTATTGAACAGGAGCATGACGATGGGAATGCAATGTACTGAGTGCGGCGCCCAGGTGGCCGCGGACACTGAGCGCTGCCCGTCCTGTGGCGCGGCGTTGCCGAGAAAGACCAAGTTGTTGCCGATCGCGGCTTTTATGCTGATCGTGATTCTGGTGATTTCCTCCTACATGAAAAAAGAGGAGCAGCAGCCGGCTGAGCCTGCGCCAGCGGTCAAGACGCTGGAGTCGCAGTAGTCGGCGACTCCTATGACGGCGCGAAAGATCATCCATGTCGATTGCGACTGCTTTTATGCGGCGATCGAGATGCGCGACGACCCGAGTCTGGCCAGCAAGCCGCTGGCGGTGGGCGGCGCGGCGGATCGACGTGGGGTGATCGCCACCTGCAACTACGAGGCGCGCGCCTATGGCGTGCGCTCGGCGATGGCGTCCGGGCATGCGTTGAAATTGTGCCCGGACTTGTTGATCGTCAAGCCGCGGATGGACGTTTATAAAGCGGTATCGCGGGAAATCCAGGCGATCTTTCGGGATTACACCGAGGTGATCGAGCCGCTGTCGCTGGACGAAGCCTATCTGGATGTCTCCCATAGCCCGCATTTCGCCGGCAGCGCCACGCGTATCGCCCAGGACATTCGCCGGCGCGTATCCCAGGAGTTGCATATCACGGTGTCCGCCGGCGTGGCGCCGAACAAGTTTCTGGCGAAGATCGCCAGCGACTGGAAAAAGCCCAATGGCTTGTTCGTCATCACCCCGGATCAAGTCGAGGATTTCGTCGCGCAGCTGCCGGTCGCCAAGCTGCATGGCGTCGGCAAGGTGACGGCGGAAAAGCTCGGGCGTTTGGGCGTGCGCAGCTGCGACGACTTGCGCGCCTGGAGCAAGTTGGGGCTGGTGAAGGAGTTCGGCAGCTTCGGCGAGCGGCTCTGGGGGTTGGCGCGAGGTATCGATGAGCGCCGGGTGCAGACCGACAGCCGGCGGCAATCGGTGAGCGTGGAGACCACCTTCGATCAGGACCTGCCCGATCTGGCTGCCTGTTACGAGCAGTTGCCGCACTTGCTCGATGAACTGGCGACGCGCATGGCGCGTCTGGATGCCAGCTATCGAGCGGACAAACCGTTCGTCAAAATCAAATTCCATGATTTCACCCAGACCACCCTCGAACAGGCGGGCGCGCGTCGGGATCTGGACAGCTACAAGGCGCTGCTCAGCGCCGCCTTCGCCCGGGGCGGCAAGCCGGTGCGTTTGCTCGGCGTGGGGGTGCGCTTACACGACCTGCGCAACCGGCACGAACAATTGGAGTTGTTCGCGCCCTGATCGGGTTGCGTGGGTCAGGCTGTTTTTGCGCAGGCGGGGCACAGGTGGCGGCCTTTCTCGCTGCGCCAGCCCAGTTCGTTGATTCGCGCTTCGGCAGCCGGGGCCTGGGCTTTCTTGCCGAGGGCGGCGTCCACGGCGAATTCGAAGTCCAGGGTGGAGGCGCAGCTGTCGCAGTTGACCTGCCAGTTGAATATCGCCAGTTCGCCGAACACCGGGCCGCGGGCCACGGCGACCCATTGGCCGGCCGGGTTGATCAGGTGGCGAACCTTGTCGACGGTCAAGCGCATGCTCAGGTCGCGGCTGCCTTTGAGGGTGACCAGCAGGCTGTCGCCGTCGCGCATCGAGCCACCGTTGCCGGTGACTTGATAGCGGCCCGGCGCCAGGGCGCGGCATTCAATAAGGGTGTGCTCGGGGTTGAGCAGGTTGTAGCGAAAGTCGTGTTCGGCCATGGTTCCTCCAGATCGGCGCGAATACTATCACGCGCCGAACTGCACCTGATTGCTCGGCGTGCCGGCCGCCCAGGCGGCGATGTTGTCGAGGGTGGTGCGGGCGATGGCCGCCAGCGCTTCCTGGGTGAGAAAGGCCTGGTGCGCGGTGACTATGACGTTGGGGAAGCTCAGCAGTCGGGCCAGGACGTCGTCCTGCAGGGGCAGGTCGGAGCAGTCCTCGAAGAATAGCTCGGCTTCTTCCTCGTAGACATCCAGGCCGAGGTAGCCGAGTTGCCCGCTTTTCAGTGCGCCGATCAGCGCCGGGGTGTCGATCAGGGCGCCGCGGCCGGTGTTGATCAGCATCGCGCCGCGTTTCATCCGCGCCAGGCTCCGGGCGTCGATCAGGTGTCTGCTGTGTTCGTTGAGCGGGCAATGCAGGCTGATGATGTCGCTTTCGGCGAGCAGTTGCGGCAATGGCACTTGTGTTGCGCCAAGCGCCTCCAGGCCGCTTATCGCTCGGGTGTCGAAGATCTGCACGTGGCAACCGAAGCCGGCCATGATGCGGGCGAAAACACTGCCGATCTTGCCGGCGCCGACGACTCCGACCCGCTTGCCATAAAGGTCGAAGCCGATCAGCCCGTGCAGCGAGAAGTCGCCTTCGCGGGTGCGGTTGAAGGCGCGGTGCACGCGGCGGTTGAGCGACAGGATCAGCGCCACCGCATGTTCCGCCACGGCATGCGGCGAATACTCGGGCACCCTGACCACGCAGAGCCCGAGGCGCTGCGCGGCGCTGAGGTCGACATGGTTGTAGCCCGCCGAGCGTAGGGCGATCAGGCGCGTGCCGCCCTCGGCCAGGCGTTCGAGTACCGGCGCCGAGAGGTCGTCGTTGATAAAGGCGCACACCACCTCATGGCCCGCCGCCAGCGCCGCGCTGTCGAGGGTCAGGCGGGCTTGTTGGAAATGCAATTGGTAACCGGGCGCGACCTCGGCGGCGAGAAAACTGGCGCTGTCATAGGGTTTGCTGCTGAAAAACAGGATACGCATGCGGGCTCCTCGCGGTTGTTCGGTGAGGGCGGGTGAATGACGTAGCCCGGATGCAATCCGGGAGCTATCTATAAAGCGACAGCGTTTCCCGGATTTCATCCGGGCTACCAGAGCGCGCAACGCCGTAGATCCCATGTTTATCTGCAAGGCCTGCGAACTCGTAGCCTGGATGCAATCCGGGGAGCGATGCCGACCGCACAACCTGCCCCGGATAGCATCAGGGCTACACATGCAGCCTGTAGCCCGGGTTGAGCGCAGTGATACCGGGGCACCCTTTCCCCGGGTGTCGCTTCGCTCAACCCAGGCTACGGATTACGCGTTTTTTAGCCCCCGGACTGCATTCGGGCTACAAGCCAGGTTTTTAGGCGCTGACTTCCGCTTCGCGCGCCAGGCGTTCGATCGCCGTATCCAGTTCGTCGAGTGCGTGCTGCGCCGCCGGGTCATCCTGCTTCAGCAGGGTTTCGCTGCGTTGGCAGGCCGCGCGCAGTTGCGGTACGCCGCAATAGCGGGTGGCGCCGTGCAGGCGGTGGACGCGTTCGATCAGGGCGCTGCGTTCCCCCGCCTCGCGTGCCTGGCGGATCGCCTGGCGGTCGCTGGGCAAGCCGGCCAGTAGCATGCTCAGCATGTCGGCGGCCAGATCGGCTTTGCCGGCGGCCAGGCGCAGGCCTTCGTCGGCGTCCAGCACGCTCAGGCTGTTGTCGGGCGCGGTCCCCGCACCGTTGCGTTCCGGGCCTTGATTGCGCAGGGCCAGGCCGGTCCACTTGAGGATGACTTGCGCCAACTGCCGTTCGCTGATCGGTTTGGTCAGGTAGTCGTCAAGGCCGCTCTGCAGCAGCGCGCGTTTTTCGTTGGCCAGGGCGTGGGCGGTCAGGGCGATGATCGGCACGGGCGTGCGTTCCTGTTCGTTCTCCCATTGGCGAATCGCCTCGGTAGCCTGGCGGCCATCCATACCGGGCATCTGCACGTCCATGAAGATCAGGTCGAAGCCGCCTCGCTTGGCCTTTTCCACGGCGACATAGCCACTTTCGGCGATCTCCACCTCGGCGCCCATGCCGTCGAGGAGGGTTTGCACCAGCAGCAGGTTGGCCGGGTTGTCGTCGACGCACAGCACCTGTGGCGATCGGCTGGGGGCTTGGCTGCTTTCCGCTATGCGGGTTTGTCGCGGGCTGATCAGTTCGGCCAGGGCGCGCTGCAATTTGCGTGTGCACGCCGGTTTCGCCTGCAACTGGCTGTGCGCATCCGGCAGCGCTTCGTGAAACAGCGACTGCTCGGTGGTGGGGCACAGCACCAGTGCTTTGCAGTTCAAGCGGTCGAGGTCCCAGATGCGCTGGCCGAGGAGTTCCGGCGGCATCAGTCGGGCGGTTACGCCGAGCACCGCGAGTTCGATCGGTTGCGTACCCTGTTGGGCGTTGCTCACCGCTTCGCACAGGGTATCGAGGTCGGCGAAGGCGTTGACCCGCAGGCCGCAGTCTTCCAGTTGATGTTGCAACGCCTGGCGCGACAGCTCGTTGCTTTCCAGGATCGCCGCATAGCGCCCGAGCAGGGGCGGGCGCGGCAGGTCTTCGGCGTCGTCGCGGGCTTTCGGCAGGTTGATGGTGATCCAGAATTCCGAGCCTTCGTCGGGAGTGCTGTCGACGCCGATCTCGCCGCCCATCTGTTCGATCAGGCGCTTGGAAATCACCAGGCCCAGGCCGGTGCCGCCGGCTTGGCGCGACAGCGAATTGTCGGCCTGGCTGAACGCCTGGAACAGTGCGCGCAAGTCCTCGTCGGACAGGCCGATGCCGGTGTCCTGCACGCTGATGCGCAGTTGCGCGTGGTCGGCGCTTTCGTCCTCGAGCATGGCGCGCATGATGATGCTGCCCTTGCTAGTGAATTTGATCGCGTTGCTGACCAGGTTGGTCAGCACCTGTTTCAGGCGCAGCGGGTCGCCGATCAGCGACAGCGGGGTGTCGCGGTAGACCAGGCTGAGCAGTTCCAGATCCTTGGCATGAGCCGCCGGGGCGAGGATGGTCAGGGTGTCCTGCAGCAGGTCGCGCAGGTTGAAGGGGATGCTTTCCAGGACCAGTTTGCCGGCCTCGATCTTGGAGAAGTCGAGCACCTCGTTGATGATCCCCAGCAGGCTGTCGGCGGACTTCTCGATGGTGCTGAGGTAATCCTGCTGGCGCGGGGTCAGCTCGCTTTTTTGCAGCAGATTGGTGAAGCCGAGAATGCCGTTGAGCGGCGTGCGGATCTCGTGGCTCATATTGGCCAGGAATTCGGACTTGATGCGGCTGGCTTCCAGGGCTTCCTTGCGGGCGAAATCCAGTTCGATGTTCTGGATTTCGATGGTCTCGAGATTCTGCCGCACGTCCTCGGTGGCCTGCTCGATATTGTGTTGCAACTCTTCCTGGGCATTTTGCAGGGCCTCGGCCATGCGGTTGATGCCGGAGGCCAATTCATCCAGCTCATGGCTGCCCAATGGCGGCAGGCGGGTTTGCAGATTGCCGTCCTTGAGCTGCGCGACGCTGTGTTTGATCTGGCGCAGCGGTTCGTTGATCGTATGGCTCATGCGCGCGGCGAGCAGGGCGGTGACGATCAAGCCGGCGGCGATCAACAGCAGGCTGGCGAGCAGGCTGCGATAGCCGCTGATCAGGGTGCTGTGGTGCGACAATTCCAGCTCGACCCAGCCGAGCAATTCGCTGCCGGGCACCGGCAGGGCCTGGCCGGTGAGGCTCAGGTGCTGTTCGCGCACCGGTAACAGGAAGCGCGTCGCGTCTTGATTGGTCAGGCGCTCGCCTTGCAGGACATTGCCGCGCGGTGCCGGGTTGAGCATGCTCGGGCCGGCATGGGCCAGGCGGCCGCGTTCGGCGGAGAGAAAACTGATCGCGCGCACATCCGGTTGTTCCAGCGCCTGGGTGGCGATCCGTTGCAGCAATTGGGCGTCATTGTGCTGCAGCGCGGGCGCGGCCAGCGGCGCCAATTGCTCGGCGATCATTTCCCCGCGTTGCATCAGTTGGGCTTGCATGCCCGATAACTGCGCCCAGGTGAAGTAACCGCCGAGCACCAGCGCCAACAGGCTGGTCGGCAACAGGGTAAGCAGTAGCACGCGGCCTTTGATGCCTAAATCCTTGAACACTTTATTCCTCCCGCGATCTGGTTGCGGCAGTGTAGCGATTCGACGGCGCAGAATCTGTAATCGCGTGAGCGGGTTTGTCCAGGCACCCGGACCGGCGGCCTGCCGCGCGCTGAGGTTTGGCGCCCTTGAGTCCAAGCCCGTATGAGGTCAACGGCGATTATGGCCATCGTCGGTTTGCCGTTATCATAGGCGCCTTTCCTGCCGTGCGGATTCGATCGACGCCATGCCCCTGCACTATCCCACTATCGCCGATTGCGTCGGCAACACCCCGCTGGTGCGTTTGCAGCGCCTGCCGGGTAATACCACCAATACCTTGCTGGTCAAACTCGAGGGCAACAACCCGGCGGGCTCGGTGAAGGACCGCCCGGCGCTGTCGATGATCGGGCGTGCCGAGCAGCGCGGCGATATTCGCCCGGGCGACATGCTGATCGAGGCCACCTCGGGCAATACCGGCATCGCCTTGGCGATGGCGGCGGCGATCAAGGGCTACCCGATGATCCTGATCATGCCGAGCAATTCCACCGCCGAACGCAAGGCCGCGATGACCGCCTACGGCGCCGAGCTGATCCTGGTCGACAATATGGAAGACGCCCGCGACCTAGCGCTGCAGATGCAGGCGGAAGGTAAGGGCAAGGTGCTCGATCAGTTCGCCAACGGCGACAACCCCGAAGCCCACTACCGCGGTACCGGCCCGGAAATCTGGCAGCAGACCGGCGGCGAAATCACCCACTTCATCAGCTCCATGGGCACCACCGGCACCATCATGGGCGTTTCACGCTTCCTCAAAGAACAGTCGCCAACGGTGCAGATCGTCGGCTTGCAACCGATGGAAGGCTCGGCGATTCCGGGCATCCGCCGCTGGCCCGAAGAATATTTGCCGAAGATCTATCAAGCCGAGCGCGTCGACCGGGTCATCGACATGGGCCAGCAGGAAGCCGAAGAGGTGATGCGGCGCCTGGCGCGCGAGGAGGGGATTTTTTGCGGCGTGTCTTCCGGCGGTGCGGTGGCGGCTATGCTGCGTTTGTCCCGGGAAGTCGAGAATGCAGTGATGGTGGCGATCATCTGCGACCGTGGCGATCGCTATCTGTCCAGCGGCGTGTACGACGCGCCCAGCACTGATGGCCAGGAATAATCAGTGGCCAAGAAAGACGGCGGTCTACGTTTTCAGCCCAGCGGCGGAACCCGCACGCCCCAGGTGCCGGTCGGCAAAAAACAGAAGCTGATGATCGAGCGGCTGGCCAACGACGGCCGCGGTATCGCTTTCAGCGACGGTCGCACCTGGTTCGTCAGCGGCGCCTTGCCCAGCGAGCAGATCGAAGCGCGGGTGTTGGCTGCCCATGGCAAGGTGGTCGACGCGCGGGTCGAACGCATCTTCAGCGTCAGCCCCGAGCGGCTCGTCGAGCCTTGCGCGCATGCCCGGGTATGCGGCGGCTGCAGCCTGCAACACATGCCCCATGCCGATCAGCTTGCGCTGAAACAGCGCATGCTTGCCGAGCAATTGAGCCGTTTGGCCGATATCCAACCGGACGAATGGGAGCCCCCCTTGTACGGCCCGGCATTCGCCTATCGTCGCCGCGCGCGGATTGCCGTGCGTTGGGACGCCAAGGCCAAACGTCTGGATGTCGGCTTTCGCGCCGCCGCCAGTCAGAACATCATCGCCATCGCTGAGTGCCCGGTTCTGGTACAGCCCTTGCAGTTCATTTTGAGTGGTTTGCCGGCTGTGCTGGGCGAGTTGGAAAACCCGCGGGCGATTGGGCATGTCGAGCTGTTTCACGGCAGTGCCAGCGCGGTATTGGTGCGCCATACCGCGCCGCTGAGCGAAACCGATTTGGCCCGTTTGCAGGCTTTTTGCGTCGCCCGCGATGCACAGTTGTGGTTGCACGGCGAGACCGAGCCGCAGCCTTATGTCGAGGGCCAAGCCCTGGGTTACCACCTAGCGACCTGGGATTTGCAACTGGCCTATCGGCCCGGCGATTTCGTCCAGGTCAATACCCAGGTCAATGAAGCAATGGTCGCCCAGGCGCTAGACTGGTTAGCAGTAACGGTGGATGAGCGGGTGCTGGATCTGTATTGCGGCCTGGGTAATTTCGCCTTGCCGCTGGCTCGTCGGGCACGGGAAGTGGTGGCGGTGGAAGGGGTGCGAACGATGGTCGAACGGGCGGCGCAGAATGCCGCGAGTAACGCCATTGGCAACGCGCACTTTTTTCAGGCCGACCTGTCCAACCCGCTGGCCGACGCCGGCTGGCTGGGCGAGGGCTTCGCCGCGGTGTTACTCGACCCGCCGCGCGACGGCGCGTTGCAGGTGGTCAAGCAGATCGCGGCGCTGGGCGCCAAGCGTGTGCTTTATGTGTCCTGCAATCCGACCACGTTGGCGCGTGACAGTGTCGAGTTGCAGCGCCAAGGGTATCGGTTGAAAAAGGCCGGGATCCTCGACATGTTTCCGCAGACCGCGCATGTCGAGGCGATGGCGTTGTTCGAGCGGCCTTGAGGGCTGGATGAACGAATGCGGACGGGACCCCTTGGTTTCGTCGCACTCAGCCACTATTTAAGTGGTGCAGGGGCGCACGGAATTGCGCCTTAAGTGGTTAAACCGACCGGCTCACAGAAGCGGGCGACTTTACAGGTGTGCCAGTCGCACACCTTCTGGAAGGTAGCGAAATGGTTCAGGTTAGAGCGCATCAGCCGATCAACGACGACGGCAGCATCAACCTAGAGGCCTGGTTGGCCCATGTCCTGAGTATCGACCCGGCACTCGACGGCGACGCCTTGCGCGAGGCCTGCGAATTCGCCCGTGAGGCTGAGCAGCAAGCCAACGCCGCGCAGAATTTATGGACCGAAGGCGCCTCCAGTTTCCGCGCCGGTCTGGAGATCGGGGAGATCCTCGCCGACCTCAAGCTCGATCAGGATTCTTTGGTCGCCGCGGTGATTTACCGCGGCGTGCGCGAGGGCAAGGTGACCCTGAGCGCGGTGCACCAGCGCTTCGGCGCGGTGGTGGCCAAACTGGTCGATGGCGTGCTGCGCATGGCGGCGATCAGCGCCAGCCTCAATCCGCGCGATTCCCTGGTGCTCGGCTCCCAGGCCCAGGTGGAAAACCTGCGCAAGATGCTGGTGGCGATGGTCGACGACGTGCGCGTCGCCTTGATCAAGCTGGCCGAGCGCACCTGCGCGATCCGCGCGGTCAAGCATGCCGACGGCGAGAAGCGTCAGCGCGTGGCCCGTGAAGTCTTCGATATCTATGCGCCCCTGGCCCATCGCCTGGGCATCGGCCATATCAAGTGGGAACTCGAAGACCTGTCGTTCCGCTACCTGGAGCCCGAGCAGTACAAGCAGATTGCCCAGCTATTGCATGAACGGCGCATGGACCGCGAGCAGTACATCAACGAAGTGATGAATCACCTGCGCCAGGAATTGGAGGCCACCGGGGTCAAGGCCGACATCAGCGGGCGGGCCAAGCACATCTATTCGATCTGGCGAAAAATGCAGAAGAAGGGCCTGCAATTCAGCCAGATCTACGACGTGCGCGCGGTGCGCGTGCTGGTGCCGGAGATGCGCGATTGCTACACCGCCCTCGGCATCGTGCACACCCTGTGGCGGCACATCCCCAAGGAGTTCGACGACTACATCGCCAACCCCAAGGAAAACGGTTACCGCTCGCTGCACACCGCGGTGCTGGGCCCGGGCGGCAAGGTGCTGGAAGTGCAGATCCGCACCCACGCCATGCACGAGGAGGCCGAGCTGGGTGTCTGTGCCCACTGGCGTTACAAGGGCACCGACGTCAAATCCGGCTCCAACCATTATGAAGAGAAAATCTCCTGGCTGCGCCAGGTGCTGGAGTGGCACGAAGAACTTGGCGACATCGGTGGCCTGGCCGAGCAGCTGCGGGTGGATATCGAGCCCGATCGGGTCTACGTGTTCACCCCGGACGGTCATGCCATCGACCTGCCAAAAGGCGCCACGCCCCTGGATTTCGCCTACCGCGTGCACACCGAGATCGGCCATAACTGCCGCGGCGCCAAGATCAACGGGCGTATCGTGCCGCTGACCTACAGCCTGCAAACTGGCGAGCAGGTGGAGATCATCACCAGCAAGCATGGCGTGCCGAGCCGTGATTGGCTGAACTCCAACCTGGGCTATGTCACCACTTCGCGGGCGCGGGCGAAGATCGTCCACTGGTTCAAGTTGCAGGATCGCGACCAGAACGTCGCAGCCGGTAAAGTGCTGCTCGAGCGCGAGCTGCTGCGCCTGGGATTGCCGCATGTGGATTTCGACAAGCTGGCGGAAAAAGCCAATCTGAAAAACAGCGAAGACCTGTTCGCTTCGCTCGGTGCCGGCGACCTGCGCCTGGCGCATTTGGCCAACCTGGCGCAACAACTGGTCGAGCCGGAACGCAGCAACGAACAGCTCGAACTGATTCCGCGCAAGGCACTGGGTTTCAAGCCCGGCAAACGTGGCGATATCCAGATTCAGGGGGTCGGCAACCTGCTGACGCAGATGGCCGGTTGCTGCCAGCCGCTGCCGGGCGATCCGATCGTCGGCTATATCACTCAGGGCCGTGGCGTCAGCATTCACCGCCAGGATTGCGCTTCGGTGCTGCAACTGGCCGGCCGCGAGCCCGAGCGGATGATTCAGGTCAACTGGGGGCCGGTGCCGGTGCAAACCTATCCGGTGGATATCGTCATCCGCGCCTACGACCGTTCGGGTCTACTGCGCGATGTGACCCAGGTGCTGCTCAACGAAAAGCTCAACGTGCTGGCGGTCAACACCCATTCGAACAAGGACGACAACACCGCTTCGATGTCGATCACCGTGGAGATTCCGGGGTTGGATGCGTTGGGACGTTTGCTCGGGCGCATCTCGCAGCTGCCTAATATCATCGAAGCCCGCCGCCATCGGGCTTCCTGAGCTGCTGCGCTCTATCTGGCGTTGTTGAAGGCCTACCGAAAAATGCTCATTGGCTGGAGCCAACTCCGCTTTTTCGATAAGCCTTCGCCTAGCCAGCTATTCGCTCGCGACGCTCAGGCGATTGTTCTAGCCGTAGACGTAGGATGGGTTAGGCGCATGTCACAGTCAGGGTAGCGAGCGCTGAGTCTGCTGCGCCGTAACCCATCATCGGTATTGGCGCTGCATCGGTTCGATGGGTTACGCGGCGCGCTGGTTTTATCATGGCTGCGGGATTCGTCCCTCGCGCCGCTAACCCATCCTACGACCGGAACTATCCATGTACCAACTCGACGACCTGCTGCACCTGATGGCCCGCCTGCGCGATCCGCAGTATGGCTGCCCGTGGGACTTGAAACAGTCCTACGCGAGCATCGTGCCGCACACCATCGAAGAAGCCTACGAGGTAGCCGATGCCATCGAGCGCGGCGATTTCGAGCATCTGCCCGGCGAGCTCGGCGATCTGCTCTTCCAGGTGGTGTACTACAGCCAGCTGGCGCGCGAAGAGGGGCGTTTCGAGTTCGCCCAGGTGGTCGATGGCATTACCCGTAAGTTGCTGCGTCGGCATCCTCATGTGTTCGTCGACGGTGATCTGTACGGCGCGCCTGATGCGGCCAAGCTGAACGAAGCCGCGGTCAAGCAGCGCTGGGAAGAGATCAAGGCCGAAGAGCGCGCCGAGAAGGCCGCCGCCCCTGAGCAATTGTCGCTGCTCGACGACGTGCCCCATGCCTTGCCGTCGCTCAGCCGAGCGGTCAAATTACAGAAGCGTGCCGCTCAGGTCGGCTTCGATTGGCCCGAGGCCCTGCCGGTGGTGGACAAGGTGCGCGAGGAGCTGGACGAAGTGCTCGAGGCCATGAGCGAAAACGATCCCGAGGCGATTGCCGAAGAGCTCGGCGACCTGCTGTTCGTGGTCGGCAACCTGGCGCGGCATCTCAAGGTCGACCCGGAAGCCGCATTGCGAGCTGCCAACGCCAAATTCGAGCGGCGCTTCCGCTTTATCGAGCAGGCATTGCGCGAAGCCGGTCGCGCCATGGAAAATTGCGCCCTGGAAGAATTGGACGCGCTCTGGGGCGAAGCCAAGAAATTGGAAAAACAACAGGCACGGGATTGTTGAGTCCGCAGCTCGGTTGCTCCCGCCCAACATTCATGATTCGTCGGTAAAGGTAGGTTATGGCTCTCTCACTACGCGATCAGTTGCTCAAAGCCGGGCTGGTCAACGAAAAGCAGGCCAAGCAGGTCGGCAAGGAAAAGCAGAAACAGCAGCGCCTGGAGAAAAAAGGCCATATAGAGAAGGACGAGTCGCAGAAGCTAGCCGCCCAGCAGGCGATGGCCGAGAAACAAGCGCGCGATCAGGAGCTCAACCGCCAGCAGCAGGAGAAGGCCGAGCAGAAGGCCCGCGCCGCGCAGATCAAACAGTTGATCGAGGTCTCCCGCCTGCCGAAATTGACCACCGAGGACTACTACAACTTCGTCGATGAGAAAAAGGTCAAACGCCTGTCGGTGAACAAGTTGATGCGCGACAAACTCAGCAGCGGCTCGCTGGCCATCGTGCGCAGCGGCGGCGGCTATGAAGTGCTGCCGCGCGAGGCCGCATTGAAAATCCAGGAACGCGACCCGCGCCGGGTGATTCTGCTCAACACCCCGACCGAAGCGCCGGATGCAGACGATCCCTATGCGGCCTACCAGGTGCCGGACGATTTGATGTGGTGATGGGCGAGCACCGTTTGGCCGCCTATTCGTAGCCCGGATGCAATCCGGGAGCGTTCTTTCAGGCGCTGTTTTACCCAGGCTTCAAAGGCTTGGCGGGTTGGAAAACGCGCTTTGGTAGGGTGGACATGGCGAGGCCTTGTCCGCCGACCCAGCAGGGTAGGTCGGGTTAGCGGCGGCATCGCTGTCGGCCGCCGCGTAACCCGACAAGGTCGTTATGCGGTGTTGTTGATAGCCCAAGCCTGCCCTGGTGCTGATCCGGGCTGCAGCGTATGAACCATGCCCCTTAGCGCAGGTGCAAGATAACGCAGGCCATAAAAAACCGAGCCACTGGCTCGGTTTTTTTGTATCTGGCGCTCGATCAGTCGCGGCGGCCCTCGACGGGTTTGCCGTCGACGCTGCCGTCTTTGAGCATGATCTGGTATTCCTTGCCGTCTTTTTCCACCTGGTGCAGGCGCACCAGCAGATGGTTCCAGTCCTTGGCGAACCAGAGCACGGTTTTACGGCTGCTTTGCGTCGGGTCGCGTACCCGCTCGACTTTGACCGCGTCGATCAGGCCGGCCTTGGTGCGCACCACGTCGTCGCCGAGCACGCGGAAGTCATAGGTTTCGACTTCATCGCCGTCGATCACCTGATAGCTCATGCTCTTCTTGCCCGCCGCTACGTCGTATTGCAAGGCCAGTTGGTAAGTCGATTTATCCTGCATGCCGCGGTTCAACGGAATACGAACCGGCGTGCCGCGGTCGTTGCCGATCACTTGCTTTTCGCTCCAGTCGAAGTCGTGCTCGATCTCTTTGCCCTTGCCCAAACCGCTACGCTCGTAGTGATAGGTCAGTGGCAGCAGGGCGGTGTTCTCCACCCGGAACGTGCTCTGTTCGGTGAGGCTGGCAACCAGCATCGAGGCTTCGAAGCTGAGCTGCCAGTTGTCGCCGTCCAGGTGGCGCAAGCTGCGTTCGGCGGTGCCGCTGACCGGCAGTTGCTTCCAGTCGGCGGTGTAGCTGGCGGAAAACGGTTTCGGCTCCACAGCCAGCGCCGGCAGGCTGAAGAGGGCGAAGGCGAACACTAAGAGATGACGCATGGGGTCTCCTAAAAAGCTGTTTTCAAGTTGGCTGCACGTGGCGGGCCGGGGTTGAAAATAGCGTCGGCAAGCAGCTTGTCGCTAATGCACATGAGTGCGTTCCAGCGGGCGAGTGTAACCAAAAAATCCTCTTGCGCGCGGTTAAACTCGGCGGCCTCCTGCCTGGCTGTATTGCCGGGTTGCCTGATCGTGCCATGCGGGCTACGGGCGGATAACGTAGCCGCTGTCCGGTAAAGGTTGCGCATCGAGCGTCGCACCCAGCTCGTCGTCCAGACGCAAGCGGCCTTCGGCGAACCAGTGCATGGCCAGCGGGTAAATCACGTGTTCCTGTTCGTGCACGCGCTGCGCCAGGCTGGTCGGCGAGTCGTCGGGCCGTACCGGGATGATTGCCTGTATGACCAGAGGGCCACCATCGAGTTCCTCGGTGACGAAGTGCACGCTGCAGCCATGTTCGCTGTCGCCGGCGTCGAGCGCCCGCTGGTGCGTATGCAGGCCCTTGTACTTGGGCAGCAGCGAGGGGTGGATATTCAACAGCCGCCCGGCATAGTGGCGGACGAAGCCAGGGCTGAGAATGCGCATGAACCCGGCGAGTATCACCAGATGCGGCTCGTGCGCGTCTATGGCTTGCGCCAGGGCCGCGTCGAAGGCTTCGCGGTCGTCGAATTGCTTGTGGTCGAGCACCTGGGTGGTGATGCCGGCCTGCTGGGCGCGTTGCAGGCCATAGGCATCGGCGCGGTTGGAGATCACCGCGCGGATGCGTGCCGGGCTGCTCTTGCTGGCGTTAGCGCCGGCCTGAATGCTGTCGATCAACGCCTGCAGATTGCTGCCGGAGCCCGAGATCAGCACCACTACATTGCAGACGTCCGGCATCAGTGGCTTTTCAGGTTGTTCAGTACGACCTGGGCAGCGCCCTCGGCGGCTGTGGCGATCTGACCGATCACCCAAGGTTGTTCGCCGGCGTCGCGCAAGGTTTGCAGGGCGATGTCGACCTGCTCCTGGGCGACGCAGATGACCATGCCGACACCGCAGTTGAGGACGCGGTGCATTTCGTGCTCGTCGACGTTGCCGGCCTGTTGCAGCCAATCGAATACCGCCGGGCGGGCCCAGCTGGCCACGTCGACCACCGCCTGGGCGCCTTGCGGCAGCACGCGCGGAATATTGTCGAGCAGGCCGCCGCCGGTGATGTGGGCCATGGCCTTGACCGCGCCGGTTTCCTTGATCAGCTTAAGCAGCGGCTTGACGTAGATGCGGGTCGGCGCCATCAACAGGTCGGCCATCGGTTTGCCGTCGATCTGGGTGGCTTCGATGTCGGCGCCGGAGACTTCGATGATCTTGCGGATCAGCGAGTAGCCGTTGGAGTGCGGGCCGGAAGACGGCAGGGCGATCAGGGCATCGCCGGCGGTAACCTTGGAGCCGTCGATGATTTCGGCTTTTTCCACCACGCCGACGCAGAAACCGGCCAGGTCGTAGTCTTCGCCTTCGTACATGCCCGGCATTTCAGCGGTTTCGCCGCCGACCAGGGAGCAGCCAGCCAGTTCGCAACCGGCACCGATACCGGTGACCACGGTGGCAGCCACGTCGACATTGAGCTTGCCGGTGGCGTAGTAATCGAGGAAGAACAGCGGCTCGGCACCACAGACCACCAGATCATTGACGCACATGGCGACCAGGTCCTGGCCGATGCTGTCGTGCTTGTTCAGGTTCAGCGCAAGGCGCAGCTTGGTGCCGACGCCGTCGGTGCCGGAGACCAGCACGGGCTGCTTGTAGCCAGCCGGGATCTCGCACAGCGCGCCGAAGCCGCCCAGCCCACCCATGACTTCCGGACGGGCGGTGCGCTTGGCCACGCTCTTGATGCGTTCGACCAAGGCTTCGCCGGCGTCGATATCTACACCTGCGTCCTTGTAGCTGATGGAGGGTTGCTTGCTCATAGATCCAGGCCTTTAAGGGGGAAGTCGGATGTGCATCGGCTCAGGCACAGCGTTATCGGCTTAGTCCAGGGCTAAGTCCGACAGGCTTGCTTGCCGCCAGTCTGCGAAGGCGCGCGATTTTATCAGGCTTGCCGGGCAGCGACCACCCGGCCCGAGCGGAGGTTGCCGTCGGGCGGAGGGCTGTTTAAGGTGACAAGCATCCGGCAGCCCTCTGAACCGGCCCTCATTAAAGTCGATGTATTTTGCGAGGGCCCACGCACGCACGGTTTCTGCCTGTGTTAAAAGGATCGCGACCGCTGTGCTGCGCGGTACCGGTTAGATGCCAATTCATCCTTCGAGAATTCTTTATGCGCTTGTTCGCCCGTGTATTTCTGCTGTGCCTGTCCTTGTTCAGCGTGCCGAGTATCGCGGCCACGGTGAATGACCTTTACCAGGTGCGCGAGCCGGTCGCCAGCCAGCAACCGGAAGAGCGCGACGCGGCCCTGCTGCGTGCGCTGGATACCCTGGTGCTGCGTTTGACGGGCAATCCTGAAGCGCTGAAAGTCCCGGCATTGGAGGCGCTGCGTAAGGATCCCCAGCAGATCGTCAGTCAGTACGGTTATGAGGACGACAATCTGCTGGTCGACTTCGACCCCGTCAGCACCGAGCGTACTTTGCGTCAGGCCGGTCTGTCTCTGTGGGGTGCGAATCGCCCGGCGATTCTGGCCTGGTGGCTGAACGACGGCACCAGCGGCAGCAGCCTGATCGGCGACGGCCAGAGCGGCGCGCAGACCCTGAGCCAGGCTGCGCAGCACCGCGGCCTGCCGCTACGCTTGCCGATCGCCGACTTGAGCGAGCAATTGCTGGCGACCCCGGAGACTCTGGAGGCGAGCGACCCGGCTGCTTTGCGTACGGCATCCGAGCGCTATGCCGCGGACGCCCTGCTGGTGGTCCAGGCCCGTGAGGATAACGGTCAGTGGCAAGCCAAGTGGCGTTTATGGCTGGGCGACGAGCGTGAGCAGGGCAGTGTGCAGGGCGCCGACCAGGCGGCATTGGCCGATGCGCTGTTCCTGGCCATCGGCGAGCGGCTGGCGCCGCGGTTCATGGTGGCGCCGGGGGCGAGCGCGAGCTTGACCCTGGAAGTACAGGGCGTCGATCTGACCCGCTATGCGCAGTTGCAGCGAACCCTGGAACCCATGGGCGCGCAGTTGCGCCAGGCCCAGGGCAATCGTCTGGTCTATCAGGTCAATGCCAGCGCCGAGCAGCTGCGGGCGCAGCTTGCGTTATTGCGTCTGCAGGAAGTGACGGATCAACCCGCGCCTATCGAAGCCGGCCAGACGCCGGTCGAACCCGCGGCGACGGGCTCGGTGCCGCAGGTGCTGCCGCGCAACGATGTTCTGCGTTTTCGCTGGTAAACTGCGGGGCGTTATCTGAGAACCGCTGCGGATTAAGCAGCGGTTTCTTTTTGTGTATCCGATAGCCAAGTGTTTTTACGCCCGCGCCGAGCGGTCGTGTTGTCAATGGAGGGCTGAGCATGACCGATTCGAATCGCTGGCTATGGATGGCTGGGCTATTGCTGCTCGGCTGGTTGCTGTACTTGCTGCACCCGATTCTCTCGCCTTTTCTGGTCGGTATCCTGCTGGCCTACCTGGGCGACCCGCTGGTCGATCGCCTCGAACGCCGCAAACTGTCGCGCACCTGGGGCGTGGTAGTGGTGTTCGCGCTGTTCGGCCTGATCCTGCTGGCCATGCTGCTGGTGCTGGTGCCGATGTTGGGCCGGCAATTGGTACGCCTCTACGAACTGGCGCCGCAGATGCTCGATTGGGCGCAGCACGATGCCTTGCCCTGGATCCAGCTGAAGCTCGGCCTGGCCGACGGCTTCTGGCGGTTCGATCAGCTCAAGGCGTCGCTCTCCCAGCATCTGGGCAAAACCACCGATATCCTCAGCATGCTGCTGTCCCACGCCACTAAATCGAGCCTGGCGCTGCTGGCCTGGTTGGCCAACCTGCTGTTGGTGCCGGTGGTGAGTTTTTACCTGATGCGCGACTGGGACCTGTTGGTCGCCAAGTTGCGCGGACTGCTGCCGCGTCGCCGCGAGGGGCTGGTGGTGAAGTTGATCGGCGAATGCCACGAAGTGCTCGGCGCCTTTCTGCGTGGGCAATTGTTGGTGATGCTGGCCCTGGGGGCTGTGTATTCCAGCGGTCTAATGTTGATCGGCTTGGAACTCGGCTTGCTGATCGGCCTGATCGCCGGCCTGGCCAGCATAGTTCCGTATCTCGGCGTGGCGGTCGGGCTGGGGGCGGCGCTGACCGCCGGGTTGTTCCAGTTCGGTGGCGACTTCTATCCTTTGCTGGCGATTGCCGCGGTATTCACGGTCGGTCAGCTGCTCGAAGGCATGCTGTTGACGCCCTGGCTGGTCGGCGACCGCATCGGTCTGCATCCGGTGGCGGTTATCTTCGCGATCATGGCCGGCGGTCAATTGTTCGGTTTCACCGGCGTGCTGCTGGCGTTGCCGGTCGCCGCGGTGATCATGGTGCTAGTGCGTCATCTGCATGATTTATATAAACTTTCAGCACTTTACGGAGAGCGGTCCAGCGCTTCGGATGAGCCCTCGAGTCCTGCATGACACCTATTCAACTGCCCTTGGGGGTGCGTCTGCGCGACGACGCCACCTTCGCCAACTACTATCCCGGCGCCAATGCCGCCGCGCTCGGCTATGTCGAGCGTTTGTGCGAGGCGCAGGCCGGCTGGACGGAAAGCCTGATTTATCTGTGGGGCGCCGAGGGTGTGGGGCGCAGCCACCTGTTGCAGGCGGCCTGCTTGCGTTTCGAACAGCGCGGCGAGCCCGCGGTATATCTGCCGCTGGCCGAGGTGGCGGACTACGGCCCGGAGTTGCTGGATAACCTCGAACAATGCGAGTTGGTGTGTCTGGACGATCTGGATGCGGTGGCCGGGCGTGCCGATTGGGAGGAGGCCTTGTTCCACCTGTTCAACCGTCTGCGCGACAGCGGCCGGCGTCTGCTTCTGGCAGCCGGCGCCTCGCCCCGTGAATTGCCGGTGCAGTTGGCGGACCTGCAGTCGCGCCTGACTTTGGCGCTGGTCTTCCAACTGCAGTCGCTATCCGACGAAGATAAGCTGCGCGCCCTGCAATTGCGCGCCTCGAGGCGCGGCCTGCACCTGGGCGATGACGTCGGACGCTTTATCCTGACCCGCGGCGAGCGCAGCATGAGTTCGCTGTTCGAACTGTTGGAACGGCTGGATCAGGCGTCGCTGCAAGCCCAGCGCAAGCTGACCATTCCCTTTCTCAAGGAAACCTTGGGTTGGTGACAGCCGCTAGGCCGACATCGCTTGATGGGTTACGCCGCGCAGAACACGCGGTCTTGCCTAAGGTCACCCTGGCGGCCCGACCCATCCTACGGGCTGGTTCTGTATGTCTACGAGCCTCGGGAGTCAATATCCGTAGGATGGTGCGGGCCGCGCAGGCTGAGCGTAGCGATACCCATCATGGCGCCGGCAGGTACACCGCCATGATGGGGTACGTCGCGCAGAACCGCTGTGTTGCCAAAGATCACCCTGGCGGCTAACCCACGTGGCTCGATCCAGCAGCCTACAGGCTTCAGCTATTTCGTCTCCATCGTTTCGATAAATCGCTCGATAGCCTGTGCGCACGCCTGCGGTTGGCTTTGCAGAAGAAAGTGCGGGCCGTCGATGGCAACTGACTGCAGCTGGCTGCAATGAGCCTGCAGGCTTGCTGAGGCACTACGTGTAACAAGACGATCCCGGCTCGGCAGTAGTTGGAGTGCCGGCAGGCTTATGCAGCCGGTGGGGGCTTGTAAGTCATTGAGGCTGGCCAGGCGCGCTCGCAACAGCGCGGGCGGCAACGCCTCGATTTCCTGCTGTAGCAGCTCGATCAACGCGGCGCTGGCCGATTTATCCAGGCAGAACAGGCGCAACAGGCTGCTTCGCTTCAGCAACCCCTTCGGCAGCGGTAGGTAGTTCGCCAGCGCCAGCAGCGGGTGTGGCCGGCTAAGAAACGAAGCAGTGAATATCACGCCGCGTAACCCCGGCGGGTTATCCCGTGCCAGGCGATAAGCCAGCGGCCCGGAGAACGACTCGCCGAGCAACACAAAAGGTCTGTCGCCGAGCTGATTTTTCACGCCATCGGCCAGCGTCCGGTAATCCTGTTCGCCCTGGGGCGGCAGGCTTAGCGTCTGCACCTCCAATGCCGGATTCAGATGCGCCAACAGAGGTGCGAACAGGGTGCTGCTGCCGTTCAAGCCGGGCAGCAGGACCAGGCGTGTTCTCAACTTTCGCCAGCCAGCTTGCGGTCGTACTGAAAGCGCCAGCGGGTATACATCAAAGCGCCGCAGAACAGGCTGAAGCTGAGGAGGGTGAGCGACCAGCCGAACAGTGCTTTGGATGGGTCGAACGCGGCCAGGACGCCCTGGATAAAGTACAGGTTGACCACAAAGCAGGCCCAAGCGTGGGCACGTGCGTTGCCCATGATCAGGCCCGGGGCGAGCAGCAGCAGTGGCGCCAGCTGCAAGCCGAGGATCACCCACAGCAGCGTGCCGGGGATATTGGCGAACAGCAGTGTCCAGGTCAGCAACAAGGCGGCCAGGGCGAAGAAGCTCAGCAAGGTGACGCCACGGCTGAGCGTCATGCGTGGTTGTAGCCAATCGAGTGCCGGTAATGGCTTGGCGGTTCTAGCCACGGCTGGGCTCCAATTTCACGGCGATTTGCGCCAGGCGTTGGCCGAGCGCGCGGCATAAGGCGATTTCCTGTTCGTCGAGTGCGCGTTTGCTGTCGGCGCCGGCATGGTGGCTGGGACCGTACGGCGTGCCGCCGCCGCGGGTTTCCAGCAGGGCGGACTCGCTGTAGGGCAGGCCGGCGATCAGCATGCCGTGGTGCAACAGCGGCAACATCATCGACAGCAGGGTGCTCTCCTGGCCGCCATGCAGGCTGGCGGTGGAGGTGAACACGCCTGCCGGTTTGCCGACCAGGCCGCCGCTCAGCCATAGGCTGCTGGTGCCATCGAGGAAGTACTTGAGCGGGGCGGCCATATTGCCGAAGCGGGTCGGGCTGCCCAGCGCCAGGCCGGCGCAGTTTTTCAGGTCGTCGAGGCTGGCGTAGAGCGCGCCTTCGGCCGGTATCTCGGCGGCTACCGCTTCGCACTCGGTGGAAACCGCCGGTACGGTGCGCAGGCGCGCCTCCAGGCCGCCCATCTCGACGCCGCGGGCGATCTGCCGGGCCATTTCCGCGGTGGCGCCGTGGCGGCTGTAGTACAGAACCAGAATGTAGGGCGTGCTCATGGCAGGATCTCCAGGACTTTTTCCGGTGGGCGGCCCACTACGGCTTTATCGCCAGCGATCAGGATGGGGCGCTCGATCAATTTTGGGTGCGCAACCATGGCTTCGATCAGTTGGCTGTCCGTCAGTTCGGGATTGGCCAGATTCAGCGCCTGGTACTCGTCTTCGCCGCTGCGCAGCAACTGCCGCGGGCTGAGCCCGAGTTTGCCGAGCAGCTCGCGCAGTTGCGCGGCGCTGGGCGGCGTGTCCAGGTAGCGTACGATGCTCGGCGCGAGACCGCGTTCTTCGAGCAGTTGCAGGGCGCTGCGCGATTTCGAGCAACGTGGGTTGTGATAGAGCGTCAGATCGGTCATATGCAGGTCGCGTCTCGTCTCGGATGGCGGCTATTCTAACAGGCCATCGCTCGCTTGGTTTTTACGGCCTGCCAGGGATTCGCATCGGCCGCCGTTTGCTGGTTAAGGAGAATGCATGCTTCAGCGCGTTAATGATTGGATGGACTTCTGGCGCTTTTTGCTGCGTCGTTTTATCGCCGACCGCTGTATCAATAATGCCGCCGCCCTGACGTACACCACATTGTTTGCCGTGGTGCCGATGATGACGGTGACCTTCGCCATGCTCTCCGTGGTGCCGGTGTTCCAGGGCACGGGCGAGCAGATCCAAAGTTTCGTCTTCCGCAATTTCGTGCCGTCCGCCGGCGAGCTGGTCCAGCAGTACCTGAGTGATTTCACCGCCCAAGCCCGGCAATTGACCTGGGTCGGGGTGGTCGTGCTGGCGGTTACCGCATTCCTGATGCTGGTCACCATCGAAAAAGCCTTCAATACCATTTGGCGGGTGCGCCAACCGCGTCGCGGCGCCTCGAGCTTTCTGTTGTACTGGGCGATTTTGAGCTTGGGGCCGATTCTGCTCGGCAGCGGCTTCGCCATCAGCACCTATGTCGCATCGCTATCGCTGATTTCCGGGCCGGATGCTTTGCTCGGGTTGAAAGCGATGTTGAACGTCATGCCCATGCTGTCGAGCATCGCGGCCTTTACCCTGCTGTACGCCACCGTGCCCAATGCGCAGGTGCGCTTGGGGCACGCGTTGCTGGGCGGGCTGTTCACCGCTGTGCTGTTCGAGGTGGCCAAGTCGCTGTTCGGCCTCTACGTGCAGATGTTTCCGGGCTATCAATTGATTTACGGCGCCTTTGCCACCGTGCCGCTGTTTCTCCTGTGGATCTATCTCTCGTGGGTGCTGGTGCTATTGGGCGCCGAACTGGTGTGCAACCTGGGCACTCCCCATCAATGGCGCAAGCGCGCATTGCCACGTCTGTTGATCATGCTGGGCATCTTGCGGGTGTTCTATATGCGTCAGCAGTCCGGCCTCAAGGTGCGCTATCGCGATGTGCAGCGCCATGGCTGGTTATTGCCGGAGTTCGAATGGGAGGAGATGCTGGAGTTTCTCGAGCAGCAGCATCTGATCGCCCCCGCCGGTGCGGGATTTTGGGTGTTGAGCCGCGACCTCAACCATTACAGCTTGCAGCAGCTATTGAGCCGCAGCCCCTGGCCGTTGCCGCAGTTGAGTCACCTGCCGGAGCAGCTGGACGAGCCTTGGTATCCGGCGCTGCGAACCGCCCTGCATACCTTGCATGAGCAGCAGGAGGCGCTGTTCGGCGACAGCCTGGCGCAGTGGCTGAGTACGTCCGACGCGGAGTGACGAAAAACGTCAGTTTACGGCGTTGTAGCAAGCTCGATCTCGTCTGAGCATGGCGAGAGAGCCAGGAAGTAGAGCACAAGGAGGCTGGCACGCTTTTGGCTATTGGCTAATAGCAGATTGCGATCATGCTGCCAGCAGAGCAGGGATTAGCGGAGTTAAAGGCGTTTTATGACAGCGAAAAGAAGTGCGGTTATTCATCTCCATCGACTTGATCCCGACGAGGCCCTGGAGCGTCTTAACCGGATTACCGGCTTGCGTTTCGCGCAATGGCCGGAGTCGTTGGTCCGGTCTGCCGCGGAGGGCGCCGTTGGCGAGGATGGCGTAAGCGATGCACTGCAGATCATCGAGGCCGACTACGAGCGTGCGAGTCGCTGAACGCAAAACCCCGCGACGGGGCGCGGGGCTTGGGGTGGCGGATGGCGTTGTTTAGGCCAAGGCTTGGCGGCTCTCGCTGTGTGCCGGCTCCACTGCCTGAACGAACAACTCTTCGACTATCAGGGCTTGCGTCGGTACCGCCGTACGCAGGCGGACCTGCATGTCCTGAATCTTTTGCTTGACCGGTAAGCGCGCCACGCCGGACAACAAGATCTTGCCATGGGCGTTGACCTTGCCGTGATCCACCGCGACTTCGCGGCGCTTGTCGCCATCGCGGTAGCTGATCAGCAGGGACACGGGCAATGTCGCCAAACCGGGCAGTTGCAGCCAGGTAGCAACGTTGAACTCGGCAACGCGCCCTTCGTAAGGCGTGACCAGAAGGCGGGCGGCATCGACGATGCGCGAAGGCACTGGACCGATCAACTTGTCGTGGGCTTGGGTCATGGGCGCAATTCCAGGCTGGTAGCAGGGCGAATCAAACACGAGTGCGATCAAGTATAAGCGCGGCTTTGCCGATGAAACTGTGCACTCGGGCGGTGCTCGGCGTGACATTGCTCGCAGTTTTGCGTGTTTATCCCAAGCGCATGGCGTGGCGGCTTACCGAAGCACTGCTGAGGTTGGCGGCAGGTAGGGGCATTGCGGTCTGGCTGGTGCTATTGGCCAGTTGCAGCCAGAAATTTTCCCCTTCGACAAATTGATCGTTGGGTAGCCACAGGCCATGGTGCCAGCCATGGCCAGGGGTCGGCGTGCTTTGCAGAATCCCAGGATGAGCCTGGGCGCTGGGTGCGCGACGTAGCCATGCCGGACGCGGTAAGCCCTTGAGGTAGCGCAGGCCCAGGTGCAGGCCGTCGGCATTCAGATGGCGCCAGCGCACCAGCGCCAGCGTGGGGGTTGTGCTGGTGCTCAGCAAGAGTACCAGTTGGCCGACGGACAGCTGCAGGGCGTGATCCGGGTTGCATAGCAGGCGTGCGCCGCCCGGGCTGTTATCGAGCATCTGTGCGGGTGTGGGTAGTGGGCGCTTTTCCAGCAGTTGCGCATGAATGGCGGGCAGCCCGACTACCAGATTGCACGCCTGCGCTTGCTCGGCGCGTTGGTGACGGCGTGGTTGTTGCCCCGACCAGTGCTGCTGCACGCGTTCCAGTAGTTGTCGTTCGGCCTGGCTCTGCAAGGGCGCGGGCTCGTGCAGGGCGACCAACAGGGCGCCGAGCTCGAAGCGGCGCAAATGGCTGGGGTCGCTGTCGCTGAGCTGGACCGAATCGATCCAGGGTTGCGGCTCGGTCAGGCTGACGATCGGCCCCTCGATCTCATCGTCCTGTTCCCAGGGCAGCAGGCGCGGCAGTTCGGCAAGCTGCGCCAGTGCGCCGAACAGCAGCAGGCATTCGCCCTCGGCGAGGTGGAAAGGGTTGCTCAGGGCCAGCAATAGCATCTGTTGATAGAGACCGCGCAAGCTGCTGGCCGGCAGGGGTTGAAAGGCGGCGGCGACATGCTCGTCGAGGCAATTCTGGCGCTCGCCGATCCAATACAGCAGATGGCTGTCGCGCCACAGGCTTGCCGGCGGCTCCTGATACAGCTGGTAATGGCGCAGCAGGTTTTGCGCGAGAAAGTGTTGCGCCATGTACAGGCACCAGGCCAGGTGCGGCCGCGAGGGCTGGCGCCCTTGGAGTATCTGCAACAGCAGGCGTTTGAAGCCTACGGCCAGCTCGCGGCATAGGCGCACGAACAGGCTCGAGGGCGGGGTGTCGTTACGATAGGCCGCCGCGTAGTGGCGATACTCCTCGCTGAAGCTTTGCAGCGCGCGCTGCCTTTCGAGTAAGGTCGTGACGCTGCGATTGAGGTGGAACAGCAGGCTCAGGACGGCCTGCAGTGCATGTTCCTGCGGTTGCGAGCGGGCTTGCAGCAATTGCTCGTTGAGATCGGCCAGGGAGATAGCGTCTTCCTCGTGAATCTCCGGCACTTCCAGGCGCAAGGCATCTAGCGTCATAGCAACCCTGTGTGGGCGAGGATCGAAAGCATGGTAATACGGCTCCAGGCGGTTATGGCCAATATTGCGGGAATTGTCGCTGGTTTACTCCTGGCGGGCTGCACCGAGGACTTCGGCGTCGATCAGCATGGGCAAAAGGTAGCGGCTGAACGCCTGGAAGGCCAGTGGTTGGTGATTAATTACTGGGCCGAGTGGTGCGCGCCTTGCCGTAGTGAGATCCCCGAGTTGAATGCCCTCGCCGAGCAACTGAGCGGACAGCCGATCAGCGTTCTCGGGGTGAACTTCGACGGTTTGCAGGGCGCCGAGCTGAGCAAGGCGGCGCAGGCCCTGGGGATCGAGTTCACAGTGCTGGCCGAGGACCCGGCGCCGCGCTTCGGCCTACCGCGCGCCGAGGTATTGCCGGTTACTTTTATCGTCGACGGGCAAGGGCAGGTGCGTGAGCGTCTGCTCGGCGAACAAACCGCCGCCGGACTCGGCGCGCGCTTAACAATATTACGGACGCAGGAGTGATCGGATGTCGCGGATTTGCATGCATGGCTATGTCAGCGGTCGGGTACAGGGCGTGAGTTTTCGTCAGCATACGCAGAGTCAGGCCGAGCGCCTGGATTTGAATGGCTGGGTGCGCAATCTCGTCGACGGCCGTGTCGAGGTCTTGTTCGAAGGGGAAGAAGACGCGGTGCGTGAGCTGGCGACTTGGCTGGAGCAGGGGCCGGATGCGGCCAAGGTCGCTGGCGTCGAGCTGGAGAGCCAGCCGTTGCAGGGTATCGCCGGATTCATCGTGCGTGGTTGAGTGGTTGGCGCGCGTTAAGGCAGTTGGGCTTCGCTACGCTCAGCACCAACCTACGGTTTGACGTACCAGAAGTCGTGCCAGAAGCCGATCACCTTGGCCGGGTAGGTCTGTTTGCCCAGGCTGCCGTTGTAGCGGGCCAGGGCTCGGCTGAGATTGCCGTTTTCCTTGCGTAGATAGAAGCTGAGGATGGTGCAGCCGTAGCGCAGGTTGGTGGCGTTGTCGGTGAGATTGTCCTGCGGGCGGCCGAGTTCGGCTTTCCAGAACGGCATCACCTGCATCATGCCTTGGGCGCCGACCGAGGAAATCGCGAAGCGGTTGAAGTGGCTTTCGGTATGGATCAAGGCCAATACCAGATCGGGGCGCAAGCCGGCCTTGCTGGCTTCCCGATGCACCAGCCTGAGCAATGTCAGGCGTTCTTGCGGGTCGGGAATGTAGCGGGTCAGGCGCGTGGACATGTCCAGCAGCCAGACCTCGGCATCGAACCTATCGGCGAAACTGTCCGCTTCGGCAACGGTGCGCTGCAGTAAGTCGCGTAGCTCGGGCTCCGGTGCCTGGCGCACGCTGGCGTAAACCGGCATGCATAGCAGCAGACTCAGTAACGCCAGGGCATAGCGCGCGGTCATGTTGGTTCAACTGTCGCCCGGATCGGCGACCAGGCGTCCGGCATCCTGCATCAAAGCCTTGAGAAAGGCCTCCTGCAATTCCGGGTCGTTGCGGGTCAATTCGATCAGGCTCTGTTCCAGCTCGCTGGCCTCTTCCTCCAGGCCCAGCTCGGACAGGCGCTTGACCCTGTGCACCCATTGCGCGACGTCGTCGTCTTCCAGGTCGTCGTAGACCAGGCCGTGGGCTTCCAGCAATTTGCCGCGTAGCGTGTGGCTGACCAGCAGGCTGGCATCGGCGCGGGTGCCGCTTTGCGGCTCTTCGGCGCTGAGCAACAGGACGCCGATATGGCTGATGTCCTGCTCGGCGAAGGGGCCGTCGAGCAGGTTGAGGCGCAATACGCCGTTGCGGTCGGTCAGCAGTTCATGGGTTTGCTCGGCCGCTTTGACGCTGACGATGCGTTCTGCCCACGGCAGGCTGGAGTACTCCGTGCGTGCATCCTGGCGCTGTTCGTCGAGACTGGCGAGATTCTGCTGCGAGCGGCCGTTGGACTCGGCGTTCATAAAGGGGTTGAGGCCGGCGAAGCCATAGCTGATCCAATCCTTGGTCGCGCTATCGGGTAGGCTGCCGAGCAGCGCCACGTTCAGCACGTTGGCGCCGATACCGGCCACCACGGCAACCGCGCCGAGCGGTACTTCATACAGCTCGCGCCAGGCTTGGTAAGGGGTATAGCGGTCGTAGCGGCGAGTGACCGCGAAAGCGGTGACCTCGAAGGTTTTCTGTTCCTGCACGCGCACGCGCCGTTGCGGCAACTCCAGCACGCGCGGCTCGCCGACATCTATCTGCAGATTATGGTCGAGCAATTTACGCTCGATGCGCTCTTCATGCTCGCTGCGTTGCGGTAGCTGGTTGGCACAGCCGCTGAGGAAGAGGGCGGCGCCGAGGGTGGCGCCGACCAGGTGCAAGGTGCTTCGCTTGAACATGATGACTCTTGTTGAAAGGGCTGAAATCAGTGGCTGATGCGTGCTTGGATAAACGACATGATTTCGGCTAGGGGAACCGCCTGCGCATCGGTTTCGCGACGGCTCTTGTATTCCAGGTTGCCATCGGCCAGGCCGCGGTCGCTGACGACGATGCGATGCGGGATGCCGATCAGTTCCATGTCAGCGAATTTGATGCCCGGACTGGTCTTTTTGTCACGGTCGTCGAGCAACACTTCGAAGCCTGCCGCAGTCAGTTGCGCATACAGATTGTCGGTGGCTTCGCGTACCGCTTCGGTTTCGTAGCGCAGCGGTACCAGAGCGATCTGGAAGGGCGCCAAGGCGTCGCTCCACAGGATGCCGCGCTCGTCGTTGTTTTGCTCGATGGCCGCGGCCACCACGCGGGAAACGCCGATGCCGTAGCAACCCATGGTCAGGGTCACCGGCTTGCCGGCTTCGCCCAGCACTTGGCAATTCAGGGCTTCGCTGTACTTGGTGCCGAGTTGGAAGATGTGCCCGACTTCGATGCCGCGCTTGATCTCCAGAGTGCCCTGGCCATCCGGGCTGGGGTCGCCGGCAACGACGTTGCGCAGGTCCGCGACTTCGGGCAGCGGCAGGTCGCGCTCCCAGTTGACGCCCAGGTAGTGCTTGTCATCGATGTTGGCGCCGATGGCGAAATCGCTCATCAGGGCCACCGAACGATCGACGATGCACGGCAACGGCAGGTTCAGCGGGCCGAGGGAGCCGGCACCGGCACCGATGGCGGTGCGCAGCTCGGCTTCCGAGGCGAACGTCAGCGGGCTGGCGACTTGAGCCAGATTGGCGGCCTTGATCTCGTTCAGTTCATGGTCGCCGCGGATGATCAGGGCGGTCAGCGTGCCTTCTTCGGCACCATGCACGACCAGGGTCTTGATGGTCTTTTCGATGGGCAGATTGAAGCCTTCCACCAAATCGGCGATGGTCTTGGTGTTAGGGGTGTCGACCAGGCGCAGCGCTTCGGTGGCGGCACCGCGCTCTTTTTCGCGCGGAATGGCTTCGGCCTTCTCGATATTGGCGGCGTAATCGGAGCTGTCGCTGAAAGCGATATCGTCTTCGCCGGATTCGGCCAGGACATGGAACTCATGGGAGCCGGTACCGCCGATCGAGCCGGTGTCGGCCTGCACCGGGCGGAAATTCAAGCCCAGGCGGGTAAATACGTTGCAATAGGCCTGGTGCATGCGGTCGTAGGTTTCCTGCAGCGAAGCCTGATCGATATGAAAGGAGTAGGCGTCCTTCATGATGAACTCGCGACCGCGCATCAAACCGAAGCGCGGACGGATTTCGTCACGGAACTTGGTTTGGATTTGGTACATGTTGATCGGCAGCTGCTTGTAGCTGTTCAGCTCGTTGCGCGCCAGATCGGTAATCACTTCCTCGTGGGTCGGGCCGGCGCAGAAATCGCGACCGTGGCGATCCTTCATGCGCAGCAGCTCGGGGCCGTATTGTTCCCAGCGTCCGGACTCCTGCCACAGCTCGGCTGGCTGAATGCCAGGCATCAATACCTCGAGGGCGCCTGCGGCATTCATTTCCTCGCGCACCACCTTTTCCACCTTGCGCAGTACGCGCAGGCCCATGGGCAACCAGGTGTAGAGGCCGGAGGCGAGTTTGCGGATCATCCCGGCGCGCAGCATCAGCTGATGGCTGATCACTACGGCATCGGAAGGGGTTTCTTTGAGGGTGGAGAGCAGGAACTGACTGGTACGCATGTTTGGCCGTTTTGTCGGTTGCGAAGGCTTTCGATAGGCCGGCATTGTACGGTGCCTATACAGATGCGTACAGGTTGCCGGGCGTGGCGACGAGAACAAGCAAGAGGAGAGTGTGGTGTCGGGACTGACGGCGGAGCAAGTGCAGGCGCTGATACGCGCGGGTTTACCCATGGCCGAGGATATCGAGCTGTGCATCGATAGGCTGGACGCCGAGGGCGTGCTGGCGCGGGTGCCGTTTCACAGCAAGCTGATACGGCCGGGCGGCACCTTGTCGGGGCCGACCATCATGGCGCTGGCGGATGCGGCCATGTACGCCGTCGTGCTGGGCCGCTTGGGGAGGGTGGAAATGGCGGTGACCTCGAACCTGAATATCAATTTTCTGGTCAAGCCCAAGCCGGTGGATCTGCTGGCCGAAGCGCGCATCCTTCGTCTGAGCCGGCGTCAGGCGGTCTGCGAGGTGTCGTTGTATTCGGCAGGGAATACGGAAGAGCTGGTGGCGCACGTGACAGGGACCTATGCACTGCCGTTGTAACCAAAAAATCTCGGCCACAAAAAAGCCCGACCGAAGTCGGGCTTTTCTATGCAGCTATACAGCTAACTGAATGGCCTGAATTACAGGACGCTCAGCGGGTACTCGACGATCAGGCGGAAGTCGTTGACGTCGGCGCTGCCGTAGTGAGCATTCTGAGCGTCATTGGCGCGCCAGACTGCATTGCGAACGCGGAAGGACAGGTCCTTCGCGGCACCTTCCTGGATTACATACTTAGCTTCGATATCCCACTCGTGCTCCTTGCCTTCGTCGGCACCGGCAACACCTGTTTCGATATTGTCACCAGTGATGTAACGAGTCATGAAGCTCAGGCCTGGAACGCCATAGGTTGCCATGTTCAGGTCATAGCGTACCTGCCAGGAGCGCTCGTCTTCGCGATCGAAGTCGGAGAACTGAACCGAGTTTGCCAGCCAAATGGTGCCGCCGCCGTCAACGCCATAAGCATAGGCGCTATCGCCGGAAGAGCGCTGGTGGGCCAACGTGAACTTGTGGGCGCCCATGGAGTAGGCTGCGGCCAAGCTCCAGATCTTGTTATCGACTTCGCCCGAGAGCTTCTGACCATCGTCGTTAGTTTTGTAGTAGTTGAAATCGAAGTTCAGCGCCTGCTCTTCTGCCAGCGGCAGGTTGTAGTTCAGGTTGACGTATTTCTTCTTGAAGTGATCTTCGATATCAGAAGCATGGAACGCGCCGCTGAAGTTGTCGGTGAAGCTATAGCTGGCACCGATGATGTTAGCTTCAGTAAGAGCGAAGGTGTCACGGTCGGTGCTACGTTGGCTGCTCAGTGCAGTGAAGCGACCTGCGGTCAATTCCAAGCCTTCGATTTCGTTGCTGGTCAGCAAGGTGCCGGTTGCAACTTCAGGCAGAATGCGGCTGTCGTCGGTGCTGAAGACCGGGCTACCGGTGAACATGTTGCCATGCTTCAGGACGGTGTCAGAAACGCGGAACTTGATGGCACCGCCTACTTCGGTCTGGGTGTCTTCGCCGCTGCCATCGCTGTCTTTGTCGAACTGGCCAGAGCCAATACGGCCGCGGCCGCTGTCGATTTTGATGCTGGACAGGCTGTGGGCATCAAAGCCGACGCCTACGGTGCCTTGCGTGAAACCGGATTCCAGCAGCAGGCGGATGCCCAGGCCAGTATCTTCGTAGTAGCCATTGTCGCCAGTGCCGCCACCGTTGGATCCACCATTACGGAAGTCACGGTTGTGATAAAGAACACGGTTGAAGATGTTGAAGCTGGTGTCTTCAACAATACCTTTGGACTCGGACTGGCTCGAGGCGAATGCCATTTGGCTGCTGCCCGCTGCTACTGCGAGGGCGATAACGCTCCACTTCATCACTTGCATCGTGATTGCTCCTTGGTTTAGAAGAGTTGCGCCGGCCATTGTTTTGTTGTATGGACGGCTCTTTCTTTTTGTGTCGGCGGTAACTTATAGCACGCAGCCTTTATTGGCGATAGTTGCAATCTATTCATTACGAATTCTTTCTCGCCATGTCGCAAAGAGTGAAAAAGAATGTCGCATTTTTATAGCTTTCACTTGCGGCCGTCAGCGCCAACGGGCTTTCTCTACGGGAATCCGGGTTTTGCCGGCCTGTCTGTGCGGCATGCAGGCCAGTCCCTAGTGTAGAGCAAGATTCGTGCTCAAAATGCTTTCTGATGTTTATTCGTTGATTTTCGCTCACCTGAATGGTTCTGTCTTGGGGGTTTTATCCAGGGCTCGTGCGTACTTCAAGTCCCCTGTTAACAATTTGCTAGCAACTTCGCAGCTGTTTGAACAAGCGATTGATAGGGAGTGCAAGAGGCGATTTGTGTTGTACAGGCGGGCGGGTATGTAACCTGTGTTTCGCCGCTATTACGGTAAGAAACAAAATGGTGCACGAGGTGGTACGCTGGTGCTGGATTTTGGTGCGTGTAATCCTGTTTTTGGACTGTGGGTTTATGCGTTCTCTGCACTCGATCGGTGGCTAGATCGTTAGAATGCATCATCGATAGAACGCTCGGAGAAACTGCCATGTTCACCTTGGATGCGCGCTTGCTGCAGGACACCTTGTTATTGGGGGACTTTCCGCTGTGCCGGTTGTTGTTGATGAACGACGCGCACTACCCCTGGTTCATCCTGGTGCCCAGGCGCGAGGCGGTCAGCGAGCTGTTCCAGTTGGATGCCGAGGAGCAGCAAGCGCTGTGGCGGGAAACCACCTGGCTGGCGGAAAAGCTCAAAGATACTTTCGCGGCCGACAAGATGAATGTCGCAACCTTGGGCAACGTGGTCAGTCAGCTGCACATGCATGTGGTCGTGCGGCGCCGTGACGATGCGGCCTGGCCGGCGCCGGTCTGGGGCAAGCATGCGGCGCAGCCCTACAGCGAGCGGCAAGTGGCGGCAATCAAAGAGAAGTTGCAGTTGGTGCTGACCGAGAACTTTTGTTTCGCGGAGGGCTGAGGCGTGACTATGGAAGAGCGAATCACTGAACTTGAAAGCCGCTTGGCGTTTCAGGACGACACTATTCAGGCGCTGAACGACGTATTAGTAGCCCAGCAGCGGGTTATGGAGCGTATGCAGTTGCAGCTGGTCGCACTGGCCAAGCGTCAACAGGAGTCGAGCAATCAGTTCGATATGACGGGTGATGAGGCGCCGCCACCGCATTATTGAGGGCATGACCACCCTCCAGTGGCTGGGGTTCGGGTCGCTGAAATGAAAAGACCCGCTTTCAGATAGTCTGAAAGCGGGTCTTTGTTTTACGGCAACCGACTAGCGGCGGGTGGGCATTGCTGCGATCACGTCTTCGGCCTGCAGGCCTTTATCGCGTTGCATGACCGAAAACTCCACGCGCTGGCCTTCGACCAGGACGCGATGGCCTTCGCCGCGGATGGCGCGAAAGTGCACAAAGATATCGTCGCCCGAGTCGCGAGAAATAAAGCCGAAGCCTTTCGAGGTGTTGAACCATTTGACGGTGCCGGTTTCGCGGTCCGTCATGTCTTGCGGTGTGCTGGCGCTACGGGTTTGCAGGCGCAAATTGGTGCTCAAATGAAGCAGTACGGCCAGCAGCACGATCACTACGCTAAACAGACTGGCGGGTTGGTTGGCGATGACGGGCAGAGGTGCAAGTAAAACAAGGGCTTGTAGCAAGCTGGCGAGAATCAGTAAGACGGAAACCGAGTTTTGCAGTTGATGGCGCAAGCCGGCATGCCAGATGGGTAGCTGTGGCGCGAGAATCAGGTTGAGCAAGCCAAGCGAAGCCAGAATCAAGGCTTCCGGGTGTTGCAGAAATGGCTGGGCGCTATCGCTGAGGCTAGGGGCAAAAGACAGGAGCAGGGCGGTTAAGCCCGTTATCAGGTGGACAATTTTCAGCATATTCAATGAACTCGCTAATTTATAAGGACGCCAGAGAGCTGGCCGCGCGGGCCGGGTTGAAATGAAGGAAGTTGGGTCGCGCGAAAACAGCCTATGCACCAACTTGAAGAGGCGGGTTGATGGCACGGGGCGTATTTAACAGCAAACGGGATGGCGACTCAAATTAAGCGGATAGGGCTGGTTCCGGGGCGGAAGGATGAACTTGATTGCGTCCGTTGCGCTTGGCTTCGTAGAGAGCATCGTCGGCACGGGTGATCAGGCTTTCAATGTCGTCGCCAGCCTTGGCCAGGGAGTAGCCGAAAGAGGCGGTGACGCTGTCGAGAATTTGATCGGTACTGCGTACCTTGATCCGCAGCGACTGGATTTTGAGTCGCAATCTGTCAGCAAACGCGTGGGCTTGGGTGTTGCTGGTGCATTCACGCAGGATTATGCAGAACTCCTCTCCGCCATAGCGCGCCGCCATGGCGTTGGTGGGCAGCAGGTTGCGCATGAGTTGGCCGACATGTTGTAGCACCCGGTCGCCGAGCGGGTGGCCGTACTGATCGTTGAATTCCTTGAAATGGTCGATATCCAGCATGATCAGCGCGACGCCTTCATGGCCTTGGCTCAAAGTTTGTTCGAGTAAGCGATTGAAGGCGTGCCGATTGAACACCTGGGTCAGGCTGTCGAGCGTCGCGGCCAGGTGGGCGCGATCCAATTGGCTGCGCAGGTGCTTTATCTCTTCTTGCGCTGCTCGCAGGCGATGTAGAAATTTTTCCTGCTGGTTCTGCATCTGCTGGGTGTTTTCCTGCAGCTCGATCAGCACATTGGGCAGGTCGTCGATGACCGGCTCCTGCAGGGCCGCAAGACCCTGTTCAAGGCTGGCTTGGTAATTGCGGCTGCCCATGACACTGGTTGCGATACTGCCTTCGATATCGTCTACCAGTTCGATGACTTGCTGTTGGCCTGAGCGCGCCTCTTCCAGTTCGCCGCGAATGATGTATTCGCGGAACAGTTTCACCGCAATTTCCGGGGGGAAGCTGTCGAAGTTGCTGAGGGTTTTATCCAGTCGCTGGTTCAGCTCCGGTTCATTGCCTCGGCTGTAGGTGTACCAGAGGGCATAATGCACCGGGTTGGGCGGGATGTCGTGGCGAACCATCAGTGGTACGGCTTGACGAAGGAGTGCCGCCGCCTCGCGAGTTTCCTCGGGGTATAGCTCCAGAATGGACGGTGGCTTGTTGGGCTTGCTCATGCCTGTCACTGCGGTGGGTTGCGAATGTGCAAAGCATAGAACAGGCAAGTATCGGGCGCATAGCAAAAGACCCGATGAATCGGGTCTTTGTATGCGTCCTGCGGTTTATTCAGCCAGCAGGCTGCGCAGCATCCAGGCGGTTTTCTCATGCACTTGCATACGCTGGGTCAGCAGGTCGGCGGTGGGTTCGTCGCTGACTTTTTCCAGTAACGGGAAAACGCCGCGGGCGGTGCGTACCACGGCTTCTTGGCCCTGGACCAGTTGTTTGATCATTTCGGGGGCGCTGGGCACGCCTTCTTCCTCTTTAATAGAGGACAGACGGGCATAGGCCGCATAGGTGCCGGGCGCCGGAAAGCCGAGGGCGCGGATACGTTCGGCAATCTGATCGACCGCCAGGGACAATTCGGTGTACTGCCCCTCGAACATCAGGTGCAGGGTGTTGAACATCGGGCCTGTTACGTTCCAGTGGAAATTGTGGGTTTTCAGGTACAGGGTGTAAGTATCGGCGAGTAAGCGCGATAGGCCTTCGGCGATTGCTGCACGATCCTGTTCGGCGATACCGATATTGATTTCCATACCTTCTTCCTCTCTGTTGGGTAAATGAAAATAGTACACAGATTCTTATGGATCTCGTGCTGACTTATACCAATAGATACGATTTTTAGAGGCTATTGGCTGTTCGGCGGTTCAATGCTGTCCAGCAGCTTGCTCGGCATTCAGGGGGAGTTGGCGGTAGCGGGCATTGCAGTCGCGTATCCTTGTCGATCAGCTCGGGTGGTCGTGATGGGCGACATAGAGAATATGGCTGCTGACTAAGTGCCCGTGTTGGTGCGGTTCAGTTCGCGCCAAATGGCAGTCTTCCTTAGTCGGTAAATTGGCAAGGCGAGCAGTCAGTACCTAGCCCCGTGCCCGCCTAGCCGCGTGTCGGGCGGAATCTATCTGTGGCCCAATTCGGGGTGCTGGTTGAGTGTGTGGTTGAACCGTTCCACCCAGTGCGCGCTGAACTGGCTGCCCGCAAGGCTGTTGATTTCCAGAATGGCGCGCAGTAGGGGGCGCTTGCTCAGCGTTTGGTGGGCGCGTTCGTGGGTTCGCGCATCGAAGGTGTCGACAATACCGAGGATTAATGCCCCGGCGCAGATTTCCGCCTCCTTCAGACCTTTGGGGTAGCCGGTGCCGTCAGCATGCTCCTGATGCTGCAGGGCTATTTCGGCGGCTCCTTGCCATTTGGGCATGCGTTTGAACAGGTCATAGGCAAGGCGCGGGTGGGATTGCATGTGCCGGCGTTCTTCGCGATTGAAACTGGCGTCCTTGTGTAGCATTTCCAGGGGCAGGAAGGCCATGCCCAGGTCATGCAGGCAGACCGCGGCGGCCAGTTGCTCGGGCGGCTCCGGGGTGCCGCCGAGTTGGTTGATCATCAGTGCCAGATCCAATTGCCGCATGCCGCGGCCCTGCCAGTAGCGGGAGCGACGCTCGCTGGCCTGCATGAGCTCGATAAAGAACAGTAGATCGGCATCGATCATGATGCCGTAGCGTGCCAGCAGTTGTTCGGCTTGCGGATCGCCCGTGGGCGCAGGGTCGAGCAGTTGGGTGTTGGGGTCCAGTTGTTGCAGCAATGCGCGACGCACGGTCATCTGCCGGTCCGAGGGAGTCGTCGCCAGTGCGCGCAGGGCTTGGCAGAGGGCTTCGACTTGCGCGGCGTTGAGCCTTGCAGGTGCGCCGCCGAGATCCTGGGCGATCAATTCCTTGAGGTTATCCAGGCTAAGCAGAAGGATATCGCCCAGCAGGCTATCGAAACTCAATTGCGCTTCGCGCAGGCACGACAACACGTCTTCCATTGCCTGCGGTAGCGGCATGCGCGCGTTGAGGCCGATATAACCCAGGTTGCCTTTGAGGCTGTGGATCTGCCGGAACAGCTTGTGCAAGCGTTCGGGATCGTCCGGGGCTTTCTCGAGCTCGATCAGCAATTGCTCGCTGCGTTGGAATTGCTCGGCGGTTTCCTGGCGAAAGTCGTCCAGCAGGTCGCGGGGTATTTCGGCGAGGGTTGGCTTGGCCATGGCCGCTCTCCTGTAGTGAGAACCCTCAGTATAGAAAAGCCTGGCGAAAGCGCGTGGGCGGGCGGCTGCAAGTGGCGGCTTAACCATATATAATCCTGCGCTTTGCCGCGAAATGCTGGTTGCCGGGTTTGCCGGGCAACCCCGCTGGCCGGCATGACCTGGACACGCGCGCCGCTCTGGCGGCCCAACGAATTCAAGACTCGAGAGAAGCGATTACCCCATGATGCGCAGCCACTATTGCGGCCAACTGAACGAGAGCCTGGAAGGTCAGGAAGTCACCCTTTGCGGTTGGGTCCATCGCCGCCGCGATCATGGCGGGGTGATCTTCCTCGACATCCGCGACCGTGAAGGCCTGGCCCAGGTGGTATTCGATCCCGACCGTGCCGACACCTTTGCAACTGCCGACAAAGTGCGCAGCGAATACGTGGTCAAGATCACCGGCAAGGTGCGTTTGCGCCCGGCCGGCGCCGGCAACGCCAATATGGCCAGCGGCGCTATCGAGGTACTGGGCTATGAACTGGAAGTGCTGAACGAAGCGGAAACCCCGCCGTTCCCGCTCAACGAATACAGCGATGTGGGCGAAGAAACCCGCCTGCGTTATCGCTTTATCGACTTGCGCCGTCCGGAGATGGCCGCCAAGTTGAAGCTGCGTTCGAGCATCACCAGCAGCATTCGCCGTTATCTGGACGAGAATGGCTTCCTCGACGTGGAAACGCCGATTCTCACTCGCGCCACCCCGGAAGGCGCGCGCGACTACCTAGTGCCGAGCCGCACCCACGCCGGCAGCTTCTTCGCCCTGCCGCAATCGCCGCAGTTGTTCAAACAGTTGCTGATGGTCGCTGGCTTCGACCGCTATTATCAGATCGCCAAGTGCTTCCGCGACGAAGACCTGCGCGCCGACCGTCAGCCGGAATTCACCCAGATCGACATCGAAACCAGCTTCCTCGATGAAGACGACATCATGGGCATCACCGAGAAGATGGTGCGCCAGCTGTTCAAGGAGGTGCTGAACGTCGAGTTCGGCGAGCTGCCGCACATGACCTTGGCCGAAGCCATGCGTCGTTTCGGTTCCGACAAGCCGGACCTGCGTAACCCGCTGGAGCTGGTGGACGTCGAGGATCAGCTCAAGGACGTCGACTTCAAAGTGTTCGCCGGCCCGGCCAACGATCCCAAGTGCCGCGTGACCGCACTGCGCGTACCGGGCGGGGCGAGCATGCCGCGCAAGCAGATCGACGACTACACCAAGTTCGTCGGCATCTACGGCGCCAAAGGGCTGGCCTACATCAAGGTCAACGAGCGCGCCAATGGCGTCGATGGCCTGCAGTCGCCGATCGTCAAGAACATCCCGCTGGACAACATCAACGTGATCCTCGATCGCGTCGGTGCGGTCGATGGCGATATCGTGTTCTTCGGCGCCGACAAGGCCAAGATCGTCAGCGAAGCCCTGGGCGCGCTGCGGATCAAGCTGGGCCATGACCTCAATCTGCTGACCTGTGAATGGGCGCCGCTGTGGGTCGTCGACTTCCCGATGTTCGAAGAGAACGACGACGGCAGCCTGACCGCCATGCACCACCCGTTCACCGCGCCGAAGTGCACCCCGGCGGAGCTGGAAGCCAACCCGGCGGCCGCGCTGTCGCGTGCCTATGACATGGTGCTCAACGGCACCGAGCTGGGTGGTGGTTCGATCCGTATCCACGACAAGGCCATGCAGCAGACCGTGTTCCGCGTACTGGGCATCAGCGAAGAGGAGCAGCAGGAGAAGTTCGGCTTCCTCCTCGACGCCCTGAAGTTCGGTGCGCCGCCTCATGGTGGCCTGGCCTTCGGTCTGGATCGCCTGGTGATGCTGATGACCGGTGCGCAGTCGATCCGCGAAGTGATCGCCTTCCCGAAAACCCAGAGCGCGGCCTGTGTCATGACCCAGGCGCCGGGTCTGGTGGATAACAAGGCGCTGCGCGAATTGCACATTCGCCTGCGCGAGCAGCCCAAGGCCGAGTAAGCCTGGTGGACCACGAGAAGCCTGGGATTGCCAGGCTTCTTCGTTATGGCTGTTATGAAAACCTGATAGATGACGGAGTGAGTTATGGCTGGTCATTCCAAATGGGCCAATATCAAACACCGCAAAGGGCGCCAAGACGCCAAGCGCGGCAAGATTTTCACCAAGATCATTCGTGAGCTGACGGTTGCAGCCAAGGGTGGTGGCCTGCCCGCGGATAACCCGCGTCTGCGCCTGGCGGTCGACAAGGCCCTGACCGCCAATATGACCCGCGACACCATCGACCGCGCTATCGCCCGCGGTGTGGGTTCGGACGAATCCGACAACATGGCCGAGCTGAGCTATGAAGGTTATGCGCCGAGCGGCGTGGCGATCTTCGTCGAAGCCATGACCGATAACCGCAACCGCACGGCCGCCGAGGTGCGTCACGCGTTCACCAAATGCGCCGGCAACCTTGGCACCGATGGTTCGGTGGCCTATATGTTCGAGCGCAAGGGGCATATCAGCTACGCCCCCGGGGTCGATGAGGAAGCCCTGATGGACGCCGCGCTGGAAGCGGGGGCTGATGATATCGTCAGCAACGACGACGGTTCGGTGGATGTCTATACCGCCTTCGCCGACTTCCATGCGGTGAACGAGGCGCTCAGCGCCGCCGGGTTCAAGGGTGACGAGGCCGAGATATCGATGATCCCGTCGATAGCCGCGCCCATCACCGACCTGGAAACCGCGCAAAAAGTCATCAAGTTGATCGACATGCTGGAAGACCTCGACGACGTGCAGAACGTCTACCACAACGCCGAGATTCCCGACGAGATCATGGAGCAGCTGGGCTGATCGCGATTGTCGCTCGCCAAGCCGGAAGTCGCCCCAGGCCCTTCCGGCTTTTTTCATGGCGAGTGCGCAAGCGTATTCGGGGTGACGCCGGCATGGGCTGCCCCTATACTCGGCAACTGGATAAATAGACAGTGCGGCCGGTCAGCGAGTATCGGCGGTTCGAGTGGGCGGCATTAAATGACCTTGATTCTCGGCATCGACCCCGGTTCGCGCATCACCGGCTACGGCGTGGTGCGCGACACCGGACGCAGTTGCGAATATGTCGCTTCGGGCTGCATCCGTACGGGTAGCGGTTCCATGGCCGAGCGCCTGCAGATCGTGTTTCGCGGGGTGCGCGAGGTCATCGAAACCTATGGGCCGGTGACCATGGGCATCGAACAGGTGTTCATGGCGCGCAACCCTGACTCGGCGCTGAAGCTCGGCCAGGCGCGGGGCGTGGCCATAGTAGCGGGGATCGAAGCGGGTCTGGATGTCGCCGAATACACCGCGACCCAGGTCAAGCAGGCGATTTCTGGCAGCGGTGGGGCGAACAAGGAGCAGGTGCAATTGATGGTCATGCACCTGCTCAAGTTGGTGCAAAAGCCGCAGATCGACGCCTCCGATGCCCTGGCGGTCGCGCTTTGCCATGCCCACCACCGGCAGAGTCTGATTCCCCATGGTCTGGTCGGCGCCAAGCGGCGTGCCGGTCGTCTTCGTTTATAAGCATATTCAAGGAAGCAGCGGTGATCGGACGTTTGCGCGGTACCCTGGCGGAGAAACACCCGCCCCATGTAATTCTGGATGTGAATGGTCTGGGTTATGAGCTGGAAGTCCCCATGACGACCTTGTACCGTTTACCGGCGGTGGGCGAACCCCTGACATTGCATACCCATTTGGTGGTGCGCGAGGATGCGCACCTGTTATATGGCTTCTACGAGAAGCGCGAGCGCGAGCTGTTCCGCGAGTTGATCCGTCTCAATGGCGTCGGCCCCAAGTTGGCCCTGGCCTTGATGTCCGGGCTGGAGGTCGACGAGCTGGTGCGCTGCGTGCAAGCGCAGGACACCTCGGTACTGGTGAAGATTCCCGGCGTCGGCAAGAAAACCGCCGAGCGTTTGCTGGTCGAGCTCAAGGATCGCTTCAAGGCCTGGGAAACCGTGCCGGGTATGACCCCGCTGGTGGTTGAACCTCGGGGCAAGGGCGCAGTCATAAGCGCGGAGAATGATGCGGTCAGTGCACTTATTTCTCTCGGTTATAAACCCCAGGAAGCCAGTCGCGCCGTCTCAGCCATCAAGGAAGAAGGCCTGAGTAGTGAAGATTTGATTCGTCGTGCCCTGAAGGGAATGCTGTAGTGCTAGAAGCCGATCGCTTGATTACCTCCACCACGCTCGATCGCGACGAGCAGGTCGACCGTGCTATCCGTCCGCTCAAGCTGGCCGATTACATCGGTCAGCCGAATGTGCGCGAACAGATGGAGCTGTTCATCCAGGCCGCCCGTGGGCGCAGCGAGGCCTTGGACCACACATTGATCTTCGGCCCACCCGGTCTGGGCAAAACCACCTTGGCCAATATCATCGCCCAGGAAATGAACGTCTCGATCAAAAGCACCTCGGGTCCGGTACTCGAACGCCCGGGCGATCTCGCCGCGTTGCTGACCAATCTTGAACCGGGCGATCTGCTGTTCATCGATGAAATCCATCGTCTGTCGCCCATCGTCGAGGAAGTGCTGTACCCGGCCATGGAGGATTTCCAGCTCGACATCATGATCGGCGAGGGCCCCGCGGCGCGTTCGATCAAGCTCGATTTGCCACCGTTCACCCTGGTCGGCGCCACCACCCGCGCCGGCATGCTGACCAATCCGCTGCGCGACCGCTTCGGTATCGTCCAGCGTCTGGAGTTCTATAACGTCGACGACCTGACCACTATCGTCATGCGTTCGGCGGGGATTCTCGGCTTGCCGATCGAGCAGCAGGGCGCCTTCGAGATCGCTCGGCGCGCCCGTGGCACCCCGCGTATAGCCAACCGCCTGTTGCGCCGCGTGCGCGACTTCGCCGAAGTGCGCGGCCAGGGCCGGATCACCCAGGCCATCGCCGACAAGGCGTTGAACCTGCTGGATGTCGACGAGCGCGGTTTCGACCATCAGGACCGTCGGCTGCTGTTGACCATGATCGAGAAGTTCGACGGGGGCCCGGTCGGGGTCGACAACCTGGCGGCGGCGATCAGCGAAGAGCGCCACACCATCGAAGACGTATTGGAGCCCTACCTGATTCAGCAGGGCTACATCATGCGCACCCCGCGCGGGCGCGTGGTTACCCGTCACGCCTACTTGCACTTCGGCCTGAATACGCCCAAGCGCATGGGCGAATTGCCAAGTGCCGATCTATTTGCGGACGACAATGAATAGAAAAAAATACTTATCTCAGGCAATTGGCAAGAACGGGAGCTGGCACTAGAGTATGCGCGCATCAAACGGAGTTCAGTCTTTCGCCCATCGTTGTCGGGTTTACTACGAAGACACGGATGCGGGCGGCATCGTCTACTACGTCAATTACCTCAAATTTATGGAACGGGCTCGCACCGAGCGGCTGCGTGATCTGGGTTTTGCCCAGTCGGCGCTGGCAGGTGAGGGCCTGTTATTCGTCGTGCATTCGGCAGAGGCGCGCTATCACGCGCCGGCACGTCTGGACGACGAGCTGCTGGTAACGGCCGAAGTGATCGAGTTGAACCGTGTCAGCCTGCGTTTTCGTCAACAGGTCAGGCGCGTGGCGGATGATGTGCTGCTCTGTGAGGGGCAGTTTTTGGTGGCCTGTGTCGGCGCCAGCAGTTTGAAACCCCGGGCTATTCCCCCAGTTCTGCGTGCGGCCTTTGCCGAGCAGGGCGGCGCGGGTACATCTAGTAGAGCAGGAGAGTAAGCGTGGAAGCCAACGCCGTTGACCATATGTCGATGTGGAGTTTGATCAGCAACGCCAGCCTGGTGGTGCAATTGGTGATGTTGACGCTGGTGGCCGCGTCGGTCACCTCCTGGGTCATGATCTTTCAGCGCACCACTTTGCTGCGTGCGGCCAAGCGTGCCCTGGACAACTTCGAAGAGCGCTTCTGGTCCGGTATCGATCTGTCCAAGCTGTACCGCCAGGCGGGCAGCAACCCGGATCCGGATTCCGGTCTGGAGCAGATCTTCCGCGCCGGCTTCAAGGAATTCTCGCGCCTGCGTCAGCAGCAGGGCGTCGACCCGGATGCGGTGATGGACGCCGTGGCGCGCGCTATGCGCGTGGCCATTTCGCGCGAAGAAGAGAAGCTCGAGCAGAGCCTACCGTTCCTCGCCACCGTCGGCTCTACCAGCCCCTATATTGGTTTGTTCGGCACCGTCTGGGGGATCATGAACTCGTTCCGCGGGCTGGCCCAGGTGCAGCAAGCGACCCTCGCCACTGTGGCGCCGGGTATCGCAGAGGCGCTGATCGCTACGGCCATCGGCCTGTTCGCCGCCATTCCTGCGGTCATCGCCTACAACCGTTTTTCCGCGCGTGGCGAGATGCTGATCGGCCGTTACTACACCTTCGCCGACGAGTTCCAGGCGATTCTGCATCGCAAAGTGCACACCAGCGACGACTAAGCCCTCGGCATCTTTAATACAGGTTTTAAGCCATGGCGAGAATTCGCAACAGACGCAAGCCGGTCGCCGAGATGAACGTGGTGCCCTACATCGATGTGATGTTGGTACTGCTGGTCATCTTTATGGTGACCGCGCCGATGCTCAATCAAGGGGTCAAGGTCGATCTGCCGAAGGTCAGCAGCGAGGTTTTGCCGCAGGATAACAACGCCCAGGTGCTGACCATCTCGATCAAGGCCGACAAGTCCTATTACTGGAATATGGGCAGCGAAGTCGATGTCGACACCGTGCAGGATCAGGCGATGACTTTGGAGGAAATGACCCGCGCAGTGACTGCGATCATCAATCAGAGTCGCACCCAGGGTAAACAGGTGCAGGTATTCGTGCGCGGCGACAAGGCGGTCGATTACGGCACCGTGATGGCTGCCATGGGCGGCCTGCAGCAGGCCGACGTCGGTAACGTCGGGCTGATCACCGAGGCCCCCTGATGCAGCAACGCGAGCGTTCCCCTTCGGAAAGCCTGTTCTGGCCGGTGCTTTGGGCCGTGGCGCTGCACGCGCTGATGTTCGCCATGCTGTTCGTCAGCTTTGCCTTTGCCCCGGATCTGCCACCCGCCAGGCCAGTGGTGCAGGCGACCTTATATAAGCTGCAGTCGCAGAGTCAGGCCACCACCCAGACCAATCAGAAGATCGCCGGGGAAACCAAGAAAACCACCGCGCCGGTTTATGAAACCGAACAGCTCGAGCAGAAAAAAGCCGAGCAGGAAAAACAGGCCGTCGCCGCCAAGGCTGCGGAGCAGAAAAAAGCCGAAGAAGCCAAGAAGGCCGAGGCCGCGAAGCAGGCCGACGCAGCGAAGAAAGCCGAGGCGGCGAAAAAGGCCGCCGAGCAGAAGAAACTAGCGGATATCGCCAAGAAAAAAGCCGCAGACGAGGCCGCGAAAAAGAAAGCCGCCGAGGATGCCAAGAAGAAGGCGGCCGAAGAGGCGAAGAAAAAGGCGGCAGCCGAAGCGGCGAAGAAAAAAGCCGCGGAGGATGCCAAGAAAAAGGCCGCCGAAGCCGCGCAGCGTAAAGCCCTGGAAGACAAGAAAGCGGCGGCCCTGGCCGAGTTGCTCTCCGAGGATGTGGGGCGCCAGCAAGCCATCGCCGAGACCCAGGGCGATGAGGTGGCGGGCAATCTGGACGATTTGATCGTTAAGCTGGTCAGCGAACGCTGGATCCGCCCACCGTCGGCGCGGGCCGGCATGAGCGTTGAAGTACTGATCGAGATGTTGCCCGACGGCACTATCATCAATGCCAGCGTAACCCGTTCGAGTGGCGATGCACCTTTCGACAGCTCCGCCGTGCAGGCGGTGCGTAACGTCGGACGTATCGCGGAAATGCAGCAATTGGATCGTGCCACATTCGATCGTCTTTACCGGCAGCGTCGCGCTGTCTTCAAACCGGAGGATTTAGGTCTGTGAATATCCTGATGCGTATCGTCCTGCTCGGCCTGACCATGATGGTCGGCGTCGTTCAGGCGGCTGATCCCTTGGTGATCAGCACTGGTACCGACCGCGCCACCCCCATCGCCGTTGTCCCCTTTGGCTGGCAAAGCGGCAGCGTATTGCCGGACGACATGGCGGAAATTATCGGCAACGACCTGCGCAATTCCGGCGTGTTCGAACCTATCGCCCGGCAGAACATGATCAGCCTGCCGACCCAGGCCAGCGAAGTGATCTATCGCGACTGGAAAGCGCTCGGCGCCCAGTACGTGCTGGTCGGCAATATGGTGCCCAGCGGCGGGCGTTTGCAGGTGCAGTTCGCCCTGTTCAACGTGGCCACCGAACAGCAGGTATTGACCGGCAGCGTCGGCGGTGGCGTCGATCAAATACGTGATATGGCGCACCATATCGCCGATCAGTCGTTCGAGAAGCTGACCGGGGTCAAAGGCGCGTTTTCCACCCGTTTGCTCTACGTGACCGCCGAGCGCTTTTCGGTCAATAACACCCGTTACACCCTGCAGCGCTCCGACTACGACGGTGCCCGTGCGGTGACCCTGCTGCAATCGCGCGAACCGATTCTATCTCCATCCTTCGCTCCGGATGGCCGGCGTATCGCTTATGTCTCCTTCGAGCAGAAGCGCCCGCGGATTTTCGTGCAGCACGTCGATACCGGTCGCCGCGAGCAGATCACCAATTTCGAAGGCCTTAACGGCGCGCCGGCCTGGTCGCCGGATGGCAATCGTCTGGCATTCGTACTGTCCAAGGACGGCAATCCGGAAGTTTATGTAATGGACATGGGTAGCCGGCAACTGCGCCAGGTGACTAACCAGGGCTCGATCGATACTGAACCTTTCTGGGGTAAGGATGGTCAGACCCTGTATTTCACGTCCGACCGTTCGGGAAAACCACAAATCTACAAAACCAATATCAACAGCGGTGCAGTCGAGCGTGTGACCTTTGTCGGTAACTACAACGCCAACCCGAAGCTGTCCGCTGACGAAAAAACCCTGGTGATGATCCATCGCCAGGACGGTTTCACCGTGTTCAAGGTAGCGGCGCTGGACCTGGCCCGCGGCGGTGCGCCTCGTATTCTTTCCGACACCAGTCTGGATGAGTCGCCCACTGTTGCGCCTAATGGCACCATGGTAATCTACGCCACCCGCCAGCAGGGTCGGGGAGTCTTGATGTTAGCGTCCACCAATGGTCGCGTTAGGCTCCCTCTTCCTACCGCTCAAGGCGAAGTTCGAGAGCCTTCCTGGTCCCCCTTCCTGAACTGATGCGGCCGTTACACATAACTGTTTGATCTGCTTTTGCAACACTGCTTTAACACACTGGGGTTCACTAGGAGTTACACGATGGAAATGCTGAAATTTGGTAAGTTTGCTGCTCTGGCTTTGGCTCTGGCCGTAGCCGCTGGTTGTTCGTCCAAGGGCGGCGACGCTGCTGGCGAAGGCGCAACCGATCCTAACGCTGGTTACGGCGCCAACACTGGCGACGTCGATGGCAGCCTGAGCGAAGAAGCGGCTCTGCGCGCTATCACCACCTTCTACTTCGAATACGACAGCTCGGACCTGAAGCCGGAAGCCATGCGCGCTCTGGACGTTCACGCCAAAGACCTGAAAGGCAACGGCGCTCGCGTCGTTCTGGAAGGCCACGCTGACGAGCGCGGTACCCGTGAATACAACATGGCTCTGGGCGAGCGTCGCTCCAAAGCCGTTCAGCGCTACCTGGTGCTGCAGGGCGTTTCCCCTGCTCAGCTGGAAGTGGTTTCCTACGGTGAAGAGCGTGCGATTGCCACTGGCAACGACGAGCAATCCTGGGCGCAAAACCGCCGCGTCGAACTGCGTAAGTAATTCGATATGCGTACCTGCCGCCGTGCTTTGACCATTTTGGCGCTCAGCCTGCCGTTCGCGGCTTGGGCTGAGGTTCCCGTGGTGGATAATAATGCCGAATATGGCAGTTATCCCCCTGCTGGTTACGGCACGTCCGGCGCCTACGTCGGGGGAGGGGCTACGGCCCCTGCCTCGGCGCAAGGCATGCTGTTCAACCAATTACAGCAAATGCAGCAAGAAATCGCGCAACTGCGCGGCATGCTCGAAGAGCAGCAGAATGAGATTCAGCGTCTGAAACAGGAGAGCCTGGAGCGTTATCAGGATCTCGATCGACGTATGAGTAGTGGTGGCGCAGCCGGTGCTGCAGTCAACCAGAATTCCCCAACCGATGGCGCCATCGACGCCAGCGGTGCGCCGACCCCGCCAGCGGGTCAGGCGCCAACGGCAGCCAGCAATGAGCCGGCCGATCCCGCCAAGGAAAAACTGTTCTACGAAGCCGCCTTCGATCTGATCAAGGCGAAGGACTTCGATAAGGCCAATCAGGCCTTTAGCGCTTTCCTGCGTAAGTACCCGAACAGTCAATATGCCGGCAATGCCCAGTATTGGTTGGGCGAAGTAAACCTGGCGCAGGGCAATCTGCAAGGCGCCGGTCAGGCCTTCGCCAAGGTCAGCCAGGCGTATCCGAGCCATGCCAAGGTGCCCGATTCGTTGTTCAAGCTCGCCGATGTCGAGCAGCGTCTGGGTAATACCGATAAGGCCAAAGGCATCCTGCAGCAAGTGGTCGCCCAGTATCCGGGTAGCTCGGCAGCACAATTGGCGCAGCGCGATTTACAGCGCTTGCAGTAAGCCTGGTTCAACGACCTAAAAGCCTGCGTCTGTCGCGGGCTTTTTATTGCCTGCTATCCCTGGCGGCCACCCTTCGGGCCGTCGCTGCACGACGTTAAAAATTTCTCCCGGAATTTTTTTCGTATACAATTCGCACCCCTTTTTCCCGCAACGGAGGCGGATGGCCTGTTTAGCCGTCACGCCCGTGGCTGATATGCAAGAAACCCTGCGCATTACCGAGATTTTCTACTCGCTGCAGGGCGAGACGCGCACCGCCGGCTTGCCGACCGTGTTCGTTCGCCTGACCGGCTGTCCTTTGCGTTGCCAATACTGCGACACCGCCTATGCCTTCAGCGGCGGCGAGATCCAGTCGCTGGAAGCCATCCTCGAGCAAGTTGCCGGCTATAAGCCGCGCTATGTCTGCGTGACCGGCGGCGAACCCTTGGCCCAACCCAATTGCATTCCCTTGCTCGAGCGCCTGTGCGATGCCGGCTACGAAGTGTCGCTGGAAACCAGTGGCGCTCTGGATGTTTCGGCGGTCGATCCGCGGGTGAGCAAGGTGCTCGATCTGAAAACGCCGGGCTCGGCGGAGGTGGCGCGCAACCGCTACGAAAATATCGAGCTGCTGACGCCCAACGATCAGGTCAAGTTCGTCATCTGCTCGCGCGAAGACTACGACTGGGCGGTGAGCAAGCTGATCCAGTATCGGTTGGCTGAGCGCGTCGGCGAGGTGCTGATGTCGCCCAGTCACCATGAGCTGAGCGCGCGTTCCCTGGCCGACTGGATCGTCGCCGATAACCTGCCCGTGCGCCTGCAGATGCAGCTGCACAAGATCCTCTGGAACGACGAACCGGGACACTGAGCCCGGTGCATGGTTTTCGGAGCGCTTGTCGGGTGACGGCGCGTAAATAATTGCAATGTGCTCAGAACCCGTGGGCTCGCCTGCGGGTTTTGCAATGATGGGGTGTTATCGATGAGCGATAAAAAAGCGCTGATTCTTTTGTCTGGCGGGCTGGATTCGGCCACCGTGGTGGCGCTGGCCAAGGCGCAGGGTTACAGCTGCTACAGCATGAGCTTCGACTATGGCCAGCGTCATCGCGCCGAGTTGCAGGCCGCCGAGCGCGTGGCGCGGCACTTGGGTGTGGTCGAGCACAAGGTGGTTGGGATCGATTTGAACGGCATTGGCGGTTCGGCCTTGACCGATAGCAGTATCGATGTGCCGGAAAGTCCGACCGAGGGGATTCCCATCACTTATGTGCCGGCGCGCAATACGGTATTTCTGGCGCTGGCTTTGGGATGGGCGGAAGTGCTGGGCGCGCGCGATATTTTTATCGGCGTGAATGCGGTGGATTACTCCGGTTACCCGGATTGCCGTTCGGAATTCATCGAGGCTTTCGAACGCATGGCCAACCTGGCGACCCGTGCCGGCGTCGAAGGGCAGGGCTTTCGCATCCAGGCACCGTTGCAGTACATGAGCAAGGCCGAGATCATTCAGGCGGGCATTCAAGGCGGTGTCGACTACGGGTTGACGGTGTCCTGCTATCAGGCCGATGCGGACGGCCGCGCATGCGGTAAGTGCGAGAGTTGTCGGCTGCGCGCCGCTGGGTTTGCTGGCGCCGGTGTGGCCGATCCGACCCGCTATCGTTAAAAGTTTGTCGTTTGCTGTTGATTTAATGAATTAAATCAGTATCATGCGCATCGCCTTGGGTCGTTAGCTCAGTTGGTAGAGCAGTTGGCTTTTAACCAATTGGTCGTAGGTTCGAATCCTACACGACCCACCATATTTTCTTCTGCGGAAGATGCTAAAAGCCTGATGGCTCTGGAAAGAGCCCTCGGGCTTTTTTGTGCGCATTGTTTTTCCCGGTCCCCTTGCACCAGCGCTGTTCCCGTCGTGTCTGCGGGTATAATCGACTTCCGCACTGCTAGACCTCCACAGGGCCTGATGATATGACGCAGATTTCCGAACGCCTTCTAGTCCAGGCTCATCTGGATGCCAAACAGCCCAAACCGCTGACGCCCGAGCAGGAAGCGTTTTATCGCGCCGAGATCGCCGCGGAGCTGAAGAAGCAGAACGCCGTATTGGTCGCTCACTACTATTGCGACCCGGTGTTGCAGGCGCTGGCCGAAGAGACCGGCGGTTGCGTCTCCGATTCCCTGGAAATGGCGCGTTTCGGCAATGCTCATCCGGCGCAGACCGTGCTGGTCGCCGGGGTCAAGTTCATGGGTGAGACGGCGAAGATCCTCAACCCGGAGAAGCGCGTGCTGATGCCCACCCTGGAGGCGACCTGCTCGCTGGATCTGGGCTGCCCGGTGGAAGAGTTCGCGGCGTTTTGCGACCAGCATCCGCAGCGTACCGTGGTGGTCTATGCGAACACCTCGGCGGCGGTGAAGGCGCGCGCCGACTGGGTGGTGACCTCCAGTTGCGCGGTGGAGATCGTCGAGCACCTGATGGATAACGGCGAAAGCATCATCTGGGCGCCCGATCAACACCTGGGTCGTTATATCCAGAACAAGACCGGCGCGGACATGCTGCTGTGGGACGGTGCCTGTATCGTCCACGAGGAATTCAAAGCCAAGCAGCTTGAGGATATGAAGGCGCTGTATCCCGATGCCGCCGTGCTGGTGCATCCGGAGTCGCCGACCGCGGTGATCGAGTTGGCCGATGCCGTCGGCTCGACCAGTCAGTTGATCGCCGCCGCGCAGAGCCTGCCGAACAAGCGGTTCATCGTCGCCACCGACCGCGGCATCTTCTACAAGATGCAGCAGCTGTGCCCGGATAAGGAATTCGTCGAGGCGCCCACCGCCGGTAACGGCGCGGCTTGCCGCAGTTGCGCCCATTGTCCGTGGATGGCGATGAACACGCTGGAGCGCACCCTTAGCTGCCTGCGCGAGGGCAGTAACGAGATTTTCGTCGACCCGGCGCTGATCCCCAAGGCGATCAAACCGCTCAAACGCATGCTCGACTTCACCCAGGCGGCCCGGCTCAAGTTGTCGGGCAACGCTTAACCTGTGCGTAGCCGGATGTAATCCGGGAGCGATTGGTCTGATTATGAAGATTCCCCGGATTGCATCGGGGTGTGTAGGGTGGATGACGCCTTTTTCATCCACCAATCGCACTTGGTGGATGGATGAAGTGTCATCCACCCTACGAGGTCGTAACCTGCAAATAGACATAGGCATTGCGGGTTAGAACGTCTTGGTAGCCCGGATAAGCCCCGGCGCAATCCGGGGAGGGGGGGCTGCCTCGGATTGCATCCCGGGGTCTTCTCCCGCTAGCGCATCATCTGCTGGATCAGGCGCTGCTCTTCGATCAGCTCGCGCTGCCGCGCGTCGATGCGTGAGGCCAGCTGGAAGTTATTGCTGATCCGGCGTTTGGCGAAATCGAGTTGTTCGATGGCCTCGTCGTAGTCGCCGACCAAGGCGAAGAATTCGGCGCGGGCCTGGTGCAGGCCGACGGTGTTGCCGCTGAGTCCACGTACTTCGGCGACCAGATACCAGATATCGGGATCCCTGTCCCGGCGCTTGAGCAGTTGGTCGAGCGCGCGTTCGGCATCCTGTATGCGACCTTGCTTCATCAATAGATCGACGCGTGCCTGGTTGACCGGGTAGTTCTTCGGGTACAGCTCGAGCAGGCGCTCGACGCGGCTTTGCGCCTCGGGCAGACGATTCGCCGCGAGATCCGACTCGATCTGCGCGAGGTTGTAAGCGATATCGTTCGGCGCTTTGCTCAGCAGCGGCTGCAGGGTCTCGCGGGCCTGCTGGTGCTGGCTTCTTTTGATCTGGGCAATGGCCAGGCCATAGCGGGCGGCATCGAGCTTGGGATTTTCAGTGAGCATGGCGCGAAAACGCTTGGCGGCCAGGCCTGGGGTTTCTTCATAGATCACTTGCACGCGGGCGCGCATCAGTTGATAGCGCAGGCTGTCGCTAGCGCCGCCCCCTTGATATTGCTCGGCTCGGTTGCGCGTGTCGGCGATGCGCGATTCGGATACCGGGTGGGTGAGGAGGAATTCCGGCGGCAGGCGGTCGTAGCGGTATTGGCGCATCAGGCGTTCGAACATGCTCGGCATGGCGCGCGGGTCGTAGCCGGCTTTCTCCAGATTGACCAGGCCTATGCGGTCGGCCTCTTGCTCGTTCTGCCGGGAGAAACGTCGTTGTTCCTGTAATGCCGCGGCCTGGGTCGAGGCGATCGCCGCGATGCCCAGATCGCCCGCGCCGGCGGCTGCCGCGACTATCCCCGCGAGCATCCCGGCCATCATCGGAATCTGCATACGTTGCTGGGCTTCCAGGCCGCGCGCGAAGTGGCGCTGCGATAAGTGGGCGAGTTCGTGGGCCATGACCGAGGCGTACTCGGCTTCGGTCTGTGCATACAGGAACAAGCCGCCATTGACTCCGATAATCCCGCCCGGGGCGGCGAAGGCATTGATCTGCGGGCTATCGAGTAGCACGAACTCCAGGCGCCGGTCCTGTAGCTCGCTGGTTTCGCTGATGCGGTAGACGCTGCTTTCGACGAAGTCCTTGAGCTGCGGGTCGGACAGTTGGCTGACCTGGCCGCGTACCAGGCTCAGCCAGGCACGACCCAGTTGATGCTCCTGTTGCGGCGAGATCAGCGCCGAGCTGGCATCGCCGAGCGAAGGGAGGTCGTTGGCCGCAATGGGCAGGGTGAATAGGCAAGCGAGCGTCAACAGGGTGGGGCGCAGAAAATTCATGCACGGGGCTCGTGGCGTTCAAAGGCGTTACTGTAGCTGGGTACGCGTCAGCCTGGCCAGGGTTGGACGGGCTTGGGTATCCTGGCAGGCTGTTGAAAAACTACCTGCGTTGCCGATACTGCGTTAAAAACAGGCTCGGAATGCTCATTTACAACCCGTAAACTGCGCTTCCTCGCCTGTTTTTGCCTTGTCTCGCCTACGTTTTTCAACGGCCTGCCGGACTTTGATTAGGAGATATTGCATGACCGATGCGCAAGACTGGGCCGAGGCCTTCGATGTGGAGCTGGACGCCAGCGGCCTGAATTGTCCGCTGCCGTTGCTTAAGGCCAAGTTGGAATTGAATCGTCTGGCCAGCGGCAAGGTGCTCAAGGTCACCGCAACCGATGCCGGGTCGCAACGCGACTTCCGCGTATTCGCGCAACTGGCGGGCCATGATCTGCTGCATGAGGAGGCCGAGGGCGGCGTTTATCGTTATTGGTTGCGCAAGGCTTGAGACGCGATGATGCGGCCTATGGGTTAAGGAACCTCAATGTTTAAAGTTCTGCAGGACTGGTTCCACCGCTATTTCTCCGACGAGCAGGCTGTGGTGTTGGCGATTTTGCTGGTGCTCGGCTTTGCCGTGGTGTTGAGCCTGGGCGGCATGCTGGCCCCGGTGCTGACCGGCTTGGTATTGGCGTTTTTGATGCAGGGCCTGGTCAATGCCTTCGAGCGCATTCGCCTGCCGCAGATAGTCGCGGTGTGGCTGGTGTTCATCCTGTTTATCAGTGCGCTGGCGCTGTGCATGCTGGTGTTGCTGCCGTTGATCTGGCGGCAACTGAGCGGCCTGTTCAATGAGCTACCGCGCATGCTCGGCGAGTGGCAGTCGTTGTTGCTGTTGCTGCCGGAACGCTACCCGAACCTGATCAGCGATGCCCAGGTCGTGCAACTGATCGAGTCGATCCGCGGTGAGATGGGCCAGTTCGGTCAGTGGGCGGTGTCGTTTTCCCTGTCCAGCCTGCCGATGTTGGTGAGCATCATGATCTACCTGGTGCTGGTGCCGATTCTGGTGTTCTTCTTCCTCAAGGACCGCGAGTTGATCGGCCAATGGTTCCGCAGTTACCTACCTGCCGAGCGGCCGCTGATAACCCGGGTGGCGCGCGAGATGAACAAACAGATCGCCAACTATATCCGCGGCAAGGTGATCGAAATCATCATTTGCGGCGTGGTCACCTATATCGCCTTTGCCGCTCTTGGCATCAACTATGCGGCGCTGCTCGCGCTCTTGGTCGGGCTGTCGGTGGTGGTGCCATACATAGGCGCAGTGGTGGTGACGGTGCCAGTGGCGCTGATCGGCTTGTTCCAGTGGGGCATGAGCGACCAGTTTCTCTACTTGATGGTGGTTTACGGGGTAATCCAGGCCCTCGACGGCAACGTGCTGGTGCCGCTGCTGTTCTCCGAGGCGGTCAACCTGCATCCTGTGGCGATCATCTGCGCGGTTCTACTGTTTGGCGGCTTGTGGGGCTTTTGGGGCGTGTTCTTCGCCATCCCTCTGGCGACGCTGTTCAAGGCGGTGATCGATGCGTGGCCGCGTACCGAGCTGGTGCAGAGCAGCCCTGGATGATGAAGATCGTCTTGGATTCACGTTCAGGAAATCCGGCCTAAAAAGAATCCTGACTTAGGAGATATCCGTAACCCGGATAAGCCTTAGCGCAATCCGGGATGGCAGCGCCCCGGCCCCGGATTGCACTGCGCTTATCCGGCTACAAGAGCTGGCGTTCAGCCTTTGTGTAAGGCTTGTGCCGCCGCCAGTACCGCATCGACATGCCCCGGTACCTTCACGCCGCGCCATTCTTGACGTAGCACACCGTTCTTATCGATCAGGAAGGTGCTGCGGTCGACGCCCAAGTATTCCTTACCGTAGAGCTTCTTCAGCTTGATCACGTCGAAAAGCTGGCACAGTGCTTCGTCTTTGTCCGAGATCAGCTCGAAGGGGAACGCTTGCTTGCACTTGAAGTTCTCGTGGGACTTCAAACCATCCCGGGATACGCCGAATACCAGGGTATTGGCCGCCTGGAATGCCGGGTATTGGTCGCGAAAGCCCTGACCTTCGGTGGTGCAGCCCGGCGTGCTGTCCTTCGGGTAGAAATACAGCACGATCTGCTGGCCCTTGAGTGCGCTCAGTTGCACCTGCTGGCCGCTGGTGGCCTGCGCCTGGAAATCGGCAACCGCGGTATCGACTGCTACGGCCATAAAAAACTTTCCTTTTAAGGGTTCTGTGGGCGCCAGGGTTCGATCAGAGCGTCCAGATTCAAGGCATCGGCGAAATCGAGGAACTGATCGCGCAGCCAACTGATTTGTGTGCCCGCCGGCAAGGTCACGGTCAGGGTGGCGTTGAGCATGGTGCCGCCGGTCTGCGGGGCCAGGTAAGTATCGCAGGTGAGGTTCTCCAGCTCGACATGATGGTCGATGAAGAACTGGCACAGCTCGTTGAGAATGTCCGGGCGATAGGCCGCGCTGACGTAGGCGACATAGGGCAGCGCCTGGGGGCGGGCTTCCGAGGCGGCGCTGCGGATCACATTGACCGCGAAGCTGTGCTTCTTCGCCAGGGCGGGCAGGCCCGTCTCCAGGCGGGCCAAGGCATCCCAGCTACCGGAGATCTGCAACACCAGCGCGCTGAAGTCGCCATGCCGGCTCAGGCGGGTGCTGACCACCGCGCAGCGGTTCTCGTGGCTGGCGCGGCACAGAACGTTGGTCAGTTCCATGGCGTTGGGGCCGAGCGCACTGATAAGGAGGAATTGTTCGCGAACTGGGGGGGTGGACATGCAACCTTCCTAAAGCGATTGACGCCTGGCGCACGTAAAGCGCGTCAAGCAAAGGCGGAAGGGTAGCGAAAAGCGCTGCCCAGGGGAATGCTCATGGGTCGCTTGAACGAGGAATGTTCGGCCCTTTGCCCAGAAATATCGGATGTTCGGCGGTTATTCGACGGCCTTGTGCGTCGCTTGTGCAAGGCTGGTGGCGCCAGTACCATTACGCTCTCTTTTTCCGGCAGGAGCGGTTGCATGATTGCGGGCAGTATGGTGGCACTGGTCACGCCCATGGATGCGCAAGGCGGTCTCGATTGGGACAGCCTGAGCAAACTGGTGGATTTCCATCTGCAAGAAGGCACCAACGCCATAGTCGCGGTCGGCACCACGGGTGAGTCCGCTACGCTGGATGTGGCCGAACACATCGAAGTCATCCGACGTGTGGTCGATCAGGTAGCCGGGCGTATTCCGGTCATCGCTGGCACGGGCGGCAACTCCACCCGCGAATCGGTCGAACTGACCCGCGCCGCCACCGAGGTCGGCGCCGATGCCTGCCTGCTGGTCACGCCGTACTACAACAAGCCGACCCAAGAAGGCCTGTATCAGCACTTCCGGCATATCGCCGAAGCGGTCGCCACGCCACAGATCCTATATAACGTGCCGGGCCGCACCGTGTGCGACATGCTGCCGGAAACCGTCGAACGGTTGTCGAAGATCGGCAACATCATCGGTATCAAGGAAGCCACCGGCGACCTGCAGCGCGGCCAGGAAGTACTGGACCGCGTCAGCAAGGACTTCCTGGTGTATTCCGGCGACGACGCCACCGCCGTCGAGCTGATGCTGATGGGCGGCCGGGGGAATATTTCGGTGACCGCCAACGTCGCCCCGCGCGCCATGAGCGATCTGTGCGCCGCGGCCATGCGTGGCGAAGCCGCCATTGCCCGCGCCATCAACGACCGTCTGATGCCGCTGCACAAGGCGCTGTTTATCGAATCCAATCCTATTCCGGTGAAGTGGGCCCTGCATGAAATGGGCATGATGCCTGACGGCATCCGCTTGCCGCTGACCTGGCTCAGCCCGCGTTGTCATGAACCGCTGCGTCAGGCCCTGCGCCAGTCCGGCGTATTGGTCTAATCGAGGAAATATCACGCATGAAGCGACTGGGCGGACTCTCTGCACTAGCTCTTATCATCTCCAGCGCCAGCGGTTGCGGTTGGATCTACGGCGAAGACGGCTATTTCCGTGATCGCGGCGGCGACTATCTCGAGGCGCGGCAAACCGCGCCCATGCAATTGCCGGCCAATGTCGAGGCCAAGCCTCTCGACCCGCTGCTGCCCGTACCGCAGCACATCGCGACCACCACCGCGGTCGATGAATACGAAGTGCCACGGCCGCAACCGCTGTCGGTGCGTGCAGACGCCAGCGAATTCAGCCTGCAGAAGAGCGGCGATTCGCGCTGGGTGGTCGCCCAGCGCGTACCGGCCGAAGTCTGGCCGATGGCCCGCCAGTTCTTCGAAGACAATGGCTTCCAGATCGTCGACGAGCGTCCGCAGACCGGTGAGTTCAGCAGTGCCTGGCAGCGTATCGATCAGTTGTCGGCAACCATGGCCAGCCGTTTGAGCAGCAGCCTCGACGGCGGCGCGGCGGACAACGAAGCTCGTGTGCGGGTACGTATCGAGCCCGGTGTACAGCGCAACACCAGCGAAATCTTCGTGGTCAGCGCCGTGCGTCCGGCCGGCAGTGGCGCCGATGTGGCGTTCACCAACCGCAGCGGTAATGCCGGCGTCGACGCCGCGTTGCTCGACGAAATGCTCGTCAGCCTGGCGCGCAGCGCCGAGCAGGGCGGCTCCGTCTCGTTGCTGGCAGCCCGTGATTTCGATGCGCCGAGCCGCGTCAGCCTGTCCGAGGACGGCAACGGCAACCCGGTATTGAACCTGGGCGCCGACTTCGACCGCGCCTGGTCCGCCGTTGGCCGGTCCCTGGAGCTGGCCGATGTGCGCATCGACGACCTCAATCGCAGCCTCGGCGTGTACTACGTCAACCTGGCCGAAGGCGCTCGCAAGAAAGACGAAGAGCCGGGCTTCCTCGGTAAGGTGTTTGGCGGCGAGCCGGACAAGGAAACCATCGAGGAGCGCGCCGAGCGTTATCAGGTGCGGCTGACGCCGGTCGGCGATAGCGTGCAGGTTACGGTGGAGAAGGACCTGAACACCATTGCGCCGGCCGATGTGACGCGTCGCGTACTGACGCTGATCCAGGACAACTTGGGCTAAGCGACGTTCCTGGCGTTGTTGCATTACCAATAGGCGAAACCCGGTGGGTTTCGCCTGTTTCGTTACTAACGGGCACGCCACGCGGGCTGCTCAGAATCATGCAAGCTTTCGCGGCCTCCTGTCTTGTGGCGTAACCCGCCCGGCAGCTGCCACGTAAAGGCGGAGATCCCGAAATGACCACACCCTCGACCCTGAGCCTGAAAAAGATCTACTCGGGCAAAGTCCGCGACCTATACGAAATCGACGACAAGCGCATGCTGATGGTCGCCACCGACCGTCTTTCGGCCTTCGACGTGATCCTCGCCGAGCCGATCCCGGACAAGGGCAAGATCCTTACCTCCATCTCCAATTTCTGGTTCGACAAACTCGCCGGCCTAGTGCCCAACCACTTCACCGGCGACAAGGTCGAAGACGTGGTGTCGGCCGCCGAATTGCCGCTGGTCGAGGGCCGCGCGGTAGTCGCCAAACGCCTCAAACCGGTCGCCGTGGAAGCCATAGTGCGCGGTTATATCGTCGGCTCCGGTTGGAAGGAATACCAGAAGAGCGGTACCGTCTGCGGCATCCAGCTGCCCGCCGGCCTGCAGGAAGCCTCCAAACTGCCGCAGCCGATCTTCACCCCCTCGACCAAGGCCGCCGTCGGCGACCATGACGAAAACATCTCCTTCGAACAGTGCGAAGCGATCATCGGCGCGGATATCGCCGCCAAGGTGCGCGACACCGCCATCGCCCTGTACAGCGCCGCCGTCGAATACGCCGCCACCCGCGGCATCATCATCGCCGACACCAAGTTCGAATTCGGCCTCGACGAAGACGGCACCCTGACCCTGATGGACGAAGTGCTGACCCCCGATTCCAGCCGCTTCTGGCCCGCCGAGAGCTACGTCGAAGGCAAGAACCCGCCGAGCTTCGACAAGCAATTCGTGCGCGACTGGCTGGAATCCACCGGCTGGAACAAACAACCGCCAGCGCCAGCCGTACCCGCCGAGGTCGCGCAAAAGACCGCCGACAAGTATCGCGAAGCCCTGACCAAACTCACCCAGTAAACGGTCCGGACAGTGGCGGCACCCTGTTGCCGCCATTGCCATACACCAGCCGAATGACGCAAGCGCCTGAAAGCAAGCAAGAAATTTACCCCCGGCGGGCTTCGCCAAATCGATTTCAGCTGCTATCATGCGCGCCGCCACGGGAAGATGCCGGAGTGGCCGAACGGGACGGATTCGAAATCCGTTGTATCAGCGATGGTACCTAGGGTTCAAATCCCTATCTTCCCGCCATATTGCACGTCTAAGCCCCTGAAATTCCTAGAGTTTCGGGGGTTTTTTCGTTTCAGGTCGGCCAAGTGTGAAGAAGTGTCGAAATCACACAGCGTTGTTAGGAGGGAAGGATGATCCTTAGGTTGTTGAAACCCAGTTGGCGAAAACTACTGATCACAGTGGGCCTTTACCTGATGGCAGGCTTCAGCAGTGGACTAGATAAGGCGATTCTCGAGGCAACACGTCAGGACCTGGCAGCATCTGTAATAGGTCAAAGCTACAAAGAAGAACTTAAACGCATATATCAGGAAGTACGCTGCGAAGCCAACGAACAAGCTAGGGAGGCAGCTGAACAGTTCCTGGAAAGAGTGCAAGATCAGGATAAGACAGTCTCGCTTGAGCGGAGAGCTTCGATCCTCCGCTGGATGGGCGCGGCTGTAATGGTGATTTTCTGCTACCTACTGGCCTGTGTAGCTTGCACCGGTGCGGTGATAAGACTGCGTGAGAAAGCTTGATTACCGTTAGGTTCTAATTCACCTAAGTCGACAAGAAGCTTTTTAAAGGGCCTAGCCGCACAGCCGCCTGAAGATGGTCTGGGGCCAGATGCGCGTAGCGTACGGTTATAGCTAGGCTCGAATGGCCTAGTATCTTCTGCAATGTCAGGACACTTCCCGCCATATTAAAGGCCAGCAGAGGTTTACGCCCTGCAGGCCTTTTTCGTTTGGGGAATGGGGGAGTGGCTTTCCGTGACATTCCCCCATTCCCCTAACTATAAGCTGTAAGCAGGCGGCGGTTTTGGCACAGCCTTGCTGGATGATTGGCACCGGCAAGAGCGCCAAATAACTCCGATTTTTGCGAGGTCTTTGGCACTACAGAGCTTTCTTTACAAGGTGCTGAACTCCTACCCTATAAATGAAAAAATAACCTTTTAATACATATAGTTACAGCTAAAAGAAAGGAAGCAAGCAGTCTCTAGACTGGTTTCTTTTCCTCTGGTGAGAAAAGAAAGGGGTTCTGCGGTTCCAGGTAGCGGGAATGGGATGTTTCAAGCAGCCTGTCTGAGTCCGATTCCTCCGGGATTTGGCGTGCGACCTATCTGTAAAAATCCTTTTGAAATCAGTTGGCTGTATGGATTCGGATGAATCGGATGCGGTTGCGTAAGAACATCCGATTCACAGGTACGGAATCGGATGCCTTTGGGTCACCGCATCAGGGAGGCTTGATGGCTCAAAGGGAAGGCGTCTGAACAGTTGGCGGGTTTCAAGTTCGGTCAAGGTTGGCGGTCAATGTTCCCAGAGTCTTTCGCCAGCTAAGCCTTTGAATTCAGTAGCTTGGGCGATATTTGATCGAACCTGAAAGCTTGAAAGCTCGGTCAATCTTCCGTTCAAGTTTCGTGACTGACCTTGAAAGGCGGTTGGCACCGACAAGCCCGCCACCCGTGTTGATGCGAGTGCTGTCTGCGACCCTGGACGCTGTGCCAAAAGATTCGCGAAATTCCGACTTTTGGGCGTTTTCGAGTTTTGGCACTGCTTTTTGGCTTTGGCACTATTTTGGCGATCTGCGCCCCGCTGAAGCCCTCGTATTTCCTAGCTTATCCCGTTTCTTCCCGTTTTATCCCGCGTCTTCCCGCACCCCTCCGGTCTGTGCCAAAGCTGTCACTAACTCACATAAGCCCGTAGCGGACTTGGCCTGCCGGACTCGGTGACGGAGGCGTGCGAAGTATTGGCGATCAGCCGGTATCGTGGGCTTGGATGCTGCCCCTGAGAGTAATAGGCCGCGCAGTTGCGTATAGCCGTCACTTTTCATGTGAATCCACCTTGATGAAACTAACCTAAAGGGTTAGTTTCGCTGCATGGAAAAACGCAAACCCCATTTCAAGCTGTAGCTGGTGAAGCAGGCCGTGGCCGAGCAGCGTTATCGCTTCACCCGCGTGGCCCTTGAAGGGGGCGCTGAGCTGGGCATGGAGGTGGCCGATATGCTGGTCGTAATCAATGCCCTGACCAGCCGCGACTTTTTCAAGAGCATGACAAGCTATGCGGATCATACCAACTGGCAGGACGTTTACCGACCCGAAACCGAGTTCGGGCAGGTGTACCTGAAGTTCACGCTGGTAGCCGATCTGCTGATCGTATCCTTTAAGGAGAAGTGACCATGAAATGTCCAATATGCGGTGGGGCGGAACTGGTTCACGGTACCCGCGATATGCCCTTCACCTACAAGGGGCAAACCACCCAAATTACTGCTGTAACGGCTGACTGGTGCGATGCTTGCGGCGAGTCCTTGACGGGGCCTGCTGAAAGCGAGCGCGTTATGCGTGCCATGAACGAGTCCCGTCAACAGGTTAACGCCCAGGGCGGAACTCAGGAGCTGATTCGCAGTGTGCGCAAGCAGTTGCACTTGAGTCAGCGAGAGGCAGCAGAGTTGTTCGGCGGTGGACCCAATGCGTTTTCTCGTTACGAGCGAGGATGCACGGAAGCCCCTCAGCCTTTGGTGCAGCTGTTCAAGATCCTGGGGCGACACCCCGAGTTGATCAACGAGCTGCGTGCAGGTTGAAACTATGCCAAATAGCGCCGAATCGGAAGCTAAAGCCTTGCCATACCGCACCACCAAAACCCCTGAACTTCCTTGTGAATTCAGGGGTTTCTGCGTTTCGGAACGCCGCCGGTGCCGCGCCTCTACGCTTTAGGTTTATGCTGTGAAGGCCATTGGCTATCTATCTGGTTCGTTGTTTTAGACAAACGAGCTACTGCTTGTGCGTGTGAATGGTCGGCGCGGGGGCATTTCCAGGTGGCGGAGCTGTCGAAACGACCGGCATCACAGTCTGTGTTATCTCGACTGAGCGCCATCATAGCTGAGGACGCCGGCTGTCTGGCTGTGGCAAACTCTGCGGCTCGAGGCGAGCGTTTGACGTTGTTTGGCGAATAAACTCCGCTTTTTATGCATTTTTATGTCCGTGGCGCATTGCCTCGGGCACACCACTTTAGAGAGTGGCCGGCATATGCGGCCCGAACAAGAGGAGCCTCCCGTGCACAACGTCGTCATCAGCGGCACAGGTCTTTTTACCCCGGCTAACAGCATTTCCAACGAGGAACTGGTGGAGGCATTCAATGCCTACGTTCAGTTGTTCAATAGCGAGAATGCCGAGGCGATTGCGCGGGGTGAAGTCGAGGCGCTGACCGAATCGAACAGCGCCTTTATCGAAAAAGCGTCGGGTATCAAGAGCCGTTTCGTCATCGACAAAGCCGGCATCCTCGACCCCACGCGCATGACGCCGCGCATTCCCGAGCGCTCCAACGAGGAGTGGGGGATTCTCTGTGAGATGGCGGTCGCCGCTGCTCAGGAAGCCCTGAGCCGCGCCGGCAAGACCGCGGCCGATATCGACGGGGTGATCGTCGCCTGTTCCAACCTGCAGCGCGCTTATCCGGCGGTGGCCATCGAAGTGCAGGCGGCTCTGGGTATTCAGGGCTTCGGTTACGACATGAACGTGGCCTGCTCCTCGGCGACTTTCGGCATCCAGGCCGCAGCCAATAGCGTGCAACTCGGCCAGGCGCGGGCGATTCTGATGGTCAACCCAGAAATCTGTACCGGCCATTTGAATTTCCGCGACCGCGACAGCCATTTCATTTTCGGCGATGCCTGCACCGCGGTGATCGTCGAGCGCGCCGATCTGGCCACCTCGCCATATCAGTTCGAGATCGTCGGCACCAAGTTGTTGACCCAGTTCAGCAACAACATCCGCAATAACTTCGGCTTTCTCAACCGCACGGCGGAAGAGGGTAAAGAGGGCAAGGTCAGAGAGGCGCCGGACAAACTCTTCGTCCAGGAAGGCCGCAAGGTGTTCCGCGATGTCTGCCCGATGGTCGCCGAGCTGATCGCCACGCACCTGGCCGAGAATCAGCTGAATGTCAGCGATGTGAAGCGCTTCTGGCTGCACCAGGCCAACCTCAATATGAACCTGCTGATCGCTCGCAAGCTGCTCGGTCGCGATGCCGAGCCCCATGAGGCGCCGGTGATTCTCGACACCTATGCCAACACCAGTTCGGCCGGCTCGGTGATCGCCCTGCACAAAAACCAGGACGACTTGCCCAGCGGTACTTTGGGCGTGCTCAGCTCCTTCGGCGCCGGTTATTCGATCGGCAGCGTGATTCTGCGTAAGCGCTGATGAACTATCCCGCCGACAGCGCCTTGCTCGCCCGTCTGTTGGCGGGCGAGCAAAAGGCCTTTCGCGAACTGGTCGCCGCTTATCAAGGGGCGATGCGCGCGGTGGCGTTCGCCATTGTCGGCAGCCGCAACGCCGATGAAGTGGTGCAGGACGCCTGGCTTGCGGTGGTGCGTAACCTGGAGGGTTTCCAAGGGCGCTCGAGCCTGAAGACCTGGTTGCTGACCATCACCGCGAATACCGCGAAAACCCGCCTCAAACACAACCGCCGCGAAGTGTTGCTGGACGATATCCCTTCGCCTCACGGCACTATCGGCGAGGAGCGCTTCCATGAGGATGGCCACTGGCTGCTCGCGCCCCATGCCTGGCATCAGGACACGCCCGAGGCCCTGCTGACCGAGGCCGAGTTGCGCGAGTGCCTGGAGCGTACCCTGGCTAGTCTCTCCGAGCTGCAGGGCAGCGTGCTGCACCTGCGCGAGCGCGAGGGGATGGAGTTGGAGGAGATTTGTAATCTATTGCAGGTCTCGCTCTCCAATGTGCGGGTGCTGTTGCACCGCGCGCGCCTGAAGGTGTTCGCCACCCTGGAGCATTTCGAGGAGACCGGGACATGTTGAGTTGTAAGGAACTGGTCGCCCAATCCAGCGATTTTCTCGATGGTCAGATGAACCTGCGCAGGCGCCTGGCTGTGCGCATGCACTTGGCCATGTGCCATAACTGCCGACGCTTTATCAAACAGATGCGCCTGAGTCAGGCAGTGCTGCGCAAACTGCCGCAAGGGCAGAGTGCCGAGCTCGACGCCTTGGCGCAAAAACTGGCGGAACTGCGGCGCAAGCGTTCCTGATACGCCATTCCTGATTCGTAACGATGAATTGCCTGATCTGCCGATGTTCAGGCGGTCATGGCGCTGTGCGGAAAATCTGGTCGCGCAGACAGGTGAGTGCGCTGCCGGCGGACAAGGCTTCGCCATGTTCTCCCTACAAGAGCCGCGTTGCGGAATCCGAATCGTCCAGTTCATGGGCTTGACGCAGCACGGTGATCCTTCGTTGGGCTTCGCGGGCTCAGCGCCAACCTACGGCGCGTTGTCGCCCCTCCATACTTGCGCAAAGTCTCTCATGGTAGGGCGGATGCAGGCCTCCCGTGGATCGTCGCCTGGGCAGATCGATAAAAATCACCGCTCGCTGTAACGCCCGCTCGCTTGTCGCGTCCATTATGCCGAGGGAGCCAATACGGCCCCATTATCGAAACGCATTGGAGAGTTGCCATGAAACATCTGAACACCCTGGTCGCTGGCCTGGGCGCCGCTTTGTTGACCAGCGCCGCATTTACCGCGCAAGCCGCCGGCAATCCGTTCGCCGCGAAAGAGCTGAGCAGCGGTTACAGCCTGGCGGCCGGCGAGAAATCCGCCGAGGGTTCCTGTGGCGAGGGTAAATGCGGCGGTGAAATGAAGGCCGAGAGCGAGGGCAAGTGCGGCGAAGGCAAATGCGGTGGCGAAGCCAAGCCCGGTGCCAAGGCTGAAGCCGAAGGCAAATGCGGCGAAGGCAAGTGCGGCGCCGAGAAGCAGGACGCCTGAGTGAGGCCGGGAGGGCAGAACATGCGGACGGATTTCGTCGACGGTGCCGGCCTTGGCTTGCGCCGCGGCCTGCTCGGCGCGTTGGCGGAATGCACCACGGCCGAGTTGGATTTCCTCGAAGTGGCGCCGGAAAACTGGATCGGTGTCGGCGGTCGGCTGGGCAAGCAATTGCGCGCACTGACCGAGCGCCTGCCGTTTCTCTGCCATGGTCTGTCCCTCAACCTCGGCGGTTTCGCCCCGCTGGATATGCAACTGCTCGAGGCCATCAAAGGCTTTCTCGACGAGCACGGCATTCGTGGTTACAGCGAGCACCTGTCGGCCTGCGCCGACGACGGTCAGCTGTACGACCTGATGCCGCTGCCGTTCTGCGAAGAGTCGGTGGCGCGCATCGCCACGCGGGTGCGTACCGTGCAGGAGGTATTGGAGCGGCCGTTGATCGTCGAGAACGTCTCGGCCTATGCGCGGTTGCCGGGCGAGCTGGACGAGGCGCGCTTCGTCCGTGCGCTGCTGGAGCGCGCCGACTGCCAACTGTTGCTCGATGTGAATAACGTATACGTCAACGCCATCAATTTCGGCTTCGATCCGCGTGCCTATATCGCCGCCATGCCCAGCGAGCGTATCGCCTATGTGCATGTCGCCGGGCACTACGACGAGGCCGCGGATTTGAAGATCGATACCCATGGCGCGGCGGTGATCGACCCGGTGTGGGCGCTGCTCGAACATGCCTATGCCGTGCACGGCGTGCGGCCGACTTTGCTGGAGCGCGACTTCAACTTCCCGCCGATTGCCGAGTTGTATGGCGAGGTCGCGCAGATTCGCCAGTTGCAGGCGGCCGGCCAACAGCGGAGCTACGGCACATGAGCGACGTAGCCCTGCAACGGGCTTTTGCCGCGCGCATCCGTCGACCCGGCGAGCAGCCGCTGCTCGAAGGCATCGACGCCGAACGCATGGCGATCTATGAAAGCCTGTTTTTCAACAATATCGAGAGTTTTATCAGCGGCGCCTTCCCGGTGTTGCGCACGCTATTCGAGGCGCCGCGCTGGAATCGCTTGGTGCGTGGCTTTATCGCCGAGCACCGCGCCGCGACGCCGTATTTTCTGGAGATCAGCCAGGAGTTTCTCGGCTGGCTGCAACAGGGCTATGTCGCGCAAGCGGGCGATCCGCCCTTCATTATGGAATTGGCGCATTACGAATGGGTCGAGTTGGCCCTGGATGTCAGCGATGCAACGCCCGCGCCCAATGGTTGGTCGGCCCTGGCCTGGCCGCTGGCGTACCGCTGGCCGGTGCAGCGGCTCGGCATCGACTTTCAGCCCGCCACCCCGCCGGAGCAGGCCACCTGTTTGCTGGTCTGGCGCGACCCGCACGACAAAGTGCGCTTTATGCAACTGAGCCCCTTCGCCTACCGACTGGCCCTCGGCCTGCAAGCGGGCGCTAGCGCCGAGGCCACGTTGCGGCAATTGGCCGACGAACATGGCTTGGCCGCCGATGCGGACTATTTCGACAACGCCCAACAACTGCTCGATGACTGGCAACGCCAGGGCATCTGGCGCGCCCCCTGACCGCCTGACGTCGCGGTGACTTTGGAGATACCCCCATGCTGACTTTCCTCAATCGGCTTCAGGACGCCCTGGACGCCACCCGCCGTCTGGATTTCATCGGGCCCTTGCTGCTGCGCCTGTATCTGGTGCCGATTTTCTGGATGGCCGGCACCCATAAACTCGCCGATATCGACGCCACCGCCGCCTGGTTCGGCAATCCCGACTGGGGGCTGGGTTTGCCCTTTCCCGAGCTGCTGGCCTGGGCCGCCGCGCTGACCGAAGCCGGCGGCGCGATCCTGTTGTTGTTCGGCCTGGCGGTGCGTTGGATCAGCATTCCTTTGATCGTCACCATGTTGGTGGCGATCTTCGCCGTGCATCTGCCGTTCGGCTGGCAAGCGATTGCCGATGCCTCGGCGCCGTTCGCCAATGAGCGGGTGCTGGCATCGGTGGAGAAAATCGAGCGGGCGCGGGCGATTCTCAAGGAGCACGGCAACTACGACTGGCTGACCGGCAGCGGCAAGTTCGTTGTCCTGAACAACGGTATCGAGTTCGCCGCCACCTATCTGGTGATGCTGGTGGCGCTGTTCTTCAGCGGCGCCGGGCGCTGGCTGAGTCTGGATTACTGGCTGGCCAAGGGGCTACGCCGGCCCGTTTAACGCGCCATGAGCGCGCCATATCGTCTTTTTCAAGCGGCGCGGCGCGTACATATAGTTGAAAGGAGTAAAAGTTCAGTCAGTCATCAAAATTTTATATAACGGCAACTGCGCTGAAATATCGCCTCGCCAAGATTCCCCTCAGCACGAACGAGCCCCCAGCTCGGGTGTTTTCAACACTAAAAGTCTATTAGAGGAATCCTTGATGATCCGTAAGCACAGCTTTCGTGGAGTAGCGGCCGGTTTCGCTACCAGCGCCCTGGCTCTGGCCGTATCCGCCCAGGCTTTCGCCGGCACCGTCACCACCGACGGTGCCGATCTCGTGATCAAAACCAAGGGCGGCCTGGAAGTCGCCACTACCGACAAGGAATTCAGCTTCAAGCTAGGCGGTAAGTTGCAGTGGGATGCCACTAACTTCGACGGACTGATGGCAGGCCGCCAGGACGATCCGTTCGACGACACCTTCAACACCTTTATCCGGCGCGGTGAAGTCGGTTTCGAAGGCGTGGCCTACAAGGACTGGGGCTATGGCCTGCGTGTCAGCTATGACGAAGATGATGGCACCGACTTCGATCGTGCCTTTATCACCTACAGCGGCCTGGGCTTTGCCGACGTGACCGTTGGCCAGTTCGGCGTCGACTACGGTCTGGAAGGCACCACCAGCTCGTCGTGGATCACCGCCATCGAACGTCCGTTCATGTATGACTTCCTCAATGGCGACGAAGATGCCAAATTCGGCGTCAACGTTATGCACGCTGGTGAAAACTATGGCCTGATGGCTCAGGTTGCCCACTACGACAAGTATGAGTCCGACGACAACGACGAGCTGTTCGGCTACACCCTGCGCGCCAACTGGGCGCCGTACCTGAACGGCACCGATGTGATCCACCTGGGTGCCAACTTCCACAGCAACAATCCGGATGACAACAGCTCCAGCGTGCGCACCCGCATGGGCATTCGCAGCGATGACGATGCGCGTATCGCTTTCGGCAGCACCGCCGAGACCGACAAAGACGTCGAGTGGGTACTGGAAACCGGTGCTCAGTTCGGCTCCTTCCGTGCCGCTGCCGAGTACTTCCAGCGTGAGGTTTCCGGTGAGACCGCCGGCGGCGTCGATGCCGACGTGGACGCCAGCGGCTATTACGGCCAGGTTTCCTACATGTTCGGCGGCGCCCGCAACTACAAGGCCGGTGCCGGCAAGTGGGACAAGCCGACCGATATGAAAGGGACTTTCGAAGTATTCGCGCGCTATGAAAGCAATACCATCGACGCCGACGCAGGCGCCATTCCGGCGCAGATGATGAGCGGTGTGGTCGGTGTGGTCGCGGACGACCTGAGCGATGAGTTCGAAGCCAATGCCATGGTGGTGGGTGTCAACTACTTCGCCACCCCGGCCGTGCGCATGAGCCTGAACTACGTGGACTACGAGGTCGACAACCTCGACACCAACTCGCAAGTCGACGGCGAAGACGTGCAGGACGACGGCAAAGCCATCATCGGTCGCCTGCAGTACGTGTTCTAAGTACGGCGTTACATCCGCTGCTCCTTTTAAGCTCGTTGCATGCGCAATGCCGCTCACTTGACCCGAAGTGAGCGGCATTTTTTTGTTATGTATGAGGCACGTTTGCGCTGGAGGAAAAATGAGCCTATGCCGTCCGTAGGAGCCAGCTTGCTGGCGATCCGAGCCAGCAGACAGTGCAATTCATCGTCAAGCCGCCATTTGCGCTGACCATAGCCCCCTAACCCTCTCCCGGGGGAGAGGGGACTGAACGTTGGGCAACCGGTACAGCGCTTTTGACTGTTCTACCGCGATCGATGAGTAGCCGAGCTTACTCAACATCTCACCGACTCCAACAGCGGCGGCAGCTTGGCGTTATAGTGCGGCTTTGCCCGTACAACCGAGCCCACCGATGCTTTTATCCTGCCTGAGATCCCTGCATGAGCTCACGCCCGCCAGTTGGGATGGGTTGCTCGGCAGCCCGCAGCCGTTTCTGCGCCACGCCTTTCTATCCGCTCTGGAAGACAGCGGCAGCGTCGGCGAGCGCAGTGGCTGGCAGCCTGCGCATCAGCTGTTGCTCGATGACCAGGGCCAGCCGTTGGCGGCATTGCCAGCCTATGTGAAAAGCCATTCCTACGGCGAATACGTGTTTGACCATGGCTGGGCCGATGCCTGCCACCGCGCAGGCATCGCCTATTACCCCAAACTGCTCGGCGCCATTCCGTTTTCCCCGGTGACGGGTCAGCGCTTGCTCGGCGACCCGCTGGCGGCTGCGCAATTGCTCGACGAGTTGACCGCCGGCCTGGAAGAGCAGGGGCTGTCCAGCCTGCATATCAACTTCACCGAGAGCGCCGACGATGCCGTGCTGCATGGGCGCGACGGTTGGCAGCAGCGGCTCGGCTGCCAGTTTCACTGGCATAACCGCGGCTACCGCGACTTCCAGGATTTTCTCGATGGGCTCAGCTCGCGTAAGCGCAAGCAGATGCGCAAGGAGCGCGAGCAGGTGGCGGGGCAGGGCATCGAGTTCGACTGGCGCGAAGGCCGGCAGATGAGTGAGGCCGACTGGGACTTCGTTTACCTGTGCTACGCCAATACCTATCGCGTGCGTGGCCAGTCGCCTTATCTGACCCGTCTGTTCTTCAGCCTGTTGGCCGAGCGCATGCCCGAGATGCTCCGCGTGGTGCTGGCGCGCCAGGGCTCGCGGCTGGTGGCCATGGCCTTCAGCCTGGTCGGCGGCGATAGCCTGTACGGGCGTTACTGGGGCTGTCTGGCGGAGTTCGACCGCCTGCATTTCGAGGCCTGTCTCTATCAGGGCATGGACTACGCCATCGCCCATGGCCTGCAGCGTTTCGACGCCGGCGCCCAGGGCGAGCACAAACTGATCCGCGGTTTTGAGCCGACGATCAGTCGTTCCTGGCATTACCTCTGCCATCCGGGGTTGCGCGCCGCCGTGGCGGATTTTCTCGAGCGTGAAAGGGACGGGATTCTGGCCTACGCCGAAGAGGCGCGCGGTCTGCTGCCCTATCGTCAGGAGCCTTAAGCCGACTGCTCGCGCGTATCGAGAATATGCAGGCTGTAACCCGGCACCCCCTTGGCATGGCGCTTGGCCTCCGAGGCCAGGCCGGCCAGTTGGTTGGCATCCAGATGCGCGCACTGTTCCGGGTGCAGGTGCACCACGCCCAGGGATAACGACAACAGCGCGTACTCCTTGCGCTTGCCCTGGCGGTTGGCGGCGAAAAAACAGCCGGCCTGCAGGTGCTCGTCGCGATAGAAGCGCCGGCACTGATTCTGGAAGTCGTCGAACAGGCGATTGAGCCGGGCGCGCCAGTCCTCCGAGCCGAACACCAGCAGGAAATCGTCGCCGCCGATATGGCCGACGAAATCCTTGCTCGGATCGACCTGCTGGGTCAGGCATTGCGCCAGGCTCAGCAGCACCTCGTCGCCTTTGGCGTAGCCGTAGAGGTCGTTGAAGGGCGCTAATTTGTGAAAATGAAAAGTGGCCTCAGTATTGTGCTCTTTAGTTCTTAATCAATAGGCGATGCTGTTTGTCAGGCAGATATATCTTTCGATAAGCCTTAAAGCTGTCGGGGTATTTTTTAAGACCAGTAGTAAGAATTACCTGATAAGACTTTCCATAACTGCCAAGCTCGCCAATTTTTTCAAGGCAACGCTTAAGGTTATCTAGTTCAATCCCTGAAGTTTCTGGCGTATCGATAAGCAAGAATCGAGGGAAAGGTACGTCTTCTTGTGATAGTGATAAGTTCATTAATGCAAGATAGTACATTAGCCTTCTTGATACTGCTGAGCTGGCCTCTCTATACTCTCCGCTACCAACTACCGGCAAGTAGTCCTCTATACTAATTCTTGCAGTATTACAGTCGGGAAGGGCGTCCGTCATAAGTTGGTTGTATATTGAGCTTAGTTTGCCTACCTTCTCCTGTATATCAATTTTTGCGTTGGCCTCTAACTGGTCTGTCAATAGCTTTGATTTTTCATGATCGCTTCTTTTCTTTTCGTAATCATTTATTAAGCGGACATTTTTACTTTCCGCTTCCATTTGCTGGCGTATCGTTTCTATATCTTGGCGAGTATTTAATATTTCATCGTCGATATCATTAATCGTATCAAGATCTACAGGGGCGTCGAGGTTGTCTACACGCTCTTCTATCTTTCGCATTAGTTCTGGGATTTCTGCCTCCAGAGTTGCAATGGCTTTTTGGGTATTACTCAACTCTTCTTCGCAATCAGCTACTGCTATCTCGATTGTGTGAGTTGTCTTTATTTTTGACTTGTAAATTTCTTTATATTCTTTTGATGTGTAAAAAAAACGTTGGTACTGTTCTTCTTTGATTTCTGAGCCGCACACGCAATGACCTGCTATTCGCTCAACTTTTCCTAAGCAATATGGGCAGGTATCGGCTGAAAATAAGTTAAGTTGGTCATGGGAGTGGATTATTTTTGCTATTTGAGATATTTCTCTGAAGGTGCTCTCTTTTATGGAGTTAAGCTTCTGCCTTTCTTGGATTGTTGAAATTAATTTCTGGTTTAGCTCGTTTAATGCAAGTTGTTTTTCGGTGATTTTGTTTTTTATGTCTATTAGTGTGTGGTCTACTGCTGTCTTTTTTGTATCTCTACTGTTTTTGAATTTTTTTCTGGAGTCATGTAATCTTTCTAGCTGCTGCTCTTTTTCTTGCAAAGATCTTTGTAAGAAAGTTATATTCAGAGGCTCTGAACTTCCTGATAACTCCTCTATGATTCGTGAGTATTCTTTTAGAAGTCCTGCTGCTATGTTTTTTTCCTTTTCTAAGAGCTTAGACTTGGAAAGAGAGTCGTAATATTCCGAGTATGTCTTGCCTACCAATAGCTCAAAAATAGCTTTCCTCAGAAGCTCAGAATCGTTCATGAAGTTGTTCTGAGTGTCCAGCTTCTTGTAAACCCCTCTGGGGTCTGGTTGCTGGTCATGATAGATAAGACGCATAAGGTCGTTAAAGTTTATTTTAAAGTTTTTATAGCCCTGATATAACTCAACGACAGATATTTTTAGTTTTGATAAGATCCAGTCCGAAAAGATATATTCAGATTCTTGAGCACGGAATACTTGAAGCACAATTGGAGCGATATCGCTATTGTGTAGTATTGCAAGTGTTCTTTTCTGGATGTCACATGCTTCTAATGTCGAAGAAATAGTTATGTCATTGTCTTCTATGTATCGTGTGAGCTTAAAGCTCTCATCATTTATTTTTATATAAAGTTCTACGCGATTGTCTTTGTCATTTGTTATTTGCTTGTGCTGTTCCTTTTTTTCTTTTCTGCTGAATTCGTTAACTCTGCCGCCAAGGCCGTAATAGATTAAGTTGCAAAATGTGCTTTTTCCTGTGCCATTGTCGCCCTCTATTAGAATGAGGTTTTCATCAAATATGGGGGACTCAAAATGGTAGTCGGTGCCTTGATAAACTACCTTTTGGATTCTTAAACTTCCCATATTTTTACGCCTCTATCCCTGTATGTTTTGCTGAGAAAGGTATCAAGAGTAAGTGTAGTGCTTCTTTGGATTATTTTTTTAAACTTTTGGCAGTTCTGGTATTCGGTGTCGAAGATTTTCTTTGATAAAAAATCTTTAGGTAGATTTTCTTTTTTCAAGGTTATATTGACTAGGGGGTCTATGCTTCCTTGTTGAAGGCTTATATAGCCTTTCTTTTCGAGGGTGAATAATATTTTTAAGGTTTCACTTCTTTTGGCCAACCCATTGGTATAGCTTTGAAAAAGATAGTCTCTGTCGCTTTTGTGCAGTTTTTCTAAAGGAGTTGCTTCTAGTATTGCTATGTTTCTTTTGTTATTTATTAGCTCGATTATAAATGGGATCTTTCTATAATCTTTGAATTCTCTTTCCTTTGTGCAGCCAAGGCAGTCAAGGATTATAATGGTCGAGTAAGTTATTAGGTAAAAGTCATCTGACGAAATAAACATCAGGTTTTTTTTGGCAGCCTCGTTCATTCGGATTTTTCCTCGTCGAGACTAATAAAACATGAGTCTATTAGGTTGAGCACTATGCTGTTGACGGTTTCTCTGTTCGATATGGTATAGGTGTAGTCTTTCTTTAGTTCTTCAACTGAGTTAGCGGCTTTTTCCTGTAAGGCTTTTATAGTGGTATCGATTGATTTGCTGTCAACGCCATGCTTCAGTTTTTCATGATCAAAAAAATGATCATCGCATGCCTCAAAAACTCTATATTTTAATGATAAGAAACTTTTGTTACTCGCGTCTTCTTCTGTCTTTGAGTTGCAAGCCTTTCTCGCAAGAGTTGAGATTTTTGAGCTTGGATAGGTTGGACAAACATCTAGTATTTTTTCTTCGAGATTTCGTTTGTCTGTTATTGTTAAAGATAATTCGTGTAGATCTTTCCAGATCGGGTCGAGTAAGGCTTCATTAACTTCAGATTCGGCCATCTTGAAGATGAGCTGTACCTCTGCTGAGTTTATAAAGCGTTCTGCATAGTCCTTGAAGTTTTGTTTCTCATCGATTTTATCTAGTATTTTGGCGAGTATTAGTTGCTCTTTGCCACTCATGCTAATTTGGTAGTAATTACTTTCTTTGATTAACTTTTCTACTATTCCCTGAAGAGTTGTCTCGTCTTCTTGGCCAGATAGCCAAGTAATCTTTTTTAAAAATATTTTAAATTCGTCAATGGATATCTCTTCTAAGGCTTTTAAATATCCGTTGCCTTCCATTTTTTCGTATTGCTTTTTGTATTCGGCAATTAATATTGCTTTAATGACGCCTGCTGTTTGGTCAGTGATCTCTGACTTTTCTTGGAGTGCCTTAAGGATTGGTTCCTTAGGCAATTCTACTTTTGTGCCGTCAGAAAGATTTTCTTTTCTCTCTTTTCCGAAGTTGGTTGTTGTGTAGAAGTTAAATGTAAATAATGTTGTGTGGCTTTTTTGCCATTTGCCTACGTAAATGTCAAAGAAACTTACAAGAGTATTTATAACGGCGTCTGTAAATATGGTGAAATTGCTGTCGGGATCGTAATTTTTATCTTCTTCTATTATTTGCTCGGTAACAAAATCTGAGGTTTTTATTATTGTTACGTCTTCCTCTACTTCAATAGCGGCATAGAAGAAATTCACATTTGATTTTTCGCTGGCTGCTTCAAGAAGGAGCCTTGCGGCACGAAGCTTTTGTAGTCGGAAGCCTTTCGTCTTATCTGCTGCATCACGATTTATTATCTGCGTCATAGCGACGTGTAGTCCGTTACTGAGGGTCAATCGGTAGGCTGAACCGTAACTGAGGCTAGTCGTGATGTCTATATGCCGCTATTGGGCGGTCTCTATTTTTCAGATGAGGCTTCATCGCACGCGGATGAGGAGGGGTAAAAATCTATCGTGATCTTGGCCTGTACTGAGCTGTCGTGGATTGCCCCTTGCTCACTGTCTTGGGTAGACGAAGGGCGAGGTACGTCAAAAAAATTCAAACAGTGAAATCCCTTGATGTCGTTGAAGGGCGCTAATTTGTGAAAATGAAAAGTGGCCTCAGTATTGTGCTCTTTAGTTCTTAATCAATAGGCGATGCTGTTTGTCAGGCAGATATATCTTTCGATAAGCCTTAAAGCTGTCGGGGTATTTTTTAAGACCAGTAGTAAGAATTACCTGATAAGACTTTCCATAACTGCCAAGCTCGCCAATTTTTTCAAGGCAACGCTTAAGGTTATCTAGTTCAATCCCTGAAGTTTCTGGCGTATCGATAAGCAAGAATCGAGGGAAAGGTACGTCTTCTTGTGATAGTGATAAGTTCATTAATGCAAGATAGTACATTAGCCTTCTTGATACTGCTGAGCTGGCCTCTCTATACTCTCCGCTACCAACTACCGGCAAGTAGTCCTCTATACTAATTCTTGCAGTATTACAGTCGGGAAGGGCGTCCGTCATAAGTTGGTTGTATATTGAGCTTAGTTTGCCTACCTTCTCCTGTATATCAATTTTTGCGTTGGCCTCTAACTGGTCTGTCAATAGCTTTGATTTTTCATGATCGCTTCTTTTCTTTTCGTAATCATTTATTAAGCGGACATTTTTACTTTCCGCTTCCATTTGCTGGCGTATCGTTTCTATATCTTGGCGAGTATTTAATATTTCATCGTCGATATCATTAATCGTATCAAGATCTACAGGGGCGTCGAGGTTGTCTACACGCTCTTCTATCTTTCGCATTAGTTCTGGGATTTCTGCCTCCAGAGTTGCAATGGCTTTTTGGGTATTACTCAACTCTTCTTCGCAATCAGCTACTGCTATCTCGATTGTGTGAGTTGTCTTTATTTTTGACTTGTAAATTTCTTTATATTCTTTTGATGTGTAAAAAAAACGTTGGTACTGTTCTTCTTTGATTTCTGAGCCGCACACGCAATGACCTGCTATTCGCTCAACTTTTCCTAAGCAATATGGGCAGGTATCGGCTGAAAATAAGTTAAGTTGGTCATGGGAGTGGATTATTTTTGCTATTTGAGATATTTCTCTGAAGGTGCTCTCTTTTATGGAGTTAAGCTTCTGCCTTTCTTGGATTGTTGAAATTAATTTCTGGTTTAGCTCGTTTAATGCAAGTTGTTTTTCGGTGATTTTGTTTTTTATGTCTATTAGTGTGTGGTCTACTGCTGTCTTTTTTGTATCTCTACTGTTTTTGAATTTTTTTCTGGAGTCATGTAATCTTTCTAGCTGCTGCTCTTTTTCTTGCAAAGATCTTTGTAAGAAAGTTATATTCAGAGGCTCTGAACTTCCTGATAACTCCTCTATGATTCGTGAGTATTCTTTTAGAAGTCCTGCTGCTATGTTTTTTTCCTTTTCTAAGAGCTTAGACTTGGAAAGAGAGTCGTAATATTCCGAGTATGTCTTGCCTACCAATAGCTCAAAAATAGCTTTCCTCAGAAGCTCAGAATCGTTCATGAAGTTGTTCTGAGTGTCCAGCTTCTTGTAAACCCCTCTGGGGTCTGGTTGCTGGTCATGATAGATAAGACGCATAAGGTCGTTAAAGTTTATTTTAAAGTTTTTATAGCCCTGATATAACTCAACGACAGATATTTTTAGTTTTGATAAGATCCAGTCCGAAAAGATATATTCAGATTCTTGAGCACGGAATACTTGAAGCACAATTGGAGCGATATCGCTATTGTGTAGTATTGCAAGTGTTCTTTTCTGGATGTCACATGCTTCTAATGTCGAAGAAATAGTTATGTCATTGTCTTCTATGTATCGTGTGAGCTTAAAGCTCTCATCATTTATTTTTATATAAAGTTCTACGCGATTGTCTTTGTCATTTGTTATTTGCTTGTGCTGTTCCTTTTTTTCTTTTCTGCTGAATTCGTTAACTCTGCCGCCAAGGCCGTAATAGATTAAGTTGCAAAATGTGCTTTTTCCTGTGCCATTGTCGCCCTCTATTAGAATGAGGTTTTCATCAAATATGGGGGACTCAAAATGGTAGTCGGTGCCTTGATAAACTACCTTTTGGATTCTTAAACTTCCCATATTTTTACGCCTCTATCCCTGTATGTTTTGCTGAGAAAGGTATCAAGAGTAAGTGTAGTGCTTCTTTGGATTATTTTTTTAAACTTTTGGCAGTTCTGGTATTCGGTGTCGAAGATTTTCTTTGATAAAAAATCTTTAGGTAGATTTTCTTTTTTCAAGGTTATATTGACTAGGGGGTCTATGCTTCCTTGTTGAAGGCTTATATAGCCTTTCTTTTCGAGGGTGAATAATATTTTTAAGGTTTCACTTCTTTTGGCCAACCCATTGGTATAGCTTTGAAAAAGATAGTCTCTGTCGCTTTTGTGCAGTTTTTCTAAAGGAGTTGCTTCTAGTATTGCTATGTTTCTTTTGTTATTTATTAGCTCGATTATAAATGGGATCTTTCTATAATCTTTGAATTCTCTTTCCTTTGTGCAGCCAAGGCAGTCAAGGATTATAATGGTCGAGTAAGTTATTAGGTAAAAGTCATCTGACGAAATAAACATCAGGTTTTTTTTGGCAGCCTCGTTCATTCGGATTTTTCCTCGTCGAGACTAATAAAACATGAGTCTATTAGGTTGAGCACTATGCTGTTGACGGTTTCTCTGTTCGATATGGTATAGGTGTAGTCTTTCTTTAGTTCTTCAACTGAGTTAGCGGCTTTTTCCTGTAAGGCTTTTATAGTGGTATCGATTGATTTGCTGTCAACGCCATGCTTCAGTTTTTCATGATCAAAAAAATGATCATCGCATGCCTCAAAAACTCTATATTTTAATGATAAGAAACTTTTGTTACTCGCGTCTTCTTCTGTCTTTGAGTTGCAAGCCTTTCTCGCAAGAGTTGAGATTTTTGAGCTTGGATAGGTTGGACAAACATCTAGTATTTTTTCTTCGAGATTTCGTTTGTCTGTTATTGTTAAAGATAATTCGTGTAGATCTTTCCAGATCGGGTCGAGTAAGGCTTCATTAACTTCAGATTCGGCCATCTTGAAGATGAGCTGTACCTCTGCTGAGTTTATAAAGCGTTCTGCATAGTCCTTGAAGTTTTGTTTCTCATCGATTTTATCTAGTATTTTGGCGAGTATTAGTTGCTCTTTGCCACTCATGCTAATTTGGTAGTAATTACTTTCTTTGATTAACTTTTCTACTATTCCCTGAAGAGTTGTCTCGTCTTCTTGGCCAGATAGCCAAGTAATCTTTTTTAAAAATATTTTAAATTCGTCAATGGATATCTCTTCTAAGGCTTTTAAATATCCGTTGCCTTCCATTTTTTCGTATTGCTTTTTGTATTCGGCAATTAATATTGCTTTAATGACGCCTGCTGTTTGGTCAGTGATCTCTGACTTTTCTTGGAGTGCCTTAAGGATTGGTTCCTTAGGCAATTCTACTTTTGTGCCGTCAGAAAGATTTTCTTTTCTCTCTTTTCCGAAGTTGGTTGTTGTGTAGAAGTTAAATGTAAATAATGTTGTGTGGCTTTTTTGCCATTTGCCTACGTAAATGTCAAAGAAACTTACAAGAGTATTTATAACGGCGTCTGTAAATATGGTGAAATTGCTGTCGGGATCGTAATTTTTATCTTCTTCTATTATTTGCTCGGTAACAAAATCTGAGGTTTTTATTATTGTTACGTCTTCCTCTACTTCAATAGCGGCATAGAAGAAATTCACATTTGATTTTTCGCTGGCTGCTTCAAGAAGGAGCCTTGCGGCACGAAGCTTTTGTAGTCGGAAGCCTTTCGTCTTATCTGCTGCATCACGATTTATTATCTGCGTCATAGCGACGTGTAGTCCGTTACTGAGGGTCAATCGGTAGGCTGAACCGTAACTGAGGCTAGTCGTGATGTCTATATGCCGCTATTGGGCGGTCTCTATTTTTCAGATGAGGCTTCATCGCACGCGGATGAGGAGGGGTAAAAATCTATCGTGATCTTGGCCTGTACTGAGCTGTCGTGGATTGCCCCTTGCTCACTGTCTTGGGTAGACGAAGGGCGAGGTACGTCAAAAAAATTCAAACAGTGAAATCCCTTGATGTCGTTGTACGGCTTGAAGCTGTCGATATCCACGTAGCAGATCACCGCTTCGCGATTCTGCTGCAACAGGCGGCTCAGGCATTGCTGGATCGGCACATTGCCGGGGAGCAGGGTCAGCGGGTTGGCATAGCGGGCCTGCTGGATTTTCAGCTCGGTGATCAATTTCAGCACGTCTATCACCCGGCCCATGCCCTGATAGCGGCCATCGTCGGTGACGATGAAGTCCTCCTCGATACGTTGGCGCGCGCGACTGGTCAGCAGGCGGCTGACTTTCTGCAGCGATTGGCATTGTTCGACGGCGAGAAAGTCCTCGCTCATCAGGCGGCTGATCGGTTTGCGCGCGAACAGGTCGGCCGCGAAGGGCTTGAGCAGGGCCTCGGAAAGAGAGTGACGGTGCACGATGCCCACCGGTTGCTGCTGCTCGTTGAGGACCGCCAGGGAATTCAGGTTGGCCTGGGCGCGAAAGGCTTCCAGCACTTCGGCGATCGGCGTTTGCACGCCCACCGCGGGTTGGTTATTGAGCAGGGCGCCGAGGTCGCCGCTGCCGTCGCTCAGAGGTGTGGGGTTGGCGCTGTACTTCGGTAATAGCTGATAAGCGTCGGTTGGCGGTTGTTCCTGCGGGCGGCTGAGCAAATAGCCCTGCAGCAGGTCGATGCCCATTTCCGCCAGCACCCTGAGCTCGTCCTCCAGCTCGATACCTTCGGCGATGACCTGGGCGCGCGAGGCCTTGGCCATTTTCAGGATGGAGTCGACGAACTCGCGCTTGACCAGGTCCTGATGGATGCCGTCGATGAAATGACGGTCGATCTTCACATAGTCCGGGCGTAACTCGGACCAGAGACGCAGGCTCGAATAGCCGGCGCCGAGGTCGTCCAGGGCAATCGAAAAGCCCATGGCGCGGTAGTGGTGCAGGGCGGTGTCGAGCAAGGCGAAGTCGTGGGTCGGCGATTGTTCGGTCAGCTCGATCACCACCTGGCTGGGCGGGATGCCATAGGTCTGCAGCAATTGCAGGGTGCGTCCCGGCTGGTGCCCGGGTTCGAGCAGGGAGTCCGGCGATACGTTGAGAAACAGTTTGCCCTGTAGTTTCAGTTCGCTGAAACGCCGGCAGGCATTGCGGCGGCAGGCCACTTCCAGCTCGCTCAAGCGCCCGGCGTGGCGGGCCACGGCGAACAGCGTCAGGGGCGAATGCAGGGGGCTGTTGGATGGGCCGCGGGTCAGGGCTTCATAGCCGAGGATGCGTCGCTCGGAGAGGCAGACGATCGGTTGAAACAGGCTGTGTAGGTCGCCGTGAGCAAGAATATGATTCAGCGCGCTCAACTGCTCGGTGACGGTCATGGCTGAGTATCCGTAAAAAAAAGGGGCTGATTGCTATCAGCCCCTGCATTTCACGACAGTTTGATGACTGTTTGATGACGTCCGTGCCGGCTCCCGTTTATTGCTTGGCCAGCCTGGAACTCAGCCCGAGGTAATCGATCAGGATGTGTCCGCTTTCGGCGAGGAAGGCGTCGTCTTCCGGCTTGGTCTTCTTCGGTTCGCTCGGCGCCGTGTCTTCGTCCTCTTCCTCGAGTTTGCTGAGCAGGTCTTCGCCCTTGGCCTTGCGGCGGCTGTTCTCGATCACCAGTTGCTGGGCTTCGATATCGCTCTGCTGCGCGCGACGCTTGGTTTCGTTGAGGCTGACGCTGGTTTCGGCCATCAACTTCTGCGCCAGGGTCAGCTGGTCGCGGGTGAAGGTGAAGTCCGGGTTTTTCGCCGTGCGGTTCTCGTAGCGCGCTTGCAGCTCGACCAGGAACGGCTTGATCGGGTCCAGCTCCGGTTTGATCGCCGGCTTGATGCTGTCCCAGGGCATGGCTTCGGGCAATGCGCTTTCGCCGATTTCCTTGGTATCCATCACGTCGGGGTATTGGATATCCGGGATCACCCCCTGGTGCTGGGTGCTCTGTCCGGAAACGCGGTAGAACTTGGCCAGGGTCAGCTTCAGTTCGCCGTGGTTGAGCGGCTGAATGGTTTGCACCGTGCCTTTGCCGAAGGTCTGTCCGCCGAGGATCAGGGCTCGGTGATAGTCCTGCATGGCGCCGGCGAAAATCTCCGAAGCCGAGGCGGACAGGCGGTTGACCAGCACCGCCAGCGGTCCCTTGTAGAAGACCCCGCTGTTTTCGTCGGCCAGTACGTCGACGCGGCCGTCGCTGTTGCGCACCAGCACGGTCGGCCCCTGATCGATGAACAGTCCGGTCAACTCGGTGGCTTCCTGCAGCGAACCGCCGCCATTGTTGCGCAAGTCGATGACCACGCCGTCGACTTTTTCCTTCTGCAGCTCGGTGAGCAGGCGTTTCACGTCGCGGGTGGTGCTGGTGTAGTTCGGGTCGCCGGCGCGGAACGCTTTGAAGTCCAGGTAGAACGCCGGTATCTCGATAATCCCCAGCTTGTAGTCGCGGCCCTGGTGGTTGAGCTCCAGCACGGATTTCTTCGCCGCTTGCTCCTCCAGCTTGACCGCTTCGCGGGTGATGTTGACCACTTTGCTGGTCTGGTCGTTCGGCGCGTTGCTCGCCGGAATCACTTCCAGGCGCACTAGCGAACCTTTCGGGCCGCGAATCAGTTTGACCACTTCGTCCAGACGCCAGCCGATTACGTCGACCATTTCGTCGTTGCCCTGGGCAACCCCGACGATCTTGTCCGCCGGGGCGATCTGCTTGCTCTTTTCGGCAGGGCCGGCGGGTACCAGACGCACCACCTTGACGTGTTCGTTGTCGCTTTGCAGCACGGCGCCGATACCTTCCAGCGACAGGCTCATGTTGATGTCGAAATTTTCCGCGTTATCCGGCGACAGATAGGTGGTGTGAGGGTCGTAGGACATCGCAAAGGCGTTGATATACGACTGGAAGATGTCTTCGCCGCGGGTTTGCTGCAGGCGCGACAGCTGATTCTTGTAGCGCTTGATCAGCAGTTCCTGAATCGCCTTGGGTTCTTTGCCGGCGATTTTCAGGCGCAGCACTTCGTCCTTCACCCGCTTGCGCCAGAGATCGTCGAGGGCGGCGGTATCGGCGACCCAAGGGGCGTTTTCGCGATCGATCAACAAGCTTTCGTCGACGCTGAAGTCGAACTTGTCGATGCCTTGTTCGAGCATGTTCAAGGCGAATTGCAGGCGGCCTTGCAGGCGCTCGAGGTGGCGTTTGTAGATCAGGAAGCCCGGCTGCAATTCGCCATTCTTCAGCAAGTCATCGAATTGATCGCGCCACTGGTCGAATTCAGCGATATCGCCCGCGGTGAAGTAGCTGCGCGAGGGGTCGAGCATCTTCAGGTAGCCCTGATAGATCTTGTTCGAACGCTCATCGTTCAGCGGCGGCTTGTTGTAGTGGTGGCGATTGAGCAGCTCGACCACATTGAGGCTGGCGATCACCTGCTCGCGCGTGGGCTGCAGATATTCCCAGGGATCGGGGGTGGTGGCTTTCGCGTAGAGCGGCGAAGCGCCTAGGCTGAGGCTAAGGGCGAGGAGGGTGCTGAGCAGGGGACGTTTCACACCGATTCGACGTACAGGCAATTGATAACGCATATTAGGCCGTCTGTAAGGGCGCCAGTTCCATCGGCGCAATGCAAAAGCCCGGCGCACGTGCGGGGCTCGTTTAAATGCACTATGGAGGCAGCGTGAAGGCATTGCAAGGCGTTGAAGGGCGTGTGGAGTGGCTGGAGCAACAGGTTCCGGCCTGCGATGTGGGCGAAGTTCGCATTCGCGTGGCGGCTGCGGGGCTGAATCGCGCCGATTTGTTGCAGCGCGCCGGCTTGTATCCGCCGCCACCCGGCGCCAGCGCGACCTTGGGCCTGGAATGCGCCGGAATCATCAGCGAAGTCGGCGCCGGTTGCGACTGGAAAGTCGGTGACCGGGTGTGCGCTTTGCTCGCCGGCGGCGGTATGGCCGAAGAGGTGGTGGTCGATGCGCGGCACGTCTTGCCGATACCCGAAGGTGTCTCGCTGCACGAGGCGGCGGCGCTGCCGGAAGTCTATGCCACGGCCTGGCTCAATCTATTCCAGCTTGCCGCACTGAAACCGGGCGAAAAGGTCCTCCTGCATGCCGGCGCAAGCGGTGTCGGCTCGGCGGCTATCCAGCTCTGCAAAGCCTTCGGCAATCCGTGTTGGGTCAGTGTCGGTTCGGCCGAGCGGCTGGCCTATTGCGAGTCCCTGGGTGCTCAGGGCGGCGTGCTGCGGGATGACGATCTGCAGGCCCTGCGCAACTTCGCGCCCTTCGATGTGATTCTCGACCCGGTGGGCGGCCACTATGCCGCATTGAACCTGGCGCTGCTGGGGCTCGACGGGCGTTGGATCAATATCGGTTTGATGGGCGGGCGTCAGGCCGAATTGGATATGGGCGTGCTGCTGAGCAAACGCGTGCAACTGATCGGCTCGACCCTGCGCAACCGCGACGACCAGTTCAAGGCCGATCTGCTGCGCGATCTGCAGCAGCAGGTGTGGCCGTTGTTCGCCGAGGGCCGCCTCAAACCCCAATTGCAGCAGCGCTTCGCGGTCGAAGACGCGGAAGCGGCCTTCGCCGCGCTGGCGAGCAATCAGGTCGACGGCAAGCTGGTGCTGGTGATCGACGATAGCTTGAGCTGATACGCCATCTCTAGCAGGCCGTTGAAAAACTACCTGCGTTGGCAATACTGCGTTAAAAACGGCCTCAAAATGCTCATTTACACCAGTAAACTCCGCTTTTCGGCCGTTTTTGCCTTGTCTTGCCTGCCTCGCCTACGTTTTTCAACGGCCTGCTAAATGTAGGAGCCAGCTTGCTGGCGATGCTTTTGACCTATAAAGATCGCCAGCAAGGACTGGGCGCTTCCGACTAGGCGTCCGCAACTAGGCGTTCCCAACTAGGCGTCCCCCAGGTTCCTACAATTACGATCTGAATTAAGTCTTTGTTTTTTAAAATTTTGTTGTGGGTTCGATTGAATCAGCCAATCAAACCCATGGCTTCAATCAATAAGGTGTTTCGTACATAGGCGGGTAGTCTTCTCCGGGTCGAATTCAATCACTCAATTAAATCACCCCTGAGGAGTCGCTCAATGATCAACAGCACCGTTCAACCTTTCAAAGCCAACGCCTTCCACAACGGCAAGTTCATCGAAGTCACCGAGCAGTCCCTGAAGGGCAAGTGGTCGGTGCTGATCTTCATGCCGGCCGCCTTCACCTTCAACTGCCCGACCGAGATCGAAGACGCTGCCAACAACTACGGCGAGTTCCAGAAGGCGGGCGCCGAAGTCTATATCGTCACCACCGACACCCATTTCTCGCACAAGGTCTGGCACGAGACTTCCCCGGCTGTCAGCAAGGCTCAGTTCCCGCTGGTCGGCGACCCAACCCACGCACTGACCCGCGCTTTCGGCGTGCATATCGAGGAAGAAGGCCTGGCGCTGCGCGGCACCTTCCTGATCAACCCGGAAGGCGTGATCAAGACCGTGGAAATCCACTCCAACGAAATCGCCCGCGACGTATCGGAAACCCTGCGCAAGCTGAAAGCCGCTCAGTACACCGCCGCTCATCCGGGTGAAGTCTGCCCGGCCAAGTGGAAAGAAGGCGAGGCGACTTTGGCGCCGTCTCTGGATCTGGTCGGCAAAATCTAAAAAACGGTCGCAAAGCTGCTGCGCTCACGCTGGCGGCGTTGGGATCAGACTCGGAATGCTCATGTACAGTCGTACACTCCGCTTCCTCGCCTGATCCCGCCTTGCCAGCGTTTCGCTCGCGACGCTTTCCACTCCGTTTTGCTGCTAAACGTGCTTAAGGGCTGTTACCCAGCCCTCCAGTGCCGGACGCCCGGGCGCGATCCGCTCGGGCGTTTTTGTTCCTGAATTTTGTCAAAGGGATACCTGCATCATGTTGGACGCCACGCTTAAAGGCCAATTGAAGGCCTATCTGGAAAAGGTCACTCAGCCGTTTGAGATAGTCGCGTCCCTCGATGACAGCGATAAATCCCGCGAACTCAGTGCCTTGTTGCACGACATCGTCGGACTGACCGACAAGATCACCTTGCGCGAAGACGGCAGCGACAGCCGCACGCCGTCCTTCGCGCTGAATCGCCCGGGGGCGGATATCGGCCTGCGTTTCGCCGGCATCCCCATGGGCCATGAGTTCACCTCCTTGGTGCTGGCGTTGCTGCAGGTCGGCGGCCATCCGTCCAAGCTCGAGGCCGAGTTGATCGAGCAGGTCAAAGGCGTCGAAGGCCAATTCAGTTTCGAGACCTATTTCTCGCTGTCCTGCCAGAACTGCCCGGACGTGGTGCAGGCGCTGAATCTGATGGCGGTGCTCAACCCGAATATCCGCCATGTGGCGATCGACGGCGCGCTGTTCCAGGCGGAAGTCGAAGCGCGGCAGATCATGTCGGTGCCGAGCATCTACCTCAACGGCGAACTATTCGGCCAGGGCCGGATGGGCGTGGAAGAGATTCTCGCCAAGATCGACACCGGCGCCAGCGCCCGCGACGCCGATAAGCTCAACGCCAAAGCGGCGTTCGACGTGCTGGTGGTCGGTGGCGGCCCGGCCGGCGCCGCGGCGGCGATCTACGCCGCGCGCAAGGGTATTCGCACCGGCGTGGCGGCCGAGCGTTTCGGCGGCCAGGTGCTCGATACCATGGCCATCGAGAACTTCATCTCGGTCCAGGAAACCGAAGGGCCGAAGCTGGCCCGCGCCTTGGAAGAGCACGTCAAGCAATACGACGTCGACATCATGAACCTGCAGCGCGCCAGCGCCATCGTGCCCGCCAAGGAGGCCGGCGACCTGCATGAAGTACGCTTCGAGAGCGGCGCGTCGCTCAAGGCCAAGACCTTGATTCTCGCCACTGGAGCCCGTTGGCGCGAAATGAACGTGCCTGGCGAGCAGGAGTACCGCGGCAAGGGCGTGGCCTACTGCCCGCACTGCGACGGCCCGCTGTTCAAGGGCAAGCGCGTCGCGGTGATCGGCGGCGGCAACTCAGGCGTCGAGGCGGCCATCGATCTGGCGGGCATAGTCGCCCATGTCACCTTGCTCGAGTTCGACAGCCAGCTGCGTGCCGATGCGGTGCTGCAGCGCAAGCTGATGAGCCTGCCGAATGTCAGCGTGATCACCAGCGCCCTGACCAGCGAAGTGACCGGCGACGGCCAGAAGGTCAACGGCCTGGTGTACAAGGACCGCAACTCCAGCGAGTTCCACACCCTCGCGCTGGAAGGCATCTTCGTGCAGATCGGCCTGTTGCCGAACTCCGACTGGCTCAAGGGTACCGTCGAGCTGTCGCCGCGCGGCGAGATCATCGTCGACGCCCGTGGCGAAACATCGCTGCCCGGGATCTTCGCCGCGGGCGACGTGACCACAGTGCCGTACAAACAGATCGTTATCGCCGTGGGCGAGGGCGCCAAAGCGTCGCTCAGCGCCTTCGATCATTTGATCCGTCATAACTGATCGCAACACCTGACCGCTGGGGTTAGGGCGAAGCGGACAACCTGCAAGGGTTGTCCGCTTTTTTGTGTTTCGCGGGGTTGTACGGTATCCGCTCAGGCGGTTTCGTCGGTGTTCTGTTCGATCAACAGGCGGCGAGTGGTTTGCAGCAGGCGGTCGGACAGCTCGGCGTCGTTGACGCTGCGCGACAGCAGCAGGGCGCCGACCATGGCGCTGAGGATCAATACGCTCTGATCCGCGGCATGCTCGCCGTCGAGACCGGCTTCGATCGTGCCAAGACGGCTGCGCACCATAGCGTCGGTGGTCGGGCTGGGGGCGCCGCGCTGGCCCAGCTCAGCGGATAGGGTCGGCAATGGGCAACCTTCGCCCGGATTGGCGCGGTGCGCTGTCGATAGATAACCATTGATCAGGCCGGCCAGCGGCTTGTCGTTATCGGTCATCGCCGCAGTGACCGCGTCGAGCTTTTCGACGCTGTGGCGCAGGGCGGTTTCCACCAGCTCGTCTTTCGATGTGAAGTGCGCGTAGAAACCGCCGTGGGTCAGCCCCAGGGTTTTCATCAGCGGTTGCAGGCCGGTAGCGCCGACGCCGTCGCGACGAAACAGCCGCGCGGCCTCATCGATGATGCGCTGGCGGGTCTGGGCTTTATGGTCTTCTGAATAACGCATAGGGATTCCCGGTGTTGCCTGAGTTCAGATGCTGACCGTCATCTTATACCTGTAATTCGCCTTAGTCCGCGACTGCTTTGCGCTGGTCACTTTCTCGGCCGCCGATGATGGCACGCCTGAGTATGGCGACCGGTGGCAGGGGTTAAGATAAATAAATTATAGACGTAATATGATCGATAATATTATGGTTGAAATGTAAAGAATCGAGAACGTCTCGAATCGAGCGCAAAGTACAGGACACCCACCATGCAAACCTATCCATCGCCGTCCCGCAGTCTGTTGCTGATGCTGGTTGTCTTGACCGCATTGGGGGAGATTTCCACGCAACTGATCATCCCCAGCCTCGGAGCCATCGAGCTGATCATGTCGGCACGTCCGGGCAGCAGTCTGCTGGCGCTGTCGGCCTTCGTCGCCGCCTTTGGTCTCGGCCAGCTGTGGCTGGGGCCGTTGTCCGACCGCATCGGCCGGCGTCCGGTATTGCTCGCCGGCCTGGCGGTGTACCTGTTGGCCACGCTGTGGATGCTGTTGGCCAGCAGCATGGGCGAGTTCGTCGCCGCCCGCGTGCTGCAAGGGCTCAGTGCCTGTGCCGCACTGGTGCTGGCGCGGGCCATCGTGCGGGATGTGTGGCAGGCGCAAGCCGGTCCGGCATTGGCGTTGACGGTGATCGGCATGCTCTGCGCGATCGCTTTGTCGCCGATGATCGGCGGTGTGTTGACCCTGTATGGCGGCTGGCGTGCGCCTATTCTGCTGGCCTTGGCGATCGGCTTCGGCGCGCTGCTGGCGGTGTTGGGCCTATATCGCGAGAGCAACCGCAACCTCGACCCGCAGGCCGGGCAGTTACGCCTTCTCGCCGGCAATTACGCCGACCTGCTGCGCGCCGCTTCGTTTCGCGCCCTGGCGCTGACGCTGGCCTGTACCTATGGGGCGATGTTCGCGGTGGTGGCCGGCTCTTCGGCGGTGTATATCGGCTTGCTCGAGCTGAGCCCGGCGCAATATGGCCTTACCTTCGGTGCGATCGTCTCGGCACTGATCGTCGGTGCGTTGTTTACCCAGCGCCGGATCATGCAGTTGGGGCCCGAGAAAATCGTGGCCATAGGCGCGGTGCTGGTCGCGCTCGGTGGCGTCACCACCCTGGCGGTCTACCTGCTGTTCGGTCTGTCGGTGCTGGGGCTGTCGATCCCACAGGTGCTGGTTACCTTGGGCGGCGGCATGTTGCTGCCGGCCTCGGTGGCCGGGGCGGTCATCCCCAATGCGCATCGCGCCGGTTTGGCGGCTGGGTTCATGGGCTTTGCACAGATGGCGGGGGCGACGTGCAGCGGCGTGCTGCTGAGCATGCTGGCGGATGGCACGGCTTGGCCCATGCTGGTGCTGAACTGCGTATTCGCTGTGACGGCATTTAGCGCCTTTCATCTGTTGCGCCCGCGGCCGGCGCTGGGTGTGGCACTGGCGCGGTGAGCGAGTTGCGGCTGGCTGAACGATGCGCGGCGCCGAAGCCGTCGATGCTTCCCGTCTCTCTATGAAGTCGGCACGCGCATCAGGGCGATCAGTTGTTTGCTGCGCTGGTAGCGCTGCAGGCGTTGGCTGAGGCTATGGGGCAGCGCGTCGCAGGGCGTGAAGCCAAGGCGCCGGTAAAACGCCGTCAATTGCGGATGACAAAATAGCCAGACCGGCTCGCTGCGATCGGCCAGTGCGTGCTCGATCAAGCGGCTTGCGATGCCCTGGCCACGTAGCGACGGCGCGACCAGCAGGCTGGTCAGCCACAGTCCCGACTCGACCGGGCGCAGGCACAATGCCGCGCAGATCTCGCCTTGCTGGGCGACCCATAGCTGATCCGTGGAATGGCTGCGTATGGCGCTACGTTGCGCCCGGTAGAATTTTTCCGCGAGCGGTTTGAGCGGAGCGGGGAGGGCGCGGTAGTACAGATCGGGCATCCGCTGTCGGAGGGTTGAAGTTTTGCTGCGCGGCCAAGCATAACCTGGCAGGCGCAATAAGGCGCGGTCAGCGGGCGGCGACTGTTCGACTGGTTAACAGTTCGCCGGCAAATTTCCCCTTATACCGGTGACAGCCGCGCTGCACGGCCGCATCATGGGCGCTCTTGTGCGTTCGCCGGGGCGGTTCCCCGGCTCCAGAAGCAGCCGATGACCTTGATCGAAGAAACCCTGATATATGCCGGACAAAGCGTCGCCGGCCAGGTGCGCGGGCACAACGAGGATGCCGTGCTGTGCTGCCCCGACCTGAACCTGTGGGCGGTGGCCGACGGCATGGGCGGGCATAGTTGCGGTGAGGTGGCCAGTGCCTTGGCGCTGGAAACCTTGCAGAGCGCCTGCGCCGTCGACGCGTCCCTGGTCGATGCGGTGCACCGGGCCAATCGCGCGATCGTCGCCGCCGCGGCCAGCGATAGCCAAGGCCGCGGCATGGGCACCACGGTGGTCGCGGTGCGCTTCGCCGGCGGCGCTTTCGAGATCGCCTGGGTCGGCGACAGCCGCGCCTATCGGGTCGGCGCCGAGCGTATCGAGCGCCTGACCCAGGACCACAGCTGGGTGCAGTCGATGATCGACGCCGGGCAGATGAGCCCCGGCGAAGCGCGTAACCATCCGCAGCGCAATGTGATCCTGCGTTGTCTGGGGCGCGACGATGAAACGCTCGAAGTGGGCGCGATACACGGCCACCTGGGCACCGACGAATTGCTCCTGCTGTGCAGCGACGGGTTGACCGGCGAACTCGACGACGAGCAGATTCACCAGCTGTGCAGCAACGCGCAGACCCTCGACGAGTTGGTGACGCAGCTGATCGACGCAGCCAATCGCATGGGCGGCAAGGACAATATTTCCTGCATCGTCTTGGCCCGCAGCGTGCCGCCGCCGAGCGAGGAGAGCAGGCCGCGCGGTTTGCTCAGCCGCCTGTTCAGCCTGCGCAAGAAATCGCCCGATGCGGGGCAGCAGCCATGAGTGAAACCTTGATCGAAATACCCGGCTATAAGGTACACGGCCTGCTCGGCCAAGGCGGCATGGCCGAGGTCTACCTCGCCACCCAGCAATCGCTGCACCGCAAGGTCGCGGTGAAGGTGTTGCTGAGCGCCGACGACCAGGCCTTCAGCCAGCGCTTTATCAAGGAAGGCCATATCGTCGCCTCCCTGCATCACCCCTCGATCATCACCATCTACGACATCGACCAGTTAGCCGACGGCCGTTACTACCTGGCGATGGAGTTCGTCCCCGGCGGCGATCTGGCGCAACACCGGGGCGAAATCTTCGCGCCGCAGCGTGCCCTGGAGATCGTCCGGCAGATCGCCAGCGGTCTGGCCGTGGTGCATGAAAAGGGCTTGGTGCACCGCGATATCAAGCCGGCCAATATTCTCTTTCGCGACGACGGTACGGCGGTGATCACCGATTTCGGTGTGGCCAAGGAAGTGGAGTTGGATCACGATCTCACCCAATTCGGCATCGCCGTCGGCAGCCCGGCCTACAGCAGCCCGGAACAGGCGCAGTGCCAGGCGCTGGATGCGCGCAGCGATATCTACAGCCTGGGCGTGATACTGCTGGAGATGCTCACCGGCACCAATGCCTTCCGTGGCGCCAGTTATCCGCAAACCGTGATGAATCACGTGCAAATGGCCGTGCCCGAGTTGCCCGGGCCGTTGCGCGAGTACCAATGGCTGCTCGACAGAATGCTGGCCAAGGACCCGGACGAGCGCTTCGCCGATTGCCGCGTGCTGTTGGCCAGCCTGGACGAGATGTGCGGGCCCGACCTGGGTAGCACGCAGATCGCGCCAGCGCCGCAACGGGCCAAGGTGCGGCAGCGTCAGACTCGCCCTCTATGGCTGTGGCTGCTGGTTACCGTGCTGCTGGGCAGCGCTGCCACTGGCGGCTACTACCTCTACCAGCAGCAACGGATCGCCGACTACCTGGCCAAGGGCGAGCAGCGTCTCGATGAGGGGCAACTGCTCGAACCGCCGCTGGATAACGCCGATTTTTATTTCCGTCAGGCATTGGCGCTGGATGCCGAGCACGCTGGCGCGCTCGATGGCTTGCGGCGGGTATTGCAGGCCCGCATCGAGGCTTATCTGGCGCAAGCCGAGCAGCGCCTCGGCGAGGGGCAATTGCTGCAGCCTGAAGACGACAGTGCAACCTATTACTTTCGTCAGGTGCTGGCCTGGGAGCCGGATAACTTGCTCGCCCTGGCCGGTCTCGAGCGTGTCGCGCAGCGCTTTATCGAACGCAGCGAAGCAGCCTACCAGCGCCGCGAATTCAACGATGCACTGGCCTATATTAATCAGGGCCTGGAGGTAGCACCGGCCAACGACAGGCTGCTGCAACTGCTGGCCGAGCATGAGCAGCGCATTCGTCTGGCACAGCGGCCGGCGAACAAGGCGCGGAGCACCACGACGACCCGCGCGTCGGATGCCCAACCGGCCCGGCAGAACCCGATCAAACGTCTATGGAACAACCTCTTCAACGATTGAGGTAAGCGTCGAATGCTCAGGATTCACTTCAGCGACAACCGCCAAGCGCCGATATGGTTGGTGGAGGAGCGCTTCACCATTGGCCGGGATGGCCGCAACAACCTGGTGCTGGCCGATCCGGGTATCGCTCCTTTCCATGCGGAAATTCGCCAGGATCAGGGCTTCTATTACCTCACCGATGTCTCCAGCCAGGGCGACCCTTTGGTCGGTGGCGTGTTGGTCAACGACGAGCGCATCGCCGCGCGTTTCCAGCTACGCCCGAACGACCGTGTGCGCATCGGCGCCGTCGAGATGCTGCTGGTCGATCCGGCCAAGAGCAAGGTCAAGAGCGAACCCACCGCGCGCTGGTTCGTACAGGTGATCAGCGGCGAGCACGAAGGCAAGAAGTTTCATATCAACGGCTCGATGACTTTCGGCCGTTCGAGCAAGTGTGAGCTGTGTTTCAGCGACCTGGAGCTGTCGCGACGGCACTGCGAGTTCTACCTCAAGGACGATGTGCTGGAAGTCAAAGACCTGGCCTCGGCCAATGGCGTGATGGTCAACCAGCAGAAGGTCGGCACCGCCGTGTTGCAACCGGGCGACCAGGTGAAGATGGGCTCGGTGAGCCTGCTGGTGATCGGCCCCAAGGTCGCGGTCGCCCAGGTCGAAGACGAAGACGCCACTGTGTTCATGCGCGCCATCGACCTGCCCAAACCTATCCGCAACTCGCCGCCGCCGCGGGCGGCGGCCGCTCAGCCGGTGGCCAGGGCCAACCCGCTACGCGCCGCTGCGCAGCCGAACCCGAGCGCGAAATCGGCGCCCGCTGCCGCTGGCGATATGCGCTCGAACAAACCCTTGCTGATCGTCGCGGTGGCCGTCGCGCTGCTCTGCGTGGTCGGCGCATTGGCGGTCGTTCAGCTGTTTTTTTAAAGCGGCGAGAACCGCCAGTCGAGCGCCTTTGGGGCTGGCTGAATTCAGGCCGGCCGCAGGCTGCGTTGTGCGGTGATTTCCGGCAGATCCTGACGGCGCATATACACGCGCAACGCCTCGCCGATATTCAGACGGTCGTCGATGCTCTGGTCGAGCAGCAATTGCAGGCGGGCGCGGCTGAGGCTCATCAGGTCGCCCTCGAGCGGGCTCCAGACGAATTCGGAGACCGGCGTGATACTGGTGTCCGGCACATCCATGCCGAACGAGTCCTCGCTGAAACGCACGATGTAGTGGCCGGTTTTCGCATTGAAACCGACAAGGCCATGCAGTTGCTCGGCGGCTGCGCAGATGCTGGCGGACGTGATGCTCATCTAAACCTCGCAATGACGGTGGGCGATTTGGCCGTCATAGCCTAAGGCGTCGTGCGCGGGGCTTCTTGCTTGAGATCAATAAGCCGGCATATCCGCTTAACCGACTTGGCGCAGGCGCGCAGCTGCTTGCCGGACGCTGCGGCTTGCACGGCGGTCAGTACAATCGTGCACGCTCGCCGGGGGCTTATTGGGCCGGCGTGGGCGGATCTTGCGCTTCGTCGGCATAAGGAAAGATGGCGCGGTACTTTTCCGGTAACTGGCCAGCGGCCCGCAGCGCCTCGATGGCGCCGTCGAAGTCGTCGCGCAGTTGCCTGGCACGGGGCGACGCTTGGGAGAACGCCATGGTGAAGTCCTGCTGCAACAGGGTGACATGCGGCAGCACCGGCAGACCGGCCTCCCTGAACCCGGATTCCGCCGGGTCCTGATAGTCGAGCAGGTAGTCGGCCCGTTGCAGATACATCATTTGCGCCGCCGCTCTGTGAGTTGGGGCTGTGCTGGTGAGCACGCCATTGGCCGGATTCTCGGCCACAACCGCCAGAGGCGAACCGGGGTAAACCAGACCCTGGATCAGCAGAACTCGTGTGTTGCGCAGCTCGTCGAGCTGCGTCGGCGGCGGTTGACCTTGGTAATAGAGATTCAGCAATACCCGGGCAATCAGGTAGCGGCTGCGCAGGGTGTACTGCGACATCACTGGATGCCGGATGAGCGAGGGGCACATATCGATCGAGCCGTTTTCCATCGTCTTGAACAAGCGGTAACTGGGGTACTCGATAAACTGCGTCCGGTAGCCGGCGCGTTGCGCCACTTGCTCGAAAAACTCCAGCAAATGCCCGGCCGGCTGGCCTCGCTCATCGGTATAGGAATAGGGCGGGAAGTCGATATAACCCACGCGAACGGGCGGCTGAGCAGCTACCTCAGCCCGCGCCCACGGCAACGGAATGCCGGCCAGGATGGCGGTCAATAACCAGGCAAAGCGTTTAGGCGGCAGGAAAGTCATGTGGAACAGACTAGCTCAGGCGTGGCGAGTCGGGTGTCGGAACTGTCGTGGGGGAAGAACAACCCGGATTGCGCTGGGGCTTATCCGGGCTACAAGGGCCGCGTGATGGATTGCGGGGGAGGCAGTCCGCGGCGAGTGTGGGGTTGCCCGATCGAGTTCTGCTGAACGTCGACCTGGGCTTTGCGCATGGGTCAGTTTTTCGGCGAGGAGGAGAAGGCGCTGATTTTGCCGAACGGCGAGCTTTGCATGCCGACGTTCACCGCCATCAACGGCGAGTTGTTCACCCACACATCGTCGATCACGATGGTTTCGCCGAGGGCGTCGTTGTCTGCGGCGACCAGCAGGTAGTAGGTGCCGTCTTCCGGCGCTTCGCCATCCCAGCTCAGGTTGATCTGGCCGACCACGGCCGCGGCGCTGGTGGGTTTGTTGGCGATCACCGTGCCGTAGGCGTCGAGCAGCAGTGCACGCGGCTTGAGCGCCAATTTATTGAAGCCCGAGCAGGGTTCGTGGCACAGCGAGTTGACGTTGAGCGTGTAGTGCTCGCCCTTCTTCAGCACCAGGGAAAACATCCGGTAGTTGGAGATCGAACTGCCGAAATCCATGCGCGGCTCGTCGGCGCCGATCGGCCATTGCGGGGCGAGCAGGCCGGATGCCAACGGCAAGGGAATCGCCTGGGTGTTATGGATGGCCTCCAAGGTGTTCCTGGCCATCGGGCCGCTACCGGCCTTGACCGATTGCTCATAGATCTTTTGTGGATTGCTGGCGCAGGCGGTAAGCAGAATGCAGCCTGCCAAGGCGAGAAACTTATGCACGGTATAACTCCTGGGTGACAACGTCCTTGTGTGCACGGGCGCGGTTGGCGCGGCGGGCGGCGATTCTACCCGCTTTGCGTGCTGCGGGTTGTGATCAATGTCCTTTTGCGCGTACCGGCGAAGGGCGGGGCGACCGCCCTGGCTGGTCCTGTCAGCCGTTCAGCCCGACATAGACGTTCTGTACGTCGTCATGGGCGTCGATGGCTTCGAGGAAGGCTTCGACTTCTTCCATCTGCGCATCGCTGAGCGTGGTCACCGGGTTCTTCGGGCGATAGCCCAGGTGCGCCGATTGCACGGTAAAACCCTGCTCGGGCAGGGCTTTGCAGACCGCGTCCAGGTCGGTCAGCTCGGTGATGAACAGGGTGTTGCCTTCGTCGGCCGCTTCGAAATCCTGGGCGCCGGCTTCGATCGCCGCCAGCTCAGGGTCGGCATCGCCTTCGGGGGCGGCTTCGATCAGGCCGACATGGTCGAAGTCCCAGGTGACCGAACCGGAGGCGCCCATCTGGCCCTTGCGGAACAGCACGCGAACCTCGGCCACGGTGCGGTTGATGTTGTCGGTCAGGCACTCGATGATCACCGGCACCTGATGCGGGGCGAAGCCCTCGTAGGTCACGCGCTCGAAGTTCACGTGCTCGCCGAGCAGGCCGGCGCCTTTCTTGATCGCGCGCTCCAGGGTGTCCTTGGGCATCGAGGCTTTTTTCGCCTGGTGCACGGCCAAACGCAATTTGGGGTTCATATCCGGATCGGCGCCGTTACGCGCGGCGATCATGATTTCCTTGACCAGGCGGCCGAAAATCTTGCCTCTGGCATTGGCGGCGGCTTCTTTAGGTTTGGCTTTCCATTGGGCGCCCATGGCTGTTCTCTTGATCTGTACGGTGGAGAGGCTTGCCTGCCGTATCGGGTCGCCGGGAGTGAACCGTAGCGCCACAGGAGCAGGATGACGAATTATAGGCGGGCGATTTTAGTCCCTTCGACGCGCGGTGGCACCCGGCAATTTTCATATCGTCCTGGCAATGGCCCACAAGGCTTGCGCTAGAGCCTTTGCGTGCAGGTCGGTCGGCGGCGGGCGGGTGCTCGGCGCGGTCGGGGCGTGAGTTATGGCAACCAAGCGGCAGGTAAGCGGGTCTACCTTAGAACCTGAACCGGTAACAGGAGACAAACGATGCGCAAGGTATTGGTGGCTTTCGATGGGTCGGACAGCTCGAAGCGTGCCCTGCAGTATGTGATCGATTTTGCCCGCGATCATACCGTGGCTGTGCAGGTGCATTTGCTCAACGTGCAGTTCGAACCCACCCTGTATGGCGAGTACGTGACACCCGAAATGATCGATCAGATGCAGCAAACGCTGTTGGACGCGGCGTCCAAGACGCTCGAGTGGGCGGTCGACCAATTGCGTTCGGCGGGCATCGAGTATCAGTCTCATGCCGTGCTCGGCAATGTCGCCGAGCAGGTCGCGCTGCTGGTCGAGCAACTGAACTGCGACACCGTGGTGATGGGCACCCGCGGCCTGGGCAACTTCACCGGCCTGCTGTTGGGCTCGGTGGCCACGCGGGTCGTGCATGAGGTGTCGGTGCCGGTGCTGCTGGTGAAATGACCTGGGCTGTCGATAGCCGATCGCGGCGCAGTGCGCCGCCCGGCGTTCCTGGGCGTGCCGTTGTCTAGCCGGCGTGCGAGGTGCAAGATTCCGCCACTTGCAACGGGAAGAAGATATGGCGATTGAAGCGGATTGTTTTTTCCAGGCCCGCGGCTGGTCCGGCTGGGCGCGCGGGCGCTGTTTGGCGGTGGCGATGCTCGGCATGCTTGGCATGGCCGGGGCGCAGGCCGCCGACGATGCTTTTGTCGCCTCGATCAATGACTATCGTCTGGCGCCGGAAGGCTGTGCCGGCCGGCAACCCGCCTCGCTGGGCCCGCTGGCGCCGAACGATCGGCTGGCGCGTCAGCGGGTGACGTCCGCCGAGCAATTGCAGGGCGCCCTGCAACAGGCTGGTTACCAACCCGCGGCGGCGCAGGTGATCGCCGTCTCCGGGCCTTCGAGTCGGGATGCCGCGTTGGTCGCGCTGAAGCAACGCTACTGCGCCATTTTGCTGGACCCGCAGTATGCCGAGGTCGGGGTGCGGCGCGATGGCAACAGCTGGCAGGTGATACTCGCGCGGCCGCTATTGCCGAGCAATCTGGGCGATTGGCAGCAAGCGGGGCGGGCAATCCTCGAGCAGGTCAATGCGGCGCGCGCTAAAGCCCGCCGCTGTGGCTCCCAGGCCTTCGATGCGGCCGCGCCGCTGACCTGGAACGAGGCGCTGGCCCAGACATCCCTGGCCCATAGCCGCGACATGGCGACGCGCAATTATTTCAGCCACCAGGACAAGAACGGCGACCTGGCGGGCAAACGGGCGACGCGTGCGGGCTACCGCTGGCAATCGATCGGCGAGAACATCGCCGCGGGGCAGGGGGCGGCGAAGCAGGTGGTGGCCGGTTGGCTGGCCAGCCCGGCGCACTGCTTCAATATCATGAATGCGGATTTCACCGAGATGGGCGCCGCCTACGCGGTCAACCCGCAGAGCGATGCGGCGATCTACTGGACCCAGGTGTTCGGCACGCCGCGTTAGGCCACGGGCGCGAGCAGCCGTAAGCCTTGCAGACGGAGTGTGCCGTCTGCGAGGTTGGTTGAGCAGATGCGCTCAGTCCTGGCGGCTGGTGACTTCCAGCAGGTGGTAACCGAACTGGGTTTTAACCGGGCCTTGCACGACATTCAGCGGCGCGCTGAATACCACGGTGTCGAATTCGCGAACCATCTGGCCCGGGCCGAAAGAACCGAGGTTGCCGCCGTCGCGGCTGGACGGGCAGGTGGAGTTGTCCTTGGCCACTTGGGCGAAGTCGGCACCGCCTTCGATAGCGGCTTTCAGTTCGTTGCACTTGGCTTCGGTTGCAACCAGGATGTGACGGGCAGTGGCTTTGGCCATGGGTAATGCTCCTATTGAATAGGCTGCAAAGCCTACCGGAATTGGTGGGGTATTCGAAAGGTTCTGCCCGATCAGAGGGTGAGCTTTGCGCGCTACCCACGAGATATACGAGGCCTGGTAGCCCGGATAAGCCTTGGCGCAATCCGGGAGCGGCGTTGCAAGTGCCAAAGCTCCCCGGATTGCATCCGGGCTACAAGATGCCGCCACCTGGTTTAGGTGAACGGCATTGGCCTCCTATCTGAGCATCCCGACCTCTTTGTAAAAACGCTCAGCCCCTGGATGCAGCGGGATGGGCAAGCCCTCGAGGGCAGTTCTCAGTTTGATCGCGTTGGCGGCGGGGTGCGCCTCGGCCAGGTTGTCGAGGTTCTCGAATATCGCCTTGGTCATCTGGTAGGCCACGTCGTCGGGCACCTTGATCTGGCTGACCAGGATATTGGCGATGGCCGCGGTCGGTACATTGCGCGATTGGCCGGCGTAGGTACCGCCCGGTATCAACCTGGGCTGGTAGGCGCTGTTGCCGATCTTCTCCACCACCTCCGCGGGGATCGGTACGAAGGTGATCGGCATCGCCTCGGCCAGTTCCCGAATCGCCGCCATGCCCAACCCGGCGGACTGCAGGATGGCGTCCAGTTGGCCGCGTTTGATGAGTTCCAGCGACTCGGCGTAGGGCTTGAATACCACCTTGCCCATGTCCTCATAGCTCAGACCCGCCGCCTGGAGGATCTCCCGGGCATTGAGCTCGGTACCGGAGCGCGGCGCACCCACCGATATGCGTTTGTCCTTGAGGTCGTCCAGGGTCGTGATTCCCGATTGGCGGGTCGCCACGAGCTGAATGTAGTTGGGGTAGATCGCGGCAATCGCGCGCAGTCTGTCGCGTGGCGCCCTGAAGCCGGCCTCCTGCTTGCCTTGCCAGGCGTCGGCCACCGCATCGCCGAGGGCGAAGGCGAGTTGGCCGCGGGCGATCTGCAGCAGGTTGAGGTTTTCCACCGAGGCTTTGGTGGCGTGCACCACGCTTGTCGAGCCGGCGATGCGCTGGTTGTACAGCTGCGCAAGCTCATTGCCGATGGGGTAGTAAACGCCGCTGGTGCCGCCGGTCAGTATGTTGATCGTATCGGGCGTGGCGAGGGTGGCAGTGCTGAAGCTCAGCAGGGCGGCGGCCGTCAGCCGGGCTAAGCGTTTAACAGGCCTGTTAGCCGGCTGTGACGGCGCATTGGCCTGGTTACCGGTTACAGGGCTTGAGATTGCGGGCAAGTGGAATGTCGTGTTGTGCATGAGTTGGCCTCTTGTTTTTCTTATTGGTTGCCTACGCGTCAGCAGGCGCGGGCCTCTGCGCTACAGCAGATGGCATGCCAGAGCCGCGAACTCCCGTGCTAGCCGGCCTGCTCGAATGTTGGCCGGTTTTGCTCGGCGGAATCGTGCCGAGAATGGCGCTTGCTGTCGGGCAAATAGGCAAAAGTCCGCCTATCGCGGAGGCCATGGGAAAGACTGCTGCGCCAGCCGACCGGTCCTCGCAGAGGACCTCGTTTTGCCTGCATGGGAACGCTTTCCAGCAAATCTCCACTCAGTTGGAAATAAACCGACCGCTGGAGATTTTTATGGGTGCCGTGTCCGTCAGGGCTTTCAACTACGTGCAACGCTTCTCCTGTCTGGCCGAACGCTGCGAAGACACCTGCTGCAAGGACTGGCGTATCTCCATCAGCGAGCGCGACCGCGGCGTGTCGGGCCAGGCGCAGCCGCTCTATGAAAACCTGATCGTCAAGGATGCGGGCGGCTATCAGATCGCCAAGAGGCCCGATGGACACTGCGTGGCGCTCGAAGGCGGGCGCTGCAAGGTGCATGCGCAATTCGGCGAGCAGGCGCTGTCCAACATCTGCGCCAACTTTCCGCGTATGTTCCGTTTGATCAATGGCTCCCTGGTGAAATCGGCGAGCATGGGCTGCCCGGAAATCACCCGCCTTTGCCTGTTCGGCGACGATCCCTTCCACCTGAACGAAATCCAGCAGGACGATTTCCACCTCAGCGATGCCAATAACCAGGCCTTCGAGGGCCTGGATGCGGCCGATTGGTATGCGCTGGTGAATGCGCCTTTGCAGTTGGCCTTGGCGCCTGAGGTCTCGGCCGAGCAGGCGCTGATGCGTCTGTTCGATATGGCCAGCCGGCTCTCGTCCCTGCCGCATTCGGGTTGGGCCGAATCGCTGCCCACGCTGATGGCCGACTATCGGCAGACAGCAGCCCAGGAGACGCCTCCAGCGGCCGACCCGCTGGTAAGCGTGCTGATGGATATCCTGAATGGCCCTAATGTACCGGCGGCATTGCCGCAGCGAGTTCTCGGCGCTCTGGCCGACGAAAACCGCGCACTGCTAAAACCGGCCTACGCCGAGCTCTATCGCGCCGACGTACGCGCAACGCTGGAGCCGATTCTCAAGCGCTTTATCGCCGCCGAGATGACCCGTACGGGTTTTCCGTTTATCTCGACCACCAGCGCCGGCCAGGATTACGGCCTGAACCTGGCCGAATGGGGCGCCACCCTGGCGATCCGCACGCTGACCCTGCGCTACCTGCTGCTGGCCCACTGCGACCTGACGACACAACAAGCGCCCGCGCGCGACGAGATCGTCGAACTGGTCTATCGCTTCTGCCGAGCTGCCAGCCATAGCCTCGCCACTGCCTCGGAAAAGGCGTTACGGCAGGCAATCAGCGAAGGGGGCAGCTGCTATCTGGCGGCGCTGATCGGCCAGCTGCCCATGGACTGAGCGGCTCGTCGGAGCCGGCCAGTCGCGGTACGCCTCAGGCCATGCCGGGGCCCGGCTGCGCTGGTTCTTCCTCGTCCACCGCCAGATCGAACAAGGGGTCGAGCGCGTAGCTGCTGGCCGCCACGCGTTCCAGGTGGCGAGCATGGCCGGGGCGGAAGTTGCTGTGCTCTTGCGGTTCGAGGTGCAGCGCGGCGACCGCTGCCAGCACTTCTTCGCCGGCGACGGTTTCCTCTTCGAGCAGGCGCGCACTGATCCGATCCAGCGCCGGCTTGAGGCGTTGCAGCAACTTCAGGCATTCGCCTTCGAGCTGTTGCAGCAACTCGTCGGCCGCTTGCAAGGCTGCGCGCGGGTCGCTTTCCAGGTGAGCATCGCGCACCGCTTGCAAGCTCAGTAGCGAGCCCGTCGGGCCCATGCCCAACGCGCCGACCATCGACAAGGCGATCTTGCTCGCCTCGTGCAGGTCCTGTCCGGCGCCGGAAGAGACTTCGTGGAAATGCAGCTGCTCGGCGACGCGCCCGGCCAGGAGCATCTGGATGCGTGCGCGCAGTTCGGATTGCAGGTGCAGGCGTTTGTCCTCCGCCGGGGTCACCAGGGTTACGCCCAGGGCCTGGCCGCGGGGCAGGATGGTGACCTTCTCGACCCGGCCGCAATTCAGCGCCGCGGCGACTATGGCGTGGCCGGCCTCGTGCACGGCGATGCGCGTGCGCTCGCTGGCCGACAGCGCGCTGGCGCCCACCGGCTGTTCGCCGATGCGGCAGGTTTCCAGGGCGTCGACGAAGTCCTGCATGAGCACCTCGCCGCGTTGGCTACGCGCGGCGAGCAGGGCGGCGTGGTTGACGATATAGGCGATGGCCGCCGGGGTCAGGCCGACGCTGTTGCGCGCCAACTGCGGGTGATCGACCTCGGCGCACGCCTTGATCTTGCCGGCATACAGGCGGAACAGTTGCTCGCGCTCGGCCAGGCTCGGCAGGCCGACGGCAATGCTGCGGTCGAAGCGCCCTTCGCGTACCAGGGCCGGGTCCAGCGAATTGGGGAAGTTGGTGGCGCCGAGGATCAACACGCCGCTATCGGCGGCGAAACCGTCGAGTTCGGTGAGGAACTGGTTGACGATGCGATTGCCCTCGGCGTCGCTGGAGCGGCTGGTTTCGCTACGGCGGCCGATGCCGTCGATCTCGTCGATGAAGATGATGCAGGGCGCATGTTTACGGGCGTTGCGAAACAGCGATTTGACCTTCTGAATGCCGACGCCGAAATACATCGAGGAAAAATCGCTGCCGCTGACCTGGATGAAAGTCGCCTCGCACTCGCTGGCCAGGGCCTTGGCCAGCTGGGTCTTGCCGGTGCCGGGCTCGCCGGTCAGCAGCACGCCCTTGGGCGGCCGCGCGCCCAGAGCGGCGAAAGCGACCGGGTCGCGCAGGTAGGCGGTGACGTCCTGCAGAGCCAACTTGGCTTCGCCGGCGCCGATCACATCGGCGAAACGCACCCCGGTGCCTAGCTTCAATGTCGGGTAAGGGCGCAGCTGCCACGCGCCGAAGCCGAGAGCGGCGAGAAGCAACAGCAAAAACGGCCATTGTCCGAGCGCCACGTCATACCAGCGCCGCTCGCCGTCGGTGTCGAACAGCGCCACCGGAAACAGTCGGGCGCCGCTGGCGTAGTCGCGCAGGATGGTTTCGCCGATACGCCCGGACTGATCGGCCAGCCAGTAGTGCTGGCCGTCGACGGTGCTGACGTAAATCCCATGGGTGCTCAAGGCGGCGCTGGCGATGCGCTCGTTGCGCATGTCGCCGACCAGGGTGGACAGGTCGCGGCGGTTGGCCGTCCAGGCGTCGGTGGAGCGTTCGAGGGCCTGCAGCATGGCCGCCGATGGATCCTCGGGCGGGGCGTCGGGCGCGGAGTTGGCATGCCAATAAGCTGCGATCCCGACAGCAGCGAGGGCCAGGCTCAAGGCCAGGGTATAAACGAGACGGCGATGACGAGCGAGAAGCGATGGTTTCATGTGCACCCACAACGGCGAAAGCTTGACGACATCGCCCGGGCGGGGCGAACCGACGCGGCAGCGAAGCGCCGCCCGCGAACAGCCGCCGGCTTGGCGGCAACTCGGCACGCGTTTGGATTATCGGCACAAGGGCGCAGCTATTCAGCGTCCGGAGACGAACGGAGCCGCCGTTGGTCGGTAGCGGGGAACTCGGACGACTAGATCGCAGTGTCCGCGACCAGAGCGCGCGCTCTTGTAGCCCGGATGCAATCCGGGGAAGCGGTAGCGGCCGTAAAATCGATCCCCGGATTGCATCCGGGCTACGGGCTGCGCAAGACCTACGACGCCGTAGGGAGGACATGCCGAAGGCTTGTCCACCATCTGGGCGCCAGCGGCGATCGGTAGGTTGGCGCTGAGCGCAGCGAAGCCCAACAAAGCGGCTGGCGGATAGATATCTGCCGTGCCCGCGCCGAGGCGTCCAACCATTGTTGGCTGGTGACGCGAAGCGTCACGGGCTGTGTCCCCACGCTGGAACGTGGGGACGATCAATCGCGGCCAAGCCCGCTCCTACCCACAGCGTGCGGTCCGGTAGCTCGGATGCAATCCGGGGCTGGGGTTCAGCGCACATTGATCCGCAGCGCCACGCCGCCGACTATCCTGCCCTGTTCCCGCTGCACCAGGTCGAGGGTAAAGCTGCTGCCCGGCTTGGCGTTCGCCGGCACCTTGATCCGCAGGCCCAGGCGCTGCGACTCCAGCGGTTGCAGGCGCAGCGGCAACTGCGCTCGCTGGCCGTTGGCGAAGTCCAGTTCCACGGCGGTGGGGAAGGCAACGGCGAGGTGTTCATGGTTTTTGCTGGTCAGCAGGGCGTCGGCCAACGGCTTCGCTGCCTCGGCGTGGCCGGTGCAATCCAGCGTTTGCGGCGTAGCCGGGCGGGCCGCGCTGTGCAATTCATCCGGCAGCCGCGCGTGGGCTCGAAGCTTGGTGGGCAGCGCGCGTTTTTCCACCAACAGGCTGGCGTGCAGCTCCTCCAACCCCTTGGGCCGGAGCAGCTCGAAGACCATGGTACGCGACAGCCGCGCACGCAGGTTGCTGGCCAGGAAGGGCAGCACTATCCAACGGTTGGGCGCCAGGTCGACCACGCTGAGGTTCTTCTGCGCCAGGTTGTTTTGCTGCCACACATGGCGCCCCGCCTGCGGGTGGTCGAAGCGGCTGAACAGCGCGGCCAGCAGGCAGGGATGGCTGCCCACCGGAGGCACCGCGTTACGCGGCAGGCGCGCTTTGAGAATGCGCGTTTCGCCTGGGCCCAGGTCGAAGTCCACCGCGGCAGTGGCAGCGGGGAGAAAGTCGGCCGGATAGAGGAACTGACTGCCGGCGTACTGCTTGACGTTGAAGCTGATCGCCAGATGGCGCGCGTGGGCCGTGGCGCTGCGGTTGCGCACGCGGGCGTAGATCCAGTTGTCCTGGCCGAATTCCAGGTTCTGATGGCTCAGGCCGCCGTCGTCGCGGTTACGCACCCAGAGATCCGGCGAATCCCAGAAGCGCCCGGCCCAATCGTTGGCGCCAGGGTCGGCGGCATCGTCGCGTAGCCAGACATCCGCCATCGGCGACGGATCGGGCAGGCCGTAGACGAAGCGGTGGAAGGCGTCCACGCAGGTCGGGTTGCCACCGCGGGCGAGCAGAAAACACTCCAGCTCCTCGGTCTTCGCCGGGCGTGGGTAGCGCGCCAGATAAAAACTGCGCATCAGCTCGCCCAGAGGCGCGGGGCCGAGCAGTGCGGCCATGCCTTTCCAGAAGCGTTCGCCGGCACCGTAGGACGAACCGTGGGTGACCCGCACCCACGGGTTGCGCGGGCACAGCGCCAACGCCGCTTCGGCGAAGTTGAACGGCTGCACGCCCGCCGCGCCGTTGTCGTGGTAGGTGGTCCAGGCCTCGTCGAACCAGGCATCGGCCTGGCTGGCCGGTTTCAGCCCGCGCGCCCACCAGCTGTGGAAGGTCTCGTGACGCAGCGGCCCGACACCGGTGGTGGTGCCACCGTCGTATTCCATACCGCCTTGGTGGATAAAGGCGGTGAAACGGTTGCCGTGGATATAGCGACCCGAGCTGTTCTCATTGTCGGCGAGAAAGCCGGCGATGGCATTGGCCTGGTTGGCCAGATTGGCGGCGTTGCCGCTCAGCTTCCAGGTGCTGATCGCCACATTGGTGCCGGACACCGGCAGTACCGTGTTGAGCGTGTGGCTCTGCAAGCTGTCGCTGGCGCGCAGCTCCAGCAGCGGCGACAAGGCGCTGTAGCGCGGCGGGAAGTCGATGCGCCAGTGATTGACGCCCAGATCGTTGACGCTGCCGTTGCTGATCGGTGTATGGGCCACGGCGGTGCCCGTCAGTTGCAATTGCAGGCTCAGCTCGAATTGATCGAAGATCAGGTTGGCCGGCACGAAGGCCTCCAGATAACGCCCGGCGCCGAGGTCGGTGAAGCCGAAATTGAACGCCAACCGCGGCCCGGCGCTCCAGACGATCTGCGGCAGGTAGGAGCCGGCCATCGAGGCCTGGGGCACGCCGACCGCATAGGTCAGGCGCAGGCTGTGGCTGCTGCCGGCATCCAGCACCCGGTTGAGCACCCGCAGGTTGGCGTTGGCGCCGCCGCCGAAGTCGTGGCTGGCGACATCCGCCAGCGCCACGGCCGCGCCATCGAGCCAGGCGCCGGTGATGTTCTGGCGCAGATCGAAGATCGGGCAGCCGGCATAGTGGCCGAGGCGGAAATCCAGGGTGGCGTCGCCGCTGATCTGTTGGCTGGCGGCATCGAATAGCAGGCTGGCGTCGATGCGGGCGATATCCATGGGCACCGCCCATAAACCATCGACCAGCTTGGGCGGCGGCGCCAGATCCAGGTTGCTGCCCGCCAGGTCGGCCAGGGGCGGCAACTGGGCCAGCAGCCCGGCCAGGCCGTTGACGCATTCGCCGTCGCTGGCCTGGCAGGCGCCGGCATTGCGTTTGAGGATGGCGCGCCAGCCATAGCCGCGCGCCGCCTGCACATGGGCCAGGGTTTCGGTGACGAAGATCGCCCGCTCGCTGGCGGCGGCGTGCTGCGCCCTGCTCAGCGCCAGGTCGAAGATCGGTTGCGCGGGTTTGCCGAGGTTGCCCGGCACCTCGCTGGACAGGGTGATCAGCGCCGGCTCGATATAGCGCGACAAACCCAGCGGCTCGATCAGCGCCAGCACATCGGCCTTGGTGGTGGCGGCCAGTTGGTTGGACAACAGGCCCAGGCGGTAGCCGCGTGCTTGCAGGGTTTGCAGGCAATCGAGGGTGTCGGCGTAGCGCAACCGCACGCCGCCCGGGCCGGTGAAAATCAGGGTGTCGCCCAGGTCGAAGAAGACCGTGGCGGGAACGATCGAACCAGGCATGGTGCCTCCTTGCAGCGGCGGAACGGCTATTTAGCGGATGGTCGGCGCAAAAGCCCGTGCGTGCTTCAGCGGCTGTCGTCGAAGCGTGCAAGGCGCGGCAATCCGGGGCTGATTGCGCGAACCGATCATTAGTCGCGTCGATAGCCGAAGCGGCAGTTCGCGGGGTCGGTGAAGGTCAGGGTGTCGTCGATCAGAGCGAAGGCGTAGGTGACGACCTCGTCGTTGGCGGTGGACAGGGCCAACTGCCCAGGGGCGGTTAGCGCCCAGGTGCCTTGATCCCACCAGGTGAAGTCGCCAGCCGGTTCGCTACTGCCGTAGTAAAGGCCATTGGCCTCGAAGCGCAGCTGCGCGGGGTAGCCCGCCGCACAGGGTTCCTGGCTGCTCTTGTGCCAACTGCCCAGCAATTTGGACGCGTGCTCGGCCATTCAAGCTCTCCTTGCGCTTTGTTACGCGCGGGGCGGGATGCCCCGCGCGTTCCGTTACGCCTACTTGGCGGCGCTCAGGCGGGCTGGTTTGGCTTTGTGCTTGCTCAACTTCGGCACGCTACCGCCGGCGTCGCTGATCAAGCGGTCGAGCTTGTCCTGCTCGGTGCGGCTCATCACGGTGTCGTAATCGAGCAAGGCGGTGGCCGCCTTGATGTCGGGCTTGCGCTTCATGAAGCGGCCGGCTAGACGCTTGGTCTCGATTGCAGCGAAGTGCGGTTTGAGCACCGGCGACGCCAGGGCCGCTTGAATCGCGGCTATCCCGTCGGTCAGGTGATCGCCGCCGATGGCCAGCACCAAGTGCGCATCCGGGGTGGACAGCACTTTGTGCGCAGCCTCCGCATGGCGGGCATCGACGGCGGGGGTGACCATCACGCTGGCGCTGGCATCGAGATGGGCGACCATGCCTTCGATTTCCCAGTGCACTTCGACCCGCACCTGATGGATGCCCGATACGCCGAACAACGCACCCTCGGCGCCGCGCATCAGGGTCATCGATTCCTCAATCTGCTGACCCGGTTCGAGCACCCTGAACGGCGAGTCCTCGATGCAGTGGATGATGGTGCGGAAGCTCCGCGCGGTGCCCGCCGGATCGATCACGCTGCCGCTGACGAACTCGCTCTTCAGGCTCAGGCTGGCCGGCACCGACAGCGGTTGCTCGCCGTCATTGCGCAGCTTCACGCCGATCCGCACCGGCGCGCCCAACGGCAGTTCGCCGAGCAGCGGGGTGATTTCCAGCGTCAGGCCGAGTACCTCCGCTTCCAGGTCGGTGGGAGAAATGCTCGGCGTGGCGTTGGAGGCGCCGCCGAACGCGACCGAACCGGGACGCACGAAGGGGTCGGGGTAGTGGCGCAACTGCTTGAGGTTATCCGGGTGGAACGACCACTGGATATTGTCCGGGAAGGGCGTGGCGGGCGTGCCTGCGGCGGCGATCACATCGCTGGTGCACATGAAGCCGAAGTCCGTCCAGTTGTGGTACAGGCCCATGGCGTGACCCAACTCGTGCACCGCGGTGCGGAAATAAGGCGCCGCCGCGGTGCCGAAGCGCAGCCCGCTGACCGTGCCCCAGCCGGCATCGATGGTCCAGTGCGAGGCGATGCCGACCCCTTCGCGCGGGATGTTATTGGAGTCGGTGCCGCCGTTGTCGTACATGATCCCGCGGGGTGTCGAATCGATATTCTTCACCGCCAGCACGTGGTAACGCCATTCGCTGTCGAGGTTGACCACCGCCCGACGCGCCAGCATGGCCGCGTGCATTTCCGCGTTGGACCAGGAGTTGCCGCTGGGCTCGGCGACATTGACGTCGCTGCAGTGCACCGTGGTTTGCCAGCCCACGGCATCCATCAACGAGGTCCAGGTATGGCCAGCACCACTGCTGATGGGTTGCTCGGAGCCGTTGACCGTATCGATCTCCACCGTGCAGCGGCGCAGGTAGGTGGACAGCCAGCCCATGGTCAGGCGTCCGACCACCACATTGGCGGCGTTCTTCACATCGCCTTCGGCGTAATCCGATGGTGACGGATAGCCCGCAGGCCCGGCCATGCGCACCATCTGGGCGGTCAGGGTGCTTTCCAGCGCCCAGCTGTTGGGCGCGGTGAAGCGATACATCTGGAAGCTCAGGTTGAAGCTGTTGCCGAGGTAGAAATATTCCGGCAACGCGGTTACCCGCAGGTAGTAGCGATAGCGCGAGCGCGACAGGATCGGAATCCCCGAGGCCGGGTTCGGTCCCGCGAGCATTATGGGTTTGAGCGATAGGTTGGGGCTGGCGCTAACTTTGCCCTGCAGCTGCGGGAAGGGCGACACGATGGGCACCGGCAGGAAGATCACCGGACGCTGATAGAGGTCGCCGCTGGCGGTGCGGCCTTCGCTATGCGACTCGACACGCAGGGTTCCGTCGTACGACACCAAGGCCGCCCCGCTGGGTCTGTAGTTCAGCAGCCAGCAGCCGGCGCGGACACTGCGGATCGGCGGAAAAACGATCTTCCCCGGCCCCGGGAACGGCAGGCTGGGATTGAGTGTCGCACTGGCGGGATCGAGGCTGGCGCTACCGATGCCGGGGCCATCTTCAGCACCGGGAGGCAGCAGGTCGGGCATGGGGGGGATTTTCGAACTTTCAGGCAGGTTGAACATCACTGAACACTCCTATTCAACAAGGGGGCGCACCTTGCCCGTAATACTGTTCACTGCGCGAGCTGTTGTACTGCTGAGGTACGTGACCCTTGGATGGTGATCCTTATTGAGGTTTGATCAGGCGCACCGCACCTAACCGAAAAAGAGTATGGGTCGGAGATTTTTACTTGCACATGCCGTCCATCCGACAAATCGGGCGCCAGACGAACGGCTAGAACCGCTCGCCGTTGGCGCCGATCAAAGGGCGCCGCGCCCGGGTGAGAATGCCGAATTGGTGGGCGTTGCGATCCGCATGCAAACTGCAGGATCGACTTAAGGCCGGCATCTATTTCCCGGACCAGCCAAAGCAGCAAACTGACGCAGATCACGCCTAAGCATTTTTCTGTTACAGACAAATGTATTAGGGCTTGCCAATACCGGGTGGGAATGGCGTAGGCTGAAGACGTCGCCTTGGGAGGCGACGCTATTCGCGAACAGTTGAAGAAGGAAAGCTTTTATGCAAATCCAAGTTCACAGCGATAACCACATCGAAGGCAGTGCCCGTCTGGTTGAGTGGGTGCGTGCCAGTGTTGCCAGCAAGCTGGAACGCTTCGACGATGAGTTGACCCGTATAGTCGTCCACCTGCATGACGACAACGGCCAAAAGGCCGGCGCACACGACAAGCGCTGTCAGATCGAAGCGCGGCCCAAAGGGCTGCAACCACTCTCCGTCAGCCACAAAGCAGAGTCACTGGAGCAAGCTCTCGAAGGCGCCATGGAGCGACTCAATCACGCCCTCAGCCACCAATTCGGCAAGCTGCGCAACAAGCGCGCAACGCCCCTGCAAGACGACAGCATCACCGACATCCCCGGACAGGATGCCCTGCTGCATGAAGACTTCCTCGCGGAGCAACAGCTGCGCGCGCTAGGTTAAACCCACCCGCTTCGAGCCTTCCCACGCGTCATGCGTGGGAACGCCTCCCTCCCGCTATCGTACGATAACCACTCAACCATCCAGCCTGGACACGATCGGCACTGTCGCCTGCTTGGCGGCATTCAGTTCTTTGGTGCACCTTCCTCGATCTATTCATTGATGGCTCCCACGTCGAACCGTCCGCGTGGGAGCACCTGCCATTACCCTCCGCGTCCCCCACCAGCATTAAGACCAGTGCCCACCTTGCAGTCTCGGCTATGCTTGCGCCTAGTTAATCTCCCTCACTCGATTCAAGGACGAATCCATGGGCCGCAGCCGCTATTGCGTTACCGAACCTGACCAACCCCACTTCCTCACTTGCACCGCGCAGGAATGGCTACCGCTCTTCACCCGCCCCGCATTGGTCCAGATACTGCTCGATTGCTGGCGCTATCAGCAGGCTAATCAGGGCTTACTCCTGTACGGCTATGTGGTACTGGAAAACCACTTGCACTACTTGGCACAAGCGCCCGATATGGGCAAGTCGATCAGCAGTTTCAAATCCTTCACCGCCCGCAAGATCATCGATCATCTGAAAAGCCGGAATGCCGAGCAGCTTCTGCAGCGGCTGCGTTTTGCCAAACGGGCGCACAAGCGGGATCGTGTTTATCAGCTGTGGCAGGAAGGGGTGCATGCCGAGTTGGTTCGCAGCGATGTGGTGATGAGGCAAAAGCTCGACTACATCCACGCCAACCCGGTGCGCCGAGGCTATGTGGATCTACCGGAGCATTGGCGTTACTCCAGCGCGCGAAACTATGCCGGGGAGGCTGGGTTGCTGGAGATCGCGCGTTGGGCATAGACCGATTGGTGACGGGGAGCGTCACGGGAGGCGCTCTCACGAGGACGGTTTGACGCCTCGACGTGGGGAGCGACCCAACCAAACTTCCGACTGCCATTGATGGCTCCCACGCTCCAGCGTGGGAGCAAGCCTGTGACGCTCCGCGTCACGACGTTGGCGGGCAGGCCGGCTAGACCGAGAAGGTGGGGCTGCTGGAGGTCGCGCGTTGGGCATAGTCCGGCTGGTGACGCGGAGCGTCACGGGAGGCGTTCCAGCGCTGGAGCGTTGGAACGATCAATATCAAGCTCTGCCCATTTAAGTCGCCACCTTGAAGGCTCCCGCGTCGAGCCGTCCGCGTGGGAGCAAACCTGTGACGCTCCGCGGTGCCGGAGCCTGGGAGCGATAAATAAAAACTCAGCGCGTCACGATATGCACGCGTCCGGGGCTGTTGTCGCGGGCGGGGGAGTGGGCGTTCTTCCAGCGGCCGGGGATGGCGTTGTCGCCGGCGGCGAGTTCCTCGGCGGTCATTTTGGCCGCATCCGTCACGCCGATGCTGAATGAGGTGGCGTCCGGGTAGCCGGTGGTCAGGGTCTCGGTGCTGGCGGTGGCGGGCCGCGCGTCTTTCTCGTACCAGGCGACGCTGCGTTCGTTGATGTCGATGGCGCCGTTGTGCTGCATCACCTCGGCGACCCGCTCGATCGGTTTTTTGCTGTGCAGCGTCACCGTGACCACGGTGGAGCCCCGGCGCACCGCTTCGGGGTAGCGGCCCGCGTGCTTGTCGGCGTCGGCGCCGAACACCGAGCGGAAAAAGTCGCCGATCCTGTCGGTCAGCGAATCCTCGTTGTATTTATGAACGGCGATATCCATCAGCTCGTTGTCGATCGTCTCGGGGTTGCGCGATGCCGACAGCTGAATGTCCTCGCTGGGAATTCCCTGCGCCGTCAATTGGCTTTTTACCTGTTCGGCCTCGGCGTAGCGGTCGAATGCCGCGATCAGAATATGGGTCATGAGTCACCTTTGAAAAAACCGTGCTGCATTTCATAGGTATCGATTAGTGGGTATCGATCGGGCGCGGGCATATCGCCCGCGGCCCTCGAGTATTGGGCGCGCAATGCCGGGCGATGGTTCAAAGGGATTTAGCCGGAAACAGATTCAAGGTCGCAGAAATGCCGTGCGCAGGCGCTGCGCTTCTTCCTGCAAAGCCTGCACTTGTTCAGCGGGCGGAGGCGCTTCGTTGGCGCCGCAGACGGCCGGTTGCTTGGCGTTGAAGCTATCGAAGATTCGCGGTGGCGAGCCGTTGCCGGCGCTGTACGTAAAACGCCCGAGGCTGCCATCATCCAGCCAACTGGCGGAAACGCTCGGGCCGCTGCCGTATGGCTCTTCGCCGTCAGCGCATGCGGTTTCGTACAGGCTGCGCTCGAAGCTGACCAGTTGGCCGTCGGCAAACAACATTTCATACAGGCGGCTGCGCTGGCAGTTGCCGGGGCCGTGCTGCTGCGCATAGATCGACACCCGGTCGACCACGCCGTTGGCCAAGGTCAGCCGCACCAGATGATTGCGCGATAGCGTCCAACCGGCGAGCGGCTCGGGGTAGGGCTCATGCAATTGGAAGCTTTGTTGGCCGGGTGGCGGATTGCTCGGCGGGTCGCTCTGCACGGTCGGCCCGAGAAAGTCGAAATAACCCTCGAAGCGGTGCCGCGGCCGGAACAGATAACGTTCCTCGTCCAGCTCGATGGCATCGCCGCCACAGGTCGGCAATTGCCGCTGCGGTGCATGCTCGATATCGCTCCAGTGCTGACGCACGCGCATGCCCAGGTCGAGAGTGCCGGCCCGTGCGACCAGGGCCGCCTGATGCACGCCGCCGGTTTCCGGCAACGTTGGCAGGCCGATATGCAGCGTCGGTTGCGGCCGCCCCGGCCCCGGCCCCGGCCCCGGCGCTACGGGCACGGCCAAGGCCAGCGCCAGCAGGCGATAGTATTTACGGTCGGGCGCGTGCTCGGCGACCTTGAAACGCAGCCTATGGCCCTGTCGTTCGATCTGCTCGCCCTTGAGCAGCAATTGATGGGGAATGGGGAACAGTCGGCTGCCGAACGGCATGGTCCGCTGGCGCGTGGCCGTCTCCCCGACGATCAGCCGTGTCGGGTGATAGGTCGCCTCGATGACCAGATCGGCGGAGGCGAGCAGGCTTTCCAGTTCGGCGACTTCCAGTTGGCCGCCGACATGCTGGATATCCAGCTCGATCTCCAACTGCCGGGCGCTGCCGGGCGCTGCCGGGCTCGGTATGCAGGCCGAGCATCAGGCCGAGGGTGGTGAGCCAGCGAAAGGTCATGGGGCGATTTCCCGGGCGGGTGGCCAGGGCAGTTTAGCCGAGCGGTACCTCTATATGGGTGCTCGCTGCGCTGGCACCCGGCCAGCGATGCGCCATACCTGCAGCTGGTATCGTCCGCGCCGGGCTTAGCGCCCCGGCCGGTTGCGGATGGTTTTGAGCAGATCGTCCGGCGTGACCTGGCCGACCACCGGGGCACTGCCGGGTTGCGGCAGGCCGAGGATGTTGCCCTTGATCTTGCCGATCACATGCATCTCGCACGGCTTGCAGTCGAACTTCAACGTCAGCACCTCGTCGCCGTGCACCAATTGCATCGGCTCGACCTTGGTGCGCACGCCGGTAACGCCCTTGGCCTGTTTCGGGCACAGGTTGAAGGAGAAGCGCAGGCAATGCTTGGTGATCATCACCGGCACCTCGCCGGTTTCCTCGTGGGCCTCGTAGGCCGCATCGATCAACTGCACGCCGTGGCGATGGTAGAAGTCTCGGGCTTTGTGGTTGTAGACGTTGGCGAGGAACGACAGGTGCGCCTCCGGATACACCGGCGGCGGGTTGCTCTCGGCCTTGCGCCCGCCGCGCGGATGGGCCGCCACGCGCGCTGCGGTCAGCGCCTCGATGGCTTCGCGGCGCAGCGCCTTGAGCTGCGAGGCGGGGATGAAGTACGCCTGGGGCGCATCCAGTTCGACGGCATCCGCGTGATAAATCGTCGTGCCCAGCTGAGTCAGCAGGTCGCGCAGTTGCTCCAGCGCCTGCTCCGGCTTGTTCGCCACACCGAAAGGGCCGTTCAGGCCGACCGTGGCGCGCACGCCGTCCTCGCTGGTGGCGGTCAGCGTCAGGCGCTGTTCGCGCAGCGTCGCTTGCCAGCTGACGCCGATGCGGCGCTCGGCGGAGGTCTTCTGCAGCGCCTGCTGCCAGTCGTGATCCAGGTTGCGGCTGAGCGGGTGGTTCGGCCGCAGGCGGAAGAGGCCGGCAGGCATCTCGTTCGGCTCCACGCGGTAGCGCCAGCGCTTCTCGCCGTCCTCTTCGAACTCGCTTTTCAACTCGGCGATATTGGCGCGGAAGCCTACGACTTCGCGCTTGACCAGCACATTCAGGCCGTCGCCATTGGACAGCGGCGCCTCGGTCACGGCGATCAGGTCGCGCTTGCCGACTTTCTCGACATGGCCGACGGCCAGGCCGGTGAAGGTCGGCGAATCGAAGGCGCCGATATCGATCTTGCGCTCGCTGACGAAGTAATCGGTGCTGCCGCGGTGGAAGGTCTTGTCCGGATCGGGCACGAAGAAGTGATCGGTACGACCGCTGGACGCGCGGGCCAGGTCCGGGCGCTCGGCGAGAATGCCGTCCAGGCGCTGGCGGTAATAGGCGGTGATGTTCTTCACGTAGCCCATGTCCTTGTAGCGCCCCTCGATCTTGAACGAGCGCACGCCGGCATCCACCAGCGCGCTGAGGTTGGCGCTCTGGTTATTGTCCTTCATCGACAGCAGATGCTTTTCGAAGGCCACCACCCGGCCCTGATCGTCTTTCAGGGTGTATGGCAGGCGACAGGCTTGCGAGCAGTCGCCACGGTTGGCGCTGCGGCCGGTCTGCGCGTGGGAGATATTGCACTGCCCGGAAAACGCCACGCAGAGCGCGCCGTGGATAAAGAATTCGATGGCCGCGTCGGTTTCGTCGGCGATGGCGCGGATTTCCCTGAGGTTCAACTCGCGGGCCAGCACCAGTTGGGAGAAGCCGGCCTGGTCGAGGAACCTGGCCCGCTCCAGGGTACGGATATCGGTCTGGGTGCTGGCGTGCAGCTCGATGGGCGGAATATCCAGCGCCAGCACGCCGAGGTCCTGCACGATCAACGCGTCCACGCCGGCGTCGTACAGCTGGTGGATCAACTTGCGCGCCGGCTCCAGCTCGTCGTCATGCAGGATGGTATTGATGGTGACGAACACCCGCGCGTGGAAGCGATGGGCGAACGCCACCAGCTCGGCGATATCGCTCACTTCGTTGCAAGCGTTGTGCCGCGCGCCGAAGCTCGGCCCGCCGATATACACGGCATCGGCCCCATGCAGAATCGCCTCGCGGGCGATGTGCACATCACGGGCGGGGCTGAGCAGTTCCAGGTGGTGTTTGGGCAAGGACATGGCGTTCTTCTTTATCAGGCTGGCACGGGCAAGGGGCGCATTGTAGCGGGCCTGTGGCGCAGAGGCATCCGCAGGTGCCGGGCGGCGGCTGGGGACCGCTGGTGATAGGCAGAGAAATAGGTAATAGACCGATGAGGAACCAGACGGTCGAGCCCTCCACTTGACCCCTAGCTGCATAGGAATTTCATTCATGCATATCGGATCGACGAGTGCCAGCGCGAGCACTCACTACAAGGCCTCCAGCTCCCGTGCGGAAGGTTCCGGGCGCAGTGGCGTCCTCGGAAAACTGTTGAACCTGCTGCCTTGCTCGGGGCGGCATATGGGGATCGAGCCGTTACGCGATACGGTGCTGCACAACCTCGGGGAGATTCGGGATCATCTTGCAACCTTGCGGCAGCAGAATTGGTCGCCGAGCGGTACGGAATCCTCCTACGACATATTGCTCATGCCTGTGTTTACCAAGGCCGAGCGAGCCCGCAATCCCAACAACACGCTCACCTACCTGAGTCGCGGATTCGAGGCGCTTGCGACCCATGATTCGCAACTGCATCGGCAAGTCCTGCTGCACATCCCGAACGACCCTCATATGGTTGCGGCTGACGTGAAGCTCATCGATGGCAAGCTGTCCGTGATCGTGGCCGACTCGCTCAAACACGATTCGAAATTTGCCGCCTATGACGACAAGCGAAAGATGAGGGATATGGCCAAGGACCTCCCTACCGGAAGCCGGATAGCGGTGCTTTGCCTCGATGTGCAGAAAGCGAGCAGTGGCTGTCGCATCATGTCGCTGTCGGCGGCGTCGAAGATGGCTAAAGAGGCCGGGTATTTCGACAGGCTTCATGAAGCGAACATACGGGAGGGGGCGGATGGCATCGCCAAGCTGATTGGTGCCGGCAAGGTAGCAGGCACTGATAGGTTGGATGTTTTCGACGTACCGCAGCGAATACCCACCAGTTTGCTCAAGCACATACAGGCACGTTCATCCTTCCGGCAGTGGGCAATGAACCAGCCGCCCGAAGTGCTGGCGGCTCCCGTTAATAGCCTGGGGGCGACGCTACAACAGCGCATGGGGCAGCGCTTCGTCCAACGTGCCGAGATACGCCAAACGGAAGACTTCGAATCGTTCCTGCACCACCTCAATTTCAGTGCGTCCATAGAAGACAAGCGAATCACTTATCTTGAAAGAGCCATGGCGTTCATTCAGCAGGCCGATGCGGGCGATGTTCGTGAGGCCGCCAAGATATTCGAGGGCATGCAACAGCGTCAGATGCTTCCTTCGGAAAGAGGTTTAGAACTTCATCACCGGGAAGTGGGTCCCGAATCCGAAATCGCCAAGCGGTTGGAGGATTCCGATAGTGAAGATGAGTACTCGGTAGCGTCAGACGAGAGATATCGATAGCTTCCTCGCTGCCAGCGGTATTCCGAACCGCGCAGGCGTTGACTCTGGCCGAGGCCGTTTGAGGATCAATTCCTCCCGGCCTGTATGGCTTTCGCCGCGAACAACTGTGTCTATTTTCCCGCCACTTCCGCGCCGAGAATGGTCGGACCACCTTTAGCGCCGAGCCCGCCATGCATATCGCCATTCTCACCTTCGACGGTTTCAACGAACTGGATTCGCTGATCGCCCTGGGCATTCTCAACCGCATCAAACAGCCGGATTGGCGCGTATCCCTGGCCGCGCCGAGCGAAACGGTGACCTCGATGAACGGCGTGCAACTGCATCGTCAGGCTCCGTTGGAGGCGCTCGAGTCATTCGATGCCGTGCTCGTCGGCAGCGGCATCAAAACCCGCGAGATCGCCCAGGATGCCGCCCTGATGCGCACGCTTTCGCGGCTCGATCCCACTCGACAACTGATCGGCGCGCAATGCTCCGGCACTTTGCTGTTGGCCAAGTTGGGGTTGCTGAACGGCGTGCCCGGTTGCACCGATCTGACCACCAAACCCTGGGTGCAGGAGGCGGGTATCGAGGTGCTCGAGCAACCTTTCTTCGCCCGAGGCAATCTGGCGACCGCCGGCGGCTGCCTGGCCTCGATCTACCTCGCCGCCTGGACCCTGGCGCGCCTGGTCGGGCGTGAGGCCGCGGCCGAGGCGCTGCACTATGTCGCACCGGTAGGGGAGAAGGCGGATTACGTCGAACGGGCGCTCGGCAATATCGCGCCTTATTTGCCCGCAAGCTAGGAATTGCAAGGCGTTTTCCAGCGATGCGCGAGCCGCCGCTTGGTGTACGATGCGCCGCCCCCAATCCCCGCTGAAACCGCCAGGTCCCCATGTCCGCCAACGCCCTGTATACCGACCTTTCCGGTTATTACGATCTAATGTGTGCCGGCATCGACTACCAGGCGCAAAGCCACTGCGTGCACCGGCTGCAGCAGCTTTTCGGTAACGGCGGCAAAAAACACCTCGACCTCGCCTGCGGGACGGGGCCGCATGTGCGGCATTTCATCGATTTCGGCTACCAAAGCGGCGGGCTCGATATCAATCAGCCGATGCTGGATAGAGCCGCCATTCGCTGCCCGCAGGCGCAGTTCTCGTTGCTGGACATGTGTGACTTCCAGGTGGCCGAGCCGCTGGACCTGATCACCTGCTTCCTCTATTCCATCCATTACAGCGGCGGGCTCGAGAGGTTGAAGGCGTGCCTTCTCAGCGTGCATAACGCGCTCAACCGCGACGGCGTCTTCTGCTTCAACGTCGTCGACAAGCACAAGATCGACAACGCGCTATCTGTGACCCATAGCGCCGAGCACGATGGCAGCCGATTCGTCTTCAGTTCCGGTTGGCACTACTGCGGCGATGGCGAGAAGCAGTCGCTGAAACTCAGCATCGAGAAAACCAGCGATGGGGAAACCCAGGTTTGGCACGACGAGCACCCGATGGTCGCATTGGGTTTCGTCGAGTTGCAGGAAATCTTGCGGCCGTACTTCGAGGTCCATGTTTTCGAGCATGACTACGAAAAGCTCATCCCCTGGGATGGGGCCTCGGGTAATGCTCTATTCGTCTGCGTGAAGATCTAGCGCTCGCTACTGCGTCACGACCTTAACGGCTGATGGGGCGGCGATAGCCGCGTCCCACGCCGACGCCTCGACGTGGGAACGATCAAAAAGCGCGGTATCAGGCGAAGACGAAATACTTGCGCACGGTTTCCACGACTTCCCAGGTGCCCTTCATCCCAGGCTCGATGACGAACACGTCGCCCGCCTTCAGGTGCACCGGCTGCTCGCCTTCCGGGGTGATCACGCAGTAGCCGTCGAGGAAGTGGCAATACTCCCACTTGTCGTAATTCACTTCGAACTTGCCGGGGGTGCAGATCCAGGTGCCCATGATCTTGCTGCCGTCCTTGGAGAGGTAGGCGTTGAGGTTCACGGTATGCGGGTCGCCGCCGATGCGTTTCCACTTGGTGGCGTCCACGACGGGCGTAGGGCAGGTTTCGCGCAAAACAGTGATGAAGTCGGACATTTCAGCTCCAGATCGATCGGATAAACGATCCGTGACCATAGGGGCAACGCTTTGCCGAAGGCTGCCTGAATCCGACTCCGAAGTGCCTATAGGCGCATCCTTCGATGCCGGAAGGGCGCATCACCGTTCAACCAGTACTTCGCTTGGTGGCGCGACGCTGGCGCTGTGTTGCCCGCTTGCCGGATGTCGTTGTGCTCGAACCCTCATCCGGCCTGGGAGTGGCAGTCCGACGAGCTCGTTTCGCGCAGGCGATGGGCAGGCATTTTTTTGCCGATTTACTCTGGTAGGCTGCTGAAACACTCGTTTACAGGAGTCGTTCGCATGATTGGCAAGCTACTTTCGACCGGTTTCAATCTGGCCACCTTGCCCGCCCGGCTGACGTTTCGCAGCGTCCGCGCCCTGGCCATGACGCCTGCCGAAGCCAGCCGCCTGCTGGCGGACATGCGTCAGGCATCGGATCAGGCGGTGCGGGAACTCCAGGAACTGTTGACCAGCGTCGATGCGGACATGACCCAGAAAACCGCGCATCTCAGCGCCGCCGACAAACGCCTGGCAGCCGAACTGGCCCTGCACGCCGCCGAACAACACCTGAGCATGGCCGCGATCAACATCCTGCGGGCGGTCTGGCTGACGCTCAACTCGACACCGAACTTGCCGCCAAACGAGCCGGATGAGCGGGTTGAGCGGGTTGAGCAGGCGCGTAACGGCTAAACCCCAAACGGTGAGTGTGCTTGATTGGGATATCCGCGGCCCGCTAAGGTCTGGCCCACTCATAAGCGCCCAGGTCGCACACCGCTACGCCGTCACCGTCGCCATCGAGCGGTCGTGGCTGACGACGCTGGTCGTGCCCGGCGCAGGAGCCGACCCCTGCATCCAGCGCTGGGCTGTTCTCGCGCGGTGCGTGCACATAGGTGCGCTCATCGACACTGGAAAGGGGCTCAACCAGGCGCGTGAGGGTTTCGGCGTCATCGATATACCGATCGGCCGGGCAATTGCTGGATGCGCTGCCGAGCAGCAGGCCCCTGGCCTCGAACTGATAGTGATTGCCGAAGTTCCAGCAGGGGTTTGAATACCCCTCGATTTCGTCCTTGATGCCGGCAATCAGGCTGTTGCGAATCCGCAGCCTGCCGCCGTTCCTCACACCCACGCCGAGGTTGTCGACGATGCTGACGTTGATCAGCTCCAGGCTGGGCGTGCCTTCTCGAGTAGGTTCTTTATTGAGGATCACTGCCGCCAACGCATTGTTCTGGCTGAACGTGGCATTGGACACCTTCAGCACGCCGGCCTTTTCGTTGAGGATGGCGCTGGCATTGCCAAACTCGGGCGTCCAGTTGTTAACGAAGGCGCTACGGGCAATGTCGGCCATGCCGCTGTTGTACAGGGCTCCGGCGAAGCCGTAGTCGGAGCCGCCCCGGTTGTCCGCGAACAGCGAGTCGCGCACGAGCAATTGGCCCTGGTTGTACAGTGCACCCGCAAAGCTGGGGTTTTCGGTGCTCTCGGCTTTATTGCCTATGAGCCTGGATGAAAAGATCTCCAGCGTGCCGAAGTTGGCGATGGCGCCGCCACTGCTGGGGTCGGTTTCGCTCCTGGCTTTGGCCTGGTTATCGCTGAGCGTCACCCGCCTCAGAATGGCTTCGCCGTGGTTTTTCAGCGCACCGCCATAGGCGGGTGTCGAGCCGCCGCTGATCTGCAAGCGCTCGAGGGTGAGGCGGGCTCCCGGTAGCACTTCGAAAATCCGCGCGTTCGAGCCTTCGCTGCGAATCCCGGTTATCGCTTCGCCCCGCCCGCGGATGACCAGTTCATCAGCGATATCGAGGTCGCCCGTCTGGTTGTCGTCTTCGTCATACGAGGCGCTGTCGTCTGGCGCCGCGCGACTCAGGAGGTAGGTCCCGTTCAACCGAATGCTATCCGCCCCGGGCTGCTCGTTCGCCGCCTGGATGGCGTCGCGCAACGAGCAATGGACGTCGCACACTCCGTCGAATTCATCTTGGTCGGTGGTAACCAGAAAGTCGGTGGCCAGCGCCGTGGTGCTTGCAGCGCTGAGAAATACCAAAGGTAGGGTCTTGAGGGTCAGGTAAGCGAAGGGGGACATGAGTAATTCCTTGTCTATGTCCGTAGGAAAGGCGGAGACACCGGGGCTCCGCGGCTGGGCCTGGCTAGGTTGTGTGCTTTAACCCAGGGCTTGCTAGTAAGGGGGCCTTTTTAGTCGATAGTTCCCGCGTCCAGGCGGCTGCGTGTCCACGCTGGAGCCTGGGAACGATCAATCCATATCTTCCCGACCGCCAGGGTTGATCAATAATGCATGGCCGCTGTGGGCCCCCAAGTTCCGGCATTCAGACCGATGGTACGGCCAGCGGTCGGCTGGGCCGCGATGTCGCGTCGCGCCCTTGCGGGGCATTTCGATCATGTTTATAAGCGAGGGAAGGAGGGTCATTTCGGGGGTGATGCTGCAAGGTCCCCGCGCCTCATCGGACCGACGCGAGCGCGCTGGAAAGCGCAAAGCAGCGCCCACGCAGGGGGGTCTAACCATGTCTGAACAGGATTATCGCGATTGCGCCGGCGTCGTCCGGGTGACCGTCTCCAGCCTGGAAGCCAGCGGTGTGCCGCCGTTCATCATTGCCAGCACCTTGCTGGCCGCCGCCGTCGAGTCATACAAGAATTGCTTTCCAGACCATTCTCTCAATCTCGACGATGTTCGCGAACTGATCGAACGCATCGCGCTATGAGGCAACGCCCAAGAAGCGGATGCCGGCGCTTGCCGGCATCCGCGGTATGCACAGCATGCGTGCGGATGCGGCTCAGACCGAGCGCAGGGTGTCGATCAGGTCGTTCATGAACTCAGGCGGTAACTGCGGCATCTGACCGGACGAGATCATCGCGACTTTCTCGTCGCGGCTCGCCTCGAAGAAACGCGCCGCGACGCCGCTCATGGAGATCAGGTACGCCCACTTCGCATCGGCCAGCCCGGCGCCGGTCGCCAGGTCGTTGCCGACGCCGGCGACATCGCCCATCGCGGAGCTGCCGCTCTGGACGTCTCGCGCCGACTTGATCAGGTTCTCCTTGATCTTGGCCGGGGTCAGCGTGGCGTCCTTCTCCAGCATCAAGGCGCAGATGCCGGCGATCTGCGGACTGGCCGCCGACGTGCCGCTGAAAATGCCCCAGCCGTCTTCGGTTGAGCCGGTGGACGGGCTGATCTGATCGAGCGAGGACCCCGGCTGCACCGGCAGCATGATCGAGGGCGCCTTGATGCCGTCGATATTGACCGCCTTGCCGACCAGCCCGCAGACATCCGGCACCTTGCGCCCCGGATAGATCTTGCTGACGAAACTGCTCGCATAGTTCGAGGCCTCGAAGGTCAGATCCGGATAGTTGACGTGCACGCCGCCGACCGCGACCACGCCCGGCATGCTGGCCGGGAAGCTGTAATGGCCGTTGCCGGCCGAGAAACATACGCTTATGCCCGCGTTGATGCACAGCTGCACCTCCTGCGCCAGCGCCTTCAGATACGGACTCAGCGTGCTCCAGGTGATCGAGCCCCTGTCGATGTCGTAACCCCAGCTATTGGTGATGACCTGGGCGCCGGAAGTGCGTGCCAGTTTGATCGAGTCGATCGGATCGCCCATCTTGATCGGCTGCAAGGTGATGTCCGGGGCAGTGGCGAAGATATTCGCCGCCTCGCCAGTGCCGTGACCGACCTCGTCGGTGTTGGCGTTGCTGGCACCGGCGGCGAGCAGGGCGGTCAAGGTGCGGAAGCCATGCTCGTTATAGAACGGGTGCTTGTAGAAGCCGGTATCCGCCATCGCCACCTTGATCCCGCGGCCGGTTGCCCCGGTGCGATGGGTACGGGTCGCGCGCAACAGCAGCGCGACTTCATCGGGCGCGAACAGATAGCGGTAGGCGCCGGCCGCGACAGGCGCCAACGGCGGTAGGGGGCTTGTCGCGAAGAAAGTCGGCGGCTGGGCCAATGCCACGCCTTCGATCAAATTGGCCAAATCACCCGGGGCCTGCAGCACCGTCTGATCGGCCGTGGCGTAGAACTCGATCTCCGGGCCCGCCGCCTGGGCGACCTTTTCCTTCTTCAGTTTTTTCGAGAAGACATCCTCGAACAGGCGTTTTTCGCCCGATATGGAGATGGTCGCTTCGCTGGTCGAGTGGACGGTGAAGCCGAGCCGTTGCAGCTCCTTGACCGAATCGCGGATATCCTCCGGCGCCGAACGAAAATTATCGGCGTGCTGGGCAATGTCCTGTTCGCTTGCGTCGAACAACGATACGCCGCCCAGCGAGCGCGGCGACACCACCGCGGTAACCAGTTCACCTTGTGGGTTATTAGAGGCAGTAGCCATAAGAATTCTCTCCATGAGAATTTAAAGGATATGACCCGCCATTTCTGACGGGTCGACTTTTCCCACGGCGAACTACGAGAAGTATTGTGGACGCATCGCTGGCAATACGGCTGCCAGCCAAGCGCCCCAGGCCGACGGGATCGTCGGCGGCGAGGACCATCGAAAAGCCTGATCGCGGTACTCGAGACTGGCGTTGAAAACGCGTTCGAAGCGCTCTTTCGGCGCCGTCAGCAGCAAGGTGGCATCGCCGGTGATCTGCACGAGAAAACCGGCTGCAGACAAGGTATTGAGCGCTTCCTGCTGAACGTCGGCGGACACGACCAGCAACTGGTCGGGCGCTATATCGGAATCGGCGAACGAACGCCCTTGAGCGTCTTTCAGATAGGCAACGAGCGGGATATCGGTCACGGTCAGTCTCATCCTGGAACTCTCACCAAACCGAGCGTGAAGTTACCGCTGCTCACGCGGTGCGACATTTAGCAGGCGGTTGAAAAACTACCTGCGTGGCGCTTCTTGGTTAAAAATGCCCTCGAATGCGAGCCCAGGCTACCTACGTTTTTTAACGGCGCTGCAGTCAATCTGGACCCCGGTACTAGGAGTCCGCAACCTAGTGCGCAATCACCCTACCAACCTGGCCGACGAGCCGCAACCGCAGGCGACAGCGTGCCGGCGACGTAGGCGAGCAGGCGTTGCGCCATCCCTACAACTGCTCGCGCGCAAGCTTTTCCGGCCCGACGCAATGCAGCCTTGATGCCGAATTGATGGCAAGCCTGCGAAGCTGTGCGTCACGACTTGCGCGGCTTGTTGGGTGGACGCCGGAGCCAGGGAACGATCAATATCAATTCAATCGAAATATCGGCAGGGTTGGCGAATGAGTATGCGTATCGAAGTGTCGGCAAACCCGGGGGAAGATGAGCGCTCAGCTATTCTCAAGCCCTTGCGGGCCTATAACCTTGCTCAGGCGGGTGATCCAAAACCAGAAAAAATTGCGCTGTTAGTTCGCGACGAGGACAGCAATGAAGTCATCGGCGGCCTCTATGGCGAGATATTTTATCGCTGGTTATTTATCGAATTGCTTGCCATACCCGAGCAAACCAGGGGGCAGGGCACAGGGTCACGTCTGATGGATATGGCCGAAGCGCTTGCGCGAGAAAAAGGCTGTGTCGGCATCTGGCTCGACACCTTCGATTTCCAGGCGCCGGCGTTCTATCAGAAGCATGGTTTCAGCGAGTTCGGTCACCTCGATGATTTCCCGCCAGGGCGCAAGCGCTTCTTTCTCCAGAAGCGGTTGATATAGCGGGCTGTCTCAGAATTATTGTTTCGATGACACCGGCTTGTAGGGTGCGCCGTGCGCACCAGGCACTCGGTTGTCAGTGGTGCGCACAGCGCACCCTACGCAGGCCAGCCGCAGCGGCTTCTGATGGCCCCCACGTCGAGCCGTCTGACGCTCCGCGTCACGACATTCGCGAATCGCTCGCCGCTCGCTCGTTTGGATATAGGCGCGATCAGACCCTATGCACGCCGCTCGCCCACCAGCGTCTGCGCTTGCCGGGCCATCTGGTCGAGTTGGCGGTCGCGCTGTTTCTCCGCCTCGCTCATGGCCTTCTTGCCGTGCTGCTTCACCAGGTAGGCATGGATCTGCCGGACTTCCTTGGATTGAAAGATGGGCGCCAAGTCCTGCACCGCCACCATGCCGTTCGAGCCATGGTTTCGGGTACTCATCAGCACTTGCGGGCCGTGTGCCGCCAGCACCTGAAAGCCCATGGCCTCGACGGTCGGTACTTTTCTGGCGACGCAGGCCAGTTCGGCATGGGGGGGGCGAGCGATCATCTGCTGCAGCATGGCCCGGGCAATACCGCGTCGGCGGGCGCTGGCCTGGACCGCGATATAGGCCAGGGTGCAGGCTTCGGGGTCATCCGTGGCCGGCAGGTATAGGGCAAACCCCAGCACCTGGGAAGGGTCCTGATCGTCCAGGGCCAGAAGCAATTGCGCGCTGGTAGCCGAGGCACTGTCCATGGCCTGGAGGTACAGGTGCATCTCGTAGCCGATCACATATTGGTACAACTGGTAGAGCGGGTTGCTCGGCGTCAGCGACACCGGGCTGATATCGCTGAGGTAATCCACCACCATCTGCAGAATCTGGCTGTTCAGCGACTCGGGTGGTGGGGTGTCCAGGTGTACGAGGGTGAACATCGTGAGTCGGGCTCCGGGGCGCGCCTGATCGGGGGGGGGGAGGCGTCGGGGCATTGTAGCGTTTCCATATGCTGTGTCCGCTGGCGGGCTTTAAACTGCAAACCTTTCCCCATGTTGCCGAGCGCGCCATGTCCATCCAGTTAGTTCCTGCCACTGCCGAGCAGTTGCCGCTGATCCGCAACCTTTATCAGTTCTACGCCTACGAGTCGTCGGACTGGGAGCAGGAGGATGTCGAGCTCGACGGGCGTTTCTATGTGCACGAGGCCTATCTGGCGTTGTACTGGCAGTGCCCGGACTGGAGCGCGCAATTGATTCTGGTGGAGGGCTTTATCGCCGGCTTCCTGTTGATCGAGCGCAGCGAAATCCCCGGGGTGGATGCCCTGGAGTTCGCCGACCTGTTCATTCTCAAGAAGTACCGTCGGCAGGGCATCGGTCGGGCGCTGGTGGAACAGGTGATTCTCGCCAGCCAGCAGCCCTGGGTGGTCAGCCTGTACCCGCAGGACCCGCTGGGCGCGCCGTTCTGGCAGGCGATGTTGAGCGAGCTGCCGTTTCGCACGGTGCAACAGTTGGCCGATGCCGACGAGCCGGAGTTACTGACCTACCTGATCAATCAGCGGCCACACTGAGGCGGGCCGCAGGCTTTTTGTCATCCTGAATGTCCGGGCTATTCGCTTGCCGCGCCCTGACGGGTGGAAACCGCAGGGCGCAGGCCGGCGGATCTCAGGCCGGTTCCGGCGTCCGCTTCACCTGCAGCGCCCGCTGCAGCTCCGCGACCAAGGCATCGACCTTGTTCAGGGCCTGAGCCACTGACTCGGCCAGCAGCTCCCCACCCACTTCCTGACCCTCGATGGCGATCTGGTGCACCTGGGTGATGCCGATAAAGTCGAGGGCGGTGATCAGGTTCGGTTCCAGATGATTCATATGGGCCATCTCGCCACCGACGTCGAAGCCGATGCCGCCTCTGGCCGTGAGGATGACGGCATGCCGTGGCCGGTCGGCCAGCTTCGGCACGTAAGGGTCGAGCGGGTTGCTCTCATCGATGTCCACGGTTCTGCCAGGGCGCACGACCTGGTCGATCCACGCCTTGAGCGCGGCCGGCATGCCGAAGTTATAGAGCGGCGTGCCGATCACCAGCACGTCCGCGGCAATCAACTCATCGACCAGTTGGTCGCTCTCCGCCAGGGTTTCCCGCATCCACGGTTCGCGTTGCGGCTCTGGGGTGAAGGACGACGCGATCCAGTCATGGCTGATAAAGGACGGCGGGTTTTGGCCAATGTCACGGTAGGTGAGAGTATCTTGCGCGCGACGGGCCAGCCATTGGCTGACAAAGCGTTGGCTGAGGTTGCGACTGTGCGAACCGTGTTGATCCTTGCCGGCGAGGCCGGGGCGGGCGCTGGCATCCAGGTGCAGGATATGTGGCATGTTGAGTCTCCTTTTCGAAGTTGAATTCATCTGTAATTCGCAGCAGACTCAGGCTAGGTTCAGCGCCTAAGCGCGGCAACCGACGATTATTTTCCGATACGAATGAGAGAAACTCATCTATGGCGCAGCGCTGGCTACCTTCGCTTTCTGCCCTGCGGGCCTTTGAGGCGGCCGCTCGCCACGAGAGCGCCAAGCAGGCCGCAGAAGAACTCTCGGTTACCGCGACGGCGATCAGCCACCAGATTCGTGCGCTGGAAGAGTCGCTCGGTGTCGCGCTGTTTCTGCGCAAGCCGCGCCAGCTCGAACTGACCGCCCAGGGGCGCGAGCTGCAACAGGTGCTGGAAAGCGCATTCGACAGCATCAGCGCAACGGCTGTGCGTCTCAGCGCGCTGCCCTGTCGCCAGGCCATTACGCTCAGCACCACGCCCGCCGTGGCGGTTCGTTGGCTGCTGTCCTGGGTCTGCCTGCTACGCGATGCCCATCCGGATATCGACCTGCGTATCCATGCCTCCCATGAGCCGGTCGCGCTGGATGGTGTCACCGCGGATATCGCCATTCGTTATGGCGACGGTCGTTGGCCGGGGCTGGTGGCCGAGAAGCTGTTCGACAACACTTTTATCCCGGCTTGCAGCCCGCATCTCGGCTTGCAGGATGCAGTCGAGCTGACAAAGCATTCGCTGATCCACTTCCGCAATCAGGCCGCTGTTTCTTCGCCCATCGATTGGGCCGCGTGGCAGAAGCAGGCCAAGGTGCCGGGGCTGGATGTCAGTGCCGGGTTGGTGTTCTCCGACGAGACCCACGCCGTCTCGGCCGCCATCGGCGCGCAGGGCGTGGCGCTGATGAGCCGCCAATTGATCGAGGATGAACTGCGGGAAGGTCGCCTGATACAACCCTTCGGCCCGGAGCTGCAAGGCAAGCCGTTCTTTCTGGTGTACCCGGAAAACCGCAAGAGCGACCCGACCATTCAGGCGGTGCGGGATTGGGTGATGACGGTGCCGGGAGGGCTATGCACGCTGTAGGGTGGATGACGCTTTTTTCATCCACCATCTGGCCGCAACGATTATCCAGACCAGTCACTAAAAATGATTACCCGCAGCGCAAAAGCGCGAAGCGTTTTCCACCAGAGCGCTCACTCTCCAAAGCCCTCGTCCTCAGGCGGCGGTGCTACGTACCAGTCCCTGGTGTAAATCCCCATCGCCACCGCTCGATGGAAGCTCGAATAGGGCCAGTCCGCCAGGCGCTCGACATGGCCGTGTTTCAGCGGGTTGTAGTGGATGTAGTCGAAGTGGCGCTGGTAGTCCCGTTCATCTCGAATCAGATGTTCCCAATAGCGCCGTTGCCAGATGCCGCGTTCGCCGCGTCGGCGTTGATTGGCTGTGCGTGGCTCGGCGGCGGGCAGGCGCTTGGCGAAGGCGAACTTGATCACCTTCCAGCGCAGAGCGAAATCGGCATCGCCTGGCGGCAGCGTCCACAGGCAATGCATATGCTCGGGCAACACGACCCAGGCGTCGATATGGAGCGGGTGACGTGCCCGTGTAGCGCGCACCGACTCGCGCAGCAGGTCGATTTCGCGAATCAACAGATCGCTGGCTCGATCGTCCAGGTTAACGGTGAAGAAGTAAGTGGCACCGGGAACGCGAGCACGGCGGTAGTCGGGCATGGCGGCTCATCCTTGAGCGGGTGGGTTGCACCATGGTGGACAAGCTTCGCGTTGTCCACCCTACGTATCCGCCACCCCGGTGGCCGAATGGCAAGGCAGCGGGTTCGCGTAGGGTGGATGACGCTTTTTTCATCCACCGTTTGGCGTGGTAATTGCCCGGGTTATTTGCTTTCAACCACGATATAGCGCTTGCCGCCAGCGCGTTTGGCCACGTACATGGCTTCATCGGCATGGCGAATCAAATGCAGGTCGTTCTGACCGTGCTCGGGGTATACGGCGATGCCCATACTGGGCGCACTGATCAGGGTGTTCTCTTCCAGCAGGTAGGGCTCGCTCAGGCTGGCAAGGATCTTCTCGGCCACCAGGGTGGCATCCTCCTGCCGGCTGATGTTGTCCAACAGCACGGCGAATTCGTCACCGCCCAAACGCCCAACCGTATCGGCCTCGCGCACGCACTGCCTGAGGCGGTGAGCGACCTCGCGCAGCAGCTGGTCGCCTGTAGTGTGGCCAAAAGTATCGTTGATCTGCTTGAAGTGGTCCATGTCGAGATACAGCACCGCCAGCCGTGAGGAAGCTCGTTGCGCCCTGTGCAGTGCACTGCGCAAGCGATCCAGGAACAGCGCACGGTTTGGCAGCTCGGTCAGGTGGTCGTATTGCGCGAGAAACTCCAGGCGCGAGTGGGTGCGCTTACGCTCTATCGCCGCCGCCACCTGGCTCGCCACGAACTGCAGCAGCTCCTTGTCCTGTTCGCTGTATCGCCGGGTTGCGGAATCGCTCTGGAGTACCAGCGCACCGATGGTATCCGCGCCCGATAGCAGCGGCACGCCAAGCCAGTCCAGGGAATGCTCAGGTGCTGGCGCGCCACTCTTCGCCAGCAGCTGCGCGGCCGTCTCGGGTGTTAACAACAGGGCTTCACCGGTGCGAACCACCTCGGCAATGAAAGCGTCGCCGCCCAGCGGCATGGCGGACGGCGGCGTCTCGGACTGGTCGATGTGATAGGCAAAACTGAGTTGGTCATTCGCGGCGTCGTATAACGCCACCGAAAAGTTCTCGGCGGGCAACAACTGAGCGATCACCTCGTGCACCCGCTGGTATAACGCTTGCAGATCGTCAACCGAGTGAGCCGCTTCCGATATCGCATACAGCGCTGCTTGCACCGCCTCGGCGCGCTTACGCTCGGTAATATCCCGCGCCACACCCACCCGCACCTGCTCGGCCTCAAGCCACTGGGCGGACCACATGATATGAACGATATGACCGTCTTTATGGATATAACGGTTCTCATGATCATGGGAGGGCTGGCCTGAATTGATCCGCTCTATAAGCGCCCGGCTGGCGGCGTGATCGTCCGGGTGCATCAAATCAAAGGCGGTGCGGCCGATCATCTCCTCAGGCCGGTAACCGAAAACCCGCTCGCTGGCCGCACTCACCGAAAGAAAACGACCGGTCTTGTCCACCACGCAGACTACGTCCAGTAGCAGATCCAATAGCTTGTCGCGAGGCGGGTGGGATTTTGGCGTCATGGCGATGACTATACGGGGATGGCTGTTGGGTTCGCTAGCGCGGTGATTGGCTTATGAGCGGCGCGAACAAAGGCCGCCATCAGTCATCGCGGTTGATGGAAGCGTGGTTTGCCCTTGACCTAGTGAGGCTACTGAGTAGCTGTCCAGACCACCATGCTGTTTAGTAGGAAGGGGGAGCGCATCCAGTGACGAGGCGCCGTTACCTTTCCCCCGCCATTTCGCGAATCCGTTCACATAACCCGCTTTTTCTGCCTCAGTGCGCAAACTTTTGCGCAGGGGTATTCGGCTAGCATCGCCGCTTCAGCCAAGCGCCTGGTGCAACGCCCGGCATGGTGTAGCAATCGGACGGAACCGAGACAATGAGTGGCTACGTACCCAACAACCGGCATATTCGGAAAGCTCCCGAGCCGGAACCTTACAACGGCAACTTCGACCAACAAGCCCGCCGCCCCATGCAAACCCCGCCAGCCAACGCACCCCAGCGTATGGTCGGCATGCGCTTTATCTGGGATAACGGCGAACTGCTCCCCCCGAACATCCCTTATCTGTTGACCGCCGACCAGGGCTCGCCGATCCGCGGCGGCCTGGATGATCGTGGTAGCTTTATCCAACAACTGCAAGCCAACCACTACGAAGCGCAATTGTTCGCGGACGTCGATGTCGACACGGCCGTCGTCAGCGCCCGCAAGGAAATGCAGGCCGCCCTCGACGACATCCTCGCCGCCGAACGCGCCGAGGCCGAGAAGCTGCGCAAGGAGCAGGAAGGGCGCAATGTCGTGGTCAACTACTTCCACGTCCGCTTCGCCTTCGGCAAAGGCTTCTTCCTTGGTGCCTGGGGCATGGTCAAATCGCTCAAGGAAATGAGCGACCTGGTCAACCCCTTCAACACCGCCTGGAACATGCTGGCCAGCGCCTGGAAGGCCAAGGCCACTCCACAGGAGGGCTGGTACGCCAATTTCCTCAACAACTACTCCGCCGCGCAGCACGAAGAACTGGTGGAAGCCCTCGGCTTCGACCCCGCCAGCATCACCCGCGAGAAAATCGCAGAAGCATACGAAACCGCCTGCTTCATCTATGACGACGGCCCCAGCAAAGACATTCTTGCCAGCTTCGCGGTCGATTACGCCAAGGCGCAGAACATCGAAGAAGTCGCCGAATTCGGCGGCGGCGCGGTATTCGAATTGGTCCTGGCGGCGCTGCTGGTCATCTTCACCGGCGGCGCAGGTCTCGCCGCCCGCGGCGCCACCTCTATCCGCCACGCCGCTTCCCTCAAACGCCTGGGCTGCGCCCTGCAACGCCTCAGCCGCACGCTGAAGAACGCCAAGATCAAGCTGAAGGGGCGTGGCAAAGGCACCGGGACGGGCGCGCAGACGGTGGAGGTGCCGAGGCCGAAGGAGATTAAGGCGGAGAAGATGGAGCCTCCCATAGTGAAGGGTGGGTCAGGTCCTGTACCAGGAACCTTCGGTGTATCCGCAGAAACGGCATCTGTGAAAGGTTTGCAGAATTACTACCCTCGTCAAGGATCAATTGAATTTGTGTTTGATCCCGATACCTCCACCTTTGTCGTCGGACGACCAAATCAGCTACTCCCTGGTTATTCCCCTCATGAAAATCTTGCTAAAGCTATCAATGCCAATCCTTCGCGCGTTGCCGGAGGGATGTTTAGCCGAGGAAAAGCAGGGGAGATATTCACCAATGAATTCAGTGGTCATTACTGGCAGAATTGGACCCCCGAGGTTCGTCGTCAATTCGTAGATTTTATGAAAAGCAAAGGCGTAACAGTATTGCACCGCGACGGAATGTGAGATCACAAAAATGAATACATCATGGTTGGATATCGGTAACGGTTTAAAAATAGGTTTTCATAACGGGCAGTGGGCTGTCTCTGCAAAGAATGGAATATATCCATTGAAGGAGGAGGTCGATTTTTCCCGTATAGTCTCGCTTCTGGAAAAGCCATTCAATGAAGTATCTGTCATTGAGAGTAGTGTAGGCCACACTTTTCCATTTGGGATGGTGGTTAAAGCGGGCTTAGCTAGTGCATCAGACTATTGGGCCGGACTTGCTCTAGTGTGGCTGGTTGAGTTATCTGAAGACGAAAAGGTAAATTTTTTCGACCAGCTTGCGGCAGTATCTGAAGCCAAATGGGCGAGTCAGAAGACTCGACAAATAGCAAAACGTGAAATTAAATACTTACAAGCGATGTAGAAATTAGTCAATTTATCACTATGCAAAACTCTAGTGGCGTGTGATGGGGCGGTCTTATACATCTATAATTGGTTTCGGCAACCCTGATTATAGAGGTGTTTTTAAGAGTGTAGCTTCGGTACTGGCAAATGAAACTAAATGACAGCATGATAGAACATGGTTATAGGGAGCAATTGATAAGTTCTCATCAGTCATTATTTAATGATTCGTCAAAAAAGCAGTTGTATGCCTGTCTCAAAGAATTCTGCCCGCAAATGAAAACTGCCTATATTCTAGGTTGGACCCCTGAGCAGGGCGAAGACATCTATAGGATTCTTATCAATACTGATACGATTTGCGCTATCGAACTCGAGCACGGGCAAGATGAGCCCGCAGCGATTGAAACTATCCAGCTTAAAGAATACGAGAAAGAGTTAAGCAAAACAGGTCGGATTAAATTAGCTGTAGCACTTGACCTGGCAGCAAAGGATATCGCCGCCGCATGAGAAAGCGAGTAGGGTGGGAATTCGCAAGGGAATAGAGGGCTGCGGTTCCAATTATCCTGTAGGTTGGGTTAGCAGCGATTGTCGCGGTTTAAGCAACATCATCTTTATCGGGCGCTGCGTAACCCAACAATAATTCGACACGGTTATGGTGGTCGGTTGTTGGCATGCCGATTGGCCGCATGGGTATCGCTACTCTCAACCTATCCTATGTTGGTTCCATTGATTCTAGAAGTTTGTATCAACTACCATGGTTTATATAATAGTGTGTCTCTGGGTTCTCCGCGTGTAGGGAATAACTGAATGGCACTGATTTCTTTGATTCAACGTTATTGTTCAGATTCAAAGGCTATTAGAACCATATGGCCTAAAGGTTATCAGGGTAGATTATGAATTATAGAGCGATGACCATGAGTGAGTTTGTGATGAAGGCTGAAAGCATAGATGTCACAACTCCCAACTCTATTGGGAACCTCGACAAGATTTTGAAATCCACACCAGATTGGAAGGATCTTGATATCGCTGACATTAAAATGATATTCAAAGTCTATCCTGAAATTGGTAGCTTAATTATAGGGCTGTGGTCCTTCGACTTTCTTAAAAGCCCTGCCTTCATAGATGAATCTTTGATTGGCTATGGCAGCAAGCGTCTAGAAAAAAATGAGCAGTTAGATGTGGTTGCTGGATTGTTGAGTATTATTCGTAATTGTAGGGTGGATTCAGAAGAAGACGAAGATGCGGTCGACCTCCATTACTCAGCCTGCGGAAAGTTATTTAGGCTTGTTGGGAGTAAGGCGGAAGAATATTTAATTGATGTATTGAAAAAGAAACCAGGAACATCAGTTATCGAGGCGCTGGGCGTATTGGTTGGGACTGAGTACCAAGGGCGGCTGAAAATGAGCACGGTGGACTTCCTGAAGGAGTTGGAAAAGTCGAGTTCGGAAGTTATACGGCTGTCGGCTAAGGGCGTCATGATCAATGACGTTTATAGAGTTAATGAATATACCAATTTTTTAAATTTCTCAGAAAAGCCATCATAATGGCTGTTGGAAATTACCGAGGCGCGCTGCATCAAGACTTTCAATGGCGGAATTGTCACTGCGAAATAAAAAAACAATAACTAGCAAGCTTCTCATTTATGTGCGAACTAAAGGGGATCAATGAGCGGTTCAGTCGATTTATTTCTCAAAGACAAAATTGCTGAAGTGTCTATTGTGAATTTCCTTAACCGGATAATTGCTCGAGGTGTCGAATCTTTAGACTTTCCAAATAAAAAGGCTGCGCTATTCCTTCAATACTTTGAGTATGCCGAAGGATTTCAACAGAGCGTAGGCTTGGCATGGGGGTTAAGTGACTTCGAGTTGGATGACGTTTCAGTTGCAGGCGATTTAGCGAAGGAGTTCTCAACTCAAGTGCTTTTCCAGCCGCTGTCCTTGAAGCTGCCGGTTGATATGGAGTGGTGCCTGGTGACCTCTGATGGAGGGCTATATGCGGTGAACGTGTTGGAGTTGAGCGATGGTGTGACTCTGAGCAACGATGGCACTCAGATTAGACTTGCCTCCCGCTGAAACAGTGGCTATCCAGCTAAAGCGATGTGGTCCACTTCTTTGGGACTGCGAAAACCGTGGTCTGTCCCCCAATGTTTCTGTCCCCCAATGTTTCCCCAATGTTTACTGTCGCTAATTTGCTCAATAAGTTTGAGCATTTTATCTCTGGCTTCGATGGTAATTTGGTATTCAACTAGACCCGGCTCACTATTGGCATGGCTCGGGGTTATTGCGGCTAACAAAGCGGAAAGAAGTAGCGCTTTTAGGTATCGGCCCATAATCGATATTGCTCATTTTGAAGTCCCGCATTTGGCGGGGTGGCTGGGAAATATTTGAGTGTCGGAATCAACCAGCTGCATGGGTATCGCTACGATCAACCCATCCTACGAGCTGTTAATTCTCACGGATACCTAAGTAAAGCTTCTCGAAAGATAAGACTTCACTTTCCAATTTGGTAGTGCTTATATTCCCCAGAGTGTAGTTTTTCAGGTAATAGGCTAATGTAGATAATGCCCCAACGCTTGACTTGGTTTCAGGAGCAGTAATTCTGCCGCTGATGAGCCCTTGACTAGGGGTGTTTATGGAGAAAATATAAGTGTCAGGGCCAGCAGTAGTCTTTGATCATTTTTTGTCGCAGGCATGGTTTTGCCGAGTTCTTGAGCCCATATATTAGCGAGTCGAAAGGCGAGTTTTTCGGGAATGATTTGTTTATTAGTCTGTGTCGAGTTCTCTAAGTAGCTGTTAGGTATATTTTTCGGGAAAACTAAATGCTTGGCGCGTTCGTCCCCATGCTTTGCTCTTTCATACATCATAAGCATTCTAATCGAGTGCTGCGGAACGATCAGGAATGCCTCATATCCTGATGCAGACTTTTTGATTCCTGTTACGAACTCGTTGGCAAGGCTAGGTGTTGTTAGGGTCTGAAGGATTGAGTCTTCGCCATAACCCTCCTTGAAGGTTATATATAGTTTTTCATAATAATCTGAGGTTGACTCCGATAGGCCTTCGGTCGGCGTGAGATGGTTCGGGGCGGTGTCTGCGGTCGCTTCTAAAGTAATGCTGAGCGCGTATGACGCTAAAATGGCAGAAATGTATAAAATATTCTTCCGTATTTTCACGCGAGTTGTCCTGGATTAAACATATGAACTAACTAAATTTTTTTGCTGTGAATCAGAGCGCGGTAGTGTCGTCCCGGCGGGTTGCACCCGCCCTGCGCGATACTGAGAATTCTCCGGTGTGTGCTTATCTTGTGATTTTAAATTTTATCTTACGTCGGTGTTTTATAAGGTCGTCAACGAGATTTGATTTCCTTAGCCATGCGAATTCGAAAGCATATAGCGGGGCTGAACATATAGTTAGCCAAAGAATTGCTTTGTGGTTCTGCATTTCTGTGTTTTGCATGAAAAGGAATGCTAGGAACATAATTAGTGCTACAAGCCAGAATAGAGTTAAATAGCAGTAATTTTTCGCGATTTCTCTATTTATTGATGTTGTATCGAAGCGTAGTGATTTTATTTTGCGTAGCTGTTTTGCTCGCTTTCTTCTATATATTTTTCTGAGCGGTCCAAGAATTTTTTCTCTAAATATGCTCGGCAGTGCGGACTTTGCGAGTCTATAAGCCCATGGTATGAGTAATGTTATTAATATTGGTATTGTGATTTCTAACCACCAAGAAATATTTGTTAGCTTTTCGAGTATGTCGTCCATGTCTTTCCTTGGTTTAAATAGTCTGGTCTTATAGCTTTGTGGTTTTTGATTTGTGGCGATGAATCGGTAGGAGCGGCCTTGGCCGCGATGCTTTTGCTCTGGTCTTTATGCTCTGCTTTTTCTGTTCGCTCCGCCAACTCTCTTCTAAACAACGCGATCCCCGAATCCCGTCAGGAGGCCGAGTGGAGGTGCTGTGGAGAGGGGTGTTTGGCATGGATGCCAAACGAGGCACGATGGGCCAGGGATGGCTCACCGTGACGACCCTCGGAACAGCACCGGAGCGAGGGAAGTTGAGCGCAGCGAAACCCGGATGCCGGGCGCGCTTTCTCTTTCGCGCGAGCAAAGAGAAAGTGACTCGCCGTAAGGGCGAAACTCGTTATAGCGGTTAACGGAAATGGTGGTCTGTCCGCCCGATTGTTCCTCTTTCTCTTGTGGTTATGTAAAGAAAGTTTTTGAGAACTGATCTGCGAAACTATCGGTTCGGATATAGTCGCGGATTTGTTCTCTATTTTTGGGTGTTGATTCGGAAATCATCCTCTCGATGTGTGCGGATACTTTCTCTATGTGAGTAATTAATTTTTCGGAGTTTAAGACTGTGTCTAATACTTCTTCATAGAATTTCTTTTTGCTCTTTGGCGGTGCGCTTAATATCGTTGGGTCTTTCCAGATGGTTCTTGAGATTGAGAAGAGGACATAAAATTTATAGATTGATTTGGATCGATCAATTTTTGAGGTTCTTAAGAGATAGTCGAATTTGTAGAGTGAGAGAGCTGCGGCGTGATAGAGTTCCACGCTGTGGTCGGCGAGAAATATTTTCTCTGAAAATTCTTTTCTGATTCCTCGGTGATCGCGGGCAGCTCTGTGTGGCTGGTGGAAGAACATTGCTGCGGCAACTTTCATTAAATCAGATGTCCGCATAACTCGAGTACGTTCTGCGGTAACATCTCTATATTGATTTTCCCTTCGCTCAATTAAAATTTTTGCGTCGCCATCTTGGGCTGAACAGAATATTTCAAGATCTTTCATGAATGGCAGTAGTGCCCAGAATTGATCCTCCCGAACTTCATTTTGTTTGTTCGTTCCAATAATAATGCTGGCTACAAATTCTGCGTCAGAACTGCCAATAATCCGAAGGGGTACCATTACTTCTTTTGCTTTTTCTTTGACGCTTGCAAGTATGTTTGTGGTTTGGCAGCCATTGACTATTTGAAAGTCGCTTATGGTAAATGAGTCGCTTTTTCTTGATACTTCCTTGGCTACGACAGTTATTCCATTATTTTTGAATACAAAAGATGAATGATCACCTGAGCGGAGTTCGGTGATGATTGATTTGTTAATGTCTGATTCTGGGTTGAAATCTCGGACGTTGTCGTAAAATACAGACCTTATAATATGACGCTCGCCGTTGCTGTCTTCTTCGCTGAGTGCAATTTCTAGAATTTGATCAGCGGAAATGTATCCTATATATGCCTCATCAACTTTTTCGTGCGCCGGCATCGTGATGGCTTTCGGGAAGTTTATAGTTGCTGTTATAGAATTGGTTGCTGATCTGAATCCGTTCTGAATGTCTTTTGCTCCAAGTAGCTCTATTGCGACTGAAGAGAAAATGTTAAGTTCCTCAATCCTTTTCTTGTTGCTGTCTATGAGCGCTTGTATTGGTTGGGATATCTGGCCGGATCCAGTTGTGCAGTAATAGCATCTTAGTTCTGGGTTTGATCGGGTTGCTGACTCGAAAACTAAATCTCGGGCTGCGGATAGGTCATCAATCTGATCGCCATTTAGTAGTTTTACATCTGTAAAGAAATCATATGTTGCGTCCAGAAATTTCGCTATGTTTCCATAGTCGAAGCTTTCTGATGTTTTCGACTGGAAGAAGTGGAATGCAGTGTTGTGATTCTTGCCTGTTGATAATATGGATGAGGCTTCGTCTGCGTCGGTGCAGATGACGCCTTGTATGCAAATGGCAAGCCCGTCAATACCGAATTCGCTTCCCTTTAGATGGGCTTTAAAAGGGTCTATATTTTCCCCTAGTATTCCATTCTCCACCGAAAATATGGACATTGTTTCAAATGCTTCAGCTTCGTCTTTATGCATTCCTGGATTAGCATGCATAAACTCTTTTAGTTGAGCTTTAATAATGGGGTTCATTGTTGATCTCTGTCGCCGCCAAGTATTGTTTTGAGGGCTGTTTTAGAATTCATAAAAAACCCCGCACTAGGCGGGGCTCTTAATTTAAATCGCCACCCCAAACATCAATTTCAGGTAAAGCGCTCTTGATCTTTCAGTGATGAGTGACTGGAATCAATCCCAGCTCAACGCCCCACCAGTCTGATACTCAATAACCCGCGTTTCGAAGAAGTTCTTCTCCTTCTTCAGGTCCATGATTTCGCTCATCCATGGGAAGGGGTTGGTGGTGCCCGGGTACTCTTCCTTCAAACCGATCTGAGTCAGACGACGGTTGGCGATAAATTTGAGGTAGTCCTCCATCATCGCGGCGTTCATGCCCAGTACGCCGCGCGGCATGGTATCGCGTGCGTATTCGATTTCCAGTTGGGTGCCCTGGAGGATCATCTGGGTCGCTTCGTCCTTCATTGCGGCGTCCCACAGGTGTGGGTTTTCGATCTTGATCTGGTTGATCACGTCGATGCCGAAGTTCAGGTGCATGGATTCGTCGCGCAGGATGTATTGGAACTGCTCGGCGACGCCGGTCATCTTGTTGCGGCGGCCCATGGAGAGGATCTGGGTGAAGCCGCAATAGAAGAAGATGCCTTCCAGTACGCAGTAGTAGGCGATGAGGTTGCGCAGCAGTTCTTTGTCGGTCTCGACGGTGCCGGTGTTGAACTGCGGGTTGGAGATGGCGCGGGTGTATTTGAGGCCCCAGCTGGCTTTTTTCGCGACGCTCGGGATCTCGTGGTACATGTTGAAGATTTCGCCTTCGTCCATGCCCAGCGATTCGATGCAGTACTGGTAGGCGTGGGTGTGGATCGCCTCTTCGAAGGCCTGGCGCAGGATGTACTGGCGGCATTCGGGGTTGGTGATCAGGCGGTACACGGCGAGGGCCAGGTTGTTGGCGACCAGGCTGTCGGCGGTGGAGAAGAAGCCGAGGTTGCGCATGACGATGCGGCGCTCGTCGTCGGTCAGGCCGTCGGTGCTTTTCCACAACGCGATGTCCGCGTTCATGTTCACTTCCTGGGGCATCCAGTGGTTGGCGCAACCATCCAGATACTTCTGCCAGGCCCAGTCGTACTTGAAGGGTACGAGTTGGTTGAGGTCGGCGCGGGCGTTGATCATCTGCTTGTCGCCGACCTGTACGCGGGCGGCGGAGCCTTCCAGCTCGTCGAGACCTTCCTGGATGTCCAATTGGTCGAGGGCGGCTTTGGCGCGGGCCACGGCGGCGCTGTCGTCAGCGGCTACGGCGCGGGCTTCGACGGCGGCGGCGCCGCCGACCTGGTCGAGTTTGTCGATGTTCATGTCTGCGACTTGGGCAGTGGTGTTGCTGGAAGCGGCTGCGTCTGCGCCTTCTTCCTTGTCGAATTCATCCCAGCTCAGCATGGCTTGGCTCCTGGCTTGTGGGTCGGCGGAATAGCCGGCCTGTATGGATGTACAGATGTTTCTAGTATGTGTCGTTGCGTGTGGCGCGCAAGGTGAAGCGGGTACCGCTGGTCGGGGTGGGCACTATGACTGGCCTCGCCCGAGGCCCTCGCCGGTAAGGGCGGGGGCAGGTAATTGGTGGGGAGGGCTTTTTCCCCTCACCCTAACCCTCTCCCCGGAGGGGCGAGGGGATTGATCGTGTTTCAGTTCGGGTATTGAGGGTGGCTTGCGGCCTTTCCCCTCACCCTAGCCCTCTCCCCAGAGGGGCGAGGGGACTGACCGTGTTGTGCTTGAGCGTTTGTGTCCACCTTTCGAGCGTGTAGCTGAGCGAGTGAGCGCTAGGCGCCTGTCAGGTCGGAGCCCCTGAGCGTACGCATGTACGTGATGGGGGCCGGCCTGGCAGGCAACAACGCGCGCGCCGCTCAGATACGCGCGCTTATTGACAAGCCTCGCAGTCTGGCTCGTCGATGGCACAGGCCTTCGGCACGGGTGCCGGGCCGGCCGGTGCGGCGCTGAGGCTGTCGCCGCCACCGCTGGACACGGCGTTGAGCTTGCCGGTGTTGACGGTGGATTTTTCGGTGCTGGTCGCGGCCAGGGCACGGAGGTAGTAGGTGGTTTTCAGGCCACGGAACCACGCCATGCGGTAGGTCACGTCGAGCTTCTTGCCCGAAGCGCCGGCGATGTAGAGGTTCAGCGACTGCGCCTGGTCGATCCACTTCTGGCGGCGGCTGGCGGCGTCGACGATCCACTTGGTTTCCACTTCGAAGGCGGTCGCGTAGAGGTCTTTGAGCTCCTGCGGGATGCGCTCGATCTGCTGTACCGAACCGTCGTAGTACTTGAGGTCGTTGATCATCACCGAGTCCCACAGGCCGCGGGCTTTGAGGTCGCGTACCAGGTAGGGGTTGATCACGGTGAATTCGCCGGAGAGGTTCGATTTCACGTAGAGGTTCTGGTAGGTCGGTTCGATCGACTGCGACACGCCGGTGATGTTGGCGATGGTCGCGGTCGGCGCGATGGCCATGATGTTCGAGTTACGGATGCCTTTCTGCACGCGAGCGCGCAGCGGGGCCCAGTCCAGGGACTCGGTCAGGTCGACGTCGATGTACTTCTGGCCACGGGCTTCGATGAGGATCTGCTGGGAGTCGAGCGGCAGGATGCCCTTGCTCCACAGCGAGCCTTCGAAGGTGGAGTAGGCGCCACGCTCGTCGGCCAGGTCGCAGGAGGCCTGGATCGCGTAGTAGCTGACCGCTTCCATCGACTTGTCGGCGAATTCGACGGCGGCGTCGGAGCCGTAAGGGATGTGCTGCAGGTACAGCGCGTCCTGGAAGCCCATGATGCCGAGGCCCACCGGGCGGTGTTTGAAGTTGGAGTTCTTCGCCTGGGGCACCGAGTAGTAGTTGATGTCGATGACGTTATCGAGCATGCGCACTGCGGTGTTGATGGTCTTCTGCAGCTTGGCGGTGTCCAGCTTGCCGTCGACGATGTGGTTCGGCAGGTTGACCGAGCCGAGGTTGCACACGGCGATTTCGTCGGCGTTGGTGTTCAGGGTGATCTCGGTGCACAGGTTCGAGCTGTGTACGACGCCCACGTGTTGCTGCGGGCTGCGCAGGTTGCACGGGTCCTTGAAGGTCAGCCATGGGTGGCCGGTTTCGAACAGCATGGAGAGCATCTTGCGCCACAGGTCTTTGGCTTGGATGGTCTTGAACAGCTTGATCTTGCCGTATTCGCACAGGGCTTCGTAGTACTCGTAGCGCTCTTCGAAGGCCTTGCCGGTGAGGTCGTGCAGGTCCGGCACTTCGGACGGGCTGAACAGGGTCCACTTGCCGTCGTCGAACACGCGCTTCATGAACAGGTCGGGAATCCAGTTCGCGGTGTTCATGTCGTGGGTGCGGCGACGGTCGTCACCGGTGTTCTTGCGCAGCTCGATGAACTCTTCGATGTCCATGTGCCAGGTTTCCAGGTAGGCACACACGGCGCCTTTGCGCTTGCCGCCCTGGTTGACCGCCACGGCGGTGTCGTTGACCACTTTGAGGAAGGGCACGACGCCCTGGCTCTTGCCGTTGGTGCCCTTGATGTAGGAGCCCAGCGCGCGCACCGGGGTCCAGTCGTTGCCCAGGCCGCCGGCGAATTTGCTCAGCATGGCGTTGTCGTGGATGGCGTTGTAGATGCCCGAGAGGTCGTCCGGCACTGTGGTCAGGTAGCAGGACGACAGCTGCGGACGCAGGGTGCCGGCGTTGAACAGGGTCGGGGTCGAGGCCATGTAGTCGAAGGACGACAACAGGTTGTAGAACTCGATGGCGCGCTCTTCTTTCTGCGGCTCTTCGATCGCCAGGCCCATGGCCACGCGCATGAAGAAGATTTGCGGCAGTTCGAAGCGGATACCGTCCTTGTGGATGAAGTAACGGTCGTACAGGGTCTGCAGGCCGAGGTAGGTGAACTGCTGGTCGCGCTCGTGGTTGATCGCCTGGCCGAGTTTTTCCAGGTCGAAGCTTTTCAGCACCGGGTTGAGCAGTTCGAACTCGACGCCTTTTTCGATGTAGGCCGGCAGCGCCTTGGCGTACAGCTCGGCCATTTCGTGGTGAGTGGCGCTGCTGGCGACACCGAGGAAGCCCAGGCCTTCGGCGCGGATGTTGTCCATCAGCAGGCGCGCGGTGACGTAGCTGTAGTTCGGCTCGCGCTCGACCAGGGTACGCGCGGTCATCACCAGGGCGGTGTTGACGTCCTTCTGGGCGACGCCGTCGTAGAGGTTCTTCAGGGTGTCTTTCTGGATCAGCTCGCCATCGACTTCGGCCAGGCCTTCGCAGGCTTCGCTGATGATGGTGTTCAGGCGGCCCATGTCCAGCGGTGCGACGCTGCCGTCGGTGTGGGTGACGCGGATGCTCGGGTGCGGTTCGGCGATGCCGCCGGCGTTGGCGCTCTTGCGCTTGGTGGCCTGGGCTTCGCGGTAGATCACGTAGTCGCGGGCGACTTTCTGTTCGCCGGCGCGCATCAGGGCCAGTTCGACCTGGTCCTGGATTTCTTCGATATGAATGGTGCCGCCGGAGGGCATGCGGCGCTTGAAGGTGGCGGTGACCTGTTCGGTCAGGCGCTCGACGGTTTCATGGATGCGCGACGAAGCGGCAGCGGTGCCGCCTTCTACTGCGAGAAAAGCCTTGGTGATGGCGACGGTGATCTTGTCGTCGGTGTACGGCACCACGGTGCCGTTGCGCTTGATCACACGCAGCTGGCCCGGCGCGGTGGCGCTCAGGTCCTGGCTGGCATCGGCGGCCTGCGGCGCTTGGGCCTGCGGGTTCTCGCGAGTCGTGTCGGTATGCATGAAAGTCTCCGTATTCTTCATTTGTTTTAGACGCTATGCAGTTTTTGATGCTGCGGCGTACCTGCCGTTCATTCCCTTCTACAACGCCAAACGCTCGGCGAGGCCGGGCGCATGGGACTTGCATACTGGGCAGGGAGGTACGTTTTAGAGCGCCTTCCTGGCTTGAAACGTTCAGTGCCGGGATTTCCGGCACCACTATATGTTGTGTCTATGTTGTGGTTCGTGTGCAGGGTTCTGCACTTTTATCCATACCCGCCAAGCTCGCCGTGTTACGCGCGAGGGCGGTCGCTGTGGTTGCCGCGGCTGCGGCCACCGAAACATTCGCCTGCACCATTTTTCTTCTGGTTTTGTTCTCGGTCTGGACCTTTCAGGGGCAAATGTGCTTGTGTCGTTTGTTGGTCAAAAACCCAACATGTAGGGGTTTTGCGCAATGGGGATACAAGATAGTGCGGTGCTTGGGTGATGGCAAGCCGAGAGAAAAATTTATCCTGTGGATAAATCTGTGGGTTACTTTGGGGTAACTTTCGCCAGCCCCCGTGATAGCTGGGGTTTTCCCCTGACTACCGTTCGTCGTGCTGAGCGAGGTTTTTTTCATCGCGCGGCGGCGAATTAGACGGCCACCGCATAAACACAAGATGTAGGATTTTTTCTTGATTATTGGCCCGCTCTGTGCGGGTGCGCAGCCGCGCGGTTATCGGGTGCATTCCGCCGCCGCGAGCGCTCGGCGCATTGCTACAATGCGAGCCGCTTTAGCCGTGGTTGATCTGTCTATGGAGGCAGCAGTGGAACAAGAGTCCTGGCACATCCTGATCGTCGAAGACGACCAGCGTCTGGCTGAGTTGACCCGCGATTATCTGCAGGGCAACGGCTTGGTCGTCAGCATCGAAGCCGATGGCGCACGGGCGGCCGCACGCATTCTGCAGGAGCAGCCGGACCTGGTGATCCTCGATCTGATGCTGCCGGGCGAGGACGGTTTGTCGATCTGCCGGAAGATTCGCGGCCAGTACGACGGTCCGGTGCTGATGCTCACCGCGCGCACCGATGATATGGACCAGGTGCTCGGCCTGGAAATGGGCGCCGACGATTATGTGTGCAAGCCGGTGCGCCCACGGGTGCTGCTGGCACGTATCCGCGCCTTGCTGCGCCGGCACGAGGGCAATGCGGACGAGGCGGCGAGCGAGCGCCGGCGTCTGCAGTTCGGTCGTCTGATCATCGACAGCGCCATGCGCGAGGCCTGGCTGGGCGAGCAGGCGATCGAGCTGACCAGCGCCGAATTCGACCTGCTCTGGCTGCTGGCCGCCAACGCCGGGCGGATCCTCTCGCGCGAGGAAATCTTCAACGCCCTGCGCGGGATCGAATACGACGGCCAGGACAGGTCCATCGATGTGCGCATTTCACGCATCCGCCCGAAGATCGGCGACGACCCGGTGCACCCGCGGCTGATCAAAACCGTACGCAGCAAAGGCTATCTATTCGTTGCCGAGGCGGCTGAAGCCCTCTTATGAATTCGATTTTCCTGCGCATTTACGGTGGCATGCTCAGCGTGTTGGTGCTGGTGGCGCTACTCGGTGTCGCCACGCTGCACCTGGCCAACGAGGTGCGCTCGGAGCAATACCGCGAGGATCTGGCGCGCGGCACGTTCCGCTTGATGGCCGATAACCTGAAGCCGATGAGCGAGCTGGAGCGGCGCCGTTCGCTGGTGCTGTGGTCGCGCTTGTTGGGCATTCCCCTGAGCATCCAGGCGTTGGCCAATGTCGATCTCGACAGTGTGGCGCGTAACCGCGTGCAGCGCGGCCAGGTGCTGGTGAAGCAGACCGGCCCGCATGCGGCGACCATTTATAGCCTGATCGGCAAGCAACAACAGTTATTGCTCACCGGCGAAGTGCAGCAGATCAGCGAGCAATTGGCGCGCGCCACGGTTTACTTGCTGATCGACGAGCTGATTCGCCACCCCGTGTCCGACCAGCCGCAGCGCTTGGCCGAACTCAAGCAGGCCAAGCACTTCGGCTTCGACCTGCGCCTGGTCCGCCTCGAACAGGCCGCTCTCGACGACGATCAACGGCGCCGCGTGGATGAGGGCGATACGGTGATGGCGCTGGGCAAGGGCGGCGACAGCATCCATGTGTTCGCCGGCGTCGTCGGCACCCCCTGGGTGCTGGAAATCGGCCCGCTGTACCAGATGAACCCCTATCCGCCGCAGATGCTGGTGCTGATCGGCGCCCTCGGTCTGAGCCTGGTCGGGCTGATGGTCTACCTGCTGGTGCGTCCGCTGGAGCAGCGTTTGCGTGGCCTGGAGGCGGCGGCGTCGTTGATCGCCAGCGGGCGTCTGGATGCCCGCGTGCCGAGCCGCGGTAGCGACTCGGTGGGGCGCCTGGCCGCGACCTTCAACGCCATGGCCGAGCACTTGCAGCGTTCGTTGAATATCCAGCGTGAGATGGTCCGCGCGGTGTCCCATGAGCTGCGCACCCCGGTGGCGCGTCTGCGCTTCGGTCTGGAAATGATCGGCGATGCCGAGAACGAGACGGCGCGGCGCAAATACATGGAGGGCATGGACAGCGATATCCAGGACCTCGACAAGCTGGTCGACGAGATGCTGACCTACGCGCGGCTGGAGCAGGGCGCGCCGGCCTTGAGTTTCCAGAAGGTCGATCTGGCCGCCTTGATCGATCAGGTGATCGGCGAGCTGGCGCCGCTACGCGCCGAAGTGCGGGTCGAGCGCGGGCCTTCGCAGGATGCCCCCGATGGCGGCGGCGCCTGTGTCGAGGCCGAGCCGCGTTACCTGCATCGCGCCGTGCAGAACCTGGTGAGCAATGCCATGCGCCATGCCGAAGGGAGGGTTGTGGTCAGCTACCAGATTGGCTGGCAGCGTTGCCGTATTGATGTCGAAGACGACGGGCCGGGCGTACCGGAAGCTTCCTGGGAGCATATCTTCACCCCCTTCCTGCGCCTCGACGACAGCCGCACCCGTGCCTCCGGCGGCCACGGCCTGGGCCTGTCGATCGTGCGGCGGATCATCTACTGGCACGCCGGCCGCGCGCAGATCGGCAGCAGCGCCAGCCTCGGCGGCGCCTGTTTCACCTTGATCTGGCCGCGTAAGCAGGCTTGATGTAGCAGCTCCTGTAGGTCGGGTTAGCGGCGATCCACATTAATGGTCGCAACACCGTAAATGAGCGCCGCGTAACCCGGCAGGATGTCTACGCGGTGCCATTGTTGGGTTACGCGGCGGTCGATGGCGATGTTATTGCTTAAACCGCGATAGTCGCCGCTAACGCCAACCTACGGTGCCGCGGCTCGAATATGTGCCAGCCCAGCCCGGCAGGATGTCCAGGCGGTGCCATTGTTGGGGTACGCGGCGGTCGATGACGATGTTGCTGCTTGCACCGCGATAGCGCCGCTAACGCCAACCTACGATGCCGCGGCCCGAATATGTGCCAGCCCAGCCCGGTAGGTCGGGTTAGCGGCGAGCCACATTAATTGTCGCAGCACCGTAAATGAACGCCGCGTAACCCGACAGGATGTCTACGCGGTGCCGTTGTTGGGTTACGCGGCGGTCGATGGCGATGTTGCTGCTTGAACCGTGACAGTCGCCGCTAACGCCAACCTACGATGCGGCGGCTTTGCAATCCCTGCCTTATTCGCCGTGCACTTCGATACGCCGGCCGCTGGTGCGTTCGGCTTTCGGCAGTTCGATGCGCAATACGCCATGGCGGTAGCTGGCCGATGCCTTATCGGCGAGCACCGGCAGCGGCAGCGGAATGCTGCGGTGAAAACTGCCGAAGGCGCACTGGCGCACCCGGTACTGGCCGTTGCTGGTTTCCTGTTCGGAGCGCTTTTCGCCGCGCACGATCAACATGTCGTTGCGCACTTCGATATCGAGCTGATTCTTGTCCAGGCCGGGTACTTCGAGGCGCACGGTGAACTTGTCGTCGTCCTCGAACACATCCCCGGCCAGCAGCGCCCAGTTCGCCGAGGGGAAATCGGCGGACTGCTCCGGCGTTTTGTCATTGCTCGGGGTAAAGCGGGTCAGGGTGCCGCTGGTGCGCTCGCGCAACTGACGCCAGCCTTCGCTGAGCGAGTGCCAGGTATCCTCCAGCCCCTGTTTCAGTTCATTGAGTTTTTCCATAGCGGTGTTCTCCGGGGTGGAGCGGTCGCATCCACCAAGTCGACGCGACCGCTCAACGGTTTCAGGCGACTTTGACTTCGATCCGGCGCGGTTGCGCATGCGGGTGTTTGGGAATCCGCAGATTGAGCACGCCGTCGCGCAGCTGCGCGTCGATCTTGCTGCTGTCCAGCTCGCTGCTCAGGCTGAACGCGCGGCGATAGCGCGACAGGCGCACTTCGGCATAGGCCGCGTCCATGTTCTCCGGGGTGTCCTGGACGATATCGGCCTCGATCAGCAAGGTGTCGTTGTCGACCCGCAGTTCGAGCTTGTCCTTGGGCACGCCGGGCAGGTCGGCGACCAACAGGATGCCGTCCTTGTTCTCGTACACATCCACTTGCGGCAACAGCGCCTGGATCTCTTCCGGGCGTTCGTTGCGTTTGGCGACTGGTTTGTCGGTCATGGCAAGTTCCTCCTGGGAGCAATCTCATTGAATGGTGATGCGCTTGGGCTGCGCCGATTCCTGGCGCGCCACGCTGATATGCAGCACGCCGTTGCGGTACTGCGCAGTGACCTTGTCCGGGTCGATATCCTTGGACAGGTTGACGGTGCGCTTGAAGCGCCCGTTGAAGCGCTCGTTGGCGTAGATCGAGAGGGTGTCCTTGTCGTTTTGCGGTTCGGCGCTGGTGCGCTCGCCGCTGATCGACAGCAAACCTTGGTCGATCTGGATATCGAGGCTGGCCGGATCGACGCCTGGGGCGAATGCGTAGACTTCGATGCTGGTCGGCGTGCTACCGACATTGAGCGCCGGGAAGGCGCCGCTGGTCAGGGCGCGGATACTGCCGGGGCGGCCAAGGCTGCTGAATTCTTGCTGCAACTCGCGCTGCAAGCGCTCGAACTCGGCGAGCAAGCCGCCGGGAAAGCTGAATAGGGACTCGTACATCGCAAACCTCCTCTGCTGAGATGATCTGGAAGTTGTTTGCGGCGCTCAAGGGCGGGCCTTAGCGCGCCGTTAGCGAGAATATGTCGGTGGCCTTGAGCGGCTTCAAGGGGGAGGGGTAAGAACGTTATCGAATGATTTATATCGATGTGGAATAGGCAGCACGTAGCCTGGGTTGAGCGCAGCGATACCCAGGGCGCCGATACCCGGGTATCGCTTCGCTCGACCCGGGCTACCATTGAGTGACTTTGATCGTTCCCAGGTGGCCGGTTCGACGCCTCGACGTGGGGACGATCAATGGAGGGGCTACGAGACGTGCTTTTATAGGGTGGAGATAGCGAAGCCTTGTCCATCGCGGGCGGCGCAGTGGCGGACAAGGCTTCGGCATGTCCGCCCTACGATGTCGTGGGCGCGGCTTAGAACGGTGCCGGGCACTCGAAGCGCAGGCGTTCGCCGGTTTGCGGGTGGGTCAGGGCGAGCATGCTGGCGTGCAGGCACAGGCGCGGGTAGGCGGCGAGGGCTTGTTCGTGGGCGTAGAGGCCGTCGCCGAGCAGCGGGTGGCCGATGGATAACATATGTACGCGCAACTGATGCGAGCGGCCGGTGATTGGCGTCAGCTCGACCCGGCAATAGTCGCCGCAACGCTCGAGGATGCGCCAATGGGTCAGGGCGTGTTTGCCCAGCTCGTGGTCGACCACGTGGCGCGGCTTGGTCGGCGGATCGTAGCGCAGCGGCAGGTCGATGCTGCCGCTGTCCTGCTGCGGTTGGCCCCAGCACAGCGCGGTATAGGCTTTCTCGGTTTCGCGGTCGTGGAACTGCCGCGAGAGTTCGCGGTGGCTGTCCGGGTCGCGGGCCAGGACGATGATCCCCGAGGTTTCCCAGTCCAGGCGATGGACGATGCGCGCTTCCGGGTAGCCGTTTTCCTGCAGGCGGGTGACCAGGCAATCCTTGTTGTCCTCGGCGCGACCGGGCACCGAAAGCAGCAGGGTGGGCTTGTTGATCACCAGCAGGGCGGCGTCCTGGTGGAGGATTTCTACTTGGCTGAGGGGCATGGGAATTCTTTGGTGGGGCGGCAGTTAACTGTAGGAGCCAGCTTGCTGGCGATGTTTTTGCGCTTAGCGGGCCGTTGAAAAATGTAGGCGAGGCAGGCAAGACAAGGCAAAAATGGTCGAGGAAGCTGAGTTTACTGGCTGTAAATGAGCATTCCGAGGCCGTTTTTAACGCAGTATTGCCAACGCAGGTAGTTTTTCAACGGCCTGTTAGGGGATCGCCAGCAAGCTGGCTCCTACAAAGGCGTTGTACTGCTGGAATAAAATGGCGGCCCTTAAGGCCGCCATCTAGTCAGGTTTCGCCTGCGTCTACGGATCAACGATCCGGCAGGGTGATATTGAGTTCCAGAATGGAACAGCTGCCCTGATTCTCCAGCGCGACCTGGACCTGATCCGAGTCGATATTGACGTACTTGCGGATCACTTCGACCAATTCCTGCTGCAGGGCCGGCAGGTAGTCCGGCTGGCTGCGCTGGCCGCGCTCGTGGGCGACGATGATCTGCAGACGCTCTTTCGCAATGGACGCAGTGGTTTCTTTCTTGCGTTCGCGAAAGAAGTCAAAAATATTCATTCACGACCTCCAAACAGGCGTTGCATGAGTCCTTTCTTCTGCACGTCGAGGAAGCGGTGCGCCACTTCCTTGCCGAGCAGGCGGTCGACGGCATCGCTGTACGCCTGGCCGGCATCGCTCTGGTCGTCGAGGATCACCGGCACGCCCTGGTTCGAGGCTTTGAGCACGGCTTGCGATTCCGGGATGACGCCGAGCAGGCGGATGGCGAGGATTTCTTCGACGTCTTCCACGCCGAGCATTTCGCCGCGGGTCACGCGCTCGGGGTTGTAACGGGTCAGCAGCAGGTGTTCCTTGATCGGCTCTTCGCCTTTCACCGCGCGGCGCGATTTGCTCGCCAGCAGGCCGAGCATGCGGTCGGAGTCGCGTACCGAGGAGACTTCCGGGTTGGTCACGACAATCGCCTCATCGGCGAAGTACATCGCCAAGTGGGCGCCTTTCTCGATACCGGCCGGCGAGTCGCAGACCACGTATTCGAAGTCCGCACGCAGTTCCTCGATGACCTTTTCCACGCCTTCTTCGGTCAGCGCGTCTTTGTCGCGGGTTTGGCTGGCGGCCAGTACGTAGAGGTTTTCCAGGCGCTTGTCTTTGATCAACGCCTGCTTCAGCGTGGCTTCGCCGTTGACCACGTTGACGAAGTCGTACACCACGCGGCGCTCGCAGCCCATGATCAGATCGAGGTTACGCAGGCCGACGTCGAAGTCGACGATGACTGTCTTGTGGCCGCGCAGGGCGAGACCGGTACCGATGGCGGCGCTGGTGGTGGTTTTACCGACGCCACCCTTGCCGGAAGTGACTACGAGGATCTTGGCCAAGGTGGTTCACCCATAAAATATGAAAATAACGCGGGAATTCGCAGCCGAGAGAGGCATTCCAAATGCCCTGTTTTTGTGTCCCTAAAAGTGGCGGCAGTATCCGTTAAAGGCGGGTGATGTTCAACACGTCACCCGACAGGCTGACATGCACCGACTCCCCCCAGAGCGGGTCGCGGCGCAGGTCTTCGGCAGTCTTGTAATGCCCGGCGATAGACAATAGTTCGGCGCCCATTTGTTGGCAGAAAATCCGCGCCGAACCATTGCCTTTGATGCCGGCCAGCGCCCGGCCGCGCATCGGTGCGTAAACATGGATATTGCCGTCGGCGAGAAGTTCCGCGCCGGCACTGACCGGCGCCAGGACGATCAGGTCGCCACCTTGGGCATAGATCTGCTGGCCGCCGCGCACCGGGCTGGTGACCACCTTGCTCGGCCGCAGTTCGGGTTCGGCCGGTTTTTCCGGTTTTTTTGCAGCGCCGTCGCTCGGCTCGAGCGGGCGTTCGCGCGCGCCGGAGGGCGGCAACACCGGCAAGTCGAGGGCGCTGGCGGCGTTGATGTCGTCTTCGCGGTTGGCGCGTACCGCCAGGGTGCGCAGGCCATGGCTGCGGCACACGGCCATCAGCGCGGCGAGGTCGAGGGCGCCTTCGCCTTCCGGCAGCTTGTCCAGGGCCAGCACCAGCGGGGTGTTGCTGAAGAAATTCGGCGCCTGGGCGACTTTCGCGGCCAACTGCTGGTCGAGGCGCGCGAGGTCGTTATGCGCCAGTTCCATCACGGTGATGGCCAGCATGCTGCCTTTTAACTGGAATACGGGGTCTTGGTCGAGGAGGTCGGCTTGGCTCATGGTCTGTCTGGGGCGGCCTTGGCGGCTGAATAAAATAAGTCGGACTTATAGCGAGAACGTCGCCCGCCCGCAAGTTGACGCGGCCCAAGCGAGACGGCGGCGAAGTCCTGATAGAATGCCGCGCTTTACGATCTGCCCGGACCCCTTGATGAATCGTCCCGTCTTTCAAGCCGCCTTCCTGCACCCGCGTTACTGGCTGTTGTGGCTGGGCCTCGGCCTGTTGTGGCTGTTGGCGCAATTGCCCTATCCGCTGTTGATGCGTCTGGGGCGCGGGCTCGGCGCGGTGATGTATCGCTGCGCCGGTTCGCGGCGCAAGATTGCCGCGCGCAACCTGGAGCTGTGTTTCCCGGAGCTGCCGGTGAGCGAGCGCGAGCAGTTGCTGCGGGAGAATTTCGCATCGACCGGGATGACCTTTTTCGAGATGGCGATCAGTTGGTGGTGGCCGGCCGCGCGTTTGCGCAAGCTGGGGCAGATCGAAGGGCTCGAACACATCCGCCAGGCCGAGGCCGAGGGCCAAGGCGTGCTGCTGATGGCCATGCACTTCACCACCCTGGAAATGGGCGGCGGGCTGCTCGGCATGCAGCAGGACATGTACGGCATGTACCGCCCGCACAAAAATCCGCTGTTCGACTATGTCCAGCGGTGCGGCCGCGAGCAGCGTCTGCTGGGGGTGATCGAGCGCGACGATGTGCGCGGCATGCTCAAGCTGCTGCGCGCCGGCGGGGTGATCTGGTACGCGCCGGATCAGGACTATGGCGCCCAGCGCAGTATTTTCGTGCCGCTGTTCGGAGTGCCCGCAGCGACCGTGACCGCCACCAGCAAATTCGCCCGTTTGGGCAAGGCGCGGGTGATTCCTTTCACGCAGGAGCGCCTGGCCGATGGCTCGGGCTATCGCCTGACCGTGCATCCGCCCTTGGCGGATTTCCCCGGGGAGAGCGAAGAGGCCGACTGCCTGCGCGTCAATCAATGGATAGAAACGGCGATCCGCCAACATCCCGAGCAGTACCTCTGGGCCCATCGGCGTTTCAAGACGCGTCCGCCGGGCGAGGCCAAGCTTTATAAGAAGCGGCGGGTTTAACCGGCTATTGAAAGCAGCCGGTATGGCCGATATCCCGATTAAGGCCGGTCCGCCAACCCGGTCGGGCCTGATTGCGCAGCGACTTCTATACTCGAATAAATACTGCGGACACCGCTTATGACCCAGATCGACAGCCCTCAACAGCCGATCACCGGACTGATTCTGTCCGGCGGCGGTGCCCGTGCGGCCTATCAGGTGGGCGTGCTGGCGGCGATTGCCGATCTGCTGCCGGATGCCGCGCAGAATCCCTTTCCGGTGATAGTTGGCACCTCGGCCGGCGCGATCAATGCGGTCGGCCTGGCGTGCGGCGCGATGCATTTCAGCGAGTCGATCCGCCGGCTGACCCGGGTCTGGCAGGGTTTCCACACCCATCAGGTGTACCGCAGCGATTGGCCCGGCGTGCTGCGCCAAGCCAGCCGCTTTATCGGCCACAGCTTGCTGGGCCTGGGTAGCGAAGTGCCGGTGGCGCTGCTCGACAGCCAGCCGCTGCGCGAGCTGCTGCAGCGCGAGCTGGATATGTCCGGGATAGCCGCGGCGGTGCGTCATCGGCAGCTGCGGGCCGTGGCGGTGACCGCCTTCGGCTACGAGTCGGGACAGGCGGTGACCTTCTATCAGGGGCGGGCGACCATCGACCCCTGGTTCCGCCACCGCCGGGTCGGTGTGCCGACCCGACTGTCGGTCGACCATCTATTGGCCAGCGCCTCGATTCCGCTGATCTTTCCGCCGGTGAAAATCAACCGCGAGTATTTCGGCGACGGCGCCACGCGCCAATCCGCACCGATCAGCCCAGCCTTGCACCTGGGCGCCTCGCGGGTGCTGGTGGTCGGAGTCAGCGGTAATCCGCGCGGCGATCAAGCCAATACCTTGCAGGTGCGGGCGCAGTCCGGCAAACCGCCAAGCCTGGCGCAAATCAGCGGGCACATGCTCAACAGCACCTTTATCGACAGCCTGGAAGGCGACATCGAATTGCTCGAACGCCTCAACCGCATGGGCCGTTTGATTCCTGCCGAGCTGCACCCGCGTGGGCTGGGGTTGGCGCCCGTGGAGGTGCTGGTGGTGTCGCCGAGCCAGCCGTTGGAAGACATCGCCGCACGCCATCGCCATGAGCTGCCGGCGGCGCTGCGCATGTTCCTGCGCGGGCCGGGTGCGACCCGGGCAAGCGGTGCGGGGGTGCTCAGCTACCTGTTGTTCGAGGCGGGCTACTGCAACGAACTGATCGAACTGGGCTACCAGGATGCGATGGCCAAGAAAGCCGAACTGCTCGATTTCCTCGGCCTGGCCCATGCGCCGATGGCGCAGGTCGTCGCGCAGCCGGCGTAGCGCTGCGCCCTTGTAGCCCGGATGCAATCCGGGAGCGATGGGCCAAACGCAGGATTTTCCCCGGATTGCATCCGGGCTACGAGAGCGGCAAGGCTTGCTATCTATGCCCGTGCTCCTGATGGCGGGTTTCACCCGCCCAATTGTTCGTCGTGGCCAGGGTCGCTGTAGAAAACGCGTCATCTATGAAGAGGCCATCGGTATCGAATCGATGCGCCGATAAAACCCTGCGCCAACCTTCCGAAGAAATTCCTCGGCCCACGCGCCCTAATGGCGAACTGCGTTTAAACTGCGCCTTCCCGACGCTTTCTGTCGCATTTCCGTAAGCGCCGGTTTTCCTGGGGTTGGCGTTATAAGAAGTTGTCGCATGCCGGCAATGCCAGCCCCGAATCAATCCCTACAATCTTTCTCATCGCCTGCTGCTCAGTGCAGGTGTGCCTCGTCAGGAGAGTTCCGATGTCCGTTCAGCACGACCCGGTGCAACGCGCCGATTTCGACCAAGTGATGGTTCCCAACTACGCACCCGCGGCCTTTATTCCGGTGCGCGGCGCCGGTTCGCGAGTCTGGGATCAGAGCGGTCGTGAGCTGATCGACTTTGCCGGCGGCATCGCGGTCAACGTGCTCGGCCATTGCCACCCCGCGCTGGTCGGCGCCCTGACCGAGCAAGCCAATGCCCTGTGGCACGTGTCCAACGTGTTCACCAACGAGCCGGCCCTGCGCCTGGCCAAGAAGTTGATCGACGCGACCTTCGCCGAGCGCGTGTTCTTCTGTAACTCCGGCGCCGAAGCCAACGAGGCCGCGTTCAAGCTGGCCCGTCGCGTGGCCTTCGATAAGTTCGGCGAAGAAAAATGCGAAATCATCGCCGCGACCAACAGCTTCCACGGTCGCACCCTGTTCACCGTCAGCGTCGGCGGCCAGCCGAAGTACTCCGACGGTTTCGGGCCGAAGATCCAGGGCATCAGCCATGTGCCTTATAACGACCTGGAAGCGCTGAAGGCGGCGGTTTCCGACAAGACCTGCGCCATCGTGCTGGAGCCGATTCAGGGCGAAGGCGGCGTGTTGCCGGCCGATCTGGCTTACCTGCAAGGCGCCCGCGAGCTGTGCGACAAGCACAACGCGCTGCTGGTGTTCGACGAAGTGCAAACCGGCATGGGCCGCAGCGGTTCGCTGTTCGCCTACCAGCACTACGGCGTGACCCCGGACGTGCTGTCCAGCGCCAAGAGCCTGGGCGGTGGTTTCCCGATCGGCGCCATGCTGACCACCAGCGAGCTGGCCAAGCATCTGCCCGTCGGCACCCACGGCACCACTTATGGCGGCAACCCGCTGGCCTGTGCGGTCGGCGAGGCGGTGATCGACACCATCAATACCCCGGCGGTGCTGGCCGGCGTGAAAGCCAAGCACCTGCAGTTCAAGAACACCCTCGAGCGTATCGGCGAGCAGTACGGGGTATTCAGCCAGGTACGCGGTCTCGGTCTGCTGATCGGTGCGGTGCTGTCCGATGCCTGGAAGGGCAAAGCCAAGGCGATTCTCGATGCCGCCGCGGTCGAAGGTGTGATGGTTCTGCAAGCCAGCCCGGACGTGGTGCGTTTCGCCCCGAGCCTGGTGGTGGAAGATGCCGATATCGAAGAAGGCCTGGCGCGTTTCGAACGTGCGGTGGCCAAGCTGACCCAAGCTTGAGTCGACGGCCCGGGTAGCCGTTTACGGCGCCCGGGCCGCGCTTGCCCGGCCCACGGATGGGGCGGGCGAACTGCAGGGATGACTGTCTCCGTGTGTGCTGCGGCCCTTAGGTCGCGGTTTTCTCTAAGTGGCTCGCACGAGCTGCTTGGAGCTTTTATTGAAAGGAGTGACACCATGCTGGTGATGCGCCCCGCGCAAATGGCCGACCTCGCTGAAGTGCAGCGTCTGGCCGCGGATAGCCCGGTTGGTGTGACTTCACTGCCGGACGACGCCGAACGCCTGAGCGACAAGATCGCCGCTTCGGAAGCCTCGTTTTCCGCGGAAGTCAGCTTCAATGGCGAAGAGAGCTACTTTTTCGTGCTGGAAGACAGCGAAACCGGACGCCTGGTCGGCTGCTCCGCAATCGTCGCTTCGGCCGGCTATTCCGAGCCTTTCTACAGCTTTCGCAACGAGACCTTCGTGCACAACTCGCGGGAGTTGAAGATCCACAACAAGATCCATGTGCTCTCGTTGTGCCACGACCTCACTGGCAACAGCCTGCTGACCAGCTTTTACATCGAGCGTCCGCTGGTCAATACCGAATACGCCGAGCTGAATTCGCGGGCGCGCCTGCTGTTCGTCGCCGCCCACCCGGAGCGCTTCGCCGATGCGATGGTGGTGGAGATCGTCGGCTACAGCGACGACTCCGGCGATTCGCCGTTCTGGGATTCGGTGGGGCGCAATTTCTTCGACATGAGCTACAGCGACGCCGAGCGCCTGTCCGGATTGAAGAGCCGAACCTTCCTCGCCGAGCTGATGCCGCATTACCCGATTTATGTGCCGCTGCTGCCGGATGAGGCGCAGGAGGCCATGGGCCAGGTGCATCCGCGGGCGCAGATCACCTTCGACATCCTCATGCGCGAAGGCTTCGAGACCGACAATTACATCGATATTTTCGACGGCGGTCCGACCTTGCATGCGCGCACCTCGGGGATTCGCTCGATCGCCCAGAGCCGCATGGTGCCGGTGCGCTTTGGCGAGCCGGGCAAGGGCGGACGCCCGTATCTGGTGAGTAACGGTCTGTTGCAGGATTTCCGCGCGGTGGTCGCCGAGCTCGACTGGGTGCCGGGTAAGCCGGTGACCCTCAGTCTCGAAGCCGCCGAGGCCTTGGGCGTCGGCGAAGGCGCCAGCGTCCGCTTGGTGGCGGTGTGAATCGCAGCGATAAGTGGCAAGCCATAAGCGGCAAGCCTGAGTGCATTTCAATTTGTAGTTCGCTGCCCGTAGTTTGCAGCAGTCCGGAGGAATCATGATCGTTCGCCCCGTACGCAGTGCCGATCTTCCGGCCTTGATCGACCTGGCGCGCAGCACAGGCGCGGGTCTGACCACGTTGCCGGCCAACGAGGAGCGCCTGGCGCACCGGGTCGGCTGGGCGGAGAAAACCTTCCGCGGCGAGGCCGAACGCGCCGATGCCGATTACCTGTTCGTGCTGGAAAACGACAGTGGCGAAGTCGTCGGTATTTCCGCCGTGGCCGGCGCGGTCGGTCTGCGCGAGCCCTGGTACAACTACCGGGTCGGCCTGACCGTCAGCGCCTCTCAGGAGCTGAACATTCACCGGCAGATCCCCACGCTGTTTCTGGCCAACGACCTGACCGGCAATTCCGAGCTGTGCTCGCTGTTTTTGCGTGCCGATCATCGCAGCGGGCTCAACGGCCGTTTGCTGTCGAAGGCGCGCTTCCTGTTCATCGCCGAGTTCCGCGAGTTGTTCGGCGACAAGGTGATCGCCGAGATGCGCGGCATGTCCGACGAACAGGGCCGCTCGCCGTTCTGGGAAAGCCTGGGCCGGCACTTCTTCAAGATGGAGTTTTCCCAGGCCGATTACCTCACCGGCGTGGGCAACAAGGCTTTCATCGCCGAGCTGATGCCCAAGTTTCCGCTGTACACCTGCTTCCTCTCCGAGGATGCGCGCAACATCATCGGCCGCGTACACCCGGATACCGAGCCGGCGCTGACCATGCTCAAGGGCGAAGGCTTCAGCTACCAGGGCTATGTCGACATCTTCGACGCCGGCCCGGCGATCGAAGCGGAAACCGCGAAGATCCGCGCGGTCCGCGACAGCCAAAGCCTGGTGTTGGCCGTGGGCACGCCGGGCGACGACGCCAGCGCCTTCCTGATCCATAACCGCAAGCGCGCGGATTGCCGCATCACCGTCGGTTCCGCGCGCCTGGCCGCCGGCACCCTGGTGGTCGACCCGCTCACCGCCAAGCGCCTGCAATTGGCGGCCGGCGATCAGGTCCGCGCCGTGGCGTTGTCCGCACGCGGCTGACAGGTCGCGCGGCACCATTAGAGCCGGGCGGCTCAATCGAATAGGGCATCCGGTCTCACGCCGGCTGCCGCATTTGCTGGGAGTGATAAAACAAAATGAGCACTCATTACATCGCCGGTAGCTGGCATGTGGGCCAGGGCCAGCCCCTGGAATCCTTGAATCCGGTCAGCCAGGAAGTCATCTGGAGCGGCCAGGGCGCCGAGGCCAGCCAAGTGGATGCCGCCGTGCAGGCCGCCCGCGTCGCGTTTCCGGCCTGGGCCTCGCGCTCGCTGGATCAGCGCATTGCCGTGCTCGAGCAATTCGCCGTGGCCTTGAAGGCCCATGCCGACGAGCTGGCCCATGCGATCGGCGAAGAAACCGGCAAGCCGCTGTGGGAATCGGCTACCGAAGTGACCAGCATGGTCAATAAGGTCGCGATCTCGATCCAGAGCTACCGCGAACGTACCGGCGAGAAGAGCGGCCCGTTGGGCGACGCCACCGCGGTGCTGCGGCACAAGCCCCACGGCGTGGTGGCGGTGTTCGGCCCCTATAACTTCCCCGGCCATCTGCCCAATGGCCATATAGTGCCGGCGCTGCTGGCCGGTAATGCAGTGGTGTTCAAACCCAGCGAGTTGACCCCGAAGGTCGCCGAGCTGACAGTCAAATGTTGGATCGAAGCCGGCCTGCCCGCCGGTGTGCTCAACCTGGTGCAGGGCGCGCGGGAAACCGGCGTGGCGCTGGCGGCCAACGAGGGCATCGACGGTCTGTTCTTCACCGGCTCCAGCGGCACCGGCAACCTCTTGCACGGTCAGTTCGCCGGGCGTCCGGAGAAGATCCTGGCACTGGAAATGGGCGGCAACAACCCGTTGATCGTCGAGCAGGTGGCCGACCTGGATGCGGCGGTTTACACCATCATCCAGTCGGCGTTCATCTCTGCCGGTCAACGTTGCACCTGCGCCCGCCGCCTGCTGGTGCCGCAGGGCGAGTGGGGCGACAGCCTGCTGGAGCGCCTGGTCAATGTGGCGGCGAGCATCAAGGTCGGCGCTTTCGACGAGACCCCCGCACCCTTCATGGGCTCGGTGATTTCCCTGCACGCGGCCGAGCACCTGATGAAGGCGCAGGAGCGCATGCTCGACAAGGGCGCCACGCCCCTGCTGGAAATGACCCAGCCGCTGGCGGGTGCCGCGTTGCTGACGCCCGGCATCATCGACGTTAGCGATTTGACCGAGCGGGCCGACGAGGAATTCTTCGGGCCCTTGCTGCAGGTGATCCGTTACGCCGACTTCGACGCCGCCATCGACGAGGCCAATAACACCCGGTTCGGCCTGGCCGCGGGTTTGCTGTCCGATTCCAAGGCGCGCTACGAGCAGTTCTGGCTGCACAGCCGCGCCGGCATCGTCAATTGGAACAAGCAGCTGACCGGCGCCGCCAGCAGCGCACCGTTCGGCGGTATCGGCGCCTCCGGCAACCACCGCGCCAGCGCCTACTACGCGGCCGATTATTGCGCTTATCCGGTCGCTTCGTTGGAATGCGAAAGCCTGAGCCTGCCCGCCACCCTGACTCCGGGAGTAAATCTGTGAACGATCAATCGATGAGCAATGCCTTTGAGATGAACTTCGACGGTCTGGTCGGGCCGACCCACAACTATGGTGGTCTGTCGTACGGCAACGTCGCCTCGCAGAGCAACAGCCAGTCCGTTTCCAGCCCGAAAGAAGCCGCCAAGCAGGGCCTGGCGAAAATGAAGGCGCTGATGGAAATGGGCTTCAAGCAGGGCGTGCTGGCCCCGCAGGAGCGGCCGAACGTCGCCGTGCTGCGCAGCATCGGCTTCAGCGGCAGCGACGCCCAGGTGATCGAGAAAGCCGCGAAACAGGCCATGCCACTGCTGGTCGCCAGTTGTTCGGCGTCGAGCATGTGGACGGCCAACGCCTGCACCGTCAGCCCCAGCGCCGACACCGCGGACGGTCGTGTGCATTTCACCGCGGCCAACCTCAATTGCAAGTTCCACCGCTCCATCGAGCACCCGACCACCAGCCGCGTGCTCGGCGCGATGTTCGCCAACGAGCGGCACTTCGCCCACCACGCGGCTTTGCCCGCGGTCGGCCAGTTCGGCGACGAGGGCGCGGCCAACCACACGCGCTTCTGCAAAGGCTACGGCGATGCCGGTGTGGAGTTCTTCGTGTTCGGTCGCAGCGCCTTCGACAGCCGCTTCCCCGAGCCGCAGCGCTACCCGGCGCGGCAGACCCTGGAAGCCTCGCAGGCCGTGGCGCGGTTGCACGGTTTGAGCGACGAGGGCGTGGTCTACGCTCAACAGAACCCGGCGGTGATCGATCAGGGCGTATTCCACAACGATGTGATCGCGGTGGGCAACGGCGAAGTGCTGTTCTATCACCAGGATGCTTTCCTCGACACCGACAAGGTGCTGGCCGAGCTGAGCGACAAGCTGGCGCGCCGTGGCGGCGAGTTCAAGGCGGTCTGCGTGCCGCGCGAGGCGGTGACGGTCGAGGATGCGGTCAAGTCCTACCTGTTCAACAGCCAACTGCTCAGCCGCGGCGACGGCAGCATGCTGCTGATCGTGCCGGAGGAATGCCGCAATAACGGCAATGTCTGGAATTACTTGCAACGTCTGACCGACGGAAAGGGTCCTATCAAGCAAGTGAAAGTATTCGACCTCAAGCAGAGCATGCAAAACGGTGGTGGTCCGGCTTGCTTGCGCCTGCGTGTGGCGCTCAAGGAACATGAGCTGGAAGCGGTCAATTCCGGAGTCATCATGACGCCGAGTCTGTACGACACGTTGAATGTCTGGGTCGACAAGCATTACCGCGACCGTCTCAGCGAGAGCGATCTGGCCGACCCTCAATTGCTGACCGAATGCCGCACGGCATTGGATGAATTGACGCAGATCCTTAAACTAGGCGCGGTTTATCCCTTTCAATTAGCCTAAGCGGCAAGGTCGTAGGGTGGATGTCGCTTTTTACATCCACCATTATCTCGCCATGGTGGATCGATAAAGCGCGATCCACCCTACGTCCAAATCTGTGGAGATTTCATGAGCGACGCCCTGCAGTTAGTTCTCGAAGATGAAGATGGCACCCAGTTGGAAACGTCCTGCACCCGTTTCGCCGTGATCTGGCAGGGCAAGGAGCTATGGTTCCAGCAGGTTGGCAACAATCAGCTGATGATCGGCGTGGACGTGGAGGAGGGCGATAGCGAGTACGCCAACCTGCTGCTGCGTCCGCTGGCCACTAACCTGGTCAGCTTGGAGTTGGAAATGGAGCCGGCCGAAGCCGGCGACGACGAACACATCCACGGCCCAGACTGCAACCACGATTGAGGTAGCCCCTATGCTCGCTCTCGGAAAACTGCTCGAACTGACCCTGGCCGGCTATGAGCCGGCAGCGAAGATTCAGCTGACTCCCGAGGGCGCGCGATTGCGCTGGTTGGCCGAAGGCGCGTTGGAGATCACCCCGCCCGAGGGGCTCGACAATGGCCTGGATTTACTGCTGTCCGCCGGTATCCATGGCAATGAAACCGCGCCAATCGAATTGCTCGACCGCCTGTTGCGCGGTATCGCCCGCAACGAGTTGAAGCCACGCGCGCGGATTCTTTTTCTCTTCGGCAACCCCGACGCCATGCGCCGTGGCGAGCGTTATATCGAGCAGGACATCAATCGTCTGTTCAATGGCCGGCATGAGCAATACACCGGCGTCGAAGCGATCCGCGCCTGCGATCTCGAGCACCTGGCCGCGACCTTCTTCAGCAAGCCCGGGCGTACCCGCCTGCATTACGACCTGCATACCGCCATCCGCGCGTCGAAGATCGAGCAGTTCGCCCTCTACCCCTGGCAGGAAGGTCGCCCGCGCAGCCAGCGCGAACTGGCGCGCCTGCAGGCGGCGGGTATCGAGGCGGTATTGCTGCACAATAAAAGCTCGATCACCTTCAGCGCCTATACCTACTCCCAATTGGGCGCCGAAGCCTTCACCCTGGAATTGGGCAAGGCGCGGCCGTTCGGGCAGAACGAATCGGTCAATCTGGACCAGCTCGAGCAACGGCTGCACGACCTTATCGAAGGTCGCGAAGCCGATGAGCAGGAAGCCACAATCAGCAGCGAGAAGAAAACCGGCAACGGCCTGGGCGATATGCAGCTGTTCGCCGTGGCGCGCGAGATCATCAAGCGCAGCGACGAATTCCAGCTGCACCTGCCGGTCGATATCGAAAACTTCAGCGAATTACCGGTCGGCTATCTACTCGCCGAAGACCTCGCCGGCACCCGTTGGGTGGTGGACGAGCCGGGCGCGCGGATCATCTTCCCCAACCCCAAGGTGAAGAACGGCCTGCGCGCCGGCATCCTGATCGTGCCGGCCGAGGATGTGCAGCTCGCCTGAGCAGCGCGTGAACTTGTAGCCCGGATGCAATCCGGGGAAAAACTGTGCACTCATAATTGCTTCCCGGATTGCATCCGGGCTACGACTCGCGGCCAACCCCTAACCCCATTGCGCTGGGGCTTATTCGGGCTACGCAATTATCCATGCCAAGCCCATCTGTCCTGCTCCAGTTGCCCCCCATCTGTACCTTGTTGGCTTACCTGCGGCGTTCTAGCATCGGGCTTTTCGTGAGTTAAGGAAAACCGCACCATGCCTGTTATCGACCTGCGCAGCGACACCGTTACCCAGCCGACCCCCGGCATGCGCGAGGCCATGCTCGGGGCCGAGTTGGGCGACGACGTTTATGGCGAGGATCCAACGGTCAATCGCCTGGAGCAGTACCTGGCCGCCGAGCTGGGCCTTGCCGCGGGCTTGTTCGTGCCCACCGGGACCATGAGCAACCTGCTCGGGCTGATGGCCCACTGTCAGCGTGGCGACGAATACATCGTCGGCCAGCAGGCCCACACCTATAAATACGAAGGTGGCGGCGCCGCCGTGCTCGGCTCGATCCAGCCACAGCCGATCGAAGGCGAAGCCGACGGTTCGCTGGATCTGGATAAAGTCGCGGCGGCGATCAAGCAGGACGATTTCCACTTCGCCCGCACCCGGCTGCTGGCGTTGGAAAACACCATGCAGGGCAAGGTGTTGCCGCTCGAATATCTTGCCGCTGCCCGCGCCATGACCGACAAACATGGCCTGGCCCTGCACCTCGACGGCGCGCGCATCTACAACGCGGCGGTCAAGCAGGGCGTGGCGGTGCGGCAGATCGCTCAATATTTCGATTCGGTTTCGGTGTGCCTGTCCAAAGGCTTGGGCGCCCCCGTGGGCTCGGTGTTGTGCGGCAGCACCGAGCTGATCGGCAAGGCGCGGCGTCTGCGCAAGATGGTCGGCGGCGGTATGCGCCAGGCCGGCGTGCTGGCCGCGGCCGGTCTCTATGCGTTGCAGCACCAAGTGGCACGGCTGGCTGACGATCACGCCAACGCCGAGCGCCTGGCCAGCGGTTTGCGCGAGCTGGGTTATGCCGTCGAGCCGGTGCAGAGCAATATGGTCTACGCCCAGGTCGGCGACCGCGCTGGCGCCTTGAAAGCCTTCTGCGCCGAGCGCGGGATCAAGCTGATCGCCGCGCCGCGTTTGCGCATGGTCACCCATATGGACGTCAGTGCCGAGAATATCGGTCAGGTGCTCGAGGCCTTTGCCGCATTTGCGCATGCTTAACCGTCACAATTCTGGCCCGTCTTGGCGGCGGATACCGTTGTTGGGTTACGCGGCAGCTTGAACCGCGGCGTGTCAAAGGGCGTGCCGATTGCCGCTAACCCAGCCTACGTATCGGTACGGCGGTTCTAGCCTGAATTTGCTTCAGACCAGGCTCTACAGCCGCTCTCCGTGGGAGGGGCTTTAGCCGCGATGGGCCTTGAAAGCGCTGAAAGCGTCATGGCCGCAGCGCTCTGGGCGTTATCTATTGATAAACACGCTGTACCGATGCTAAAGGGCCGATATAATGCGGCCCTTTGCCGGCTTTGCCGTGGCCGCCTGTTTCCGTGGATGATCCTATGAAAAGCGCAGAAATCCGTGAAGCCTTCCTCAGCTTCTTCGAAGAGAAGGGGCATACCCGTGTCGCTTCCAGTTCCCTGATCCCGGGCAACGACCCGACGCTGCTGTTCACCAATGCCGGGATGAACCAGTTCAAAGACTGCTTCCTTGGCCTGGAAAAGCGCGCCTACACCCGCGCCGCGACCAGCCAGAAATGCGTGCGCGCTGGCGGCAAGCACAACGACCTGGAAAACGTCGGCTACACCGCGCGCCACCACACCTTCTTCGAAATGCTGGGCAACTTCAGCTTCGGCGACTATTTCAAGCGCGACGCCATCCACTTCGCCTGGGAGTTCCTCACCGGCGACAACTGGCTGAAGCTGCCCAAGGAAAAACTCTGGGTCACCGTCTATGCCACCGACGACGAGGCCTACGACATCTGGACCAAGGAAGTCGGCATCCCGGCCGAGCGGATGATCCGCATCGGCGACAATAAAGGCGCGCCTTACGCCTCCGACAACTTCTGGACCATGGGCGATACCGGCCCGTGCGGCCCGTGCACGGAAATCTTCTTCGACCACGGCGAGCATATCTGGGGCGGCCCGCCCGGCTCGCCCGAAGAAGACGGCGACCGCTATATCGAGATCTGGAATAACGTGTTCATGCAGTTCAACCGCACCGCGGACGGCGTGTTGCACCCGCTGCCAGCACCGAGCGTGGACACCGGCATGGGCCTGGAACGGATCAGCGCGGTGCTGCAGCACGTCAACTCGAACTACGAGATCGACCTGTTCCAAAGCCTGCTGAACGCCGCGGCCAAGGCCATCGGTTGCAGCAACGAAGGCCAGGCCTCGCTGAAGGTGGTCGCCGACCATATCCGCTCCTGCGGTTTCCTGATCGCCGACGGCGTCACCCCGTCCAACGAAGGCCGTGGCTACGTGCTGCGACGCATCGTGCGGCGCGCCTGCCGTCACGGCAACAAGCTGGGCGCCAAGGGCAGCTTCTTCTATCAGATCGTTGCCGCGCTGGTCGCCGAGATGGGCGATGCCTTCCCGGAACTCAAGCAACAGCAGGCGCATATCGAGCGCGTGCTGAAAACCGAAGAAGAGCAGTTCGCCAAGACCCTGGAACAGGGCCTGAAAATCCTCGAGCAGGACCTGGCCGAGCTCAAGGGCAGTGTGATTCCGGGCGAGGTAATCTTCAAGCTGTACGACACCTACGGTTTCCCGATGGACCTGACCGGCGATATCGCTCGTGAGCGCGAGCTGACCCTCGACGAAGCCGGCTTCGAACGCGAAATGGAAGAGCAGCGCAAACGCGCCCGTTCCGCCAGTGCCTTCGGTATGGACTACAACAGCTTGGTCAAGGTCGAGGGCGAAACCCTCTTCACCGGCTACCAGGGCACTTCCGGCGCGGGCAAGGTGCTTGCGCTGTTCAAGGAAGGCATGCTGGTCGATGGCCTGAAGGAAGGCGAGGAGGGCGTGGTGGTGCTCGACCAGACGCCGTTCTACGCCGAATCCGGCGGCCAGGTCGGCGACTGCGGCTTTCTTGCCGACGGGGCTACGCGCTTCGATGTGCGCGACACCACCAAAGCCGGCGGCGCCTTCCTGCACCACGGCATCGTGGCGAAGGGTGGCTTGAGTGTCGGTGCTGCGGTCAAAGCCGAAGTCGATGCCGAGGTGCGCCAGGCCACCGCGCTGAACCACTCCGCCACGCACCTGTTGCATGCGGCGCTGCGCCAGGTGCTCGGCGAGCATGTGCAGCAGAAGGGCTCGCTGGTGGACAGTCAGCGTCTGCGTTTCGATTTCAGTCACTTCGAGGCCATCACCCCGGCGCAATTGAAGCAGCTGGAGGAAATCGTCAACCGCGTAGTGCGCGGCAACAGCGAAGTCGAGACCCTGGAAACCGATATCGAAACCGCCAAGGCCAAAGGCGCCATGGCGTTGTTCGGCGAAAAATACGGCGATGAAGTACGCGTGCTGAGCATGGGCGGCGACTTCTCCGTCGAGCTGTGCGGCGGCACCCACGTGTCGCGCACCGGCGACATCGGTCTGTTCAAGATCACCAGCGAAGGCGGTGTGGCGGCGGGTGTGCGGCGCATCGAGGCGGTCACCGGCGCTGCGGCCTTCGCTTACCTGAATGGCGCGGAAGAGCAGCTGAAAGAAGCCGCGGCGCTGGTCAAGGGCAGTCGCGACAACCTGCTGGATAAGTTGGCCGGGGTGCTGGAACGCAACCGTCAGCTGGAAAAAGAGCTGGAGCAGCTCAAGGCCAAGGCCGCCAGTGCGGCGGGCAACGATCTGGCCGGCTCCGCCGTCGACGTCAAGGGCATCAAGGTGCTCAGTGCGCGTCTCGACGGTCTGGACGGCAAGGCCCTGTTGGCCATGGTCGACCAGTTGAAGAACAAGCTCGGTAGCGCGGTGATCCTGCTCGGCGGCGTGCAGGACGACAAGGTGGTGTTGGTGGCCGGGGTGACCCAGGACCTGACCGGCAAACTCAAGGCCGGCGATTTGATGAAGCAGGCCGCGGCGGCGGTGGGCGGTAAAGGCGGCGGTCGTCCGGATATGGCCCAGGGCGGCGGTAACGATGCCGCTGCGCTGGACGGCGCTTTGGCGTCGGCCGCGAGCTTCGTCGAGCAAGGTCTGTAAACGCCTGTTGGTGCGGGCGTCGAGCCCAGGGCCCGGTTTGCGTCCGGCGGGCCTTGGCAGCCAATCGAGTTGTATGTTTAATGGGCGCCCTTCACGGGCTGAGGCGGCTTTGAAATGGCTTTGATCGTACAGAAATTTGGCGGCACCTCCGTCGGCACTGTTGAACGTATTCAGCAGGTGGCGGCGAAGGTGAAGAAATTCCGCGAAAACGGCGATGACATCGTGGTCGTGGTATCGGCCATGAGCGGCGAGACCAATCGCCTGATCGAATTGGCCAGGCAGATCAGTGGCGATCAGCCGGTCCCGCGCGAGCTCGATGTCATGGTGTCCACCGGTGAGCAGGTGACCATCGCCTTGTTGGCCATGGCGCTGATCAAACTGGATGTGCCGGCGGTGTCCTACACCGGCAACCAGGTGCGCATCCTCACCGACAGCGCGCACAACAAGGCGCGCATCCTGCAGATCGACGATCAGAAGCTGCGCGCCGACCTCAAGGCCGGTCGCGTCGTGGTGGTCGCCGGTTTCCAGGGCGTCGACGAACACGGCAATATCACCACCCTCGGTCGCGGCGGCTCGGATACCACGGGCGTGGCCCTGGCGGCGGCGCTGAAGGCCGACGAGTGCCAGATTTACACCGACGTGGACGGGGTCTACACCACCGATCCGCGCGTGGTGCCCCAGGCTCAGCGCCTGGAAAAGATCACCTTCGAAGAAATGCTGGAAATGGCCAGCCTGGGCTCCAAGGTGCTGCAAATCCGCTCGGTGGAATTCGCCGGCAAATACAACGTCCCGCTGCGCGTGTTGCACAGCTTTCAAGAGGGGCCAGGCACCCTCATTACCCTTGATGAAGAGGAATCCATGGAACAGCCGATCATCTCCGGCATCGCTTTCAACCGCGACGAAGCCAAGCTGACTATCCGTGGCGTGCCGGACATCCCGGGCGTGGCGTTCAAAATCCTTGGCCCCATCAGCGGCGCCAATATCGAAGTGGACATGATCGTGCAGAACGTTTCACACGATAACACCACCGATTTCACCTTCACCGTGCACCGCAACGACTACAACAGTGCCTTGGCGGTGCTGGAGAACACCGCCCGCGAGCTCGGCGCCCGCGAAGTGATCGGCGATACCAAGATCGCCAAGGTCTCCATCGTCGGCGTCGGCATGCGCTCCCATGCCGGGGTCGCCAGCCGCATGTTCGAGGCCCTGGCAAAAGAGAACATCAACATCCAGATGATCTCGACCTCGGAAATCAAAGTATCCGTGGTCATCGAAGAGAAATATCTGGAGTTGGCGGTGCGCGCCCTGCACACTGCTTTCGAGCTGGATGCCCCTGCCCGAAAGGACGACTGACGGGATTATTCGAAAGGCGCGGTTTATCCGCGCCTTTTATCTTTTTGGTTGGTGCGGTTGGAACTATCTTTCTGCCCACACTAGTCAATACTTAGGTGAAGGCTGTGCCTTCGAGGTTCAGCTGTAGCCCTTTATTTTTTGCAGACTGCTGTATTGAATCCGTAAGGAGAAAGGAATGCTGATTCTGACTCGCCGGGTCGGTGAGACCCTGATGGTGGGTGACGAAGTCACCGTGACCGTGTTGGGTGTGAAGGGAAATCAGGTGCGCATAGGCGTTAACGCGCCGAAGGAAGTTGCGGTGCACCGCGAAGAGATTTACCAGCGCATTCAGAAAGAGAAAGACGAAGAACCAAGCCACTAATTTTTATCAATTTTTGGCTTTGCAAGCGGGGCAAAGATGAGTATCATGCGCCCCGTGTTGCGGAGAGGTGGCCGAGTGGCCGAAGGCGCTCCCCT
>NZ_CAMPHV010000004.1 GCF_946886105.1 uncultured Pseudomonas sp. | reverse complement strand
CTCGCGACCCCGACCTTGGCAAGGTCGTGCTCTACCAACTGAGCTATTCCCGCGGTGCATCTACAACTGAAATGGCGTCCCCTAGGGGACTCGAACCCCTGTTACCGCCGTGAAAGGGCGGTGTCCTAGGCCACTAGACGAAGGGGACGCAGCCCGGAACCACAACACTGTTTCCGGCTTCATGCACACCACCATATGGTGTTGCGCTAGAAGTGGCGCGCATTCTATGGAGCCCGGCAAGAATCGTCAACCTCTGCGTAAAAATTTTTCAAAATCAATGACTTCTACGCAATATATAAGGCGACTCTATCGGCTTATCAGCTAACGCACTACACTCAGGGACAAAACTGGAGCTGGAGAGGCTGCCTCGATGTCCCCACTCGTGATTACGCTGTTAGTTATCGGTGGCATCTTCATTCTGATTGCCATCGCCTATATCAACAATATGGTCGAGAACAACAAGCTGGAAAAAGCCCGCCTCAAAGCCGACCTCAACGATCGCCTCCGTCGTTGCCAGGATATTTCCGAGAGCATGCCGGGGCAACTGATGGCACCGCAGTTGAAGGGACTCTTGACCCGCCTGCAACTGCACTTCAGCGAATGCCTGGTACCGCTGGATAAAAAGAACGCTCAACTCAAAACCCATATCGAAACGCTGAAGCGCCTGATCGCCATGGGCGAATCGATCCCGGTCAGCAACCCGCCGCAACAGATCCTCAACGAAGCCAAAGCCAAAGAAGTGCGTTTCCAGTTGGAGAACCTGCATGGCCAGATAACCCGGGCCGCCCGCGATGGCGTACTCTCGGGAAAAGAGGCTCAGCAGTGGGTCAAGGAGATTCAGCATCTGCTGGTCATGCTGCATATTGAATTCTTCAGCAACCTCGGCCAACAAGCCTTGCAGCGGCAACAACCCGGTCAGGCGCGCCTGGCGTTCGAACGGGGCGTGCAATACCTGCGTAAACAACCCGATCCGGGCCGCTACCAGGCCGAACTGCAGAAACTCGACAACCATCTGGCCCGGGCCAACGCCATGGTCCTGGACAAGAGCCAGCCTGCCCCCGATGAAAACAGCGAGCTGACCCAAGGCCTGAGTTCGCTCGAAAGCGAAGACGACTGGAAGAAGAAGAATATCTACGACTGATTCGCCGTGCGCGCGGTCTTAAGCAAGACGCCGGCAATCCGCTGACCGGCGTTCGAGCAAAACTCTCCAACCCTGCTCTGAAGGAGCCTCCATGAGCCTGATCGTTTATGGCGCCCCGCTTTCGCCATTCGTACGCAAAGTACGCCTGTTCCTCCATGAAAAAGACCTACCGTACCAGCTGGAAATAATCCTCCCCTTCGGTAAACAACCCGACTGGTATCGCGCGCTCAATCCGCTCGGGCGTATTCCGGCATTTAAGGACGGCGATTTCGCCCTGGCCGACTCCAGCGTAATCTGCCAATACCTGGAGGAAAAATACACCGACCGCGCTGCGCTGCTCGGCCAGAGTATCGAGCAGCGCGCACAGGTCCGCTGGCTGGAAAAATACGCCGACTACGAGCTGGCGCCCTGGACGACCTTTACCGTTTTTCGCAACCGCGTGCTGAAACCCAGCATTGGTAAGACCTGCGACGAACAGGCGATACAGCAGGCACTGGCCGAGAAGTTGCCGCCCCACTTCGACTACCTGGCAGAAGTGCTCGGCGATGCCGAGTACCTGGTCGGCGACGGCATGACCCTGGCCGACCTGGCATTTGCCTGCCAAGTGATCAACATGGCCCACGGTGGCGAAACCCTCGACGTGCAGCGCTGGCCAACTTTAGTGGCGCTGTACGAACGCATCCGGGCACGGCCATCGGTGCAGGCCGTGTTGCCGCAGGAGCAGGCTGTCGTGGCGAAAATGCGCAGCTGAGCAGCGATCAGCCCTGCCGCGCCAGCAACTCGAGACCAACCCATTGCCGGGCGAACTGGTAAGCGCAGCGCCCATTACGGTTGCCGCGCGCCAGGGCGAAACGAATCGCGGCTTTTTCCAAGGCTTCGCTCCATTGCCAATCCAGCCCGGTTGCAGTGGCCTGCACGCCGACCCAGTGGCGCACCACGGCGAGAAAATGGTCCTGAGCGAAGGGGTAGAAGGACAACCACAAGCCAAAGCGGTCCGAGAGCGCGATTTTGTCCTCCACCGCTTCGTTCGGATGCAATTCGCCATCGACCATCTGCCAGTTTTCGTTGTCGCTTTGCTTCTCCGGAAGCAAATGCCGGCGGTTCGAGGTGGCGTAGAGCAATACGTTTTCCGGTGCCCGCTCCAGCGAACCGTCCAGCACGGTTTTCAGCATGCGGTAATCGCCCTCGCCCGCCTCGAACGACAGATCGTCGCAAAACAGCACGAAGCGCTGCGGCAGCTTGACCAACTGCTCGACCACCCGCGGCAGATCCGCCAGGTGGTCGCGCTCGATCTCGATCAGGCGTAAGCCTTGTTCGGCATATTCCGCCAGCAGCGCCCTGACCAGCGACGACTTGCCGGTGCCGCGCGCGCCCCAGAGCAAGGCATGGTTGGCCGGCAAGCCTCGAACGAATTGTCGGGTGTTGCGCGCCAACTGTTCGCGCTGGGCATCGATCCCGATCAGGTCGCTCAACCCCATGTCCAGCGTCACCTGCAGCGGCTGTAAATAACCGCCGCGCCCCTCACGGTGCCAGCGCGCCGCCAGACTCTGCTGCCAATCGACGTCGGCGGGCGCAGCCGGCAATAACGGCTCGATACGCTCCAGTAACATTTCGGCACGCACTAAGAAATTACTCAAACGCTCATCCACGTTGTACTCCTTCGGGTTGCAACCCTGTGACGGCCTATGCCAACTGATAAAACAGATGGGCTATGCTTGGCAGGCAAACGAATACGGGAACTCTCTCATCTATGGATATCGCGCTCACCCAACGCCTGTCGTTCAAACAGGCTGGTTTGACCGTTCTGGTAGCGTTTATCCTCGGCACAGTACTCAGCTTGATCCAAGTGGGTGTCGATTATGCCAGTGAAGACGCCTCCATCGACCGCGAGATTCATGCGCTGATCGCTATCAGCCATAACCCGGCGGCGCGTATCGCCTACAACATCGACAGCGAGTTGGCGCAGGAGCTGGTGCTGGGCCTGTTGCGCTCGCCCGCGGTAATCAGCGCGCAGATCATCGACAACAGCGGGCTGATGCTGGCCAGCGTCAGCCGCCCACCGATGGAAAGCCCGTATCGGGTGTTCAGCGACTTCCTCTTCGGTGAACGCCGGCACTTCGAAAACGCGCTGTTCGTCAGCCACGCCCCCGGCGAGGCGCTCGGAGAACTGCGCCTCGAAGTTGATACCTTCGCCTTCGGCAATCATTTCCTGCGCCGCTCGATGCTCACCATGGTGACCGGCTTCGCCCGGACCCTGGCGCTCTCGCTGATTCTTCTGGTGCTGTTCTACTTCATGCTGACCAAACCGCTGACCACGGTGATCCGCGCACTCAGCGAGCGCGACTTGCGCACCCCCGACCACAGCAAACTGCCTTGCCCGCCGGGGCATGAGCGCGATGAAATCGGCATTCTGGTCAATGTGGCGAACCAGCAGCTGTCGAGCATTACCACCGAAATCGAGCACAGACGCGAGGCAGAGGACCGCCTCACCCAATACCTCGGCGAGTTGGAAAACATCGTCTCGGCGCGCACCAACGAACTGAAAGCGACCAACGCCCGGCTGATCGACTCCAACAAAGAGCTGGAAAAGGCCCGCCGCGACGCCCTCGACACCGCACAGGCGCGTTCGGCGTTTCTGGCCAATATGAGCCACGAGATCCGTACACCGCTCAACGGCCTGCTCGGCATGCTGTCCCTGGCCCTCGACAGCGCCGTGAATAGCGAGCAACGCCAGCAACTGTCGATTGCCCATGATTCGGGGAAAATCCTCGTCGAATTGCTCAACGACATCCTCGACCTGTCGAAATACGAAGCCGGGCAACTGGTGCTGGAAAGCATTCCATTCGACCTCGGCACGCTGGTCGAAGAGACCGCCAGCCTGCTTTCGCAAAATACCGCGCCGGGCGTCGAACTGACCTGCCTGATCGATCCGCAACTGCCCGCACAAGTGCTCGGCGACCCGACGCGAGTACGCCAGATCGCCAGCAACCTGCTGTCCAATGCCTTGAAATTCACCCGCTCCGGGCGGGTCGACGTGCGGGTCGATGCCTGTCCAGGCGGCGCCCGGATCATCGTCCGCGACACCGGCATCGGCATCGCCGACGAAGCGCAAGCACGGATATTCCAACCCTTCGCCCAGGCCGGCGTCGATATCACCCGGCAGTTCGGCGGCACCGGCCTGGGCCTGGCCCTGACCCGGCGCTTGTGCGAAGCCATGGACGGGAAACTCAGCCTCCACTCCAGGGAAGATGCCGGCAGCGAATTCTGCGCCGAATTACCGCTGCCGAGCCACACGCCGGCGAGCGTCCTGCCCAAGCTCTCGGGCCGGGTGGTGGCGCTTGTCGCAAGCGATTCGGGCCTGAGCGAACTATTGAACGGCCTGCTGCCGCGCTGGGGGCTGGAGTATCTGCAGATCGACAGTTGCGACGACATCGAAGGACTCGGCGCCGACCTGCTGATCAGCGATCGCCCGGAAAGCCTGAACGCACTGCGCGCCAGCCATCAGTGCGCGATTCTGCTGATCAGCGCGCACGCCAACCTCCTACCCGGCGACCAGGCCGAAGCCCTGGCCCCGCTCGAGCAACTGGCCCGCCCGCTGTCGCGTAAAGCCTTGCTCCAGGCGCTACGCCGCGGCTTGCATCTGCCCGAGGAAAATCCCCCGTCGCCGGCGCTGCACGAGCAACACATCAGAACCCAGGCACGGGTGCTTCTGGTGGAAGACAACCCGGTCAACCAGCTGGTCGCCAAAGGTATGCTGATCAAACTCGGCTGCGAGGTACTGATCGCCCAGCATGGCGCCGAAGCGCTCAAGCAGTTGGAGCAGCACGCCGTCGACCTGGTGCTGATGGACTGCAATATGCCGGTAATGGATGGCTACGAAGCCTCGCGGCGCATTCGTCGGAGCAAGGTCTACGCGGACGTGCCGATCATCGCCCTGACCGCCAACGCCCTGGCCGACGAACGCGAACGTTGTCGCGCCGCCGGCATGAACGACTACCTGGCCAAACCGTTCCGCCGCGAGGAATTAGCCACGCTGCTCGACCAATGGCTGCCGGCTAACGCTGAGCCATAAAGCGCTCGAGCAGTTGCCCGACGCGATCGCGCAGCTCGGCCATCTCGTCCAGATCGACGCCGTGCTCGCAGAGCAACTGCTGCTTGAGCGGCAGCACTTGCTCGCGCAGCGCCCGACCGGCATCGGTCAGGGCCAGGTGCACCTCGCGCTCGTCGTCGCTCGAACGCTTGCGCAGCAGCAAACCCAACTGATCCAACCGCTTGAGCAGCGGCGTCAAGGTGCCCGAATCGAGCAGCAGACGCTCGCCCAACGCCTTCACCGTCGGTTGCGCGGGCGGTGCCCCCTGCCACTCCCAGAGCACCAACATCGCCAGGTATTGAGGGTAGGTCAGATGCAAGCGATCGAGCATCGGTTTGTAGCCGCGAATCACCGCCCTTGAAGCCGCATACAGCTTGAAGCACAGCTGATTGTCGAGCTGCAGCGCCGGATCTAGATCGGACGCGTGCCGGCTCATTTCAGCAGCGCTTCGATCTCGGCAGTCAGCTCTTCAGGCTTGGTGGTCGGCGCGAAACGCTTGATCACCTGGCCGTCGGCACTGACCAGAAACTTGGTGAAGTTCCACTTCACGCCCTGACTGCCCAGCAAGCCTGGGGCACGTTTTTTCAGGTCGACGAACAGCGGATGGGCATTGCTGCCATTGACATCGATTTTCTTGAACAGCGGGAAGCTGACACCGAAATTCAGCTCGCAGAATTCGCTGATCGCGCCTTCGTTACCGGGCTCCTGCTTGCCGAACTGGTTGCAGGGGAAACCCAGGACCACCAGCCCCTGATCCTTGTATTTCTGCCACAGAGCTTCCAGGCCCTTGTATTGCGGGGTGAAACCGCACTTGCTGGCGGTGTTGACCACGAGCGTGGCCTTACCGCCGAAATCGGCCAAGGTCTTTTGCTCGCCTTTGATGGTGGTGCAGGGAATGCTCAGAAGTTCGTTGCTCATAAGGGTCGTCCGCTGAGAAAAGGGAGAAACAAAATAGCGACCAATTAAATTGCATGCAATCTAATTGTCGGGAAATAAGGCCCGTCAATGACGGGCCACAACACAGTCGTTATGACACTTAATAGGAGCCAGTGTGCCGGCGATAGGCGGTAGGCGGTAGCCAACAAGCCGCCCTTCCCGTCTCAGGCCTCGGCTTTGGGCACCAGCTTCAGCGATGCGGAATTGATGCAGTAGCGCAACCCGGTCGGGGCCGGGCCGTCGGGAAACACGTGACCCAGGTGGGCATCGCATTTCGCGCATTTGACTTCGATGCGGTGCATGCCGTGGCTGAAGTCGTCCAGGCTGCTGATCGCCTCCTTGCTCATCGGCTGAAAATAGCTGGGCCAGCCGCTGCCCGAGTCGAATTTCGCGTCGGAGTCGAACAATGCGGTGCCGCAGCAGGCACAGTGGTAAATACCCGGCACCTTGCTGTCATGGTATTCGCCGGTGAAGGCGCGCTCGGTACCGCCCAGACGGCACACATGAAACTGCTCGTCGGAAAGCTCCTCGCGCCAGGCTTCCAGGGGTTTTTCCAGCTTGTCCACAGGCAGGTCTCCTCAACATAAAAAAAGCCCGACCAGTACCTTTGCCAAGATCGGGTCGCCACGTATGATTCGACCCCAGTCTGTCACCGGCGTTACACCCTGCCAAGGCTTGGCAGGCCGTTGAAAAGCGCCTGAATTCTGCGCAATACACGCTGGGTGTGGCGCATTTCAGGCGTTTCGCGCCTTGCCCAGGCAGCCCGCGGGCCTCAACCGCTGGGATTTTCAACGGTCTACCCGGCAAACCGTGGTTGTTACGCGGTATTTCCTCATATCGGGATCACTTACATGCAGTTCAGCAAATCGAACAAGCTCGCCAACGTCTGCTACGACATCCGCGGGCCCGTGCTCAAGCACGCCAAGCGCCTGGAGGAGGAAGGCCACCGTATCCTCAAGCTGAACATCGGCAATCCCGCGCCGTTCGGTTTCGAGGCCCCTGAGGAAATCCTTCAAGACGTGATCCGCAACCTGCCAACCGCCCAGGGTTACAGCGACTCCAAGGGCCTGTTCAGCGCGCGCAAAGCGGTGATGCAGTACTACCAGCAGAAGCAGGTCGAAGGCATCGGCATCGAGGATATCTACCTCGGTAACGGCGTTTCCGAGTTGATCGTCATGGCCATGCAGGCGCTACTGAACAACGGCGACGAAGTGCTGATCCCGGCTCCGGACTACCCGCTATGGACCGCCGCAGTGGCCCTGTCCGGCGGCAAGCCGGTGCATTACCTGTGCGACGAACAGGCAGGCTGGTTCCCCGATATCGCCGACATCAAGGCCAAGATCACCCCCAATACCAAGGCCCTGGTATTGATCAACCCGAACAACCCGACGGGCGCGGTCTATTCGCGCGAAGTGCTGATGGATATCGTCGAAGTGGCGCGCCAGCACAACCTGGTGCTGTTCTCGGACGAGATCTACGACAAGATCCTCTACGACGAAGCCCAGCACATCGCCACCGCCTCCCTTGCGCCGGACGTGCTGTGCCTGACGTTCAATGGCCTGTCCAAATCCTATCGCGTGGCCGGTTTCCGCTCGGGCTGGGTGGCGATTTCCGGGCCGAAACACCGTGCGCAGAGTTATATCGAAGGCATCGACATCCTGGCCAATATGCGCCTGTGCGCCAACGTACCGAGCCAGCATGCGATCCAGACCGCCCTGGGCGGCTATCAGAGCATCAACGATCTGGTATTACCCAACGGCCGCCTGCTGGAGCAGCGCAACCGCACCTGGGAGCTGCTCAACGACATCCCGGGAATCAGCTGCGTCAAGCCGATGGGCGCACTCTATGCGTTTCCGAAAATCGACCCGAAGGTCTGCCCCATTCATAACGACGAGAAATTCGTTCTCGATTTGCTGCTCTCCGAGAAGCTGCTGATCGTCCAAGGCACCGCCTTCAACTGGCCCTGGCCCGACCATTTCCGCGTGGTGACCTTGCCGCGGGTGGACGAACTGGAACAGGCCATTGGCCGCATCGGCAACTTCCTCAAGTCCTACCAACAATAGTTGGAGATCGTCATGGCCCAGGGCAAACGCTACCTGCTTACCGGGGCCAGCTCCGGCATCGGCGCCGCGCTGGCCCGTGAACTGGCCAGCAAAAGCTACGACCTGGCCCTGGCCGCGCGACGCGCCGACAGCCTGCATCTGCTGGCGGCTGAACTGCAGGCGCGCTTCGGCCGCAAGGCAATTGTCCTGCCGCTCGATATCACCGACTACGACGCTTGCCACGATGCCATCGGCCTCGCTGCGAACGCCCTGGGCGGGCTCGACGGGGTCATCGCCAACGCCGGCATCGCCTTGACCGGCAAAGCCGGTGGCGGGCACTTCAAACGCGTCCGCCTGCCCCTGGAAACCAACCTGATCGGCTCCATCGCCTGCCTGGACGCCGCCTGCGCGCTGTTCCGCCAGCAGGGCCATGGTCATCTGGTGGCCATCGCCTCGGTGGCCGGCAAACGGGGCCTGCCGCATAGCGCCGGTTATTCGGCGAGCAAGGCCGGCTTGATCAGCTATATGGAAGCCACCCGCGCCGAGCTGCTGGGCAAGAACATCGACACCACCCTGTTGCTTCCCGGCTTTATCGATACGCCGCTGAATCGCGACATGAGCAAGCGCCCGTTTCTGATCGATGTCGAACGCGGCGCCGCGCTATTCGCCAAACATATCGACAAGCGCCATAGCAGCGCCTACGTGCCCAGCTGGCCCTGGGCGATTATCGGCCGCTTGCTGCCGTTCCTGCCCACCTCGATGATTGCCAAGTTCTGATGGACCTACAGATCGACGATTTCTACAAAGACGCGGCCGCCGGGCTGCTGACCCTTTACCAGGTGTTTCCGCGCAAGATGGCGCTGTATGTCGAGGACCTGATCGGCCGCGAGGAGCCCGACGAGTTCGGCCTGCCCACGCCACGCCATCAGAGCTGCCTGGGCGCCTTGTTATGGCTGGCCGAGGAAGGCTACCTGCGGTTCGAATCGACCATCGGTTACGACGCCCTCGATCAAGCCGTGCTCAGCGAAAAGGGCTTCCTCCGCCTGACCCGCGGCGTGCCGCATGCGTTGCGCGAAGGCGAGGCATTGCCGCCCAGCGTACGCCGCGTACATGCCACGCTGGCGTTCCAATTGCGCGAAGCCTTGGCGCAAAAGCATGGCGAGCGCATCGCCAGACTGACTCGCCTGCTCTTCGAAAGCGCTCTAGATCGGGCACAGGACACAGTTTGAAATAGTCGTTCGGTTGAATAGCCCAGGGCTTAGCCCTATATAGCCGGCATCCAGCAAGTCTTTCCCACGAGGGCACCATAATGCGCATCCTGCTGTTCCTGGCTACCAACTTGGCCGTCCTGGTCATCGCCAGCATCACCCTGAAGCTACTGGGGGTGGATCGTTTCACCGGGCAGAACTACGGCAGCCTGCTGATTTTCTGCGCAGTGTTCGGTTTCGCCGGCTCGCTGATCTCGCTGTTCATCTCCAAATGGATGGCGAAGATGAGCACCGGCACTCAGATCATCACCCAGCCGCGCACCCGTCACGAACAGTGGCTGCTGCAAACCGTCGAGCAGCTGTCCCGCGAAGCCGGGATCAAAATGCCGGAAGTGGGCATCTTCCCCGCATACGAATCCAACGCCTTCGCCACCGGCTGGAACAAGAACGACGCCCTGGTCGCGGTCAGCCAGGGATTGCTGGAGCGCTTCTCGCCTGATGAAGTGAAAGCCGTGCTGGCCCATGAAATCGGCCACGTGGCCAACGGCGACATGGTCACCCTGGCGCTGATCCAGGGCGTGGTGAACACCTTCGTGATGTTCTTCGCGCGGATTTTCGGCAACTTCGTCGATAAAGCCATCTTGAAGAACGAAGGTGGCCCCGGCATCGGCTATTTCGTCGCAACCATTTTCGCCGAACTGGTACTGGGCATACTCGCCAGCATCATCGTCATGTGGTTCTCGCGCCAACGCGAATTCCGCGCCGACGAAGCCGGTGCGCGCCTCGCCGGCCCAGGGGCCATGATCGCCGCCCTGCAGCGCCTGCGCGCCGAACAGGAGGTGCCGGTGAGCATGCCCAGCAGCCTGCAAGCCTTCGGCATCAACGGTGGCCTGAAGCACGGCCTGGCCGGCTTGCTGATGACCCACCCGCCGCTGGAAGAGCGTATCGAAGCGCTGCGCCGCCTGAGCTGAGCAAGGCGACAAACGAAAAATGGCGACCTCGGGGTCGCCATTTTTTTGCGGCGTTGCCGCCTCTTTGGGCTTCGCGGACTCAGCACCGACCTACATCGCTCCGGTAGCCCGGATGAAATCCGGGCTACCGGAGCGATGGTGGATGAAAAAAGCGTCAGCTACGCGCCCCGATCCACCCTACACAAGCAGCTCGTGGATCGGAGGAAATCCGGGACTCTGTCTGGCCCGAGCGGCATCCGAAGCTCAACCTCTACGCAATCGATACACCCGCTCGTCCAGACGCTGTAAACCGCGTTGGCGGAATTTCTCGTCCAGCGCATCGCCACACTCCAGCGCTTCGATCCGCCACTCTCCAGCAAACAACTGCTGCACCTCGCCATCGCTCACGGCAAAAGGCGGCCCCTGAATCTGCGCCTGCTCGTAATCCAGAGTGACCAGCAAGCCTTGGCTGGCAGCCGGCAAGATTACCGAGAGATGCGCGGCGTAGCGCACACGCATTTCATCCGGCAGCGCAATCAGCGCGGCGCGGTCGTAGAACGCCTGGCAGTCGCCGAGCTGCTGCGCCGTCAGGGCAAAAAAGTCGCCGCAGTAGATTTCCACCGCCCCGGCGCGGTAAACCACAAACGCGCCCTCCTGGCTGATCTGCGGCTGCAATGCATGTTCATGGAAAAACTCCTCGACCGCCCTCTGCGCCAACTCGACGCCCACCACCCGATGCCCTTGGGAGGCCAACCAGGCGATATCCAGGCTTTTGCCACATAACGGCAGCAGTACCCGCGCCTGACCCGGTAGAGCCAAGGTAGGCCAATGCCGTTGCAGACAAGGATTGACCTCCGGCAGATGGAAGCCGATTTCATCGCGCGCCCAACGCGCTTGCCAAAACTCCGCGTGCATAACGCCCCCCTATTGATACCCAAGCCGCCGATGCTGACTGAAATCCTCCTGAGACGCCAACCACGACCAACCAATCTAAATACCCGATCTAAATAGCAGGATATTTGCGCTTTTATATTCGTATTAGCAGATGGAACATAGGGGCAATCGTCAAGGAGCCAGCCATGTTACCCAGTCTATTCATCTCTCACGGCTCGCCCATGCTGGCCCTCGATCCCCAGGCCAGCGGTCCCGCCCTCGCTCGCTTGGCGGCCGAATGGCCGAAGCCGAGCGCCATAGTGGTGGTGTCCGCGCATTGGGAAAGCGCCGACCTGCGCGTCGGCGCCTCCGCCCAGCCGCGCACCTGGCATGATTTCCACGGTTTCCCCGCCGCCCTGTATGCGCTTCGCTACCCGGCACCCGGCGAACCCGCCCTGGCGGCACACATCGTCGATTTGCTCGGCAACGCCGGCCTGGCAGCGCAACTCGATGCCGAACGGCCACTGGATCATGGCGCCTGGGTGCCGTTATCGCTGATGTATCCACAGGCCGATATTCCGGTTGTGCAGATTTCCTTACCCAGCCATCTCGGGCCTGCCCTGCAAAGCCGCATCGGCCATGCCCTGGCGCCCCTGCGCGAGCAGAACATATTGCTGATCGGCTCGGGCAGCATCACCCACAACCTGGGTCAACTTGATTGGCAGGCAGGCCCCGAGACTATCGCGCCCTGGGCGCAAGCGTTTCGCGATTGGACGGTCGACAAGCTGGCGGGCGACGATGAGAGCGCCTTGCACGATTACCGCCGCCAGGCGCCTCACGCCGTGCGCAGCCATCCGACCGAGGAACATCTGCTACCGCTGTTCTTCGCCCGCGCCGCAGGTGGCCGCTTCAAAGTCGAACACAGCGGTTTCAGCCTCGGCGCGTTGGCGATGGATATCTACAGCTTCGCTTGACCCGGCGGCGCTCAGGCGGCGTTCGGTTCCGGCGACGGATCGTTGAGCAGATACGCCTCGAAACCCAACTGATTGAGCAGGTGCACCGCCAACTCGCTGCGAATGCCGCCGTCCGGGGTAACAGCATAGAGCGCGCCGCGGTCCAGGTTCTCGGCCTGGTTACGCAGATTGGCGACCGGCAGGCTGACGCTGCCTGGCTGGTGGCTGATGCGGTATTCCACGGACAGACGCACATCCAGCAACTGCAACTGCCGCTGGTCGCGCATGACGATCTGCCTCAACTGCTCCGTACTGATCTTCGGGATCAGCGTCGGGTGCACCAGTTCGACGAACAGCTCACGGGACAGACGCGCCAGCACACCCGCTTCGAGCATGGTCACGGTGGCCGAGCGCACGGCACCGCTGACCAGCGCCTCCTCGCCGAAAAAATCCCCAACCTGCAAAATCTGCTGTGGTGCCTGCTGATAGGCCGAGGGCAGCGTCACCGCCGCCTTGCCGCTTTTGAGCACGAAAAAATGCTCGCCCGGCTCACCGTAGCGCACCACGGCTTCGCCCGCCGCCACCTCAATATCTTCGAAGCGCGCGAGCAAGGTATGCAGATGCGACGGCGGCAATCGGCCGAACAACGGCGAACTCAATAGCTTGCCCAGCCAATCCTCATCGTCATGCTGCTCCTCGACCTGGGTATCGAGACTCACCACGCCGTAATCGGCGGTCTGACTCCAGCTCAGCAAGCGCTCCAGCAAGCCGCGATCGACCGCGAACAAACTGACATCGCTAAGCGCCACCACCGATTGCGCATGCGGCTGCGTCTCGTTGAGCGCATTGCAGGCCTGCGGGCTGCCTGCCAGCATTGGCTTGCGCGCGCCCTCCTCGCCCACCCCGACCTTACCTTCCAACAGGTAGTACAACGCCGCGGACTTCTCTGCGCGTTTGAACAGCGGGGTTCCGGCTTTGCGCTGCACGAGTTGCACGCTATCGAGCACTTGCTGGCGGTATTGCGGGCTGAGAAAGTCGAACGGACTGAATCGGAGCAGCGACTCCAACGTCAGAGAAGGTGTAGCGGTACCCATATCGATGCCCTCCGCGATGACGATCGGCGCATGACGCAGCAACCTGTCACCCATAAGTTCACACTAGCCCATAGCATACAGACGGGGGGTTCATTTCGTCACCGCAGCGCCTCGGCAGACGAATTTCGGCGCCCACAAAAAAGCCCCGCATCACCAGGATGCGGGGCTTTCGTTTGACGCCTGACAGCTTGCGCCGTCAGCCATCAATCTTCGCGGTAGCGACGCAGCTTCAGCGGCTTGCCGCCGACGCGGGTGTCTTTCAACTTGCCGAGCAAACGCTCCAGACCTTCCTCCGGCAGCTCGACCAGGCTGAAGCTCTCGCGCACCTGGATGCGACCGATGGCCTCACGGGCCAAACCACCCTCGTTGAGGATCGCGCCCAGCAGGTTCTTCGCCGCGATACCGTCACGCGCGCCCAGCGCAGTACGGCAGCGGGCACGGCCTTCGGCCAGCGGCACCGGCGCGCGACGCTCGCGACTGCCGTCACGCTCAGGGCGGTCGCCACGCTCACTACGCTCGCTGCGTTCACGCGGACCGCTGCTCGGCACCAGCGGTTGCTCGCGCTCGACTTCGGCCAGGGTCAGCGACTGACCGTTGGTGGCCTTGCGCAGCAACGCTGCGGCCAGGGCCCGCGGGCTGCAGCCGATGTCGGCGGTCAAGCGGTCGAGCAGATCGCCATGGCTGGCCTCGGCATCGGCCACCAACGGCGCCAGGCTGGCGGTCAATTTTTTGATCCGCGCATCCAGCACCTGCTGGGCGTTGGGCAATTTGACCTCACCGACTTTCTGCCCGGTGACACGCTCGATCACCTGCAACATGCGGCGTTCGCGCGGCGTCACCAGCAACAAGGCGCGACCGGTACGGCCAGCGCGGCCGGTACGACCGATACGGTGCACGTAGGATTCCGGATCGTAGGGCATGTCCACGTTCATCACGTGGGTGATGCGCGGCACGTCGAGGCCGCGGGCGGCGACGTCGGTGGCGATGACGATGTCCAGACGGCCGTCTTTCAACGACTCGATGACCCGCTCACGCTGGTTCTGCGCGATATCGCCGTTCAAGGCCGCGGCCTTGTAGCCCTTGGCTTCCAGCGCGGCGGCCAGATCCAGGGTGGCTTGTTTGGTACGCACGAAACCGATCAGCGCGTCGAACTCCTCGACTTCCAGCAGACGCAATACCGCGGCGTGCTTCTGGTCGGCGTGGACCATCAGGTGCGCCTGCTCGATGGCGGTCACGGTCTGGGTCTTGGAGGCGATCTTGATGTGCTGCGGGTTGCGCAGGTGCTTCTCGGCGATAGCGCGGATCGAGTGCGGCAGGGTCGCGGAGAACAGCACGCTCTGACGGCTTTCCGGCATGGCCTCGAAGATCACTTCGAGGTCGTCCATAAAGCCCAGCTTGAGCATTTCGTCGGCTTCGTCGAGGACCAGGTATTGAATGGTCGACAGGACTTTCTCGTCGCGACGCAGGTGGTCGACCAGACGGCCCGGCGTGGCCACGATCACCTGGGCGCCCTGGCGGATGGCCTTGAGCTGCGGGCCCATCGGCGCACCGCCGTAAACGGCGACGACATTGAGGCCGGGCATCTGCTTGGAATAGGTTTCGAACGCGGTGGCCACCTGCAGGGCCAGCTCGCGGGTCGGTGCGAGGATCAGCGCCTGCGGCTCACGCTTGCTCGCGTCGATTTTCGACAGCAGCGGCAAGGCGAAGGCGGCGGTTTTACCGGTACCGGTCTGCGCCTGGCCGATCATGTCCTGGCCGGCGAGGATTACCGGAATGGCCTGGGCCTGGATGGGCGATGGCTCTTCGTAACCGACGGCGGTCAGTGCGGCGAGAATATTGGGGTGAAGTCCGAGCGCGGCGAAGCCGCCGATTTCCTGGGTCATGGGTCTGCCTCAAGTGCATCCGCAAAGACCCATGTTCCAAAGCTGCGCATGCCGTGTAAGACTTTGAAGTCACCCTGGCAGCTCTGTCGGCGGGGATTTGCGAAAACGTAGTGGTAAATGAATCGTTAAGGGTAGTCCGCTGAGCGGACCGGCTGCCGAAGTTAGCCTTCGGGCGATTTGCGCTTCCTGAACGTGGCCATGAATTGACCGGCGCGCACTATACCGGAAAACCTGATCTATGTGTCGATTATTCCCACGATAAATGCGTTCGCACCGCCAAACGGTGGTTACAGGGTGGTTTATCACGCCCGCCAATGCCTTGGACAAGCCCAAGCCAAACCGCTATACCGGTTTTCGTGATTCTTTCTTTGCCCAAGGACTCCGCCATGACCACCAGCAGCGGCGCTCGAGTGAGCTGTGAAAAACGCGGCCATATCATGCTTATCGGAATCGATCGCGTGGCTAAACGTAACGCCTTCGATCTGGAATTGCTCAACGCATTCTGCTTGGCATACGGCGAGTACGAGCGTGACAGCGAGGCCCGCGTGGCCCTGGTATTCGCCCACGGCGAGCACTTCACCGCCGGCCTGGACCTGGCCAATGTCGCCGCGAGTTTCGCCGCCGGCTGGACCATCCCGGCTGGCGGCTGCGATCCCTGGGGCGTGTTCGGCGGGCCGCGGGTGAGCAAACCGGTGGTGGTCGCCGCGCAGGGTTATTGCTACACCATCGGCATCGAACTGATGCTCGCCTCGGATATCAATCTATGCGCCAGCAATACCCGCTTCGCGCAGATGGAGGTGCAACGTGGGATCTTCCCGTTCGGCGGCGCGACCCTGCGCTTGCACCAGAATGCCGGCTGGGGCAATGCGATGCGCTGGTTGCTGACCGGCGACGAATTCGATGCTCACGAAGCCTATCGCCTGGGTCTGATCCAGGAGGTGGTGGCCAGCGAGGACTTGATGCCCAGGGCGCTATGGCTGGCCGAACGCGTTGCCGCCCAGGCACCGCTGGCCGTACAGGCGACCCTGGCGTCCGCGCGCCAGACGATCGAACAAGGCGCTGTGGCGGCCGCCGCCGATCTGCACCCGACTGTCGTGCGCCTGATGGCCAGCGAGGACGCCCAGGAAGGCGTACGCGCCATGCTGGAACGCCGGCCGGGCGATTTCAAAGGGCGCTAAGCGCCAGGTGCACAAGCACAGGCAGATGGCCTTGGTAGCCCGGATGCAATCCGGGGAAAGATGCTGCGGCTAATATCGCTCCCCGGATTTCATCCGGGCTACAGGTCCATAAGACGCTTGGGTAGGGTGAACAGGGCGAAGCCTTTTCCACCGCAAGCAACTCGGGCTGCCTACTTCATGTCGCCGGCCGCAACGCCGCGATCAACGATTGCAAGGAGTAGCCCAGCCGCGGCGCCAGCGCCTGGTCGCGGCGACGCAACTCGTCCAGATCGAGCTGCTGCTCGAGGTCGGCCGGCACCAATAGCACCACGTTGCCCTCCTTCACCGGGCACTCCCAGTAATGCCGATGGTAGAGCCCGCGCAACAAGGGCGCGCCCAGCGGTTTACCGTCGTTGCCGGCCCATTGGTTGATGATCAGCCAGCCGCCGGGATTCAACTGCTTCTGACAATCCTGGAGGAACCCCCAAGCCAGATGGCCGCTGGCCGGGCCGTGGTCGGTATAGAGGTCGACGAACAACAGGTCGGTTTTCTCGGCACTCGCCAACAACTCCAGCGCGTCGCCGATGCGGATGGTCAGGCGCGGGTCGTCGGTCAGGCCCATGTGCTGCATGGCCAGACGCGGCACGTCGGGGCGCAGCTCGATCACCTCGACGTCGTCGAGCGCAAGAAACTTAAGGCAGGCCTGAGTCAGGTTACCGGCACCCAAGCCGAGAAACAGTGCGGTCTCGGGGGCATCGTGGCACAGCGCGCCGAGCAGCATGGCGCGGGTATAGTCGTATTCCAGCCAGCTCGGTTCGGCCATGAATACGCAGCTCTGCTCGATCGATTCGCCGAATTCGAGAAAGCGGTAAGCCCCCATCTCGACCACCTGAATCACGCCGAAGGCATCGTGCACTTCGGCGATCAATACCGGCTCCGGCATCTGATCCACCGGGGGTAAACCTGGCATCCCGCAATTCTCCACCCTGAAGTCCCGAGCATCGACACCCGGGCAAAGACGCCAATTGTCATTGACGCGGCCCATCCGGGTCACGCGCTATTTGACCCAGGCGCTCATCCGCCGCCGATATAGCGCCGCTATCGAGGCTATCGGCTTGAAGCGCCGGGCTTATCGGTTACCATGCCCATCCGCCTGAATTGACTTAAGCCGAGAGCCGCAATGTCGCAACCCTGGAGCCCTGAAAGCTGGAGAGCCAAGCCGATCCAGCAACAACCGCAGTACCCGGATGCCGCCCACCTGGCGCAAGTCGAACAGACCCTGGCCGGCTATCCGCCGCTGGTGTTCGCCGGCGAAGCCCGTGAACTGCGCCGGCAGTTCGCCGAAGTGACCCAGGGCCGGGCTTTTCTGCTGCAGGGCGGCGATTGCGCGGAGAGCTTTGCCGAATTCAGCGCGGCGAAAATCCGCGATACCTTCAAGGTGCTGCTGCAGATGGCGATCGTCATGACCTTCGCCGCCGGCTGCCCGGTGGTGAAAGTCGGACGCATGGCCGGCCAGTTCGCCAAACCGCGCTCGGCCAACGACGAGACCATCGACGGCACCACCCTGCCCGCCTACCGCGGCGATATCGTCAACGGCATCGGCTTCGATGCGAAAAGCCGCGTACCGGACCCGGAGCGCCTGCTACAGGCCTATCACCAGTCCACCGCCTCGCTGAACCTGCTGCGCGCCTTCGCCCAGGGCGGTTTCGCCGATTTGCATCAGGTGCACCAGTGGAACCTCGACTTCATCGCCAACTCGGCGCTGGGCGAGAAATACAGCCACCTCGCCGACCGCATCGACGAAACCCTGGCCTTTATGCGGGCCTGTGGCATGGATGGTGCGGCGCAAGTGCGCGAAACCAGTTTCTTCACCGCCCATGAAGCGTTGCTGCTGAATTACGAGCAGGCCTTCGTCCGTCGCGACAGCCTCACCGGCGGCAACTATGCCTGCTCGGCGCATATGCTGTGGATCGGCGATCGCACCCGCCAGCTGGATGGTGCGCATGTCGAGTTTCTGCGCGGCGTCGGCAACCCGATCGGGGTCAAGGTCGGCCCGAGCATGGACAGCGAGGAGCTGATCCGCCTGATCGACATCCTCAACCCGGACAATGACCCCGGCCGCCTCAACCTGATCGTGCGCATGGGCGCCGACAAAGTCGAAACCGGCCTGCCGCGCCTGGTACAGACCGTGCAACGCGAGGGCCGTCAGGTGCTGTGGAGTTCCGACCCGATGCACGGCAACACCATCAAGGCCAGCAGCGGCTACAAGACCCGCGACTTCGCGCAGATCCTCGCCGAAGTGAAGCAGTTCTTCGCCGTGCATGAGGCCGAGGGCAGCTACGCCGGCGGTATCCATATCGAGATGACCGGGCAGAACGTCACCGAGTGCATCGGCGGCGCGCGACCGATCACCGAAGACGGCCTGTCGGATCGTTACCACACCCACTGCGACCCACGGATGAACGCCGATCAGTCGCTGGAACTGGCGTTTCTGATCGCCGAGACGCTCAAGCAGGTACGGCGCTAAGGGCAACGGCGGACATGCTCCGGCATCTCCGCCGTCCCGAGCCCGGCGACGCCAGTGCCGGACTGACAAGACTCGCCATGCGCGCTAAGGTGAAGCTCCAACCTTATTTTCCAAGGAGTCGACCATGCCCTGGTATGCCTGGTTGATCATCGCCCTGGCGCTTGGCTCTATCCTCGGCAGCTTGCTGCTGCTACGCGATACGGCGAAAAAACTGCCCCTGAGCGACGAGCAACTGCAACGCATCAAGCAACGTAATGCCGAGCAGGATGCCAAGGATGCGCGCGAGCCTTAGCCTGCTCTTGCTGCCGCTGCTCGCGGCTTGCGCACAGCAGCCAACAACTACGGCAACGGATGTCTGCGCCGCACTGCTGCGCGACTGGAACAACGCCAGCGCCGTCAGCCGCGATGCCCAGTACCGCGTCATCGACGGCATCCCTGGGCTGCGCAGCAGCCGGCTCGACGCCGCCCTTGCAACCGATGCGCGAACGCCCGAGCAACGCCGGCTTTGGCTACATCGTCTGGCTGACAACGACAGGCAGGCCAGTGCGATAGAACTCGCCAATCTGCCGCCTGAGCAGCGCATGCCTTGGCATGGAGCGCCCGTGCAGGCACAGCTGGACGGCTGTCGGCGCCAACAGCAGCAACGCCTGCTGGATGATCCTCAATCCTTCGAGCGACTGCGCGCCGCTAGCCAAGTGGCCGATGATTATTCGCGCTGGGCGCGCACCCTGGGCCTCTATCCGCTGTTCGAACCCATTTATAAACGCGGCGTGGCCGCCTGGCAGGCGGAGGCCGCGCAGTACCGGGCACCGCGCGACACACCACGCTGGCTGAGCTACCAAGCACTACCCCGCGATGAGAGTGCCATTGCACCCTTGATGCCCGATGTACTGGGCTTGCCCCAAGCCGACGCGCAGCAGCGAGCGGCGCTACTGGCCCGTCACGCGCCGCAGTTGCGCATCGAGCAAGGCGGCCAGGCCGACCGTATCGGTCGACCGCAGTTCGACAGCCAAGGGCACCGTAGCTTCGCGCCGACCCGTCCACAGGTATTTCAACGACTGGGCTGGAGCCGGATGGACGGGCGCTGGCACCTGCAATTGATCTACCAGTTCTGGTTCAGCGAGCGCCCGAAACCCCATGCGCTGGATCTTTTCGGCGGCGAGCTGGATGGTTTGATCTGGCGGGTAACCCTCGACCAACAGGGCCATGCCCTGCTCTACGACGCCATTCATCCCTGTGGCTGCTGGCATGCTTTCTATCTGCCGACCGGCTCGCCCTGGGTGTTTCGCCAACCCGCCGATCAGGAGGCACGCCTGGCGCGGCGCCTGAGCATCGACGGGAAAAGCGGCGCGACCTTGTGGCTGAGCGGCGGCGAGCACAGCCTGCGCTGGGTCGACGCGCGTCGCTCGAAATACCCCACGATGCTTTACTCGCAACAGCCGCTCGATCAATTGCGCCAGCTCGCCCACCCGCAAGGCTCGCGTAGCCTGTATGACCGGCACGGCCTGGTGCCGGGCAGCGAGCGCCTGGAGCGCTGGCTACTCTGGCCTTCGGGCGTGCGTTCGCCGGGCGCCATGCGCCAATGGGGACGACACGCCACGGCCTTTGTCGGCCGCGCGCACTTCGACGACCCGGATTTACTCGAGCGTTATTTCCGCCGCCCCTGACGTTGCCGGGCCGATCCGCGCCATGGATTCCGCCACAGCTTGCCAAGCCAGCGCCTGCTAGACTGCGGCCCCCTAACAAGGAGGTCGCATGTCGCCGCATTTACGCTTACTGCTGCCGTTCCCGGTCTTGGCGCTGGGTTTTGCCCTGGGTTTTATTCAACCGCTCGGGCTGCTGATCGGCACCGGCTTTATCACCCTGGTGCTATTCGCCGAGCCTTACCTGCAGCGCGCACTCTGGGTCGTCCTGGTTCTGGTATTCGCTATTGCGCTTGCCGCCCATCTACTGCCCGGTTTCAGCCCCTGGCCACTGTGGCCGGCACGGCAGATCAGCAGCGACGCCGCGCCTTATGCACTGCGGCTGTCCTGGGATAAGTTGCTGGTCGGTTTGACGCTGCTGGCATGGTGGCTGGGCCGCAAGCATACAACTGAAAGACGACCCGTGCATGCCGGCACAGCGGCCCTGGCCACCTTGCTCGCGGTACCGTTGCTGGCGTTGGCGCTGAACTTGGTTGACTGGCAGCCGAAATGGCCGGACGGTCTGTGGCTGTGGTTGGCGGTCAATCTGGGAGTGACGGTATTGGCCGAAGAACTGCTGTTCCGCGGCCTGCTGCAAACCCGACTCGTCGCCTGGCTCGGCGTTTGGCCGGGAATACTGCTGACGGCGCTGCTGTTCGGCGCCGCCCATATTCCCTTTAGCCCCCTCTTCGCCCTGGTCGCGGGCATCGCCGGCCTGGGCTACGGCCTGCTATTTCACTACAGCGGGCGGTTGAGCCTGGCGATCGCCCTGCACCTGGCGGTCAATCTGTCGCATTTGCTGTTACTGAGTTATCCGTTGCGCTTGCCATAACGGTGATATGGAAAGGCTCGAAAATCTTCGCCAATTCCCCATTGGCGCGTAGCCGTTCAAGCATATCGGCGAACTCGGCAGGACTGATAGCGGCACCGGGCCGTATCAGCGCCTTGTGTCTATAACTTTGATCGACCCTTTGGGAGATCAATAACTGTCCGGCGTATTGGCTATGACGCTGCAAAAAATCGTCGATATAGGAGCGCGTCACTGCGGCGATATCCACTCGATCATGCAGCACCATCAGCAGGTTGCTGTCGTGCGAATAGGTCAGGGTGGCATTGAAGTTCTTGCGCAGGAAAGCCGGGGTGGCATTGAAACCGGCGAAGGCATAATGATAGCCGTTGTACAGCGCCAGACGCTTGCTCTGCAGGTCCTCGAAATACCCCTGATCGCGCCCGCCATCGCTACGGGCCACGAACACTTCGAAATCCTCGAGCCCCATATCGACGACATTGTGATCGATGCCCTGCCACCCCCAGGCAGGGTTTTCGAACCAGGCCATATCGTTGCGCCCCTCCTTGAAGTCGGTGAAACGCCGCGCAATGGCCGTGGGGCGGTTGATGAACCGGTAGTCGTCCTGCAACTGATTCAAGGCATCGAGCAATTGCGGCAACAGCCCCGGATGCAGCGCTTGCTCGCTCTTGACCACATAGGGTGGGAAGTACGCGGCCCCGACCGTCACCACTTGCTCGGCCGCAACCTGCCCAGCCGTCAAGCCAGCTAGAGACATCGTGACCACTCGAACCACATAACGCATGAACGCTGGCATACGACTTAACATCCCTATCGATAGGTGACCCAAGCCTAACTCAGTAAAAGTTGACCGAACAGTACAACTTATTCGCCGCCAACCGCCGCCGTCGCCCGCACATGGTAGCGCCCGAGCAGCTCGTCCAAGGTACCGTCGCGATTGAGCTCCTGCAGCAAAGCGGCAAACCGGGGCGCACTGAGTGGTGCCTGCGGACGGAACAGCGCTTGGTGTTGATAAACCTGATCGACGCGCTCCGACACCAGTAACTGCGAACGCAGCTCGGGGTTGCGGTCCTGATAGATTTCCAGATAGGAGCGGGTTATCACCGCGATATCGGCGCGGCCACGCAGAAGCATGGTCAGGTTGCTGTCGTGGGAATAGGTGAGCACCGCTCCCAGTTCCTCGCGCAGATACTGCTGGTCCGAATTGAAGTTGGCGAAGCCGTAGTGGTAACCGGTGTATAGCGCCAGGCGCTTGCCGTCGATCTGCTCGAAATAGTCCTGACCGCGACCCGGCTCGACCCGCGCGACATAGACTTCGGCGTCCTCGATATGCAGGTCCAACGCCACGTGCTCGGTATCCTGCCAGCCCCATTGCGGCGACTCGAAGAGGATCATATCGAATCGGCTGCTTTGCAGATCACGGTAACGCCGGGTGACCGAGGTCGGCACCAGACCGAAACGGTACTGGTTTTGCGCCTTGTTCAACGCCGCCAGCAATTCCGGCACCAGCCCGGCGGGCTGGGCACTCTCCGGCTTCACCGCATAAGGCGGGAAGTCATAGACACCGACGCGCACCTGCTCCACGGCAAAGGCCGGCGGCATGAGTAGCAGGCAAAAGGCGACCAGCCAACCGTTGAATAGCACGCGCAAACGATGCTCCTTTTCACTAACACAGTGCCGTTCTCGGCTCCCTGTAATGATAAAGCGAAAAGTTCCATATCGCGCTGTAAGATCGAACAGTAGGAGACTAGCCGATTATCCTCAAACTTCCTTCAGTACCAACGAAAGTGCCTGCTCGGCCAGTTGGTCCAGGCTCATCGGTCCCTCCGGGCGGAACCAGGTGTTGGTCCAACTCAAGGCACCGGTGAGAAAACGCCGCAAAATGAACGGATCGGCATTGAAATACCCCGCCGCTTTGGCCTCGCTCAGTACATCCAACCAGAGTTGCTCGTAGGTATCGCGCAATTCCAGGATGAACTGCTGGCTGGCTTGCGACAGCGAACGCCACTCGTAAACCAACACCGCCATGGCCTCGCCGGTGCCGCCCATGATCGATTGTAGCTCGCAACGGATCAATGCCAGCACCCGCTCGCGCAGTGTCCCCGCCTCCGCCAGCGAAGCCCGCATCAAGGCGGTGTTGTAGCGGATGGTTTCCTCCATCACCGAGCGGAGAATTTCATCCTTGCTCTTGAAGTGGTGAAAGATGCTGCCCGACTGAATGCCCACCGCACTGGCCAGATCGCGCACCGTAGTGCGCTCGTAACCTTTGCTGCGAAACAGATGTGCAGCAGTTTGCAGCAGCTTGCCACGCGCACTGTCCGGGTCGATCACCTGACCGCTGGCCACCAGTTCGCGCATTACCGCCTGGGCTTGTTGATCATCCACGCTTATATAGTCTCCAACTCTCTTATAAGACCGAACAGCTCGCGATTATCGCCGACGCTCGGCCGTCTTGCCCAAGTGCTTGCGGTTATTGACGAAATTTATGCCGTGCAAGCCACCCAAGCAAGCGCTTGTGTGAATCGCAGCAGAAAGATTCACACAAGGGGTTTTCAACCAAGCGCTTGCTTGGTAGCCTTCAATCCATCTTACCCGTGCAGCAGATTCTTTACATGACTAAAACCGTACGCATCGGCTGTGCTTCCGCCTTCTGGGGCGATACCTCCACCGCCGCCGCCCAATTGGTGCAGGGTTGCGAACTGGATTATCTGGTATTCGACTACCTGGCCGAAGTGACCATGTCGATCATGGCCGGGGCCCGGATGAAGAAGCCGGACGCCGGTTATGCCACTGACTTCGTCGAGGTACTGACGCCGCTGTTGCAGGACATCGCCGCCAAGCGCATCCGCGTGATCAGCAACGCCGGCGGGGTCAACCCCAGCGCCTGCGCCGCCGTGCTGGCAGCGGCCTGCGCACAGGCCGGCGTGCAGTTGAAGATCGCCGTGCTGCATGGCGATAACCTGCAACCCCAGCTCGGCGAGCTGAGCAAAGCCGGCGCGGTGGAGATGTTCAGCGGCGCAGCCTTGCCGCCATTCTGCGTCTCGGTGAACGCCTACCTGGGCGCGCCGGGCATAGTCGAGGCTTTGAAACTGGACGCCGATATCGTGATTACCGGTCGGGTGGTCGACAGCGCTGTGGTCAGCGCCGCCCTGGTGCATGAATTCGGCTGGGCCTGGAGCGACTACGATCGCTTGGCCCAGGCCGCACTCGCCGGACATATCATCGAATGCGGCGCGCAGTGCACCGGCGGCAACTTCACCGACTGGGACAGCGTGCCGGACTACGAGCATATCGGCTTCCCGGTGGTGGAAGTCGCCGCCGACGGCCGCTTCGTGGTGAGCAAACCAGAGGGCTCCGGCGGACTGGTCACGCCGTTCACCGTGGGCGAGCAGATGCTCTACGAGATCGGCGACCCGCGCGCCTATCACCTGCCCGACGTCGTGTGCGATTTCACCCGGGTCGAGTTGCGCCAGGTCGGCGACAACCGCGTCGAACTGAGTGGCGCGCGCGGCTTGCCTCCCAGCGGGCAATACAAGGTCAGTGCCACCTACCCCGATGGCTTTCGTTGCACCGCCAGTTGCCTGCTGGCCGGAATCGATGCGCACAAGAAAGCACAGCGGGTCAGCCAGGCGATCATCGCCAAGACCGAAGAGCTGTTCGTCGAGCACGGCTGGGGGCCCTATAAAGAGGTGAACATCGAGCTGCTCGGCGCCGAAGCGACCTACGGCGCCCATGGCCGGCGCGCGGATACCCGCGAAGTGGTGATCAAGATCGCCGTGCGCCACGCAAAAAAAGAAGCGCTGATCCTGTTCTCCCGCGAAATCGCCCAGGCCGCCACCGGCATGGCGCCGGGCCTGACCGGTATCGTCGGCGGTCGGCCGACGGTTTACCCGGTGATTCGCCTGTTCTCGTTCCTCGCCGACAAGAGCCATTGCGCGCTGGAGGTGGAGCTGAACGGCGAACGCCACCCGGTCGCCCTGCCACAGCTCGACGCCTTCGAGCCGAGCCAGGTCGCGGCCGACCTGCCCGCGCCAAGCACGGATAAACAAACCGACATCGCGGTGCCGTTGATCTCGCTGGCCGTGGCCCGCTCCGGCGACAAGGGCAACCACAGCAATATCGGTGTTATGGCCAGAAAGCCCGAGTACTTGGCCTGGATCGCCGCTGCGCTGACCCCGAGCGCCGTGGCCGAATGGATGCAACACGTACTCGACTCAGAGACCGGCAAGGTCAGCCGCTGGTACCTGCCGGGCAGCCATAGTTTGAATTTTTTACTGGAAAACGCCTTGGGCGGCGGTGGCGTCGCCAGCCTGCGCATCGACCCGCAAGGCAAAGCGTTCGCCCAGCAGTTGCTGGAATTTCCGGTGCCAATACCCAAGGCGCTGGCCGACAGCCTGTAGGAGCCAGCTTGCTGGCGATCATCAACGCAGCAAAAACATCGCCGGGACGCCGGACCGCAGCAAGCTCGCTCCTAGAAGAGCAACAGGCGATGCCCAAGAAAGCCGAAGGACAACAACAATGAGCTACGACTCCGTCTTCAAACCCGACCTGTTTACCGGCCAAACCATTGTGGTCACCGGCGGCGGCAGCGGTATCGGGCGCTGCACCGCCCATGAGCTGGCCGCCTTGGGCGCCCATGTGGTGCTGGTCGGCCGCAAGGCCGGGAAGCTGGAGCAGACCGCCGGCGAGATCCGCGAGGATGGCGGCAGCGTCAGCTATCAGGTCTGCGATATCCGCGACGAGGAATCGGTCAAGGCCATGGTCAAGGCGGTGCTCGACGAGCGCGGGCAGATTCACCACCTGGTCAATAACGCCGGCGGCCAGTACCCCGCACCGCTCGCCTCGATCAACCAGAAAGGCTTCGAGACCGTGGTGCGCACCAACCTGGTCGGTGGCTTTCTGGTGGCCCGCGAAGTGTTCAACCAGAGCATGAGCAAGACCGGCGGCAGCATCGTCAATATGCTCGCCGATATGTGGGGCGGCATGCCCGGCATGGGCCATTCCGGGGCCGCGCGCGCCGGTATGGAGAACTTCACCAAGACCGCCGCGGTCGAGTGGGGCCATGCCGGGGTGCGAGTGAATGCCGTGGCGCCTGGCTGGATCGCCTCCAGCGGCATGGACACCTACGAAGGCGCATTCAAGGCGGTGATCCCGACGCTGCGCGAGCATGTGCCGCTGAAGCGTATCGGCAGCGAGTCGGAAGTCTCGGCCGCCATCGTGTTTCTGCTGTCGCCGGGCGCCGCCTTTATCAGCGGCAACACCGTGCGCATCGACGGCGCCGCCAGCCAGGGCAGCCGCGCCTTCCCGCTGTTCAAGGCCAAGCCGGGGCAGAGCCGGGCCTACAACGGCTTCCACCGCGCCTACTTGCCCGATGTGCTCAAGGACCAGGAGTAAGGCTATGCCGGTTATCCAATCCGAGATCGACGTGCATGGCGCAGACTTCGCACAGAACCGCGAGGCCATGCTCGCTGCCGTGGCGAGCTTTCGCGAGATCGAACGAGACTGCCTGAACAAAGCCCAGGCGGCCAAGGCCAAGTTCGACAAGCGCGGCCAACTACTGCCACGCGAACGCCTGAACCTGCTGCTCGACCCCGGCGCGCCCTTTCTCGAACTGTCGTCGCTGGCCGGCTACAAGCTGCACGACGACAAGGACGGCAGCCAGGCCGGCGGCGGGATCATCTCCGGCATCGGCTATATCGCCGGGGTGCGCTGCCTGGTCACCGCCAGCAACAGCGCGATCAAGGGAGGCACCATCTCCCCCACCGGTCTGAAGAAAACCCTGCGTTTGCAGCAGATCGCGGTCGAGAACAAGCTACCGGTGGTCACCCTGGCCGAAAGCGGCGGTGCCAACCTCAATTACGCCGCGGAAATTTTCGTCGAAGGCGCGCGCGGCTTCGCCAACCAGGCACGCATGTCGGCCATGGGGCTGCCGCAGATCACCGTGGTGCACGGTTCCAGCACCGCCGGCGGGGCTTATCAGCCGGGGCTGTCGGACTATGTGGTGGTGGTGCGTGGCAAGGCCAAGATGTTTCTCGCCGGCCCGCCACTGCTGAAAGCCGCCACCGGCGAAATCGCCACCGATGAGCAGTTGGGCGGCGCCGAGATGCACGCCCAGGTCGCCGGCACCGCCGAATACCTGGCGGAGAACGATGCCGACGGCGTGCGCCTCGCCCGCGAAATTCTCGCCATGCTGCCGTGGAACGCCCAATTGCCGGCGCGCCCGAGCAAGGTCTACAGCGAGCCGCTGTATCCAGTAGAGGAATTACTCGGTCTGGTGCCGGCCGATGCCAAGAAACCCTACGACGTGCGTGAAATCATCGCCCGCATCGCCGACGGCTCGGCGTTTCTCGACTTCAAGAACGAGTTCGATAACCAGACCGTCTGCGGCCACTTGCAGATCGAAGGCCAGCCCTGCGGCTTTATCGGCAACAACGGCCCTATCACCCCGCAGGGCGCGGCCAAGGCGGCGCAATTTATCCAGCTGTGCGAGCAAAGCAATACGCCGATCCTGTTCTTCCACAACACCACCGGTTTTATGGTCGGCACAGAATCGGAACAGCTGGGCGTGATCAAGCACGGCTCGAAGATGATCCAGGCGGTGGCCAACGCCACTGTGCCGAAACTCACCATCGTGGTCGGCGGCTCCTACGGTGCCGGCAACTACGCCATGTGCGGCCGCGGCCTCGACCCGCGCTTCATCTTCGCCTGGCCCAACAGCAAAACCGCGGTGATGGGCGGCGCCCAGGCCGGCAAAGTGCTGCGTATCGTCACCGAGGACAAGCACCTGAAGGACGGCAAAGAGGCCGACCCGAAGATGCTCGACATGCTGGAAAGCGTCACCGCGCAGAAGCTCGACAGCCAGTCCACCGCGCTCTACGGCACCGCCAGCCTGTGGGACGACGGCCTGATCGACCCACGCGACACGCGCAAGCTGCTCGGCTATCTGCTGGATATCTGCGCCGAGGCGGCCGCACGGCCGCTCAGGTCCAATAGCTTCGGCGTGGCGCGATTCTGACCGTAGGGTGCGCCGTGCGCACCAAAACACCTGAGCTGGTGCGCACGGCGCACCCTACTGGAGAACAACAACAATGATCTTTACCCAGGAACACGAAGAGCTGCGCCGCACCGTCCGTAACTTCGTCGACAAGGAAATCAACCCGCACGTCGAGCAATGGGAAAAGGACGGCCGCTTCCCGATCCACGAGATTTTCAAGAAGGCCGGCGAGCTCGGTCTGCTGGGCATCTCCAAACCGGAAAAATTCGGCGGCATGGGCCTGGACTACAGCTACTCGATAGTCGCCGCCGAAGAGTTCGGCACCATCCATTGCGGCGGCATTCCCATGTCGATCGGCGTGCAGACCGATATGTGCACCCCGGCCCTGGCGCGCTTCGGCTCCGATGAGCTGCGCGAGGAATTCCTCAAGCCCGCGATCAGCGGCGAAATGGTCGGCTGTATCGGCGTCTCCGAAGTCGGCGCCGGCTCCGATGTGGCCGGGCTGAAAACCACAGCGCGCAAAGACGGCGACGACTATGTGATCAACGGCAGCAAGATGTGGATCACCAACTCGCCCAGCGCCGACTTCATGTGCCTGCTGGCCAACACCTCGGACGACAAGGCGCACGTCAACAAGTCGCTGATCATGGTGCCGATGAACACCCCCGGCATCAGCGTCAGCCCGCACCTGGACAAGCTCGGCATGCGCAGCTCGGAAACCGCCCAGGTGTTCCTCGACGACGTGCGCGTGCCGCAACGCTACCGCATCGGCCATGAAGGCGCGGGTTTCATGATGCAGATGCTGCAGTTCCAGGAAGAACGCCTGTTCGGCGCGGCCAATATGATCAAGGGCCTGGAGCATTGCATCGACGCCACCATCGCCTATTGCAAGGAGCGCAAGACCTTCGGCAACGCGCTGATCGACAACCAGGTGATCCACTTCCGCATGGCCGAATTGCAGACCGAAGTCGAGTGCCTGCGCGCCCTGGTCTACCAGGCCACCGAGCAGTACGTGCGTGGCCGCGACGTGACCAACCTGGCGTCGATGGCCAAGCTCAAGGCCGGGCGCCTGGGCCGCGAAGTCACCGACAGCTGCCTGCAGTACTGGGGCGGCATGGGCTACATGTGGGACAACCCGGTATCGCGCGCCTATCGCGATGTGCGCCTGGTATCGATCGGCGGCGGCGCCGACGAAATCATGCTGGGCATTATCTGCAAGCTGATGGGCATTTTGCCGGGTAAGAAGAAGGGCTAAACCCAGCCACACGTAGGGTGGACGTCGCTCTTTACGTCCACCGCGACACCGCTCGGTGGGTCGATAAAGCGCGATCCACGGGGTGGCCATCACCCTACGGCCGCCCTCTTTGCCGATACATCAAGGAACCTGCCATGGCCGACCTACCGAACTGCGAAACCCTGCTGCTGAGCCTCGACGCCGGCGTGTTGCATATAACCCTAAACCGCCCGGATAGCCGCAATGCGATGAGCCTGGCGATGGTCGGCGAACTGCGCGCGGTGCTGGCCGCGGTGCATGACGACCTGGACGTGCGCGCCATCGTGTTGTGCGGTGCAGGCGGGCACTTCTGCGCCGGCGGCGATATCAAGGACATGGCCAATGCCAGAGCCAGCGGCAGCGATGCCTACCGCGCGCTCAACCGCGCCTTCGGCAGCCTGCTGGAACAAGCGCAGCACGCACCCCAGGTGCTGATCGCCGTATTGCAAGGCGCGGTGCTCGGCGGCGGCTTCGGCCTGGCCTGCGTCGCGGATATCGCCATTTGCCATCAGGACGCCAAGTTCGGTCTGCCGGAAACCACCTTAGGGATTTTGCCGGCGCAGATCGCGCCCTTTGTGGTCGGACGCATCGGCCTGACCCAGGCCCGGCGCCTGGCCCTTACCGCCGCGCGCTTCAACGGCAGCGAGGCCGAGCGCCTGGGCCTGGTGCATTTCAGCGAACCGGACGACGCGGCCATCGAAGCGCGCCTGCACCAAGTGCTGAGCCAGGTTCGCCAGTGCGCGCCCCAGGCCAATGCTCAAACCAAGGCTCTGCTGCTGGCCACGGCAAACCAGGCGCTCGGTCCTCTATTGGACAGCGCCGCCGAGCAGTTCGCTGCCGCGGTAACCGGAGCCGAAGGCATCGAGGGGACCATGGCCTTTGTACAGAAACGCGCGCCTAAGTGGGCCCAATGATGGATCGGATGGACTGGCACTGCCGACAGAACTCGTAGGGTGGATGTCGCTTCTACATCCACCAATTCAGGACACCAAACGGTGGATCGGTGAAGCGTGATCCACCCTACGACTGAATATTACCGACCGTAGCCCGGATTGCATCCGGGCTACGCAAAGCAGGAGCATCGAATGCCCGCCTTTAACAAGATTCTGATCGCCAACCGCGGCGAAATCGCCTGCCGGGTGATGCGCACCGCGCACGCCCTGGGCTACCGCACCGTGGCGGTCTACTCCGAGGCCGACGCCGAAGCGCGCCACGTGCAACTGGCCGACCAGGCGGTGTGCATCGGCCCGGCCCAGGTCAACCAGTCCTATCTGCTGATCGACGCCATCATCGCCGCCGCACGGAAGACCGGTGCCGACGCCATCCACCCCGGCTACGGCTTCCTCTCGGAAAACGCCGACTTCGCCCGCGCCTGCGAGGCCGCCGGCATCGCATTTATCGGCCCGAGCGTGGAAGCCATCCATCTGATGGGCAGCAAGCGCCTGTCAAAGATCGCCATGCTCGAGGCCGGAGTACCCTGCATCCCGGGCTATGAAGGCGCCGCGCAGGACGATGAAACCCTGAGCCGCGAAGCCGAGCGCATCGGCTACCCGCTGATGATCAAGGCCAGCGCCGGCGGCGGCGGTCGTGGCATGCGTCTGGTCCATGAAGCGAGCGAATTGCTGGCGCAGATCCGTACCGCGCGTTCGGAAGCGCAGAACGCCTTCGGCTCCGGCGAGCTGATCCTGGAACGGGCGGTGATCCAGCCGCGCCATGTGGAAATCCAGGTGTTCGGCGACTGCCACGGCAATCTCGTTTATCTAGGCGAGCGCGACTGCTCGGTGCAGCGTCGCCATCAGAAGGTCGTCGAAGAAGCGCCCTGCCCGGTAATGACAGCAGCGCTGCGTCAGGCCATGGGCGAAGCAGCGGTCAAAGCGGCCGCCTCGGTCGACTATGTCGGTGCCGGCACCGTGGAATTCCTACTCGACCGCAACGGCGAGTTCTTCTTTCTGGAAATGAACACCCGCCTGCAGGTCGAACACCCGGTTACCGAGCTGATCACCGGGCAGGACCTGGTGGCCTGGCAACTCCGTGTGGCCGAAGGCCAGGCATTGCCACTCAAGCAGGAGGACATCCGCCTGACCGGCCACGCCATGGAAGTGCGCCTGTACGCCGAGGACCCGACGCAGAACTTCCTGCCGCAAACCGGCCGCGTACTGCGCTGGGAGCCGGCCTTGCTCGACGGCATCCGCATCGACCACGGCCTGCTCGAAGGCCAGGCCATCAGCCCGTTCTACGACCCCATGCTGGCCAAGGTCATCGCCTATGGCGCGACCCGCGACGAGGCCCGGCGCAAGCTGGTACGCGCGGTCGAGGATTGCGTACTGCTCGGCGTCAATGGCAACCAGCGCTTTCTCGCCAACCTGCTGAGCCACCCCGAGTTCGCCGCCGGCAACGCCACCACGGCCTTTATCACCGAACATTTCACTAACGACCCGAGCCTGCGCCCGCAGCCACCGGCCGCCAGCGAACTGGCCGTCGCCGCCGCCCTGCTCTACCAGCAATCGGCCAATGCCCGCGCCCATCAGCCAGGCCTCTGCGGTTGGCGCAACGCTGGCAGCGCGCCTTGGCGTTTTGTGCTCAAGCAGGGCGAGCAGCAGTTCGAAATCGAGCTGGATGTGCTGGCCGATGGCGCCCAGCCGAGCTTGCGGGCAAGAGTCGCCGACACCCTGCTCGATCTCAAGCTGCTGTCCTGCGACGGTCGCTGGGCCACACTCGAACTGGACGGTATCCGTCAGCGCCTGGCCTACCACCTGGACGGCGAAACGCTGCGGCTGTACGGCCATAACGGCAATCTGGCATTCAGCGATATCACCCACCTGCCGGTCAGCAGCGCCGCGGGTGCCGGCTGCGGCAGCGTCAAAGCGCCGATGGACGGTGCCATAGTCGAAGTGCTGGTCGAGCCAGGCAGCCAAGTCAGCAAGGGCCAACTGCTGCTGGTGCTGGAGGCGATGAAGATGGAACACCCACTGAAAGCCAGCATCGACGGCGTGGTCAGGCGCGTTAGCGTGAATCGTGGCGATCAGGTGAAGAACCGGCAGTTGCTGGTGGAGATCGAAGCCGCTGCGCCATGACCCGTAGAAGGGTGCGCTGTGCGCACCTTAGATAGGCAGAGTCATAGGTGCGCGTCGAGCGCACCCTGGGATCTGACGCCAGCTAACCCGTAGCCCGGGTCGAGCGAAGCGACACCCGGGAAAGGCTGCCCTGGGTATCGCTGTGCTCAACCCAGGCTACACATCTGACAGCAGCGCTCAGCAACACAGTTTCGTAGGGTGCGCCGTGCGCACCAAATTCACCCCATGGTGCGCACAGCCTAGGCGGCCCCGCACCCCTTACGTAATGCACAAGGAAACCCGTCATGTCATTGCAAGGCAAAACCCTGTTTATCACCGGCGCCAGCCGTGGCATCGGCCGCGAAATCGCCCTGCGCGCGGCGCGCAATGGCGCCAATATCGTTATCGCGGCAAAAAGCGCCGAGCCCCACGCCAAGCTGCCGGGCACCATCCATTCGGTGGCGGCCGAGGTCGAGCAGGCCGGCGGCAAGGCCCTGGCCCTGCAACTGGATGTGCGCGACGAGGTCGCGGTAAAAGCCGCCATGGCCCAGGCGGCCGAACACTTCGGTGGCATCGATGGGCTGGTCAATAACGCCGGGGCGATCAAGCTGGTGGGCGTGGAGAAACTCGATCCCAAGCGCTTCGACCTGATGTTCCAGATCAACACTCGCGCGGTGATGGTCTGCAGTCAGGCGGCGCTGCCCTATTTGAAAGCCAGCGCCGCCGGCGGGCATATCCTCAGTTTGTCGCCACCGCTGAACATGGACACTAAGTGGTTCGCCCAACACGGCCCTTACACCGTGACCAAATATGGTATGAGCATGCTGACCCTGGGCATGAGCGAGGAATTCAAGAAATACGGCATCAGCGTCAACGCGCTATGGCCCAAGACCATGATCGCCACCGCCGCCATCGAGTTCGAGCTGGGTGGCCGCGACGCCTTCAAACGCGCGCGCACCCCGGCGATCATGGCCGATGCCGCCCACGCCATCCTGGCCAGCCAGAATCGCAGCATCACGGGTCGCCTGTTGATCGATGAGGAGATTCTGCGCGAACAGGGCGTCAGCGACTTCGAGCACTACCGCTTCGATCCGGAGGGCGGCGCGCTGATCGCCGACCTGTTTATCGATTAGCAACCAGCAGCAAGTCGGAACGCCCGGGCCAGGCCGTCGAGTTCAAGCGCGAAGCTAGCGCTTGAACTCGAACTGCAGCTCGGCGCCATCCAGCGATTCCCAGTAATCCTGATCGCCGCGCTCGCTGGTGATCAGCTTGCCGTGCAATTGGAAGGGGCTGTCGGGGCTGCCGCGCTCATCGAATAACGGCGGCAATAACGTCGAAGGCAGTTCGCTGAAGGACTCGATCGACTCCGTCGGTTGCAGCAACTCTTCCGGCAGACTCAAATCCAGCGCCACGACCGGCGACTTAGCCACGACAGCTGCAGGCTTGTCCTGGGCCGGAGGCGTGCTAGCCACAGGTTTGGGCAGCGGCCTGGGTTTGGCCGGCGCGCTCGCCTGCTTGGCTGGCGGCTCCGCAGCAGGCGCAACCGGCGGCGCCGGGGTAACCGGAACGACCGGGGCCGAAACCTGCGGTTTGGGGGGCTCGACCGGCTCGATAGGCGGCGCCGGGTCGTTGTCGCAAGCGCCGAGGACAAGCAGTGACACAAGCACGAGCACAGAACGAAAGCTGATCATCAAGAACACAAATACGCTTGGGGGAAAACTTGTATGCTCCACCCTCACCCGCGATCTAGCAAGCCTGCTCTGCGCTGCGTTTGTTTCAGGTTTGCAGTCTCGTCATCCGGCCATAAATCTTCTCCCCGGATTGCATCCGGGCTACAAACGCCCCCTCTTGGCTTAAATGGACAACGTTGTGTTGTCACGGCGTTTATTCCACGCCTGCAGATGCTGAGTATCCAGGCGCTGCCATTGGCCTGCTCGCTGTTGTTCCTCCGCCGTCAACCATAATCCGGCATTTGCGATCAGGCGCTCCGCTGGCAAGGCAAGCAACTCATCCAGGGCGACCAGACGCGCCTCGCCGGCATCGCCTTCAACCTGATAGTCGTAAGCGAAGGTCCGCACTCGCAACCCTTGGCCGTCGAACCTTTCGAAGTACGGCATCAGGCCTATGGAGCCGTGGCTAGTGCGCAGGCTTTTCTCGCTCAAGTCCAGCAGCAATAGCAGCCAGATGTCCTCCTGAGTGTCACCAGCACGCGGATCGAAACGATCCAGATGGCGAGTCAGCGCCAGATAGCGACCATCCTCGGACCAGATCATTGCCGGCGCCACATCGGCCACGGCGCAGCCCGAGGCGGTCAGCAGGCAGCCGCCCTGGCGCGGGTGACGTTCGCGCAGGTAGTTGTCCCGGTAGCTGCTCTCGGCGCCGAACAGCCAGGCGGCATCACAACCGTTCGGAGCAGGCAGAATAAAATCGCCCTCGGCATTGGCGGCCGGCGCTTGTTCGGCCAAACGCCAGCTCGGCAATAGACTCAGGCCGTCCTCTTCGATTCGAACCTGCGCGACCTGGTAATACAGACGCGAGCCTACGGTCGGCGCGAGGAAAGCGGCGGCGGTTTCCGCGCTCGGGGCCTGACGGTCGAAGCGGCGTAATGGCGTGCTGACTTGATCCTCATTCAGGCGCCCGCCGATATGCGCCAAGCTCAGCACCTTACCGCGCAGATCGTAGAAGCGCGCGGCCAGCAACGGTTGCTCGAGCCGCAGCAGGGAGCGCCTCTGCACATCGGCGATCACCAGCTGATGCGGTGCTGCCGGCGCCTCGGCGAATGCCAGCAGCGCCAGGTAGCGGCCGCAATCGGAGACGCGGTGATCCAGGCACCATTCGCCGTCCAATTGCCACTCACCGATGCGGCAGGCATAGGCACCGCGCGTGCCGTCCCGGCTATCACGCAGCCAGCTCAGACAGGGCGTCGATTGATCCTGCATGCATTGCAGATACAGCTCGCTGGCGCCTTGGCCGTCGAGCGCTGTGGCCAGTTGTAACCGGGTCAACCGATATTCACCCGGCACTGCCCGGCCGAGAGGGTCATGGCCGAGCAGAATTTCCGTGTCGCTGTGGATGCTTTGCAGGCTGTAGCCGTAGCCCAGGCGGTCGGTATCGGCGAAATCGAAATAAGCCTCGCGCCAGAGCTGTCGCGCATCCAGCCGACAAGGCGCGCCCCAGTTCAACGACGGTTCGTCCGCCCGCGCCTGCCAGGGTTCCGGCAAGGTCCGCCAGCCCTGCTCCGGCTGCCATAACCAGCAATCGTTGCTGTAGCGGTTTTCCACCTGCGCTTGCGGTCGCGCGCGGCACACCAGGGCCTGGCCGTCGTCGCGCCATACCACGCTTTCGCCGTCATGCAGCAACAGCCCGCTGGGCTGCCCGTCGATCAGCAGACGATAGCTGGGGTAACGCAGCGGTGTCAGCGGGTTGTCCAGGCTGCGCAGGTTGTCCGGCAGGTTCAACTCGCCGGTCAGCACGTGGCCGCCCTGGGGCGCGACGAACGCCAGCCCTGTTGCCTGCACTTGCTGCACCCAGGCCGGGGCCAGCCAGAGGTCGCCGATGGCGACGAAGTCCTCGCTCCGGGCCTGGCGCAGCAAGTCGGCCAGGGCGATTTTGTAGCCCTGGTTGGACACCAGGGGGCTATGCCGGCCGCGGATTTCCGTCGCACTGAACTCGTCCAACTCCCAGAACTCGGTGCATTGCAGGCAATGATGCAGGCGGCGCAGTTGCCGATCGAAAATCACCAAACCCCAGGTGTCGCGCGAAGGCACGGGCGCGGCGAAATAGCGGCCATCGCTGGAGAACAGCACCGAGCTGCCAAACCCTTCCAGCACCACGCCGTCGGGCAACAGGTAATCGCAGTAGGCCGGCCCGCCCATGGCGATCTCGCCCCAATTGAAGGTATGGATCGGCTCGCCCTCAGGGGTAAATGCGATCGCACCAGCGCCCCAGGCGCTGATGCCCGAAGGCTCGCCAGCCTCCACAGCTTCCGGTTTGGCCGCCGCCAAGCCCAGGCGGCGCTCGAGGGTGGCGATACTGGCCAGGCCGAACAGGATGGTCAGGATTGCCGCCGCCAAATTCCAATATTCCGGCAGCTCGCGGCCCAGACCGACACCCAGACCAATCAGCGCGGCGGTGAGCAAGCGGCTCAGCCCATTGGCCGCGCCGCTGTAACCCAGCTTGGCCGCACAGCTCATCAGGGCCACCAACAACGCAGCCACGCCAGCGCTCAGCGGCGGCGGCGCCATGGCCAGCAGAACGATCGGCACTATCAGCACAGCGAGTTGCCAGAGCAGTTCCAGCAACAAGCGTGACAGGCTTTTTTCGTCGGCGTCGAGGGGATTGGCGGGCATTGCGCGCTCCATGCGTAAACAAGAACGCCATGCTAGCGCTTTGCTCGCTGGCATGGCGGGCTTTGTCGGCAGTTCGTAGCCCGGATGCTATCCGGGGAACGCTTCTGTGGCTGACCTCGCCCCCGGATTTCATCCGGGCTACAAGAGCGCCGTTCTCTGGCTTAAGTGAACGGCCCTGCATGGCATGAAGCGCTCCGTTGCAAGGTCAGAGAGAAGTACCCGGGAGGCGAGAGTCAACAATGTAGGTTGGCGCTGAGCCTGCGAAGCCCAACACCCCCTACCCGCAATCGTGAACGCTGCTCGTTGGGCTTGCTGCGCTCAGCCTACGCAGCCCGGCCCAACCTACGTCCGTATCGCCCCGCTAACGGTTGTTTTCAAGGCGCTCCATCTGCGCCTCTATATCCATCTGCGGATAGTCTTGCTGCAAACGCTGTTGCAGGGTTTTCGCTTCCTCGGTCTTACCGGCGCGGCGTAGCTCCAGCAGTTGCAACAGCAACTGCTCCGACTCCGGCTCAACCGCCTTGCTCACCCGCGGCGCCATGGACGATGCGGCCTCTGGCACCAAGGCATCCGATAGAGCCTCGCTGGCGATCGGCGCTTGCTTGCGCATCTCCTCCGCCAGCACCGGTGCCGATTCTTTCTTCTCGGCCCTTTGCCGCTCTTGTGAATAGCGCTGCACCGCCGGCGCCTGTTCGCGCAGCAGGCCTTGCGGCGCCTCGGCTTCGGCCATGGGAGCGGCTGGCGCCGGCGCCATCACCGCGCGGGGCATGGGCGCGTCATAGGCGTCGGGGGTTTGTTCCAGGGTGCGCCACGTCAGGCTGACGCCGATGCCGACACACGCCAGCCCAGCCACTGCCACCGACCAGCGCTGGCGACCGCCCGGGCCGAACAGCCAGGCATGCAGGCGCTGACTCCAGCCGGGTTTGCTCGCTACCTGCGCGGCGCGGGCTGCAGCGAGGATGCACGCGTCCAGTTCGGCGGACGGCTCGCCCTGGCTATGGGCGCGAAAATGATCGAGCAACGCCTGCTCGTGCGGATCGTGTTGGTCGCGGTTCATACGGGTAACTCCTCGGCGGCCGGGTCAGCCAGCAGCCGACGTAATTTCTGCAACGCATAGCGCAAACGGCTCTTCACCGTTTCCGCCGGCGTGCGGGTCAGCTCGGCGATCTCATGCAACTCCAGATCGCCGTGGGCGCGCAGCAGGAACACCTCCCTTTGTTCGGCCGGCAGATCGGCCAGCGCGGCCTGTAGGCGTTCCTGGTCGCGACTCAAGCTGAGCTGCTGCTCAGGGTTGGTCTCGCTGCATGGCTGGTCATGCAGCTGCTCGTCAAACGCCTCATGCTTTCCCTGCTGGCGGCCCGATTTGCGCCAGTGATCGATCAGCCGGTTGCGCGCGATCTGGTACAGCCAGGTCTTGAACAGCACCGCCTCGCGCTGCAGCGACTGGCTGCGGATCAGGCTCATCCAGGTGTCCTGGAACACCTCCTCGGCCAGCGTCGGATCGCCGCACAGGCCACAGAGAAAACGGAACAAACCGAGGCGATGGCGCTGATAGAGCAGTGCAAAGGCCTCGGCATCGCCCTGGCGATAACGCCGCAACAAGGCGGCGTCCTCTTCGTCGGGCAGTGGAGCAACAGGATGGGCAGTCACGCTTAGTCGACCTTGGCAGCGCTGGGTGCGGGAAGTGAAGCCGGAGTTTGCAGGCTTTGCGCCAATTCGACCAGTTGCACGAACTCGCCACGCAGGCCAAAGCGATCCTCGCCCTTGCCGCTGCGAGCCAACTCCGCGCTGGCGGCCAGGTCGAAATCGCCTGTGTACTGCGCGTCTTTCAGCTGCTGGGCAAAGGCGGCGACGGCCGCGGCGAAGCGCAGATCCTCGCTGGCCTGGGCGATCGTCGGAGTGTTGCGCTGCGCCACTATGGGAATTTCCAGCAACTTACTACTGCTCTGCTGCGGCGCCTTGTAACGTATGCGCAGCAGCGCCAGTTCACCTTGCTTGCTGACGGATCTTTCCGCCTGCTGATAGCGCAGCGGCTCCAACCAGCCCTGGTTGCCGACCGGGACTATTTCATAGAGCGCGGTCACTGTATGGCCAGCACCGATCTCGCCGGCATCGATCTTGTCGTTGCTGAAGTCCTCACGCTTCAACGCGCGGTTTTCATAGCCGAGCAAGCGGTACTCGCTGACCTGCGCCGGGTTGAACTCGACCTGGATCTTCACATCCTTGGCCACCGTCGCCAGGGTCGAGCCGAGCTGATCAACCAGCACCTTGCGCGCCTCGCGCAGGTTATCGATATAGGCGTAATTGCCATCGCCGGCATCGGCCAATTGCTCCATCAACTGCTCGTTGTAGTTATCGGTGCCGAAGCCCAGGGTGGTCAGGGAAATCCCGGTCTTGCGCTTGTCGGCCGCCAGCTGCTTGAGCGTCTCGAAATCGCTGATGCCGACATTGAAGTCGCCATCGGTGGCCAGCAGGATGCGGTTGATGCCGCCCTTGATAAAACCCTGCTGAGCCTGCTGATAGGCCAGCTGGATACCCGACTCACCGGCCGTCGAACCACCTGCGCGCAACTGATCGATTGCTGCGCGGATCTTCGCCTTGTCACTGCCCGCGGTCGGCTCCAACACCACGCTGGATGAACCGGCATAGACCACCAGGGACACTTTGTCCTCGGCGCGCAATTGCTCGACCAGCAATTTCAGCGTGCTCTGCACCATCGGCAGCCCCTCGCGCCTGTCCATCGAACCCGATACATCCACCAGAAACACCAGATTGGCTGGCGGTAGCTCTGCAACCTGCATATCGGAGGCCTTGATCGCGATACGCAGCAAACGGCTCTGCGGGTTCCACGGCGTCACCGCCAATTCGGTGCCGACGCCAAAGGGCGTATCGCCGGTCGGCAACGGATAGGCGTAGGGGAAGTAATTGACTAACTCCTCCAAGCGCACCGCCTCGGCCGGCGGCAACTGCCCCTGGTTGAGGAAGCGCCGCACGTTGGCGTAGCTGCCGGTATCCACGTCGATGCTAAACGTCGACACCGGGGCTTCGGCCACCGCGTGCACCGGATTGTCGGCGAGCTTCTGATACCGCTCGCGGCCCTGGTCACGGTAACCCGGCGGCAGCGCATCGGGCATCGAACCCGCTATGGGCATGGGCGCATAGGCCACGCTCGGCATAACGGCCATATCCTCCGCAACGGCTTTACGTTGCAACTGCGCAGGCGCGGACGAGACCTCCTGCTCACGCAATTCGGCACGCTGGCTCTGGCGCACCTGATCGGCAAGCACCACAGCCCCTTCAGACTTGGCCGCGGTGGCAGCAGCATCGGGATTGGAGGCACTACAGGCGCCAAGAGCAAGCAACAAGCCCGCGGCAAAACCGGCGGCAAGGGGACGGGTAAGCAAAACGGGATAAGCGGACATGAGGGTCTCTCCTGAGCAAACGAACGAACCATTCGCTTAGGTAGACGCAGTGCCCAACCTATCCGGGTTAAGCCAACTAAAAAATCTTCAGTACGCCACCGCCTCCTGACACAACTGCCCAGCCAGCATGCCCAGAGTCATCAATGCCCGCTCCGCCTCACGATTCCAGGGGATGCCGCAATTGAGGCGGATGCAGTGGTTGAACTGCTCGGTGTTGCTGAAGATCAGCCCCGGGGCGATGCTGATGCCTTGCTGCAACGCGCGCACGTGGAGGTCCTTGGTGTTAACCCGCGCCGGCAGGCTAACCCAGAGGATGAAGCCGCCGTTGGGTCGGGTGATTTGCGTGCCTTCGGGGAAGTATTGCTGCACCGCCAATTGGAAGGCGCTGAGGTTTTTCCGGTATTCCTGGCGGATATAACGTAAGTGGCGGTCGTAGCCGCCGTTCTCCAGGTAGGCGGCCACCGCCATCTGGGTGACGCTACAAGCCGAGTGGGTGCTGAAGGTTTGCAGGCGTTGAATTTCGTCCTGGTATTTGCCGGCGATGATCCAGCCGATACGCACGCCCGGCGACAGGGTCTTGGAGAAGCTCGAGCAGTAGATCACCCGCCCTTCCCGGTCGTGGGATTTCAGCGCCTTGGTCGGCCCTTGCTCGAACATCAGTTCGCCGTAGATATCGTCCTCGATGACCTGGATATCGTAATCGCCGGCCAAACGCAGCAGTTGTTTTTGCCGTGCCTCCGGAATCGTGCCGCCCAGCGGATTGCTCAGCCGCGCGGTCAGTACCAGCGCCTTGATCGGCCATTGGTTGGCCGCCAGCTGCAGGGCTTCGAGGCTGATACCGGTGGTCGGATCGCTGGGAATTTCGATGACTTTCAGGCCAAGCAGATCGGCCAGTTGCAGCAGGCCGTAATAAGTCGGCGACTCGGCGGCGATCAGGTCGCCCGGCTTGGTTAGCACCCGCAGCGACATCTGCAGCGCATCCACGCAGCCATGGGTAATCACCACCGCGGACGGATCGACCACCACCCCGGCATCGCGCATACGAATCGCGACCTGACGGCGCAACGGCTCGAAACCGGGGCTGAACATATAGCTGAAAGCCCGCGCGCTGTGGAAGCGGGTGACCTTGGCCAATTGTTGGTGCAAGGCGCGCACCGGCAGGTACTCGACGTGCGGCACTGCTGCGCCCAGGGGAAACACCCCCTCGCGCCGCGATTCGGTGAGTACCTGATTGATGATGCTGCTGCGGGTCACCAGACCGGGACGCTCGACCCGGGCGATGTCCGGGGTCGGCGCGGTCAATGCCGGGGTTTGATGAACATAGTAGCCGGACTGCGGGCGGGCACGGATCAGCCCCTGATCTTCCAGATTGGCATAGGCCTGCAATACGGTGGCGTGACTGACACTGAGCTGCGAGCTCATCTTGCGCACCGAAGGCACGCGCTCGCCCGGCTGGTAGACGCCACGACGAATGTCTTCCGCCAGTTGCTGGGCAATGCGTTGATAGAGCAACAGATTAGTCATGACCAGCGCCTCCATATTACTGAACCAGTACAGTAGCGCACACAGAATAAATTGCACGGGTACAGTTTCAATAATAGTCGCTGATACAGTCCTTCGACTGATCGGGTATCGATGGTCATACCAGTGCGGGAACGAAGTGCTGGCGCGGATGGTAGAGGCCAGTTTTCCCGGATTGCCACCAGCGGCCGCCCGAACGGCGGACAAGGCTTCGCCATGTCCGCCCTACGAGGTTACGGGCGTTGCCGATAGGCATTTACCAGGGTGGAGACGGCGAAGTTTTTCTCCACCGCAGAGGGGTGGAGAGCGTTTAAATGCCGTTCATCTAACTATGAACGGTATTTAGCGCAGTGGTTGGGGATCAACATGCGCTTAGCGGGCAGCGCCCAGGCGCCCCTGCTCGTCGGAGAAAACGATCTCTACTCGGCGGTTTTGCGCCCGTCCCCTGGCCGATGCGTTTTCCGCGATGGGGAAGTCCTCGCCATGACCGGCGACTTCGATGCGCTTGCCATCGACACCCAGGTCGACCAGCAGATCGGCGACTGTCTGCGCCCGCGCCCGCGACAGCTCCAGATTCTCCTGCTTGTCGCCGCGGTTATCGGTATAGCCTTCGATGCGTACAGTCCGACGCGAATTGAGCTGCATAAACTGAGCGAGCTTAAGCACGGTGCGATTGGCGGAGGCCTTCAGCTCAGCGCGCGCGGCATCGAACAATACGTCGCCGAGGGTCATCACCAAGCCACGCTCGGTTTCGCTGGTCGACAGGCTGAGCATCTGTTCTTCCAGCCAGTTGCTCTGCTCCTGAACACTCAGCAACTTGGCTTCGCGCAAGGCCAATTGCAGGCGCTGGCGTTCCAGCTCCAGCTTGACCGCCCGCTCCTGATTCAGATTCAGCGCGCTATGTTGCTTGGCGATATCGCTGTAACGCTGGCTAAGGTAGGCATAGTGGATAACATCCTCGGCACTGCCCCAGTAGCTCGAGAGACGATCGGCGCGCGCCAAGGATTCGCCGGCGCGGATCACATCTTTCGGCGCGCTGCGCAACACATCTGGATCCTCCTTGACCGCATGAAAGCTGGTACGCGCCGTCTCGAGCCTGTTGCTTTCTTCGGGCGAAGAACTGGCACAGCCGCTCAGCACCAGAGCGAGCGGCACCAAGGCGGATAAACGCAAATGCCAACTCATGGCAGACTCCCCAGCTGCTTGCGCAGGCGGTCGATGCGCACCGCCAAGGCATCGAGCTGATCCTGGCTTTGCTGCGTCAAAAACTGCCCCTGGGCCAAACGGGCATCCAATTCCGCTTGCTCCGAAAGAATCCGCGCCTGTTTGAAATCACCTGCCTGCATGGCAGCCTGGGCTTGGGCCTGTTTTTCCTCGGCCAGCTTCAAGCTGGTGAAGCGCTCGGTATCGGCGCCCAATGCTTTGACCTGGGATAGCGCTTGATCGCTTAAACGCAGTTGTTCGGTGGGCGCCGGATCGCTGGCGCAAGCACTGAGAGCAAGCATTAGCATGACGGCGCACAGACGTCGATTGAACACACGAATTACCTACTGAATGGGAGGAATCGCTGGCTGCAGTTGCTGCTCTTTCCAGCGTTCGAGGTTGCGTTGCAACCAGCGCTCGGGCAGGCCTGCGCTGGACAATTCTGCCATTTTCTTCGCCAACTGTCCGCGTAGCCAAGGGTCGTTGCAAGCCGAATTATGCGACAAGGTCAGGTACAAACCCTCACTCGATATGGGGGGTTCGAGAATCGTCAGATCGTCATGCAGGCCCAGGGTTTCGGCCAGCGCCAAGCCCGGATAGCGCTCATAGAGGACATAGTCGGTACGCTTGAGTACCAATTTCTGAAACGCCTGAGTCAGACTCGATACGCCCTCGAGCGTCAAGTTGTCCTTGGCGAAAGCGTCGAATTGCTGACCGAAACTATTGCTCACCAAAGTATCGCCGGTAAGCCCGCGCAAGTCCTCCCAGCCAGCATAGGGAAACGCCTCGCCCTGACGAACCCAGACCACGCTGGGCGTATAGAAGAAAGCCGGATGCACGTAATCCATGTACTCAAGACGTGGCAGAGTCAAAAAGGCGCCGGCGATCAAATCGACCCGACCGGTACGCACTTCTTCCTGAGCACGCGACCAAGGCCCGGTATAGATCACATCGATCGCCACGCCCAGCTCTTTGGCCAGGTGCTCGAGCAGATCGGCATTGGCGCCAATCAACTGCTGCGGATTCTGCGGATCTCGCCAGAGATAGGGTGGGTACTCGGGGTTGCCCGTCGCCACCAAGCGTTCACATTTACCCGCGGCGTTAGCCGCCGTCACCATGAAACATAAACCAACCAGCAGCATCAGAGACTTCACTAGACAACGTTCGGGCATCGGCATTTCTCGCTCGATTTTTTTGATGGGCATTCGCGACTTGCGAAACACCGAAGGCCTGTTAGCCATGCTAGCTTAACCACCACTAATTATGATTTGCGATAAGGACGCGCTATGAAAAAACTGATATTCGGTCTGCTGTTACTGCTCGCAGCAGGCGCGACGACGCTTTATTACTCACCCGGCGCCCTGCTCGCGAGCATGCAACTGGTCGAGCGTCAATTAGCTGGGCTCTCGCACGAGCAAATCACCGTTGGCGATCTTAGCATTCATTATTACCAAGGCGGACCTGTGGATGCGCCGACCATTCTGATGTTGCATGGCTTCGGCGCCAATAAAGACAACTGGTTGCGCTTCGCTCGCCACTTTACCGAACGCTATCGGGTCATCGCCATCGACCTGCCAGGCTTTGGCGATAGCAGCAAACCGGCTGCCAGCTACGACGTGGGAACCCAGGTCGAGCGCGTCGCCGCCTTTACCCAGGCATTGAATATCGAACGACTGCATCTGATCGGCAATTCCATGGGCGGGCATATCAGCGCGCTCTATGCCGCGCGCTATCCCGACCAGGTACTGTCCGTCGCGCTGTTCGCCAATGCGGGTATTACCGCGCCGCAGAAAAGCCAACTGATCGAAATATTGGAACGCGGCGAAGCCAACCCGCTGGTGGTTAACGCCCCGGAAGACTTCGACCGCTTGTTGAATTTCGTCTTCGTCGACGTGCCCTATCTACCCGCCAAGGTGAAGCAGCATATGGCCAGCGAAGGCGTCGCCAACCGTGCGCTTAATCAGGAAATATTCGGCCACTTGGTCAACCGCTATATCCCCCTGGAGCCGGAACTGGCGAAGATCCAGGCACCGACGCTGCTGCTGTGGGGCGAGCAGGACCGGGCCTTACACGTTTCCAGCATAGAAGTCATGCGCCCGCTGCTGCGGGAACCAATGGTGGTGGTCATGAAAGATTGCGGCCATTTGCCGATGATCGAGCGCCCGGCAGAGGCGGCCATGCACTATCAGGCCTTTCTCGATAACGCCGATTGACGCCTAAGCGCCCACAAAAAACCCGCTCGAAAGCGGGTTTTTTGTGGGCCAGGAAAACGGTTTAAACCAGTTTTTCCAACTCGGGGATAGCTTCGAACAGATCCGCCACCAGGCCGTAGTCGGCCACCTGGAAGATCGGCGCTTCTTCGTCCTTGTTGATCGCAACGATCACCTTGGAGTCTTTCATACCGGCCAGGTGCTGGATCGCGCCGGAAATACCGACGGCGATGTACAGCTGAGGGGCAACGATCTTGCCGGTCTGACCGACCTGCATGTCGTTGGGCACAAAACCGGCGTCGACCGCAGCACGCGAAGCGCCAACGGCTGCGCCCAGCTTGTCGGCCAGAGCGTACAGATGCTTGAAGTTGTCGCCATTCTGCATACCGCGACCGCCGGAAACGACGATTTTGGCAGCAGTCAGTTCCGGACGATCGGAAGTGGCCAGCTCTTCGCCGACGAATGCCGAGATACCGGCATCGGCGCCAGTGGACACTGCTTCAATGGCAGCGCTGCCGCCTTCGGCAGCAACCGGATCGAAACCGGTCGCACGCACGGTGATCACCTTCACCGCAGCCGAGGACTGCACGGTGGCGATGGCGTTACCGGCGTAGATCGGACGCTTGAAGGTATCGGCGCTTTCGACCGCGATGATCTCGGAGATCTGATCGACATCCAACTGGGCGGCAACCCGCGGCAGGATGTTCTTACCGTTGCTGGTAGCGGCAGCCAGGACGTGGCTATAGCCTTTACCCAGCTCGGCAACCAGCGGCGCGACGTTTTCCGGCAATTGATGAACGAACGCGGCATTATCGGCAACCAGCACCTTGGCGACGCCCGCTACTTTGGCAGCCGCCTCGGCAGCTGCGCCACAGCCACTGCCTGCAACCAACACATGAACGTCACCGCCGATGGCTTGCGCCGCGGCAACGGTATTCAGAGTGGCCGGAGCCAGCGCAGCGTTAGTGTGTTCTGCAACAACTAAGATAGCCATTTAGATTACCTTCGCTTCGTTCTTCAGTTTCTCGACCAGTTCAGCCACCGACTTGACCTTGATACCGGCGCTGCGGCTAGCAGGCGCTTCGACTTTCAGGGTTTTCACGGTGGAAGCGGTGGAAACGCCCAGGTCGCCCGGGGTAACGGTTTCCAGCGGCTTTTTCTTGGCCTTCATGATGTTTGGCAGCGACGCATAGCGCGGCTCGTTGAGGCGCAGGTCGGTGGTGACGATCGCCGGCAGGTTCAACGCAACGGTCTGCAGACCGCCGTCGATTTCGCGGGTAACGTTGACCTTGTCGCCAGCCACTTCGACCTTGGAAGCAAAGGTGCCTTGGGCGTAACCGCTCAGGGCCGCCAGCATCTGACCGGTCTGATTGTTGTCGCTATCGATGGCCTGCTTGCCAAGGATCACCAGCTGCGGCTGCTCTTTATCGACCACGGCCTTGAGCAGCTTGGCCACGGCCAAGGAGTTCAGCTCATCGGCGGACTCGACCAGGATGGCACGATCGGCGCCCAGCGCCAGAGCGGTACGCAACTGCTCTTGCGCAGTAGCCGGACCAATGGTTACGACAACGATTTCGCTCGCCACGCCCTTTTCCTTCAGGCGTACAGCTTCTTCCACGGCGATTTCGCAGAAAGGGTTCATCGACATCTTGACGTTGGCAAGATCAACGCCGCTATTGTCCGCTTTGACGCGAACTTTGACGTTGTAGTCGACCACTCGTTTGACAGCTACAAGAACCTTCATGGATTCCTCGTTACTCTCCGGTGAATAAGAATGTCGCCAGAAGCGAACATGGCGGGGACTAGCGGACCGGCCGGAACCGGAGTCAACCAATAACGGCAGACACAAAACCGCCCGTATCTTGACTGCGCGACCCCAGCGGGTCAATACAGCGGATCGGCCAATCGTTGGCGGTGATGTAGTACGATTCTAACAGCCCTACAGAAAATTCAAACAAACGTTTGTATTGGCCCAACCCCAGGGTCTGGATATAATGCGCCAGCATCGCCCAGGGGACGAGCCTGATCGTCAAATAAAATTAGAGTGCCTTGAGTAGGAGATAGCCTGTGGAACGCGAATTTATGGAATTCGACGTCGTCATCGTCGGCGCCGGCCCTGCTGGTTTGTCCGCCGCCTGCCGCCTGAAGCAGAAAGCCGCCGAAGCCGGTAAAGAAATCAGCGTCTGCGTGGTCGAAAAAGGCTCGGAAGTCGGCGCTCATATTCTTTCCGGTGCAGTGTTCGAGCCCCGCGCGCTGAATGAACTCTTCCCCGACTGGAAAGAGCTCGGCGCCCCGCTGAATACCCCGGTCAAGCGCGACGACATCTACATGCTGACCAGCGCAGAAAAATCTACGCGCATCCCTGATCTGTTTGTGCCTAAGACCATGCACAACGAGGGCAACTACATCATCTCCCTGGGCAATCTGTGCCGCTGGCTGGCCCAGCAGGCCGAGAACCTGGGTGTGGAAATCTACCCGGGCTTCGCCGCCCAGGAAGCCCTGATCGACGAGAAAGGCGCGGTCTACGGCATTCTCACCGGCGATCTGGGGGTTGATCGCGAAGGTCACCCGAAAGAGGGTTACTACACCCCGGGCATGGAACTGCGCGCCAAGTACACCCTGTTCGCCGAAGGCTGCCGCGGCCATATCGGCAAGCAGCTGATCAAGAAATTCAATCTCGACTCCGAAGCCGATGCCCAGCATTACGGCATTGGTATCAAGGAAATCTGGGATATCGATCCGGCCAAGCACGAGCAAGGCCTGGTGGTGCATACCGCCGGCTGGCCGCTGGATATCGTCGGCAATGAAAATACCGGCGGCTCCTTCCTCTATCACCTGGAAAACAACCAGGTGGTGGTCGGCCTGATCGTCGATCTGGCGTACAGCAACCCGCACCTGTCGCCGTTCGACGAGTTCCAGCGCTACAAACACCATCCAGTGGTCGCCCAGTACCTGGAAGGCGGCAAGCGTGTGGCTTACGGCGCCCGCGCCATCTGCAAAGGTGGCCTCAACTCGCTGCCGAAGATGGTATTCGACGGCGGCGCACTGATCGGTTGCGACCTCGGCACCCTGAACTTCGCCAAGATCAAGGGCAGCCACACCGCGATGAAATCCGGCATGTTGGCCGCCGATGCAGTGGCCGACGCACTGTTCGCCGGCCGTGAAGGCGGCGATCAGTTGACTGCTTATGTCGACGCATTCAAGGCCAGCTGGCTGTACGACGAGCTGTTCCGCAGCCGTAACTTCGGCCCGGCGCTGCACAAGTTCGGCCCGCTGATCGGCGGTGGTTTCAACTGGCTCGACCAGAACATCTTCGGTGGCAAGATCCCCGTCACCCTGCACGACACCAAGCCTGACTATGCCTGCCTGAAGACGGCTGCCGAGGCGCAGAAGATCGACTATCCGAAACCGGACGGCAAACTCAGCTTCGACAAGCTCAGCTCGGTATTCCTCTCCAACACCAACCATGAAGAGGAACAACCCTGCCACCTGAAGCTCGCCGACCCGAGCATCCCACTGACCAAGAACCTGCCGCTGTACGACGAGCCAGCGCAGCGTTATTGCCCGGCCGGCGTCTACGAGGTGGTAACCCAGGAAGACGGCGAGAAGAAGTTCCAGATCAACGCGCAGAACTGCGTGCACTGCAAGACCTGCGATATCAAGGATCCGGCCCAGAACATCAACTGGGTGGCCCCTGAAGGCGCTGGCGGACCTAACTACCCCAATATGTAAGAACCTGCCTACGATCTGCTGCGCGTCGGCCCTGCTGCGTTAAAAGCAGGTTCGGACGGTGGCTTGCCACCGAACGACCTTCAGGTCGGCCCGGAGGGCGAGCGGAGCGAGTAATGCTCATGTACAACAGTACACTCGCGTGCGAGCCCAGTCCGCTTCCTCGCCTGTTTTTGCCTTGCATGGCTCTAGCTCGCAAGATCGTAAACAGGCTCTAAGACGCAAAACAAAGGCTCCCTCGGGAGCCTTTGTTTTGCTTGGACAACGCTCAGTTGACTGTCGCGCCGGCCAAGCCTTTTTGTAGCTCGGATGCGATCCGGGACCGATCTTGAACCCTGTCAACGGGTCCCTGGATTTCATCCAGGTTACATACCGCTATTCCGGCAGCGGCCCAATCGGGAAAAACTCCCCAGCACTCCAGACCCCCAGCCAGGCCCGGCCATCGATCTCACGCGGCACGGCCTGCTCCACCAACTGATAGAACACATTGCGGTGGATCAGCGCCTCCAGGTTACTGCGCACATGCACATAGGGTGCGGGTTCCTGGGTTTGCTCGTCGAGCATCACCCGTAACGGGTGCTCGGTGCCGGCCACAACCTCATCCTCGACATTGGTGGTGAAACGCAGGATTTGCGCCTCGCCCTCGCCTTCCACTTGTACGCCGACGGCCACGAAAGGCGCGTCGTCGACCTTGATACCGACCATTTCCACCGGCGTCACCAGCACGTAGTCGTCGCCGTCGCGGCGGAGGATCGTGGAAAACAATTTGACCATCGGTTTGCGGCCGATAGGCGTACCCATATAGAACCAGGTGCCGTCGCGGGCAATGCGCATATCGATATGCCCGCAAAACTCCGGGTGCCATAAATGCACGGGCGGCAGGCCCGGTTTATCGCTTTTGGGAATCTGCGCCAATAGGTCGTTGGCCTTGCCAGAATCACTCATAACATATCCTCAGCGGCCCAACCCCAGCAGCTTGCGAGCGTAATCCTGCAACGGCGGGCCGAGTAAATCCTCGGGTTTCGCATCATAGAATGTCAGAAAACCGCCGCGACTGCGGATACGCGCGGTATCGACCAGATAACGGGTGTTGGTCTCGATCAACATTAGTTGAATCACACTGCGGTCGGTTCCGAGCCGATCCACGGCTTCCTGGTCCTCCCACTCTTCGACCGTGCCGATGCGGTTATCGGCCGCGGCGAAACGGCTATACAGCAGATAATGCGCACCCACCGCCCGCGCCTCGCCCATTGCCTCTTCCAGCCCCAACGGCGCCCGCGCCCGCCGTACCATGGGGAAGTATTCGACAAAACCCTTGAACGCCTCCTCCGCCACCACATTGGGCCGCGGGTAGGCATCGCCCGGCGGCACGAAATGCCCTTGCGCGATATAGATGAAAGAATCCGCCTGCAACCGCCAGGTATTGGCGCGCGATGTCTGGCTATGATCGAGAATGCCGACATCGCGCAGCTGATAAGTTGCACCGTCGGCCAGGTCGCTGACTTTCATGCAGCCGCTCAAGGCCATGATCGCTAATACAGACAACAGATTACGCATCACTCATCTCCCGCTGCCGGCGACGAAAAACCGGCGGACAGGGCATTGATGCAGATTTCACGCCATTACAACCCGCGCTGCCACTCCTGACGCAAGCCAGCGCCCTGCGGCCGCTCGATGGCTTCGCGCACCTGGGCCAACAGGCGCGCCTTGTCCGCGCCGAGATTGCCTTTGAGCACCAGGTAGTTGGAGGCGTGGTCGCTGCGAAATACCGTGTCGCGCAGCTCAAGCCCCTGCAACAGGCGCTCGACCTCGACGAACAGCTGCTGCTGAGTCAATGCTTGATAGTCACTGAAGCCCTGACGAAAACGCGCCTCGCCCTGGGGAAAACTGACCACTAGAGTGGAGAGAAACTCCGGTTGCGCTTCGTTCATCAAACGCGCCGAGTTATCCGCATGCTGAGCGCTCAACGCCGCGCCGCCCAAACCATTGAGGATCATCACCGAACGGCTGATACCGGCTTGGCCGAGTTTGTCCAGGGCGCTCAAACTGGACTCGAAGGTCTCGCCTTTGTTGACCCGCGCCAGCACCTCGTCATCGCCCGACTCACAACCGACATAGGCCATACGCAGCCCGGCGTCGGCCAACTCCTTCAGTTCGTCGATGGACTTCTTGCGCAGGTTACGTGGCAGACAATAACTGGAAACCCGCTCGACCTCTGGCATGAACTCGCGGATTGCGCCGAGAATGGCCAGCAAGCGCCGGGTCGGCAATACAAGGGCATCGCCATCGGCGAGAAACACCCGCTGCACGATCATCCGCTCGCCGGCGCGGCGAATTTCCTCCAACACCTGCACCTCGTCACGTGCACGGAATTTCTTCTGTTCCTGGGTATACATCTCACAGAACGTGCAATGGTTCCAGGAACAGCCGTTGGTGACCGGCAGAATCAGCGAGTGGGCCTCGCTGGGCGGGCGAAAAACCGGTTCGATATAGGCGATGGGAAAGTCATGCATAAGCTTGCGTTCCAGATAGCTGTCAGCCACCAATAATCTTCATCACGGTCACGCCGCCGGAGAAGGCGAGCTCCTGCTTGTCGCCAAGCGCCTTGACCAACAGCCCCTGCAGCGCCGGCAGAGCTTGATGACGCGGTTTGTCGAGCAGATCGCCGACGTAGTGGCGGTTACTCGACGACAGGCAGCCGTGCAGCCAGCCGGTCGACGACAGGCGTAAGCGCGAGCAGGTTCGGCAGAAAGGCACGCTCTCGTTGGCGATCACGCCGAAAAAGCCCTGCCCCGGGATCTGGTAGCGCAGTGCCGTGGCGTCCAGCGGCGCATCGGCCTGGGTATAGGCATAACGTTCGCCGATCAGCTCCAAGAGCTCGGGCATACCAACGAACTGCTGGGTAAAACCGTTGCCGGCGCGCGCTAGGTGCCCCATGCGCATCAGTTCGATAAAGCGCAACTCGAAGCCATTGGTCAGGCAATAATCCAGCAGCGGCAAGACCTGATCGAGGTTCTGCCCGCGCAGCGGCACCATATTGACCTTGATCTGCATACCAGCCGCTCGCGCTTCCTGCAGGCCGGCCAAAACGCTCGCCAGATCGCCACCACGGGCGATCGAGCGAAAGGCCGCAGGGTCGAGGGTATCCAGGGAAATATTCAAGCGACGGATGCCGCACTCCAACAACAGCGGCAACTTGCGGGTGAGCAGTTGGCCGTTACTGGTCAAGCTGATATCGCTCAAACCGAGCTGGCTGACCCCGCGCAAGAACAGCTCCAGCTTCGGGCTGACCAGTGGTTCGCCGCCGGTAATGCGCAAACGCTCGATGCCGGCGGCCTCGATCAGGTAGGCGACGCCGCGCACCATCGCCTCGGCGGATAGCTCGTCCTGCGCTGCGACCAGGCGTTTGCCGTCCGGCACGCAATAAGTACAGGCGTAGTTGCAGGCAGCGGTCAGGCTGACGCGCAAGTTGCGAAAGCGTCTACCCTGGCGGTCGACGATCATGGAAGACTCCGGCGAGGTTATGCGCCGAGTATATCGCTACAAGCCAGCGCTCACATGAGCTATAGATCAGCTGAATGGGCTGTTAGCTAGCCGGCGGCTCACCGTCGCGCTTGCGCTTGTTGCCCATGCGCACGCCGATATCCATGAGGAACTGGAAAAAACCTTCCTGATCTTCCAATACATTGCTCCAGAACGGCGAGTGGTACAGCGCGACCGCGCCATGCACCAGCGCCCAAGCTGCGCAGTAATGGAAATAGGGCGGCACATCTTCCAGTTTGCCTTCGGCGATGCGCCCTTTGATCAACTGGGTCAACCGCTCGAAATTGGACGCGCGAATGCTGTGCAACTGCTCGACCATCTCCGGTACCTGATTGCCCTTGACCACCTTTTCTTCCAGGCGATCGAACAAACGGTAGCGCTGCGGGTCGCGCATGCGGAATTCGAAATACGCACGCGAAAGCGCTTCCTTGTCGCGATCGATATCGGACGAATGCAGCAATTCGTTCAAATCGCGCTCATAGTCGAGCATCAGGCGCAGATAGATTTCCGCCTTCGACTTGAAGTGCTTGTAGATGGTGCCCTTACCAATTCCGACGGCGTCAGCGATCATCTCTACCGTCACGCTGTCTTCACCCTGTTCGAGGAAGAGCTTTAGCGCTGTGTCGAGAATTTCCTGTTCGCGGCGGCGAAACTCACGGACCTTGCGGGGTTCTTTATGCATAAAAGGACTACGGGGTCGGAAATTGAAGGCGCGTATTATGCCTAACTAGTAGCAAATTGCACGGATCATCCGACCATGTACGACCTTTATGGCGAGTTTCCACAACTTGCGTCGCTACGCTATCTGAATCATGCAGCGGTCGCGCCCTGGCCGCAACGTGCCGTTTTGGCAGTCAACCGCTTCGCCGAGCAGAATGCGCGAATCGGCGCGCGCGATTACCCGGACTGGTTGCAGGTCGAGCAGCGACTGCGCCAACGCCTGCAGCGTCTGCTCAATGCACCGACCAGCGCCGACATCGCATTGGTCAAGAATACCTCGGAGGCCTTGTCGTTCGTTGCCTTTGGCCTCGACTGGCGAGCGGGCGATCAGGTGGTGATCAGCACCGAGGAATTCCCCTCTAACAGGATCGTTTGGGAAGCGCTCGAGCGCTTCGGCGTCGAGGTGGTTCAGGTCGACCTGCAGCAAGGCGATGCCGAACAGGCCCTGCTCGACGCCTGCAGCCCACGCGTGCGCCTGCTGGCAATCAGTGCGGTGCAATACGCCAGCGGCTTGCGTCTCGACCTGCAACGCCTTGGTCAGGGCTGTCAGCGCCGCGGGGTATTGCTATGCATCGACGCGATCCAACAACTGGGCGCCCTGCCCCTCGATGTGCAGGCCTGCCAATGCGCTTTCGCCATGGCCGATGGGCATAAATGGCTACTCGGCCCGGAAGGCCTCGGCGTGTTCTATTGTCGTAGCGACCTGCGCGAACGACTCAAACTGCATGAATACGGCTGGCATATGCTCGAACACGCCGGCGACTACCAACGCACGGATTGGCAACCGGCGCGCAGCGCCCGACGCTTCGAGTGCGGTAGTCCGAATATGCTCGGGGCCATGGCGCTGGAGGCCAGTCTTTCGCTGCTGGAAGAGGTGGGCATGTCGGACGTTGCGAAGGGCCTGCACGAACGTGTGCAGTGGCTGCTCGACGGCCTGGATAAAATACCCGGCGTCAGCCTGCACAGCCCCCGCGAACTTGAACGGCGCGCGGGTATCCTCACCTTCAGCCTGGACGGTTGGGATAATGCGCGACTCTTCGAGCGGCTCAAAGCCGAGCAGGTCATCTGCGCCCAGCGTGGCGGCGGAATTCGTTTTTCCCCGCATTTTTATACCCAGGAGCGGGTAATAGACGAAACTTTGCAGCTACTAAGCCAGCTGGCTACTGGCTGAGAACTCAACAGACGCGGTTGTATTCCAAATACGTTTAAGAACGAGCCCTTTCCGCCTGGACGATCGACAAACTTGACCAATACTCAAGATTACTGGCGCGGACATCTCCCCCCAAGTGTCTCGCCAGGCAAGGTACCGTGGACCGCGTACCTTGATTACTCCTAATGGTCTTAACCCGGATTCGCCCCCAGAATCCGGGTTTTTTTTGACTCGTAGTTTTATAGCGCGACTCGGGCTAGCGGGAATAGACGCTGGAAGTTGCTGCTCGTCTGTTCGGCGAGTTGCTGATAACTCACGCCCCGCAGCAACGCCAGGTACTCAGCGACGTCACGCACGTACTCCGGCATATTCGGTTTGCCGCGGTGCGGCACCGGTGCCAGGTAAGGCGAGTCGGTCTCCACCAGCAGGCGATCCGCCGGCACCTGGCGCGCCACATCGCGCAGGGCCTCGGCATTACGGAAGGTGACGATGCCGGACAGGGAAATATAAAAGCCCAAATCCAAGGCGGCCTTGGCCATCTCCCAATCCTCGGTGAAACAATGCAGCACCCCGGCCTGAGGCAGGGCCGCCTCACGCAACAACGCTAAGGTGTCGGCGCGGGCTTCGCGGGTATGCACGATCACTGGCTTGCCGGTAATCCGCGCGGCCTGCAGATGCAGACCGAAGGCCTGCTGCTGGGCCGCGGCCGCTTCGGGTTCATAGTGATAGTCGAGCCCGGTTTCGCCAATCGCCACTACCCGCGGATGGTCCAACTCGGCCAGTAGCCAATCCAACGCCGGAGCGACGCCGGGCTCGAGATCCAGCGGATGCACACCGACCGAACAATCGACATCGGCATAACGCTCGGCCAAACCTTTGACCGCCGCCGCATTATCGGCGCTGACGCCGATGCAGAGAAAATGCCCGACCCCACGCGCCCGCGCGGCGTCCAGCGCCGCATCCAGGGAACCACCATAGGCGGTCAGGTCGAGTCGATCGAGGTGACAGTGAGAATCGATAAGCATGGGGTGAGCCTCAAGTAGCGAGCTGCAAGCTACAAGTAAAAGCGAGAACGCCGACGCTTTCCTGTCGCTTGTAACTTGCGGCTTGTCGCTACAGTTACATCGTGTGTGTGGGGCGGTCCGAGGTCAGTGCGCCGGCCAGATAGGTTTCGATCTTATTGCGCGCGGTGTTGTCGCCATCGTTGAACTGCACCCCTACCCCGGCGGCACGGTTGCCTTGGGCGCCCTTGGGGGTGATCCATACGACTTTACCGGCCACCGGAATCTTTTCCGGCTCGTCCATCAGGTTGAGCAACATGAAGACTTCGTCGCCGAGCTTGTAACTCTTGTTGGTCGGGATGAACAGCCCTCCATTTTTGATAAAGGGCATGTAAGCGGCATAGAGCACGGACTTGTCTTTGATGGTCAGAGACAAAATTCCGTTACGCGGACCCAGATTAGGTGGCAAGCTCATGCGGCATCCTGATGTTTTATGACTCGATGGACGATTCTAGCTCGGTCCGGGCAGGCTTGCCCACTGCACCAGCAGTGCTTCGAGAAGCAAGACACGATTGAGATTGGCCTTGCCGATGACTTTCTGTCGTTGCATCAGCAGCCAATCCTGTATTCCCAAGACCTTCGCTTGCGGAGTTTTCTCCGCAAGGTACTGCACCACCTTGCGCATATCGGCTTGCCCCAGCCCCGCTTCGTCGCGGGTCAATTGATAGCGCAACATCAATTGCGCCCAATCGCAGAACCAGTCGAACAACAGGTGCAGGGATACCGCATTCCAACTCTCTGCCAACTGGCTGGGGGCGATCTGCTGCTTGATCAGTTTCTTCACCCCGTCGACTACCTGCGCGCGTTGCTCGCGCACGCCCTCGGCATGCATGCGCATGGCCACCAAGGGAGAGCCTGCCGCCAGACAGAGCAGTTCGGCATGCTCTTCTACGCTGCAGTCCGGTAGTGCCCGTGCCAACCATGCCAGACTCATCGCCTCGCTCGGCAAGGGACAGGCCTGTTGCACACAACGGCTCTTCACCGTCGGCAGCAAGCGACTGGGTTGATGACTGATCAACAGAAGGACGGTATCGCCGGAAGGCTCCTCGAGGCTTTTCAGCAGCGCATTGGCCGCGTTCAGGTTCATCGCCTCGGCGGGCTCGACCAACACCACCTTGCGGCCCGCGAGTTGCGCGGTCTGCACCACGAACGCGACCAGGGTGCGCACCTGATCGACCTTGATCGCCTTATCGGCTTCTTCCGGCTCGAGAACGAAGTTATCGGGATGGGTCCCGGCCGCCAACAGGTGGCAGGACTTGCACTGACCGCAGGCATCGAGCCCCATTGGCGCCTGGCACAATAAACGCGCCATCAGTCGCTCAGCCAAGGCGCGCTTGCCGATACCGGCAGGGCCATGCAGCAGATATGCATGGGCATGCTGGCTACGGCCGGCCAGTTGTTGCCAAAGGGCCTCCTGCCAGGGGTAGACATCAGCCATGAGCCAGCTCCGCAATCCGTGGCAACAGGGCATTCAGCGCTTGCTGAACCTGCTCCAAAGGCTGCGCGGCATCGACGATCCGATAGCGCTGCGGCTCGGCAGCCGCGCGCTGCAGGTAGGTCTGCCGCACCGCCTCGAAGAAGCTACGCGCTTCCCGTTCGAAGCGGTCCAGTTGCCCGCGGGCGGCGGCGCGCGCCAGGCCGATTTCCACCGGCAGATCGAAAACCAGGGTCAGATCGGGGCGCAACTCGCCTTGCACGAAGTTTTCCAAGGTTGCGATCCGCGCTTGCGATAAACCACGCCCGCCCCCTTGGTATGCGTAGGTCGCATCGGTGAAACGATCACACAAGACAACACAGCCACGCGCCAAAGCCGGACGGATCACCTGGGCCAGGTGCTGGGCGCGGGCGGCGAATACCAACAACAACTCGGTATCGGCGGCCATCGGCTCGTCGCTGGGCGCCAGTAGCAATTCGCGGATACGCTCCGCCAACGGCGTGCCACCGGGTTCCCGGGTCAGCAAGACCTCGATGCCCAGCTCGCCGAGGCACGCGGCCAGATAGTCGCGATTGGTGCTTTTGCCGGCGCCTTCTGGGCCTTCCAAAGTGATAAACAAACCGCTCACGGGCCGTCCTTATTCAGATGCTTGCTGTATGGGAGCCGGACTGGAACGGTAATCCGCGCGGCGCTTGAGCTGGTACTCACGCACCGCGCGATTATGCGCCTCGAGGGTGTCGGAAAACACATGACTGCCATCGCCCCGAGCCACGAAATATAAGCTTTTGCCCGCCGCCGGGTGCAAGGCGGCATGAATCGCTTCGCGACCGACCAGCGCAATAGGCGTCGGCGGCATGCCATCGATCGCATAGGTGTTGTAAGGCGTGGGATCCAGTAAATCGGCACGGGTGATTTTACCGTTGTAGCGTTCGCCCATGCCGAAAATTACCGTAGGGTCGGTTTGCAGGCGCATACCAATTTTCAGACGCCGCACGAACACCCCGGCAATCGCACCGCGCTCCTCCGGCACCCCGGTTTCCTTTTCGATTATCGAAGCCATGATCAGGGCGTCGTAGGGCTCCTTGTAAGGCAAACCCTCGGCGCGCTCCTGCCACTCTTCGGCCAGCACCGTTTCCAAGCGCGCGTGGGCTTGTTTGAGCAAGTCCAGATCGCTCATACCGCCCACATAACGATAGGTATCGGGGAAAAACCGGCCTTCAGGATTGAGCCCGGGCTGCCCCAAACGCTTCATCACCTCGGCATCGCTCAAGCCGTCGAGGTTCTGTTCCAGCCGGATTTCCCGCGCCAAAGCGGCACGCACCTGGCGAAAACTCCAGCCTTCGACCAGGGTCAGGCTGTACTGCACCACTTCGCCCTTTCGCCACAAGCCGAGCATATCGATGACTTTGAGGCCCGGCGTCAGACGGTACTCGCCACTGTGCAGCGGCTGATTGGCCAAGTTGAAACGCCAGTATTGGCGCAACCAGAAGGCATCGTGCAAAACCCCTTCGCTCTGCAAGCGATTGAGCACGCCGCCCGGGGTTGCGCCAACAGGCACATCGAGCAGACGCTCTTCGCTCAAATTCAGCGGTTGCTGCAAAGCCGAATGCTGCTGCCAAGCGGCAAACATCACCAATATCGCAGCCAGCAGTACACCGCCTTCGAGCAGCAGCAATAGTTTGCGTATCACTAATCAGCAGTCCAATAGATCGCGGGTAATAGCCTGCAGTTTACGGGTGAGCGGGCCAACCGGCCAGTCGTGTGCTTGTAGCGCCCGTACAGGCCAGATGCCGTAAAGGCTATTACAGAGAAACACCTCGTCTGCGGCGACCAGCTCATCGAGGCTTATATCGCGAATGTCGCAGACCAGACCAAGAGCAGCAGCGCGCTCCAGCAGCTCTGCGCGCATCACCCCCGCCACACCGCAACGCGATAAATCGGCGGTCGACAGGCGACCATCCTTGATCAGAAACAGATTGCTGTAGACGCCCTCGACAACCCGTCCGCTGATATCGCGCATCAGCCCTTCAGCATGCTCGGCATCCTGCCATTCGCCGCGGGCCAACACCTGCTCCAAGCGATTGAGATGCTTCAGACCGGCCAGCGCCGGTTGCTCCGCAAGACGCGTCGCACAGGGAAACAACCTTATGCCTTGCTCGGCATTGACAGCCGGATAGTTGGGCTTCGCGCCGCCTTGCAAAATCCGTCGCGACTGTGTCGGCTGAGGCGGCGCATAACCGCGTAAGCCATCGCCGCGAGTCAGGATCAACTTGGCCACACCGTCGCCCAGCGCTTGGCAGAAGGCCAATAGCTCAGCATGAATTCTGGGCTCATCACATGGAATCGCCAACCGGGCACAACCCTGCGAGAGGCGCGCCAAGTGGCGATCCAGCAATGACGGCACGCCCGCCGTGACCGCGATGGTCTCGAACAGACCATCGCCATAAGCCAAACCACGATCGGTTACCGCTAGTGACTCGGCGGGCTGACCGTCAACCCAACTCAGCATCAGCCAGCGAACCGACGGAACACCAGGGAACCGTTGGTTCCGCCGAAACCGAACGAGTTGGACAACGCCACGTCGATAGGCAACGCCTTGGCTTGGTGCGCCACGAAGTCCAGATCGCAATCCTCATCGGGCTCGTCCAGATTGATGGTGGGCGGTGCGACCTGATCGCGGATCGCCAGAATGCTGAAGATCGCCTCGACCGCGCCCGCGGCGCCGAGCAAGTGGCCAGTCATCGACTTGGTCGAACTGACGGCCAGCTTGTATGCCTGCTCACCGAACACCGACTTCACCGCTGCCGCTTCCGCTTTGTCGCCGGCCGATGTCGAGGTGCCGTGGGCATTGATGTACTGCACCTGGTCGGCGTTCAGCCCGGCATCGCGCAATGCATTGGCCATGCAGCGAGCCGCCCCCGCGCCATCGTCTGGCGGCGAGGTCATGTGATAGGCGTCGCCGCTCATACCGAAACCGATCAGCTCGGCATGGATATGCGCACCGCGCGCCTTGGCATGCTCCAACTCTTCCAGCACCAATGCACCCGCACCATCGGCAAGCACGAAACCATCGCGACTCTTATCCCATGGTCGGCTGGCCTTGGTCGGCTCGTCGTTACGTGTCGACAATGCGCGCGCAGCGGCAAAGCCGCCCAGTCCAAGCCCACAGGAGGCCATTTCGGCACCGCCGGCGACCATCACATCGGCTTCGCCGTAGGCGATATTACGCGCGGCCATACCGATACAGTGGGTACCGGTCGTGCACGCTGTGGCAATGGCATAGTTCGGCCCCTGCAAACCCAGATGGATCGACAGAAAGCCTGAAATCATATTGATGATCGAGCCCGGCACGAAGAACGGCGAAATTCGCCGCGGCCCTTGCTCGCTCAAGGATTTGCAGTTGTTCTCGATATTGGTCAAACCGCCGATACCGGAACCCATGGCCACACCAATTCGTTCGCGATTGGCATCCGTGACCTCCAACCCGGCATCGCGCATCGCCTGAAAACTGGCGGCCAGACCGTATTGGATAAAGAGATCGAGCTTGCGCGCTTCTTTAGCGGACAAGTACTCCTCGACATTGAAGCCCTTGACCGCACCACCGAAACGCGTGGAGAAAGCGGAAAGGTCCATATGCTCAAGCATGCCGATACCGCTGCGCCCGGCCAAAATGCCCTGCCAGCTGCTCGGCACATCGTTACCCAGCGGCGACAACATGCCCATCCCGGTAACCACGACGCGTCTACGCGACACAGCAATCTCCTTTATCTATTTTGTAACGCCTGAGAAGCGCTTAAAGAAAAGCCGCACTCCCATGACAGGCGTGCGGCTTTTCCGAGTCGAGAAGCGACGAATGCGTTTACGCGTGTGCGGTAACGTAGTCGATGGCTTCTTGAACGGTGGTGATCTTCTCGGCCTGCTCGTCCGGGATTTCGGTCTCGAATTCCTCTTCGAGAGCCATCACCAGCTCAACGGTGTCAAGAGAGTCAGCACCCAGGTCTTCGACGAAGGAAGCGCTGTTGGTTACTTCCTCTTCTTTGACGCCAAGTTGTTCGGCTACGATTTTCTTGACGCGTTCTTCGATGGTGCTCATACCTTGTTTTCACTCCTAATTGAAACAATCCAGGCAGCTGGTCTGCGGCCAGTGTATAGAAAGGTTTTTTAGCATTTCAAGCGGAATGCAGGGACCCCCAGAAACACTTCAACGAACTGTCTATAAACCTATTGCAGCTTTATAACGGATTTTAGACAGCAGCTATGACATTTTTCTGAAGGCATCCGTCACATTTAGCTCATGTACATACCGCCATTCACAGGGATAGTAGCCCCTGTCACGTAAGCGGCGCCATCGGAAGCCAGGAAGGCGACCACTTTCGCGATCTCCTCTGCCTGTCCCAAACGGCCTAACGGAATCTGCGTAAGCAGCGCATCGCGCTGAGCTTCCGGCAATTCGCGGGTCATGTCTGTATCGATAAAACCTGGCGCAACGGCGTTCACGGTAATACCCCGCGAACCGACTTCACGCGCTAACGCACGACCGAAACCTTCCAGCCCGGCCTTGGCGGCAGCATAATTCACTTGGCCGGCGTTGCCCATAGCACCGACGACCGAACCAATGTTGATGATGCGCCCGTGGCGCGCCTTGGTCATGCCACGCAAGACTGCCTTGGAGAGCCGGTAAAGGCTGTTCAAATTGGTATTGATGACATCGAACCACTCGTCATCCTTCATGCGCAGCATCAGATTATCGCGGGTGATGCCGGCATTATTGACCAGGATCGTCGGCTGACCGAGATGCTGCTGAATATGCTCGAGCGTAGTGGCAACCGACTCGTTGTCGCCGACATCCAGCACTAAACCGGCGCCTTCGATACCGTATTCCTTGAGCGTTTCAGCAATCCGCTCGGCACCCGACGCAGTGGTTGCCGTCCCGATGACCACGGCACCTTGGCGCCCCAACTCCAGCGCGATGGCCTGACCGATACCACGACTCGCACCGGTAACCAGAGCAACCTTACCTTGCAGACTCATAAAACCTCTCCTTATTCAGCCAGGGCCGCACGGGCGGCGGCGAAGGCATCCGGGGTTTCCAGATTATGGGTGGTAATACCTTTAACACAGCGCTTGTTCAGCCCCGACAGCACTTTACCCGGACCGCACTCGAGCAGATCGGTGACGCCCTGCTCGGCCAGGCAAACCATCGACTCGACCCAGCGAACCGGACTGTACAACTGCATCAATAAATTATTTTTCAGGCTCTCCACATCGGTAACCACCGATGCACTGACATTCTGCACCAGGGCAATCTGCGGAGCCTGCCAGACAATCCCGGCAATGGATTCGGCAAACCGCTCCGCCGCCGGGCGCATCAGATCGCAGTGCGACGGCACGCTAACCGGCAACGGCATGGCACGCTTGGCGCCGCGCGCTTTGCACGCTTCGACGGCACGCGCCACCGCAGCGGCGCTACCGGCGATTACGACCTGCCCGGGCGCATTGAAGTTCACCGCGCTGACCACGTCGCCCTGGGCCGCTTCGGCACAGGCCGCCAGCACATCGGCGTCGTCCAGGCCAAGAATGGCCGCCATACCGCCCTGCCCTGCCGGCACGGCCTGCTGCATCAGTTGGCCGCGCACTTCCACCAGGCGGACGGCCTGATCGAACGGCAGGCTCCCAGCTGCCACCAGCGCGGAGTATTCGCCCAAGCTATGGCCGGCGAGAAAACCCGGCTGCACCCCACCTTCGGCACACCACAAACGCCACAAGGCAATGGATGCGGCGAGAATCGCCGGCTGGGTTTTATCGGTTTGATTGAGCTGCTCTTCCGGGCCCTGCTGGGTCAGCGCCCATAAATCGTAACCAAGCGCCTCGGAAGCTTCGCCAAAGGTGTCGATGACCACCTGCTGAGCGCCGTGCTCAGCCAACATCGCGAGGGATTGCGAACCTTGGCCAGGAAAGACAAATGCGAGGGATGCGGACATAAAATAAGCCCCTAATGGTTTTATCGCCGGGGAAAAAATACACGCCTGGCATTAGCCAAACGCAACAAACTGACAGTTGGATGACGAGCCGCCGGGCGCGGTCACATCAAAGCAGCATATCCTCCAGGCGCCCGTGAAGACGCTGTGGCAGGTTGTTTTCAACCTCGGCCACGGCGCGCCCAATGGCATTTTTAAAGCCATCCACCCCGGTCGCCCCGTGACTCTTGATCACAATCCCCTGCAAACCGAGAAAACTCGCACCGTTGTGCCGGGCCGGCGCCAGATCGTTGCGCAAACGCTTCAGCAAGGGTAACGCAAGCAAGCCGACTGCTCGCGCCATCCACCCTCGAGCGAACAACTCCTCGATCCGCGCAGCGATCATCAAGGCCAGCCCCTCACTGGACTTGAGCAGGATATTGCCGACGAAACCATCGCAGACCACCACATCGGCCTCGCCGCGATACAAGCCGTCGCCCTCGATAAAACCCACATAATTCAGGCCTCCGGCCCGCTGCAACAAACTGGCGGCGAGTTTTACCTGCTGATTGCCCTTGACCTCCTCAGTACCGACGTTGAGCAACGCCACCCGCGGGCTGGCCACACCCAGGACCTCAGCGGCAACAGCCCCCATCACCGCGAACTGATAAAGGTGCTCCGCACTGCAATCGACATTGGCACCCAGATCGAGCAGATGGCAAAACCCGTTTCGGGTTGGAATAGCACTGACCATCGCCGGGCGATCGATACCCGGAAGGGTTTTCAAGACATAGCGCGACAGCGCCATCAGGGCTCCGGTATTGCCGGCGCTGACGCAGGCCTGCACCCGCCCGTCGCGCAGCAACTCCAGCGCCACACGCATCGACGATTGCGGTTTGCCGCGCAAGGCCTGGGCCGGACGCTCGTCCATGGCGATCACTTCGTCCGCATGCTCGATATGCAGACGCGAGCGATCGACATCGGCATGCTGACCAATGAGCTCTTCGAGTAGGGATCTTTGGCCGACGAGGACCAGGTGCAGCGAGGGGCTTTCAGCCAGACAGGCAATGCTGGCCGGAACAATGCAGTGGGGACCGAAGTCCCCACCCATTGCATCTATCGCGATGATCGGAGCGGACAAGGATTACTCGTCGGCGCCCTTATCGATCACTTTGCGACCACGGTAAACACCTTCCGGCGATACGTGGTGACGCAGGTGAACTTCACCGGTGCTCTTCTCAACGGACAGAGCATTGCCTTCCAGTGCGTCGTGCGAACGGCGCATGTCACGGGCGGAACGGGATTTTTTGTTCTGCTGAACAGCCATAACTAATTAACTCCTAAACGTTTGGGTCACGCTTTAACTGCGCCAATACATTGAACGGGTTGGACCGCGTCACCTCGTCCTCGCTCGGTTCGGGCTCGTCGAGCCCAGCCGGTTGCTGGCAATCTTTAGGGTCATGAGCCGGGACAATCGGCAAGGCGAGCAACAACTCATCCTCGACCAACGCCAGCAGATCCAATGGGCTTTCACCCAGTTCCAACACATCATAGCCTTGCGGCACTGACTGAGTATTCGCCCCTTCCTTCACCACCGCGTAATCACATTCGCTATGGATCGGCAGGGTAACCAGCTCCAAACAACGCTGGCATACCATTTTCACTTCAACGTCGAGCTCGCTATGGATAACCACAGCATTGCGCTCGTCACGCTCGAAGACGAACTTCGCGCGCACCTCACCTTGACTCTCGGCAAGCGGGTCGCAGAGTCGCGGCAATTCAGCCAGCAGCAGATCACCTTCAAGGGTGGCGCCACGATCAGCTAACTTGCGCGGATCAACGTGAGGTGGAATCGGTGCATTTGACATAGGCGGCGCATTCTAGGGATGCACCCCGCCGCTGTCAAAGGAAATTCGGCCTGTTCAGACACATGGGCGAACGCTAAAATCGCCAGCCGACCTTAGAAGGACAAGCCCATGCCGCCCCTGGTGCTCGCATCCAGCTCCCCCTACCGCCGCGAACTCCTCGAGCGCTTGCGCCTCCCCTTCACCTGGAGCGCGCCGGCAATAGATGAAAGCCGCCACATGGGAGAGTCCGCCGAAGCACTGGTGCGCCGGCTGGCCGAGCAAAAAGCCAGAGCCCTGAGTCCGAACCACCCCCAGCACCTGATCATAGGCTCGGATCAAGTCGCGGTACTCGCCGATCAGGTTCTAGGCAAGCCGCACACCTTCGAGCGCGCCCGTGAACAACTGCTGGCCGCCAGCGGCAAAAGCGTCACCTTTCTCACCGGCCTGGCGCTACTCGACAGTCAAAGCGGCGACTACCAGGTCGACTGCATCCCGTTCACCGTGCATTTTCGCGACCTGAGCGAAGCGCAAATCACCCGATACCTGCAGGCCGAGCAGCCCTACGACTGCGCGGGCAGCTTCAAAGCCGAGGGCCTGGGCGTCAGCCTGTTCCGCAGCACCGAGGGTAGCGACGCCAACAGCTTGATCGGCCTACCGCTGATTCGCCTGGTGGACATGCTGCATAGCGCCGGTATCGACATCCCATAAACCAGCAAGCCCGATCAATTGACCGGGCTCGCCTGTATTTCCACAACGATCAACGCAGCGTCGGACCTTGAAAGCCCATCCACATGGCCAAATGCTCGGCCACGCTGGCACCCAGCTTCTTGGTGAACCGATCCAAAGGGCTTTCCTCAACGGTGAAGTCGACCAACTCCTTCTCACCAATGACTTCACGCGCCACATAACTGGTGCTGCCCAGGGCGTCGACCAAGCCCAACTGCAACGCCTGCTCGCCAGACCAGACCAGACCCGAGAACAGCTCGGGATGCTCCTCGGATTTCAGCCTATCCCCACGCCCCTGTTTGACGCTCTGAATAAATTGTCGATGGGTAGTCTCCAGCACCGACTTCCAGAACTGCGCTTCTTCTTCCTTAGGCGGCTGGAAAGGATCCAGAAATGCCTTGTGCTCGCCCGAGGTATAGACGCGACGATCGACGCCCAACTTCTCCATTGTTCCGACAAAACCAAAACCGGCCGCCGTCACACCTATAGAGCCAACCAGACTGGCCTTATCGGCGTAAATCTCATCCGCCGCGCTGGCAATGTAGTAGGCCCCCGATGCGCCGAGGTCGCTGATCACCGCATACAACTTGATCGCCGGATATTCCGCGCGCAAACGGCGAATCTCGTCATAGATATAACCCGACTGCACCGGACTGCCGCCAGGGCTATTGATGCGCAAAATCACGCCACGGGTTTTTTCGTCCTTGAAAGCGGCACGCAAACTGCTGACGATGTTGTCGGCGCTGGCGGCTTCCTTGTCGGCGATCATCCCGCGCACCTCGATCACCGCAGTATGTCCGGCGCTGCTCGCAGCCCCTTTCTGCAAATCCAGCATCGGCGCAAACAGCGCCAGCACGATGAACAGGTAGGCAAAGGTCAGCAACTTGAAGAATATTCCCCAACGTCGCGCCCGGCGCTGCTCACGGATCCCCGCCTGCAGCGTCGCCTCGAGCAGCTTCCAGCTCTTTGCATCAGCATCACCGGCAGTCGATGCCTTCCATTCATCCGACATGTGCACTTACCCCAATTCGTTGCATATCCACGCGCCGCTCGAGCCAGGCACGTAATTCAGTGAAACAGTCGATCGCCAATGTCGGTTCATGGGCGCTCAGCGCCGTCAGGGACTGCGCGCCATAGCCGACCGCGACGCTGTCGATACCCGCCCGCTTGGCCATCAACAGGTCAAAAGAAGAATCCCCTACCATCAGCGCGCGCCGCGGCGAAACACCGCAATGCGCGAGTATCTCTTGCAACATCAGTGGATCCGGCTTGCTCGCGGTTTCATCCGCGCAGCGTGTGACATCGAAATAATCCGACCAACCACGCCCCTCCAGCACCCGCTGCAGGCCATGGCGAGTCTTACCCGTTGCCACCGCCAGCCGATACCCCATCGCTCGAAATACTTCCAAACTTTCGGCGACACCGGCAAACAACGCCGAGGGCTCGGCCTCGAGCATCAAATAATGCTCGCTGTAGCGAAGACGAAAGCGTTCGATAAGCAGCGGATCGACGAGTTCCGGGTAAAGACTGACAATGGCTTCCGGCAGCCCCAACCCGATAATGCCCTTGACCTGAGCGTCACTGCATCGCCGCAACTCACAGGCATCGGCAGCACGGTGCATCGACTCGACGATACGCCCGATCGAGTCGACCAAAGTGCCATCCCAATCGAAAATCAGCAGTTGGTAGTCAGGCACCGAGTCGCTCCAGGGTGTGCGCCCACATCTCATCCACCGGCGCCGACAGTTTCAACTCGCCGCCTTCGGGCAGCGGCACGACCAATTCATAAGCATGCAGAAATAAGCGCTTGCCACCCAACTCGCGAATCTCGCGGGTGAAGTCATCGTCGCCGTATTTACTGTCCCCGGCGATGCAGTGCCCAGCATATTGAGCATGCACACGTATCTGGTGGGTGCGGCCTGTGACCGGCTTGGCCTCGATCAATGTGGCGAACTCACTGAAGCGGCGCAGCACGCGGAACACCGTCAACGCCTCCTTGCCTTCCGGGTTGACCTCGACCATGCGCTCGCCGGAGCGCAGATTGCTTTTGAGCAAAGGCGCATTGACCTGCTTTTTGGCCGTCGCCCAATGACCTCGCACCAGCGCCATATAACGTTTGTCCACACCATCGCCGCGTAGCGCCTCGTGCAGATGGCGCAACATGCTGCGCTTCTTGGCGATCATCAACAGCCCTGAGGTATCGCGATCCAGGCGATGCACCAACTCCAAATCCTTGGCATCAGGGCGAAGCTGCCGAAACGCCTCGATCACCCCGTAATTCAAACCACTGCCGCCATGCACGGCGATGCCGGCAGGCTTGTTCAGCACGATCAAGGCTTTGTCTTCATAGACAATGGCTTCTTCGAGCCGCCGCAGCAGCCCCTGAGCAAGAGGTTCGGGCTCGTCGCGCTCGGCCAAACGCAGGGGCGGCACACGCACGATATCGCCGGCCTGCAGTTTGTACTCGGGCTTGATCCGACCTTTATTCACCCGCACTTCGCCTTTACGCAAAATGCGGTAAATCAATGTCTTGGGCACGCCCTTCAATTGAGTGCGGAGAAAATTATCGATGCGTTGGCCGGCAAGTTCCGGCACAACCTCAAGTAGCTGAACGCCAGAGGTTGTAGGGGTAGGAGTCGTCATCGCGCAATCATAACAATTTTTTATGGAATTGAAGCACTTAATCATTGCTGCTATAGTCGCGAACGCCGCCAAAAGCGGTCCGGTTTGCGGATGATCGCCAAAACTGCCATCCCCAGCCGACGCAACCCATTTAGGACGTAGGGCCGTCCGACGGGTTCTTCAGAGATAGACAGCCGCGAAGGCCGCTCGAAGCACTCGGAAATAAAGCCTTTAAGCCATGATGCGCAACCATCCCCTTTGGATGATTGCGGTAATTGCCAACCCGCTACGGATTCAGCGTGCGGCACCCGATTTTCAGCGATACGTGTAGGGTGGAGATGTACAACTGTTGGTCTGCGTAGCTTTAAACCAGACGCTTTATCTCGTCCGCTACCAACAGCTGATTCCTCCTCCTGACTTAATGCTTTCTGTCAAAACAGCGAGCAGGAGACGTCCGTCGCGGCCCAGCCCAACTGGCTGATTGCCGCTAGACAATGGAACGCTTTACGACCGTTTCTGACGCGCCTGACACCGACCCTGAGAGTCGTGTGTACCGAACGCCGCTTCCAGCAGCACCGGAAACCGACGGTACTACATGAAAAGAATGCTGATTAACGCCACTCAACCCGAAGAGTTGCGTGTTGCCCTGGTCGATGGCCAACGCCTGTACGACCTGGACATAGAATCGGGCGCTCGCGAGCAGAAAAAGGCCAACATCTATAAAGGCCGCATCACCCGCGTTGAACCCAGCCTCGAAGCCGCCTTCGTCGATTTCGGTTCCGAGCGCCACGGTTTCCTGCCTCTCAAAGAAATTTCCCGCGAATACTTCAGCAAAGCCCCCGAAGGCCGCGTCAACATCAAGGACGTGCTCAAGGAAGGCCAGGAAGTCATCGTTCAGGTCGAAAAAGAAGAGCGCGGCAACAAAGGCGCCGCCCTCACCACCTTTATCAGCCTGGCCGGCCGCTATCTGGTCCTGATGCCGAACAACCCGCGCGCCGGTGGCATTTCCCGTCGCATCGAAGGCGAAGAGCGCAACGAATTGCGCGAAGCGTTGAACGGCCTGGTCGCCCCGAGCGACATGGGTCTGATCGTGCGCACCGCCGGCCTCGGCCGCTCCAGCGAAGAAATGCAATGGGACCTCGATTACCTGCTGCAACTCTGGACCGCGATCAAAGAAGCCTCGCTCGATCGCGCCGCACCTTTCCTGATCTACCAGGAAAGCAACGTGATCATCCGCGCCATCCGCGACTACCTGCGCCAGGACATCGGCGAAGTGCTGGTCGATAGCGTCGAAGCCCAGGAAGAAGCCCTGAGCTTCATCCGCCAGGTGATGCCGCAGTACGCCAGCAAGATCAAGCTGTATGAAGACAGCGTGCCGCTGTTCAACCGCTTCCAGATCGAAAGCCAGATCGAAACCGCCTTCCAGCGCGAAGTGAAGCTGCCGTCCGGCGGCTCCATCGTCATCGACCCGACCGAAGCCCTGGTGTCCATCGACATCAACTCGGCTCGCGCAACCAAAGGCAGCGACATCGAAGAAACCGCGCTGCAGACCAACCTGGAAGCGGCCGAAGAAATCGCCCGCCAGCTGCGCCTGCGTGATATCGGCGGCCTGATCGTCATCGACTTCATCGACATGACCCCGGCCAAGAACCAGCGCGCCGTGGAAGAAAAAGTCCGCGAAAGCCTGGAAGCCGACCGCGCCCGCGTCCAAGTCGGCCGCATCTCGCGCTTCGGCCTGCTGGAAATGTCCCGTCAGCGTCTGCGTCCGTCCCTCGGCGAAAGCAGCGGCATCGTCTGCCCGCGCTGCAACGGTCAAGGCATCATCCGCGACGTCGAGTCCCTGTCGCTGGCGATTCTGCGCCTGATCGAAGAAGAAGCACTGAAAGACCGCACTGCCGAAGTCCGCGCCCAGGTGCCGATTCCGGTCGCCGCTTTCCTGCTCAACGAAAAGCGCAACTCAATCACCAAGATCGAACTGCGCAGCCGCGCACGCATCGTCATCCTGCCGAACGATCACCTGGAAACGCCGCACTTCGAAGTGCAACGTATCCGTGACGACAGCCCGGAAGCGCAATCCGGTCTGTCCAGCTATGAAATGGCTGCCATCGAAGTGGAAGAAGCGCAGCCTGCAGCCGCCACCCGCACCCTGGTTCGCCAGGAAGCCGCGATCAAAGCCGCGCCGCAGCGTGCAGCGCCAACTCCGAGCGCACCCGTCGACGAGGCACCGGCAACCATCGAACCAAGCCTGTTCAGGGGTTTGGTGAAGTCTTTGGTAAGCCTGTTTGCCGGCAAGGAAGAAGAAAAGCCGCAGGCCGTCGAGAAAAAGTCCAGCGAGCGCAAACCGCGTAGCGACGAGCGCCGTAATGGTCGCCAGCAGAACCGCAGCCGTGGTGGCCGTCGCGACGAAGAACGCAAACCGCGCGAAGAGCGTGCGCCGCGTGAAGAACGTGCACCACGTGAGGAGCGTCAAGCACGCGCCGAACGCGCTCCGCGTGAAGAACGTGCCCCGCGCGAAGAACGCAGCCCACGCGAAGCGGTCGAGGTACGCGAGCCGCAGGAAGTGCGCCAGTCCCGGCCGCCCCGCGAGGAGCGCCAGCCGCGCGAGCGCAAACCGCGTGAAGAGCGTCAGCCCCGCGAACTGCGCGAGCCATTGGATGCAGCCCCGGCAGCCGCCGAGTCGAGCCCGAGCAGCGAAGAAGTGCGTGCCGAGCGCCCGCAGCGCGAGCCGCGTCAGCCACGTCCGCCACGCGAAGAGCGCCAACCGCGCAGCGAAGCAGTAGTCGATGAAGAAGCGCTGAACAACGCGGAACAACAAGACGACGAGCAGGAAGGCAACGAGAACGGCGACCGTCCTCGCCGCCGCTCCCGCGGCCAGCGTCGTCGCAGCAATCGCCGCGAGCGCCAACGCGATGCCAACGGCAACCTGATCGAAGGTAGCGAAGAAGGCAACGAAGAGAGCACCGACACCGCCACCGCAGCTGTTGTCGCCGCCAGCGCAGCAGTGGCAGCCGGCGAAGCCGTTGCCGAAGTCGCATCTACCGAGCAGAAGAGCGAAGCACCGCAGGCTGCTGAAGAGTCGCCGCAAGCCGAACCGGTCAGCGAACCGGTCGCCGAGGCTACCGAGACTCAGGTCGCCATCGAAGCCGAAATGCCCGTAGCGAGCGAGGCGGCATCGATCGTTGCCGAACAGCCAGCCATTCAGGAGCAACAATCTGAAGTGGTTGCCGCTGTCGAGCCAGTCGCCGTGGTTGCCGAGCCAGTGATCGAGGCACCGGCTGCGCCGGCGCCACAAGCGCCTGCCGCGACCAGCAGCGGCCGCGCACCCAACGATCCGCGTGAAGTGCGTCGTCGTCAGCGTGAAGCCGAACGCCTGGCCCGTGAAGCAGCAGAAGCTGCAGAGCAAGCCGAGGCACCCGCGCCAAGCCCCGAGGTTGTTGAGGCTCAAGTAGCCGCAGAGCCTACCGCACCCACCCAGGCCAGCGACGAAGCCGAAGCGGCTAAACCGGAAGCGGAAGCAGAAGCGCAACCAGTTGTACCGCAAAGCGCTGCGGCAGAAAGCCCTGAAGCGGAGAGCCCTGCACCAACGGCCGAGGCAGAAGCCGAGACCGATCGCGAAAGCGAAAGCGAAGAGCAGCGCAACGACGAAGCGGTCAAGTCGCACATCTGATGCTGCGCAGGCAATAAAAAAGGGGATGCTTCGGCATCCCCTTTTGCTTTCCGGCTAAAACCAAATCCGGCTTACAGCAGGTTTGGCTCCATCTCCAGCTCGACGGCGAAACGCTGGGCGATATCCGCCTGGATACGCTGCGCCAGCGCCAACAACTGCAACCCCGTCGCTTGGCCATAGTTGACCAACACCAGGGCCTGTAGTCGATGCACACCGGCATCACCGTCACGAAAGCCCTTCCAACCGGCCCGCTCGATCAACCAACCGGCCGCCAGTTTGACCCGCCCATCAGCCTGCGGGTAAGCCACCAGGTCGCTATATTCGGCGCGCAGCTGCTCGGCCTGCTCGGCCGACACCAGAGGATTCTTGAAAAAGCTGCCGGCATTGCCCAACTGCGCCGGATCAGGCAGTTTTTCACTGCGAATCGCGCAAATGGCGCGACTCACATCCATCGCCGCCGGCTCCGTTATGCCCTGCTCCGCCAAGCGCTGGCGCACCGGGCCATAGTCCAGATGCAGCGCCGCCGAGCGGTTTAGGGCGAAGCGCACGCGCAGAATCAACCAACGCCCGGCCTCACGCTTGAACAGACTGTCACGGTAGGCGAAATCGCATTCCGCCAAACTGAACTCGCGCAACTCGCCGCTGCGGCGATCCAGGGCGGTCAAACCGGCGAACAGGTCTTTGAGTTCGACGCCATAAGCGCCGATGTTCTGCATCGGCGCGGCCCCGACGGTACCGGGGATCAGGCTGAGGTTTTCCAGGCCGGCGAAACCCTGCTGCAACGTCCAGAGCACAAAGGGATGCCAGGGCTCGCCCGCCTCCGCTTCGACCAGCACGCGCTCTCCATCATCCTGCAAGACGCGGATACCACGACTGGCCATCCGCAGCACCAGCGCCTCGACATCTCCGGTCAACAGCAGATTGCTACCACCGCCAAGCACCTGCAACGGCAGTTGCCGTTCGGCCGCATAGGCCAGGACCTGCAATACATCCGAGTCTTCGTGGGCTTCGGCGAACCAGCGCGCCGACACCGCCAGGCCAAAGCTGTTGTGGGGTTTCAGCGAGACATTCGACTCGACCTGCAGGCTCATAAGCGCCCCTTGAGCTCGAGGATCAGGGCGTCGCTGGCCTGCTCGATCAGGTCCAACACCTGCTCGAAACCTTCCTCGCCACCGTAATAGGGGTCCGGCACATCATCGAGAGGCGCTTGATAGCGGCGCAGAAACAGATCCAGCTCGGCGACGGCCGCGCCGGGGCGCAAGCGCTGCAGGTGGCTCAAATTGCTGCTATCCATGGCCAGAATCAGATCGAAGCGCGCGAAGTCGTCGACCGCAACCTGTCGCCCGCGTAGCGCGGAGAGGTCATAACCACGCCGTTTCGCCGCACTCAGCGTGCGAGCATCCGGAGCTTTACCGATATGCCAGTCGCCGGTACCCGCGGAGTCGACTTCGATGCGCCCTTCCAGCCCGGCTTCGCGCAACTTGTGGCGCAGCACCGCCTCGGCCGTCGGCGAACGGCAAATATTACCCAGGCAAACGAACAGGACGCGCATCAAGCCCCCAGCAGGCGACGGACGCGATCGAGGTCGTCTTGCGTGTCGACCCCGGCAGGCGGTGCCTGCAAGGCATCGGCAACATGGATACGCACCCCGTGCCAGAGCGCGCGCAGTTGCTCCAGGCACTCGCCGTCCTCCAGCCAGCAAGGTCCCCAGGCGACGAAGTCGTGCAGGAACTGCGCGCGGTAGGCATAGATACCGATATGCCGGCGGTAAGGCACATTGGCCGGCAACTGCTCGCGGTCGACAGCAAAGGCATCGCGCGCCCAGGGCAGCGGCGCACGACTGAAGGTCAGCGCCAGACCGTGCAAGTCGCTGACCACCTTGACCACATTCGGATTGAACAACGTCGCGGCGTCTTCGATGGGTTCGGCCAAGGTAGCAATGGCCGCCTGCGGATTGGCGGCGAGATTGGCAGCCACCTGATCGATGATCGCCGGCGGGATCAAAGGCTCATCGCCCTGCACGTTGACCACGATGGCATCGGCCGCCAGCCCCAAGGCCGCCGCCACCTCAGCCAAGCGGTCAGTGCCGGAGTTGTGCTCGACGCGGGTCAACAGCACCTCGGCGCCGAAGCCGCGGCAGACCTCGACGATGCGCACATCGTCGGTCGCCACCACCACGCGCTGCGCACTGCTTTTGCAAGCCTGCTCCCAGACATGCTGGACCATGGGTTTGCCGGCGATATCCTGCAACGGCTTACCCGGCAAGCGGCTGGAGGCGTAACGCGCTGGGATCACAACGGTAAAAACAGTGCTCATTTATTTATCCAGGCGCTCGTCGACATTCAGGGTACGGGCTTCGGTTTCAAGCATCACCGGGATGCCATCGCGCACGGGGAACGCCAAGCCGTCCGCTTTGCAGATCAGCTCGCTTTTATCGGCGGCCAGTTTCAGCGGGCCCTTGCACAGCGGGCAGGCCAAGATATCGAGTAGTTTCGGGTCCATGGGAAATCCTTGAGTGAACGGCGTCTGACGGTAGGACGCTTAGCAGGCTGTTAGGGACGCGGTAGCAAATGCTGCAATTGCCCATCGAACCAGGCGATGAAGGCCGCCGAAGGCTCGGCATCCACCGCCAGGTACCACCAGTCTTCGGCGGCGAAAGCACGGCATTTGACCGCATCCTTCTCCGTCATCACCAACGGCAATGCTGGGCTGAAATTCAGCAGCGCTGCGTCGAACTGCGCATGGTCGGCAAAAGCATGCGCGACAGGCCGCCAGTGTAGCCGTTCGAGGGTCGTGAAGAAACGCTGCGGGTTGCCGATACCGGCGACGGCATGCAGGGCTTGACCGGGCGCAAAATGGCTCAACGGAAGCCGTTCGCCACTGCGCAGGTTGACCAGCGCCCGCGGCTGCAAGGTGAAGCCATAGGCGCCGACGGGGTCATTGGCCGCGCCGTTATGCAGCAAGGCATCGACGCTGTGCAAGCGCTCGACCGGCTCGCGCAAGGGGCCGGCCGGCAGACAACGGCGGTTGCCCAAGCCACGCGCCGCGTCGATCAGCACCAGCTCCAGATCGCGCGCCATGCGGTAGTGCTGCAGGCCGTCGTCGCTGAGAATCAGATCCAGGGGTTCCTCGACCAACAAGGCCGCCACCGCGCGACTGCGCTCGGGGTCGATCATCAAGGGGACGCCACTGCGTTGGACGATCAATAAAGGCTCGTCGCCAGCGATGCTGGCAGCTTGGTCGGCGCGCACCCGCCAAGGCAATTGCGGCGGTTTGGCGCCGTAACCACGGCTGACCACACCGACCCGCAAACCGCGGCTCCGGCAATGCTCGATCAGCCAAAGAATCAGCGGGGTTTTGCCGGTGCCACCGACGGTGATATTGCCCACCACCACGACCGGGACAGGCGCACGGTAGATCGTGCCTTCGCCGGCCAGAAAGCGCTCGCGCTTGCGCCGCACGACGCCGCGGTAAAGCCACTCCAGCGGCCGCAACGCCGCGAGCGCCGGATGCCCGGCGTACCAGGCAGCCGTCAAGCGTTCGCTCAGGCTCATAAACCCGAAGCCTTCAAGGCGTCGCCTGCGCCTCGACCGTGGTGATGCGCAAATGGGCGAAGCCCAGCTTGCCCGCTGCGTCCATGGCCGTGATCACCGCCTGGTGCGGGGTTTTCGCATCGGCGCTGATAATCAGCGGCAGGCTGTTATCGCCCGCGGATTCCTTCTGCAATGCCGCCATCAGAGCGGCCAAGTCGCTCTTCAACAACGCCTGGCCGTTCAACGCGTAACCGCCCTGGGCATCGATCAGCACCTCGAGTTGCTTCAGCTCGGTCTGCTCCGGCGGCGCGCCTGTGGCGGCTTCCGGCAGGTCGACCTTGAGCTGGGTCTCGCGGGTGAAGGTCGTGGTGACCACGAAAAACAGCAGCAGGATAAACACCACGTCGATCAACGAGGCCAGGTTGATCTCGACGTTTTCCCGCGGTTTACGCCGAAACTTCACGCCTTGTCCTCAGCCAAATCGACGTCGCGATCGCCCTGCACCACTTCCACCAGTTTGATCGCCTCCTGCTCCATGCCGACCACCAACTCGTCGACGCGCCGCTGCAAGTAGCGATGGAAGAACAGCGCGGGAATCGCCACCATCAAGCCCGCGGCGGTGGTGATCAGCGCCTTGGCGATACCGCCGGCGAGTACCGGCGCATTGGCCATACCCGAGCCCATGAATGAGCTGAAAATCTCGATCATGCCCAGCACGGTACCCAGCAGGCCGAGCAGCGGCGCGATACCGGCGATGGTGCCCAGGGCATTGAGGTAGCGCTCGAGTTCATGCACTACCCGAGCCGCGGCTTCCTCGATGCACTCTTTCATGATCTCGCGACCATGCTTGGAGTTTGCCAGGCCGGCGGCCAGAATTTGCCCCAACGGCGAATTGGCGCGCAGCTCTTTGAGTTTTTGGTTATTGAGCTTTTTATCCTTGATCCAGCGCCACACCTGACCGAGCAGATTGGCTGGAGTGACCCGACTGGGCCGCAGGGTCCACAGACGTTCGGCAACGATGCCGGCCGCTGCGATCGAACACAAAATGATTGGCAGCATCATCCAGCCGCCTGCTTTGACCAGTTCCCACACGGTGGCAGATCCCCTCTGAAAAGTGGCGTCACTCTAGCATAGGGTCGCGGCCTCGCCGACCGCCGCCGTTCTCATTTTTCTCGCCAAAAGCGCGACTGCCCCCGCAAACCTCGAGCAACCGCGTAGGCACCCAGCTGAATGCGTACCGCCCCCTGCTCGACGCTGTCGTAAAGGCGTGCGGGTAACGCGGCATAACGCTCGACCACCTCGGCATGGGGATGACCGAAACTGTTCAGGTGTCCGCGCGACAGCAAGGCGGCGCCTGGCGCCGCCGCCTGCACGAACGCAGGCGAAGACGAACTGCGGCTACCGTGATGAGGCACCAGCAACCAATCGGCACGCACATCGAACGCGCTTTCGAGCAGGGCGCGCTCGGCGGCGCTGTCGATATCGCCGGTGAGCAGCAGGCGCTCGCCATTGGCTTCGGCCAGCAACACGCAGGATGCCTGATTGCCATCGGCGGCCTGGGCCCAACGCCAGGTGGTGAAGCGCACACCGTCCCATTGCCAGCTCTGTCCCGCCTCGCAGGAGGAAGCCTGCAAGGCGGTGGGCAACGCATCGGCTTCGCCGCTGAGCACCCGCCCTACCGACATGCCACGGGCCACGGCCACAGCACCTCCCGCGTGATCGTTGTCGGCATGACTGATCAGCATCAGGTCGAGCTTATCGACACCCAGCGCGCGCAAGGATGGCAACACCACCCGCTCGCCCATATCGAAATCGCCGAAACGCGCGCCGGCGTCATACAGCAGGTCGTGCCCATGGGTGCGCAGCAGCAATGCCGAACCCTGACCGACATCCAGCATCCACACCTCGGCCTGACCGGGAACCGGGCGTGGGGTCGGACTGAAGAATATCGGCAGCAATAGCAGCCAGCCCAAACCGCGCAATGGCACGCCTGTGGGCAGCAACAGCAGCAACACCCCACACGCGATCAACGACCAGGACCAGAACGGCAAGGCAGTCGGCAGCCACGCCGGCACCCAGGCCGCCATCTGCCCCAGCAGTACGAACAACAGATCGAGCAAACCGCCGGCCGCCCATAACAATCCCTCCCCCAGCCAAGGCACCGGCAGCAGCAGGGTGCCGAGCAGCGCCAGGGGCACGACCAGCAGGCCGACCCAGGGCACCGCAAACAGGTTGGCCAAGGGCGAACTGGCGCTAACCGGCAAGCCCAAAGCCAGTAGCAGTGGCAGCAGGCCCAGGGCCATTGCCCACTGCGCCCGCCCCAGGGTACGCCACCACGACCAGGCACCCAGTCGGCCGCTGAATATCAGAATCAACCAGGCCACCGCCCCGAAGGACAACCAGAACCCCGGCTGCAAACTGGCCAAGGGCTCCAACAACAGCACCGCGAGCAAGGCGATCAGAAACGGCAGCCAGACGCCGAGATGACGAAAGCGCCAGCGCCACAGCAATACCAGGCCGACCATCACGCAGGCGCGCTGCACCGGCACCTCGAAACCCGCCAGCCAACCATAGGCCAGGGCACCGGCAAAGGCGCACGCGCATGCCCACGGTAGCCAAGGCCAATATCGCGGCCACCAGCCCAGGCGCGCCAGCGCGGCAACCAAGCCATACAACAAGGTGGCGAGCAGGCCGATGTGCTGACCGGAGATCACCATCAGATGCACGGTGCCGGTGTCTTGCAGCAAGCGCCAATCGGCCGTCGACAAACCCGAACCATCGCCTAGCACCAAGGCGGTCAAGGCACCTTCGCGACCATACGCGTCGACCTGCAACAGGCGCTGACGAAGACTGTCGCGCCAGGCATTCGGACCGCCGGCAGCGGCCACCCGCTCGCCGCTTTTCACCGTGCCGGTGGCGCCGATGCGCTGCGCCAGCAGCCAGGCCTCGTAGTCGAAGGACTGCGGATTGACCATGCCATGGGGCCGCTTCAAACGCACCGCCAGGCGCCAGGTTTCGCCGGTGCGTAACTCAGGCCCGGCGTACCAGGCCAAACGCAATCGAGCCGGCAAATCGGCACGACGCGACTGCGGGTTCAGCAACTCGAAACGCACCACACCGCCGCGCGCCTCCGGCAAACCGACTACCTGGCCTTGCAGCCATAAAGTCCGCCCATCCAGATCAGCGGCCAGGCGATCGTCCAGCGCCGCCTGTGCCGAAATACAGGCCCAACTGAAACCGAATAGAAACAATGCCATGGGATAACTGCGAAACGGCAGCAGCATCAGGCCGATAATCGGTAGCAGGCATAACAACCAGAATGGCGGCAAAGCGGGTAGCCAGCGCAACACCAGCAAGCCCGCAACCAGCGCAAACATCCCTGTGCGCATCGATAGACTCCTGCCCCATGGGGCCTTGCAGTTACATCGCGACGAACGTCAACAATCCCTTGAAGATCAACTCTATAATTTGCCGCTTACTCATCTGCTGTCACAAACAGAGAAAGCAGACTGCCAGTAACCGGTGCATAATGTCGGTGCTTTTTAAGTTGCCAGAGCCCTTTCATGCCGCGTCGTTTCTTCAAACGCTACATGCCCACTCCAGAAAGTATCAAGGGCAGCAAGTCCTTGCGCTTTCTTGGCGCGTTGATTCACGACCCCAATCTTTGGCACCTTAACCGCCACTCCGTCTCCAGAGCCATGGCCATCGGCCTGTTCTGGGCGATGATTCCCATGCCGCTGCAAATGGTAGCGGCCGCCTTCGTTGCGATTCCGGCCCGGGCCAATCTGCCGATCTCGGTTGGCCTGGTCTGGCTGACCAATCCGATCACCATGCCCCCGGTGTTCTATTGCAGCTATAAATTCGGCGCTTGGATGACCGGCACTCCGCCTCTACGCATGCCCGACAGCATTACCCTGGGCTGGATCGGCCACGTTTTACAAACCCATTGGCAATCCCTGTACCTCGGCTCTTTCGTTCTAGGCCTGCTATTTGCCGGGCTCGGCTATGTGGCGACCAATACCTACTGGCACTGGTGGGTGCGGCGCAGTTGGCGCAAGCGCCAGGAGAAGCGTAGACAACGTGGCAGTCAGCTCTAAAACAAAAAAGCCGTTACTCGCGTAACGGCTTTTTCGTTTTCCTCACTCGTAGCGCAAGGCCTCGGCCGGCTGGATACGCGCCGCCCGCCAGGATGGATAGAGGGTCGCCAGAAAGCTCAGGCTGAAGGCAGCGCCGCAAATCAGCACGACATCGGCGAGCTGCAACTGCGACGGCAGGTTGCTGATGAAGTAGACATCCGAGCTCAACACCTGCTGACCGCTCAGACGCTCGACCCAAGCGACCAACTGGCTGACATTCAGGGCCGCGAGAATCCCCAGCACCGCGCCGATCAGCGTACCGATCGAGCCGATCACCGTGCCCTGCACCATGAAAATCCCCATGATCTGCCGTGGCGTCGCACCGAGGGTGCGCAGGATGGCGATATCCGCGCCTTTGTCGGCGACGACCATGATCAGGGTGGCGATGATATTGAATGCCGCCACCGCCACTATCAGCAGCAACAGCAGACCGATCATGGTCTTTTCCATTTTCATCGCGCTGAACAGGCTGCCCTGGGTCAGCGTCCAGTCGCTGGCCTTGTAGCCTGCCCCCAATGCGCCAGCGACCTCAGCCGCGACCCGGGGCGCCTGATAGAGATCCTGCAGCTTCAAGCGCACCGCGGACACCTGGCCCGGTTGTAAACGCTGGATATGCGCGGCATCGGCGACATGGATCAACGCCAAGGAGCTGTCCAGCTCGGCGCCGACCTTGAATATCCCGACCACATTCAGCCGCTGCATGCGCGGCGTGATGCCGCCCGGCACCGAGCTGACCTCGGGAACGATCAACGCCAGCTTATCGCCAATCTTCAACTGGAAACGCCGCGCGGTGATTTCACCGATCACCACACCGAACTCACCCGGTTGCAGATCGGACAAACGCCCTTGCTGCATGTGCTCGGGGATGATCGAAACCTTGGATTCCTGCTCGGGGTCGATACCTTGCAACTGGATCGGCTGCATCGCCCCGCGGAACGACAACATACCCTCCAACTCGGCAAAGGGGGCGGCCGCCACGACCTGCGGGTTTTCCTGCGCTTTTTCGGCCACCGCCCGCCAATCATCCAGCGGTTGCGCGCCGGCGATGCTGGCATGGGGCACGGTGCCGAGGATGCGCGTGCTCATTTCCTGCTGGAAACCGTTCATCACCGACAACACCACGATCATCGCCAGCACACCGAGGGCCAGGCCGATCATCGAGGTCAGCGAGATGAATGAGATGAAGTGGTTGCGCCGCTTGGCTCGGGTGTAGCGCATACCGATAAAGACACTCAGCGGGCGGAACATCAGATCGCCACCAACTTGCCGTCTTCCAGACGCAGGATACGGTCCATCTGCTGGGCCAGTTCCATATCGTGGGTCACAACCAGGAACGCCGTTTGCGAGGCGCTGCTGAGTTCCTTCATCAACTCCTGAATACCTTGCGCGGTATGGTGATCGAGGTTGCCGGTCGGTTCGTCGAGCAATACCAGACCCGGCCGATTGACCAGGGCGCGGGCGATGGCCACCCGCTGCCGCTCGCCGCCGGACAACTCCGCCGGTTTATGTGTCAGGCGGTGTCCGAGCCCGACCCGCTCGAGCAATGCCGTGGCCCGCTCGCGCGCCTCGGCGATCGCAGTACGGCCGATCAGCAGCGGCATGCAGACGTTTTCCAGGGCGGTGAACTCGGGGAGCAAATGATGGAATTGATAAACGAAACCCAACGAGCGGTTGCGCAGCAAGCCACGCTCCTTCTCGTTCAACGCCGACAGCTCCTCACCCGCCAGCCAGACGCTGCCGGTGCTGGGCGTATCCAAACCGCCGAGCATATTGAGCAAGGTGCTCTTGCCCGAACCGGAGCTGCCGACGATCGCCACGCGCTCGCCGGGATGCAACTCGAGTTGCAGATCCTCCAGCACCACCACCGACTGCGGGCCCTCGTCGTAACTTTTGCCGAGGTTGCGACAACTCAAAACCGCACGATCTTGCATAACCTGATCACTCATAACGCAGAGCCTCCGCGGGCTGGGTACGCGCCGCGCGCCAGGCCGGATAAAGGGTGGCGAGAAAACTGAGAAGCAAAGCCGCACCGCAGACCAGCAGCACGTCCTGCAGCATCAACTGCGAGGGGATGTAGTCGATGAAGTAAACATTGGAATCGAGGAATTTGAACCCCAGCGCGGACTCCAGCGACTCGATACCGGCGCTGATATTCAAGGCCGCCAGAATACCCAGCACCGCGCCGATGGCGGTGCCGAATACGCCGATGATGGTGCCCTGCACCATGAAGATCGCCATGATCTGCCGCGGCGTCGCGCCCAGGGTGCGCAGAATGGCGATATCGCCCTTCTTGTCGGTTACCACCATTACCAGGGTGGAAATGATATTGAATGCGGCCACCGCGACGATCAGCAGCAACAACAGGCCGATCATGGCTTTCTCCATGCGGATCGCCTGGTAGAGATTGCCGTGGCTGCGCGTCCAGTCGCGGGCGTAGTAATCGCGATCGCCCAGGGTTTGCGCCAGCTCCCAGGCAACCCGCGGCGCCTGGAACAGATCGGCGAACTTCAAGCGCAATCCTTGCACCTGATCGCCCTGCCAGCGCCGCAAGCGCGCCAGGTCCTGGAGATGGGTCATGGCGATAAAGCCATCGACTTCGCCGACGCCGACATGAAAGATGCCGACTACGGTGAAGCGCTTGAGCCGCGGAAACATGCCGGCAGGCGTCACCGTGACCTCCGGTGCCACGAAGGTGATTTTGTCGCCCATACCGACGCCCAGTTTCTCCGCCGCCTTGTCGCCGATGACGATACCGAAGTCGCCGGCCTGCAGATCTTCCAAACGCCCTTGCACGAAGAAGCCGCCGATATTCGAAACCTTGGCTTCTTCCTGCGGATTCACCGCATTGATCAGCACCTTCTGCACTTTGCCCTCATGGGTGAGCAGGCCTTGCATCTGGCTGAAGGGGGCGACGGCCGTCACCTGGGGGTTTTTCAGCACGCGCTCGCCCAGGCTGCGCCAGTCGTCGATCGGCGTCGCGCTCTCGACGGTGGCGTGCGGCACCATGCCGAGCACGCGGGTGCGCATTTCCCGGTCGAAGCCGTTCATCACCGACAACACCAGAATCATCACCAGCACGCCTAGCGCCAGCCCGAGCATCGAAGTCAGGGAAATAAATGAAACGAAATGATTGCGGCGTTTGGCACGGGTATAACGCGTACCGACAAATACGAATAGAGGTCTGAACATGTAGGGGCTTTCGAAGGAAAGGGAAACGTCCTTGTGGCGAGGCCTGGCCAGCGGCTTTACACTCAGATCACCACTGCTGCCATGGGTTCGCCATGTCGACTCAAGATGAAGATGATCGCCGCGAATACTATCGTATCGACGATACGATCGCACTGGATTTCACCCTGCTCTCCGGCGCGCAAGCATTAGCCAGTGACGAGCTTCACGACAGCTCGCCATTGTTCAACTTGCTCAGCGAGCTGCACCTGATGGACTTCGAATCGCAGCATCTGCTGCGCCATATCAGCGAGCGCGATCGCACCCTGGCCAATTACCTGAAGACCATGAACAAGCGTATCGACCTGCTCGGCCAGGCGGTTGCGCAAAGCCTGTTGCGCGATATCGGCCCGCCCCGGCAGGTCAGCCTGTCCGAGGGCGGCGTGAGCTTCAACAATGCGCAAGCCGTGCCTCCCGCCAGCCATTTGGCCTTGAAAATGGTGCTGATGCCCCAAGCCCTGGGCTTGCTGCTGCGAGCTAAAGTCGTGCACTGTCAGCAGCAAAGTAACGGTCAGTTCGAGATCGGCGCCGAATTCGAAGCCTTGACCGATGCCCAGCGCCAATTGCTGGCCCGGCATATCCTGCAGCGCCAGGCCTTGGAACGTCGCCTGGCGCGCGAACAGGAACAACCGCTCCCCTGACGATGAGACCCGCCATGTCACGCTGTTTATTGATGCTCATGTTATTGCTGCCGCTTGGCGCCAGTGCAGAAACCTTGCAGATCCCCATCGGTCAACAAGGCGACGAAATCAGCGGGCTACCCCGCATGGGCGAATCCCGGCAATCGGTGCTGGAGCGCTTCGGTCTGGCCGATGAGGAACACCCCAGCGTTGGCCAACCGCCGATCACCCGCTGGGACTACCGCACCTTCAGCGTGTACTTCGAGTACGACCACGTGATTAACAGCGTGCGCCACCACCAGCCACGCGGCGCCATGCCCGACAAGGAGTAAGCAGTGCCCCTGATCTACGGCCACCGCGGCGCCAAAGGCGAAGCACCGGAAAATACCCTGAGCAGCTTTCAACAGTGCCTGGCGCACGGCGTACGTCGCTGCGAACTGGATCTGCATCTGTCGCGCGACGGCGAATTGATGGTGATTCACGACCCGACGCTGAAGCGCACCACCGGCCATCGCGGCAAGGTGGTCGAACACGACGCGGAGGAGCTGGTCCGTTATGACGCGCGCAAGGGCGGGCCCGGCTGGGTTCAGCCCTGCCCTATCCCGCGGCTGGCCGAGCTGTTCGAAAAATGCGATTTCGAGCACTGGCAGCTGGAAGTCAAAAGCGCCTCGAAAGTGCGCGCCGCGCGCACGGTCGAAGCCATCGCAGCGCTCGCCGGACGCTACGGTTTGAGCGACAAGGTCACGGTCACCTCCAGCTCGCGAGAAGTCCTCAGCGCCTTGAAACGCCTGACGCCTGAGCTGTCGCGCGGCCTGGTCGCCGAGTACGCCTGGCTCGACCCGCTGAAAGTGGCCAAGCATTACGGCTGCGACATGCTCGCCCTGAACTGGACGCTGTGCACCCCCGAACGCCTGCTCAAGGCGCAGAAAGCCGGTTTGCACGTGTCGGTGTGGACGGTCAACGAACCGGCGTTGATGCGCCGTCTCGCCGACTTTGGCGTCGACAGCCTGATCACCGACTTCCCCGGGATCGCCGTGCAGACGCTGGGCAAGCCTGGCTGAGCCAGATGATGCCCCCAGATAAACGAAAACCGGCCACGCGGGCCGGTTTTCTTATTGCTGCCTGATCAGAAACTCTCCCGGTTCGGCCAGCGCCATCCCTGGGAGTCGCTGAACGGGTCCTCCCCGACCGGCTCAGGCCACCGGTCGGAGCCGGTCAAAAAAGCCGATTGAGACCGTCGAACGCGGCAACCCGATAGGCTTCGGCCATGGTTGGGTAGTTGAACGTGGTATTGACGAAGTACTTGATGCTGTTCGCCTCGCCCTTCTGATTCATGATCGCCTGACCGATATGCACGATCTCCGACGCCTGGTAGCCGAAGCAGTGAACCCCGAGTACCTCCAGGGTTTCCCGGTGGAACAGGATCTTCAACATGCCCACCGGCTCATGGGAGATCTGCGCCCGCGCCATGCTCTTGAAGAACGCCTTACCCACCTCGTAGGGAATCTTCGCCTGAGTCAGCTCGCGCTCGTTCTTACCGATCGAACTGATCTCCGGGATGGTATAGATGCCGGTCGGCACATCGTCGACGAAACGCCAGCTGTCGTTCTCGACAATATTGCCGGCCGCCGAGCGGCCCTGGTCGTAGGCGGCGCTGGCCAGGCTCGGCCAGCCGATCACATCGCCGGCGGCGAAGATGTTCGGGACTTCGGTGCGGTAATTCTGGTCGACTTCGATCTGCCCGCGGCTATTGACCTTGATGCCGATGTTTTCCAGGCCCAACTGGTCGGTATTGCCGGTGCGGCCGTTACACCAGAGCAAGGCATCGGCCTTGATTTTCTTGCCGGACTTGAGGTGCAGCACCACTCCGTTCTCCACCCCCTCGATACTCTCGTACTCTTCGTTATGGCGAATCAGCACGTTGGTATTGCGCAGGTGATAACTCAGCGCATCGGAAATTTCCGCGTCGAGGAAGCTCAACAGCTGATCGCGGTTGTCGATCAGATCGACCAACACCCCCAAACCGCTGAAAATCGATGCGTATTCGCAGCCGATCACCCCGGCGCCATAAATGATCAAGCGGCGTGGCGTGTGACTGAGATTGAGGATGGTGTCGCTGTCGTATACCCGTGGATGATGGAAATCGACATCCGCCGGACGATAAGGTCGCGAACCGGTGGCGATGACGATCTGCTTGGCCACCAGCTTCTCGACCACGCCGTTGGCGCAGACTACTTCGATGGTTTGCTCGTCTGAAAAGCTGCCGGTACCGAAGAAGACATCGATGCGGTTACGCGCGTAGTAACCGGTGCGCGAGGTCACCTGCTTGGCGATCACCCGTTCGGCGCTTTTCAACACATCGGGAAAGGAGAACCAACGCGGCTCGCCGATCTGGCGAAACATCGGGTTGGTGTTGAATTGCATGATCTGCCGTACCGAATGGCGCAGCGCTTTGGAGGGGATCGTGCCCAGGTGGGTGCAGTTACCGCCGACTTCGCGGCGGCTATCGACCACCGCGACCTTACGCCCCGCTTTGGCGGCGTTCATTGCCGCACCTTCACCTGCCGGGCCGGAGCCCAGCACCACTACGTCGTAGTTATAGACCGCCATGTTTACTCCTTCAGATCACACCGGGGCGCTTATGGCGCACCCTCGGCAGGGCCAGCCCGTTGTCGCGGGCCGGCAATCGATACAGCCGCAGCCTAACAATCAGTGTTGCGTCGGGCGATTAGCGCTTGGTCGCGTCGTACGCCAGCTTGTCGCCATCGCTGAGCGAGGAATCGCGGTTGACCTCCTCGCACTTCTCGCGGCTACCGCCGCAGATCGAACATTCCTTTTCGATACCCAGATTGGCGATCCCGCCGCAGGATCCGGCGATGGGCTTACGCCCCATGATCACGCCAACGGCCATTAACGACACCACCAACAGCATGGTGCAAAACACGATCAACCAAATCATTGCTTATCTCCTGCAGCGAAGAGCTGCTCGAAAACGGCGGTGCTCCGTGTGACGAAGCCCTCACCCTCGCGGGTCACGAAAAACGCCGCGATACCTGCTTGTTCCGCATACTCGGGACCTTTGATCGGACCAAGCACCATTAACAATGTAGACAAACCATCGGCCCGTAAGGTCGACGGATCGACCACCGTTACCGCGGCCAGCTTATGGGTGATAGGCGCACCGGTCTGCGGGTCCAGGGTGTGCGAGTAACGCACGCCGTTTTCCTCGAAATAATTACGGTAGTCACCCGAGGTGGAGACCCCGTAACCATCCAATTGCAGAACCCTTTGCGCGACTCGCTGATCGTCCCGCGGCGCCTCGATGGCAATGCGCCAAGACTGACCGTCCGGCTTCTTGCCCGCAGCCTTGAGCTCGCCAGTGACGTCCACCAGGTAGCTATCGACGCCCAGCTCGAGCAGACGACCGACGATCCTGTCGACCGTATAACCGGCCGCCAGGCTGTTGAGATCCAGCTGCAGGTCGACGTCCTTGCACAGCTGCTGCCCTTCGATACGCAGGTGCCGGTGGCCGCTGCGCTCGCGCGCTTGCGCCAACTGCTCGGCGGTCGGCACACGCTCCACCCGCGCCTGCGGCCCGAAGCCCCAGAGGTTGAGCAAAGGTTCCAATGTCAGATCGAAGGCGCCTTGGCTTTCCTGCGCCAATACCTGGCCGGCACGCACCACCTCCAGCATTTCGACCGGCACCGCCAGGCAGCTGCCCGCCGGAGCCTGATTGAAGACGGAGATAATGGAGTCGGCGCGGTAGGTGGACATCTGCCGATCGACTTCTGCGAGGATCGCCTCGGTCTCGGCCTTGAGTCGCGCCCGTTCGGCAACACCTTCGCCGGTTACGTATTTGACCGAGTAAGTGCTGCCCATGGTCGGGCCGCCGAACTCTTCGACTTTCTCAGAATGCAAACAGCCCGTTAGGGCTGCCGCAAGAGCGACAGCGATAACGGGCTGGAATACTGCTAACTTCACGCTTAGCCGCCGAAGTCATCGAGCAGGATATTTTCCTCCTCAACACCCAGGTCGACCAGCATCTTGATCACCGCGGCGTTCATCATAGGCGGACCGCACATGTAGAACTCGCAATCTTCAGGCGCCGGGTGGTCCTTCAGATAGTTCTCGTACAGCACGTTATGGATGAAGCCTTTAAGGCCGCTCCAGTTGTCCTCCGGCAGCGGGTCGGACAGCGCCAGGTGCCACTGGAAGTTTTCGTTCTCCGCCTGCAACTGGTCGTACTCTTCCACGTAGAAGGCTTCACGCATGGAGCGCGCGCCGTACCAGAAGCTGATCTTGCGCTTGGACTTCAACCGCTTGAGCTGGTCGAAGATGTGCGAGCGCATCGGCGCCATGCCGGCACCACCGCCGATGAAGACCATCTCGGCGTCGGTGTCCTTGGCGAAGAACTCGCCGAACGGGCCGTACACGGTGATCTTGTCGCCCGGTTTGAGGCTGAACACGTAGGACGACATCTTGCCCGGCGGCAGATCATCCTTGCCCGGGGGCGGCGAGGCGATACGGATATTGAACTTCACCAGGCCGCGCTCTTCCGGGTAGTTGGCCATGGAGTAGGCACGGATCACGGTCTCGTCGACCTTGGACACGTACTTCCACTGGTTGAACTTGTCCCAGTCGCCGCGGTACTCCTCCTGGATATCGAAGTCCTTGTAATGCACGGTGTGCGGCGGGCATTCCAGTTGCACGTAGCCGCCAGCGCGGAAGTCGACGTTCTCGCCTTCCGGCAGTTTCAGCGTCAGCTCCTTGATGAAGGTGGCCACGTTAGGATTGGACTCGACGGTGCACTCCCACTTCTTCACCCCGAAGACTTCTTCCGGCACCTCGATCTTCATGTCCTGCTTGACCGGAGTCTGGCAGGACAGACGCCAGCCAGCCTTGGCTTCGCGGCGAGTGAAGGCAGCTTCCTCGGTCGGCAGCATTTCGCCGCCACCATGTTCGACCACGCACTTGCACTGGGCGCAGGTACCGCCGCCGCCGCATGCCGAGGAGAGGAAGATATTGTTGGCCGCCAGGGTCTGCAGCAATTTGCCGCCGGCCGGGACCACAATGGTTTTTTCGCCATTGATCTCGATGCTCACGTCGCCGCTGGAAACCAGCTTGGCGCGCGCCATCAGGATGATCAGCACCAACGCCAGCACAATGCCGGTGAACATGCCGATCGCGAGAAAGATTTGATAATTGATCATCTATTCATCCTTCCTTACAACTGCACGCCGGAGAAGGACATGAAGCCCAGAGACATCAGACCGATGGTGATAAAGGTGATGCCCAAGCCCTGAAGGCCAGCTGGAACGTCGCTGTACTTGAGTTTCTCGCGAATCCCCGCCAACGCGGTGATTGCCAGCGCCCAGGAGAGACCTGAACCGAAACCGTAGACCGTACTTTCCGCCAAGTTGTAGTCGCGCTCGACCATGAACAGCGTGCCGCCCATGATCGCGCAGTTCACGGTAATCAAAGGCAGGAATACGCCGAGGGCGTTGTACAGACTGGGTACGTACTTATCCAGGAGCATTTCAAGGATCTGTACGATCGCCGCGATCACCCCGATGTAGCTGAGCAGACCGAGGAAGCTCAGATCGACTTCCGGCAGACCGGCCCAAGCCAGGGCACCATCTTTGAGCAGATAGGTATAAATCAGGTTGTTCGCCGGTACGGTGATCACCTGTACGACAACGACCGCGATACCCAGGCCAATCGCCGTCTCTACTTTCTTCGAGATGGCGATGAAGGTGCACATGCCGAGGAAGAAGGCCAGCGCCATGTTCTCGACGAACACGGCCTTGGCCAGCAAGCTAACGTAATGTTCCATTAATAAGCCTCCTTATTCGAGACTTGCGGCGCCATCTTGTAGCTCGGTTGCTCGAGCTGCTCTTTTTTCCAGCTGCGTAGCGCCCAAATAAACAAACCGATCAGGAAGAACGCCGAAGGCGGCAGCAGCAACAGGCCGTTGGGCTGATACCAACCGCCGTCGTTGATCACCGGAATGATTTCGTAACCCATCAGCTTGCCCGCGCCGAACAGCTCGCGAATGAAGCCCAGGGCGATCAGCATGGCGCTGTAACCGAGACCGTTACCGATGCCGTCGAAGAACGACAGTACCGGCGGGTTCTGCATGGCGAAGGCTTCTGCGCGGCCCATCACGATGCAGTTGGTGATGATCAGACCGACGAATACCGACAACTGCTTGGACAGGCTGAAGGCATAGGCCTTGAGTACCTGATCCACCACGATTACCAGCGAGGCGATGATCACCATCTGCACGATCATGCGGATCGAGCTGGGGATCTGACTGCGGATCATCGAGATGAACAGATTGGAGAAACCGGTCACCAGGGTCAGCGCGATGGACATTACCAGCGCGGTTTTCAGGTTCGAAGTCACCGCCAGGGCCGAACAGATACCGAGGATCTGCAGACCAATGGGGTTGTTATTGAAGATAGGGTCCAACAACACTTGTTTGATCGTGGGTTGCGACATGATCAAGCCTCCCCTGCGCGCAGGTTCTCGATAAAGGGACCGAAGCCGTTCTCGCCCAGCCAGAATCTCAACAGATTCTCCACACCTTTACTGGTCAAGGTGGCGCCGGCCAGGGCATCGACCTGATGCTCCGCCTCGGGGCTCTGCGGATCGACACCGCCTTTAACCACCTGCACGGCCACGGAACCATCCTCGTAGACGACTTTACCCGGCCATTGACCGGTCCATTTCGGATTATCCACTTCGCCGCCCAGCCCCGGGGTTTCGCCGTGCTGGTAGAAGCCCATGCCGACCACGGTCTTCAGATCGCCCTTGAGCGCGATGAAGCCGTAAAGCGTGGACCACAGACCGTAACCGCGAACCGGCAGGATCATGGTATCGATCTGGCCGTCTTTCTCGACTATGTAGACAGTACTGAATTTCTCCTGACGCTTGATCCCGGCGATATCTTCACTGGCCGGCAGGACGCTGGAAAGTTTCGGGTCCTTCGCAGCCTTCAGCGGATCGAAAGTCAACGGATCGTAGGCATCGGAGAATTCGCCGGTTTCCAGGTTGACCAGCTTGGCGCTGATGGTGCTGTTGAACAGCTCCTTGACTGCGCGCGCCGACATGCTCGCCTCGCCCAGGCCGGCGATCGCGAGGATGCTGCGCTGCTTGTCCAGCAGACGGTTGTCCAACTGGGTCGGCTTGAGCGCCACGGCGGCGCCGGCAACGAACACCGAGCACACCAGGCAGACCAGCAGGGCTACCGTCAGGGTGCGGGCGGTGGATTCTTTTTGACTAGACATTACGTGCCAGCCTCCGCTTGATATTGGCTTGAACGACGAAGTGGTCGATCAGCGGTGCAAACAGGTTGGCGAACAGAATCGCCAGCATCATGCCTTCCGGGAAGGCCGGGTTGACCACGCGGATCAACACCACCATCACCCCGATCAAGGCACCGAAAATCCACTTGCCGGTATTGGTCATGGACGCCGACACCGGGTCGGTGGCCATAAAAAACATACCGAAGGCGAAACCGCCGACGACCAGGTGCCAATACCAGGGCATGGCGAACATCGGGTTGGTGGTCGAACCGAGCAGGTTGAACAACAGGCTGAGACCGATCATGCCGAGCATCACGCCGGCGACGATGCGCCAGGAGGCGATCTTGGTGATCAACAACACCAGGCCGCCGATAGCGATAGCCAAGGTGCTGGTTTCGCCGAGCGAGCCGTGAATGGTGCCGACGAACGCGTCCATCCAGGTGATGCCCTGGCCGATCACGCTCTCGATACCGCCTGAAGCGGCCAGACTCAATGCGGTTGCGCCAGCGAATCCGTCGACCGTAGTCCATACCGCATCGCCGGACATTTGCGCCGGATACGCGAAGAACAGGAAGGCACGGCCGGTCAAGGCCGGGTTGAGAAAGTTCTTGCCGGTACCACCGAATACTTCCTTGCCGATCACCACGCCGAAGCTGATGCCCAGCGCCACCTGCCATAAAGGAATACTCGGCGGCAGAATCAGGGCGAACAGCACCGACGTGACGAAGAAACCTTCGTTGACTTCATGTTTGCGGATCGAGGCGAACAGTACTTCCCAGAAACCGCCGACGATGAAGACCACCCCGTACACCGGCAGGAACCATGCAGCGCCCTGGACGAAGTTGTCCCAGAGGCTATTGGGGTCGAAACCGGCGAGAGAACTGATCAGCGCAAAGTGCCAACCTTCCTGGTTAGCCAACAGCTCGGGGTTTTGCGCGAAAATCAGGTTGGCCTGATAGCCCGCGTTCCACATGCCGAAGAACATCGCTGGGAACGTACAGACCCAAACGGTGATCATCATGCGCTTGAGGTCAATACCGTCACGCACGTGAGCGGTGGTTTTGGTCACGCTGCCAGGGCGATAGAAGAAGGTGTCGATGGCCTCGTAGAGGGCATACCACTTCTCGTACTTGCCGCCCTTCTCGAAGTTGTGCTCGATTTTATCGAGGAATGCACGGATACCCATGGATTAACCCTCCTTCTCGATGCGGGCGAGGTTATCGCGCAGGATCGGGCCGTATTCGTATTTGCCGGCACAGACATAGGTGCACAACGCCAGATCTTCTTCATCGAGTTCCAGGCAGCCCAATTTCTGAGCCATCTCGGTATCGCCGACGATCAGGTAGCGCAGCAGTTGCGTTGGCAGAATGTCCAGCGGCATCACTTCTTCGTAATTACCGACCGGCACCATGGCGCGCGGGCTGCCATTGGTGGTGGTGGAGAATGCGAATTTTTTCGCCGCCGACAGCTTGGAAACGAAGATATTCAGTACCGAGTGCTTGTTCACCCCGGCACGCAGGTAATGCAGCATTTCGCGCTCGTTACCCTCGGCCAGGCAAGACACCTGCAGGTGGTAACGACCGAGGAAGGCAAAGGCGCCATGGGCGGTACGACCACCCAACACCGAACCGGAGATCACGCGGTTATTGCCAGGCTGCAATTGCCCCGCACTGAGTTCTTCCAGATTGGCGCCCAGACGGGTGCGCAGCAGACGCGGCTGCTCGACCACCGGGCCGGCCAGCGCGACGATACGCTCGACCCACAATTGGCCGCTGGTGAACAGCTTGCCGATGGCGATCACGTCCTGGTAGTTCAACGACCAAACGCTCTTGGTCGCGCTGACCGGATCGAGGAAGTGTATATGGGTTCCCGGCAAGCCAGCCGGATGGGGTCCGGCGAAAGTCTCGGTCTGCACCTTGGCCAGTTGCTCGCCGGGCAAACTGACGCCTTCGGCCTTGCACAGGAAGACCTTGCCCAGATTACCGAGCACCTGCAGGCCGTTTTCGAAGTCTGCGGCGTACTCGCCGATGACCAGCGCAGGATCCGCCGCCAAAGGATGGGTATCGATGGCCGTCACGAAGATCGAGTGGGGAACAGCATCTACCGCAGGCACCTTACTGAACGGACGCATGCGAAATGCTGTCCACAGGCCGGACTGCTGAAGATTTTCCCGCACCTGGGCGTCGCTCAAGCTAGCCAGCTCGGCCGCCGGATACTGGGCAAAAGTAACTTGTTCATCGCCATCGAGGTCGATCACCACCGATTGCAGGACGCGCTTCTCGCCGCGATGAATGGCGCTGATGACCCCCGCGCCTGGCGCGGTGAAATCCACGCCTGGCGTTTTCTTATCGGAGAACAGTACCTGACCGAGCTTGACCCGGTCGCCGACCTGGACCTGCATGGTCGCTTTCATCCCGTGATAATCGAAGCCTATGACGGCGACACTGCGTACCGGCCTCGCGGCCTCTATACGCTGCGTCGGCGCACCTGTTATGGGCAAATCGAGCCCATGTTTTATTTTGATCATAGGTTTGCCTAACCACTGATTTATAAGCTTTTTTAGAATACGGGCGACATCGGCACGCTTAAGATGCAAAGCAGCACCACAAGAAAGTTAGGCACTGCTTGTGATGTCGAACGCGAGGAAAAAATCCGCTCGATTATAAAGAGCACCCCTGCCACTGACCACCCGAACCCGGGCTTTTTTTGAGCTTTCTGCAACAGCGGGCAACATATGCCGGCTTGACCGATACCCCCTTCCAGGCGAAACAAGGACATTCGCCCTCCGGAGTAGGATCATGCGTCGAATACTGCTGTTTAGCGCGTTGCTATTGCTGAGCGACACCCTGCTCGCCAACACCGGCGAGCGCTTGCGCGAGGCCGGTTTCAGCAGCGGATTCGAACTGAACCGAGAAGCGCTGGAGCGCAAGAACCAAAGCGTCCTGACCTACCTGTGGGTCGACGTCTATGCCGCAGCCTTCTACGCCCCGCGCCAAGCCAGCCCGGGCGACGCCTTTGACGCCCCGCTAAGCCAGCGCCTGGAGCTCTACTACTTTCGCGATATCGACCGCGAAGACGTGATCGAGGCCGCCTGGACCACCCTGAACAGACAACACGACGCCCGCACCCTCGAGCCGTTACGCGATGCGCTCGATGCCCTGCACGACAACTTCCGCGACATCCGCGCCGGCGACCGCTACGCCCTGAACTTCAGCCCCAGCAGCGGCCTGACCCTGGAACGCAACGGCGAAATCGCCTTTACCAGTCAGAACCCACAACTGGCCAAGGTGTATCTGGGGATATGGTTGGCACCGAAAGGACTCTCGGACGACCTGCGCGGCCGCCTGCTGGCGCCATGACCAACCTCTTGTCCATGAGTCAGACACCGGAAAAGCAGAAACGAAAAACGAAAAACGGGAGCCGAAGCTCCCGTTTTTTTCAAGCACTGACGACGCTTAGCGCGGAAACGCCGGCGGGTTGACCCCGGCCATGTCTTCCATCACGCGCACCACCTGACAGCTGTAGCCGAACTCGTTGTCGTACCACACGTAGAGCACGACGCGGTTGTCGTTGGCGATGGTCGCCTCGGCGTCGACCACACCAGCATGACGCGAACCGACGAAGTCGGTGGAGACCACTTCCTGGGAGCTGACGAAATCGATCTGCTTCTGCAGATCCGAATGCATAGCCATCTGGCGCAGGTATTCGTTGATCTCTTCGCGGGTGGTAGCCTTCTCCAGGTTCAGATTGAGGATAGCCATGGACACGTTTGGCGTCGGCACGCGAATGGCGTTGCCGGTCAGCTTGCCCTTGAGCACCGGCAAGGCCTTGGCAGCGGCAGTGGCGGCGCCGGTTTCGGTGATCACCATGTTCAACGCGGCACTACGACCGCGACGGCTGCCCTTGTGGAAGTTGTCGATCAGGTTCTGGTCGTTGGTGTACGAATGAACGGTTTCGACATGGCCGTTGACGATCCCGTACTGATCGTTGACCGCCTTGAGCACCGGCACGATGGCGTTGGTGGTACAGGACGCCGCGGAAATGATCTTGTCGTCAGCGCTGATTTCGCCATGGTTGATGCCGTGCACGATATTTTTCAGCGCACCTTTGCCTGGCGCAGTGAGCACGACGCGGTCGATGCCCGGGCACGCCAGGTGCTGCCCCAGACCTTCGGCATCGCGCCATACGCCGGTGTTGTCGACTAGCAGAGCGTTCTTGATGCCGTATTGGGTGTAATCCACCTCGGTCGGCGACTTGGCGTAGATGATCTGGATCAGGTTGCCGTTGGCGGTGAGGGTATTGTTTTCCTCGTCGATGGTGATGGTGCCGTTGAACTTGCCATGCACCGAGTCGCGGCGCAGCAGACTGGCACGCTTGACCAGATCGTTGCTCGCGCCCTTGCGCACGACGATGGCGCGCAAACGCAGACCATCACCGCCGCCGGTTTTCTCGATCAGGATGCGCGCCAGCAAGCGACCGATACGACCGAAACCGTAGAGCACGACATCGGTGCCCTCGCGGCCCGCGCTATTTTGCGCACCCGCCACCTCGGCCAACTCGTCCTTGACGAATTGCTCGATGCTGCGGCCTTCGCCCTCAGCCTTGAACTTGCCGACCATCTTGCCCAGGTCCACCGAAGCGGCGCCCAGCTTGAGCTCGCTCATGGTCTTGAGGATGGGGAAAGTGTCATGCACCGACAGCTCTTTATCGTCGGCCAGGCGATGGCGGGCGAAACGGTGAGCCTTGAGAATATCGATCACCGAGCGGTTGATCAGACCACGGCCGTAGATCGAGGTGACCACGTTGTTATTACGGTAGAGCTGGCCAATCATCGGAATCATCGCTTCCGCAAGGGCTTCTCGATCGATCCACTCACCAAGACACTGGTCGGGCTTCTGAGTCACGGGCAGTACCTTCCACATGTAGGGGCTTAAAAAGGGGGCTACATTATGCCGACGCGGGCTATCGCCGGCAATCTGCAGCGGACGAAACACTGACAGCACCCGGCGTGGATAGTTACAATCGCCAGCCCTGTCGTATGACCGTGAGCTACCCGTGCCCGTAACCCCCGAGTCCATATTGCACCTACCGTCCCTGCCGGCCAGCGCGGGCAAACAACACTGGGGCAACCTGCCCGGCGCCGCGCTGAGCCTGGCGATCGCCGAGGCCGCCAGCGCCGCCCGCCGCTTCACCCTGCTGCTGACCGCCGACAGCCAGAGCGCCGAGCGCCTGGAGCAGGAGCTGCGGTTTTTCGCGCCCGAACTGCCGGTGCTGCACTTCCCCGATTGGGAAACCCTGCCCTACGACCTGTTCTCGCCGCACCAGGACATCATTTCCCAGCGCATCGCCGCGCTCTATCGCCTGCCTGAGCTGAAACACGGCGTTCTGGTAGTGCCGATTACCACTGCCCTACACCGCCTGGCGCCGACGCGCTTCCTGCTCGGCAGCAGCCTGGTGCTGGATGTCGGACAGAAGCTCGATGTCGAGCAGATGCGCACGCGCCTGGAAGCCTCGGGCTACCGCTGCGTCGACACCGTGTACGAACATGGCGAGTTCGCCGTGCGCGGTGCGCTAATCGACCTGTTCCCGATGGGCAGCAAGCAACCGCTGCGGATCGACCTGTTCGACGACGAAATCGAAACCCTGCGCACCTTCGATCCGGAAACCCAGCGTTCGATCGACAAGGTCGACTCGATAAAACTGCTGCCGGCGCGCGAATTCCCGCTGGAGAAGAAGGCCGTCACCGACTTCCGCGGGCGCTTCCGCGAGCGTTTCGACGTGGATTTCCGCCGCTGCCCGATCTATCAGGATCTGTCGACCGGTATCACCCCGGCCGGCATCGAGTACTACATACCACTGTTCTTCGAAGAAACCGCGACCCTGTTCGACTACCTGCCGCAAGACACCCAGGTATTTTCCCTGCCCGGCGTGGAAAAAGCCGCCGAGCAGTTCTGGAACGATGCGCGCAACCGCTATGAAGAGCGCCGCGTCGATCCCGAGCGCCCATTGCTGCCGCCGGCGGATATCTTCCTGCCGGTGGAAGATTGCTTCGCGCGCTTGAAAGAATGGCCGCGCGTGGTGGTCAGCCAGGACGACATCGAAGCGGGCGTTGGTCGCCAGCGCTTCAGCGCCCGCCCGCTGCCGGACCTGGCAATCGAAGCCAAAGCCACTGAGCCATTGTCCGCGCTGCGCCGCTTTGTCGAGGAATACCCAGGCCGAATATTGTTCTGCGCCGAATCCGCCGGCCGCCGCGAAGTGCTGCTCGAACTGCTCGCCCGGCTCAAGCTCAAGCCTTTGGAAGTCGCCGGCTGGTCGGAATTCACCAGCGGCAAGGAACGTCTGGGTATCTGCATCGCGCCGCTCGACGAGGGTCTGCTGCTCGACGACCTGGCCCTGATCGCCGAAAGCCCGCTGTTCGGCCAACGGGTGATGCAGCGTCGTCGCAGGGAAAAATCCCGGGACGGCGGCGACAATGTGATCAAAAACCTCGCCGAACTGCGCGAAGGCGCACCGGTGGTGCATATCGATCATGGCGTTGGCCGCTATCTGGGCCTCATCACCCTGGAGATCGACGGCCAGGCCGCCGAGTTCCTCGCATTGATGTACGCGGAGGAGGCCAAGCTTTACGTTCCCGTGGCCAGCCTACACCTGATCGCCCGCTATACCGGCAGCGACGATGCCCTGGCGCCGTTGCACCGCCTCGGCTCGGAAACCTGGCAGAAAGCCAAGCGCAAGGCCGCCGAACAGGTGCGCGATGTCGCCGCCGAATTGCTCGACATCTATGCGCGCCGCGCCGCCCGCGAAGGCTATGCCTTTGCCGATCCCAAGGCCGATTACGCAACCTTCAGCGCTGGCTTCCCCTTCGAGGAAACCCCCGACCAGCAGGCCGCCATCGAAGCGGTGCACGACGACATGCTGGCGGCCAAGCCGATGGATCGCCTGATTTGCGGCGACGTCGGCTTCGGCAAAACCGAAGTGGCCATGCGCGCCGCCTTTATCGCCGTACACGGCGGCAAGCAGGTGGCGGTACTCGTGCCCACCACCCTGCTCGCCCAGCAGCACTACAACAGCTTCCGCGATCGCTTCGCCGATTGGCCGGTGAAAGTCGAGGTGATGAGCCGCTTCAAAAGCGCCAAGGAAGTCAGCGATGCCATGCAGCAATTGGCCGAGGGCAAGGTCGATATCGTCATCGGCACCCACAAGTTGCTGCAGGGCGATGTCAAATTCAGCAACCTGGGTCTGGTGATCATCGACGAGGAGCACCGTTTCGGCGTGCGCCAGAAGGAGCAGCTCAAGGCCCTGCGCAGCGAGGTGGACATCCTCACCCTCACCGCCACGCCGATCCCGCGCACCCTGAACATGGCCGTATCGGGCATGCGCGACCTGTCGATCATCGCCACGCCGCCGGCGCGCCGTCTGTCCGTGCGCACCTTCGTCATGGAGCAGAACAACCCGACGATCAAGGAAGCGCTGCTGCGCGAACTGCTGCGCGGCGGCCAGGTGTACTACCTGCACAACGATGTGAAAACCATCGAGAAATGTGCCGCCGATCTGGCCGAACTGGTGCCGGAGGCGCGCATCGGCATCGGCCACGGGCAGATGCGCGAGCGCGAATTGGAACAGGTGATGGGCGACTTCTATCACAAGCGCTTCAATGTGCTGATCGCCTCGACCATCATCGAAACCGGCATCGACGTGCCCAGTGCCAACACCATCATCATCGAGCGCGCCGACAAGTTCGGCCTGGCTCAGTTGCATCAGCTTCGCGGCCGGGTCGGACGCAGCCACCACCAGGCCTACGCCTACCTGCTGACGCCACCGCGCAAACAGATGACCGAGGACGCACAGAAACGCCTGGAAGCCATTTCCGGTGCCCAGGACCTTGGTGCGGGCTTCCTCCTGGCCACCCACGACTTGGAAATCCGCGGAGCCGGCGAATTGCTCGGCGATGGCCAGAGCGGGCAGATCCAGGCGGTGGGCTTCACCCTGTATATGGAAATGCTCGAGCGCGCGGTCAAGGCCATCCGCAAGGGTGAGCAACCGAACCTCGACCAACCGCTGGGCGGCGGTCCGGAAATCAACCTGCGGGTGCCGGCGCTGATCCCCGAGGACTATCTGCCCGATGTGCACACGCGCTTGATTCTCTACAAGCGCATCGCCTCGGCGATCAACGAGGACGGCTTGAAGGAATTGCAGGTCGAGATGATCGATCGTTTCGGCTTGCTACCGGAGCCGAGCAAGAACCTGATCCGCCTGACCCTGTTGAAACTGCAGGCGGAAAAACTCGGGATCAAAAAGGTCGACGCCGGCCCCCAGGGCGGGCGCCTGGAGTTTGCCGCCGACACCTGCGTCGACCCAATGACCTTGATCAAGCTGATCCAGAGCCAACCCAGCCGCTACAAGTTCGAAGGCGCTACGCTGTTCAAATTCCAAGTGCCCATGGAACGCCCCGAAGAACGATTCAATACGCTCGAAGCACTGTTCGAGCGCCTGACTCCCTCCAGCTAAAGGATCGACCCGATGCGCGCCCTCCGCACCCTAGCCCTGTTGCCGCTATTACTGCTGTCGTTGCTGATCGCCAACCCGGCCGCCGCCGAATCGCTGTATCAGGTGGAAGTCATCGTCTTCCGCCAGAACGCCGAGCAGCTCCCCGCCGCCCGCCCCGCCCCGGACGACTGGGCGCAGGGTGCGCAGCCCATTGGTCCAGACCAGGAACGCGCGACGACGCTGGATAGCGAAGCGAGCAAACTCAACCCCGGCAACGGCTACCAGGTATTGCTGCATAAAGCCTGGGCGCAGCCTATCGGCGCCGCTCCCAGCAGCACAGCCCTGAGCACCGGCGACGAGCAGTTCGGGCATTTCCCGGTAGAAGGAACATTGACGCTCAAGCAAGACGGCTTGATCGATCTCGAGGCCAACCTTTGGATCAACCAGTTCGACGAGAGCGGCCTACTCAACAGCAGCGAGCTGTTCAAACACAGCATTCGCCTACAGAACGGCGAGCTGACATTCCTCGACCACGGCAGCCTCGGCATGCTGGTGCGCGTTCGCTCGCTTTAAATCCGGCGCCCGGATTAACCAACGAAAACGACCGCGAAAAATGCAATGCCGTTCATCCCAGACAGGTGAACGGCATTTTTGCAGGTGTAACCCGGATGCAATCCGGGGAAATCTATCTCCTGCCAATCCATTCCCGGATTGCATCCGGGCTACGCTTTGAGCGCCTTGCGCGCGAAAGCGGCTCTATCCGGGAGCTCGAACTCAACTGGTCAAGACGTGGGCCAACACCGACTTCACCCGCCCCATGCCCTCTTCCAGCGCACGGTCGATTTCCGCCATGGTGATCAGCGTGTTGGATTTGCCGGCCGCAGGGTTCACCACCAACGCCAGGCAGGCATAAGGCAAGGCCAACTCGCGCGCCAGCGCCGCTTCCGGCATACCGGTCATTCCGACGATGTCGCAACCGTCTCGCTCCATACGGGCGATTTCGGCAACCGTTTCCAGACGCGGCCCCTGGGTACAACCATACACCCCATGGGAACTGTAACTGCAGCGGTGCTGGTCGAGGGCAGCGGCAAGCTTTGCCCGTAACGCCGTATCGTAGGGGTGGCTGAAATCCACGTGGGTGACGTGCTCGAGTTCACCTTCGTAGAAGGTATGCTCGCGCCCCGAGGTGTAGTCGATAAGCTGATGCGGCAAACAGAAATGGCCGGTGGCCATGGACGAATGAATTCCGCCTACCGCGTTCACCGCGATGATCGCTTTGGCGCCTGACTCCTTCAGCGCCCAGAGATTGGCGCGGTAGTTGACCTGGTGCGGCGGAATTCGGTGCGGATGGCCGTGGCGGGCGAGAAACAACACCTCTTCGCCACTGGCATATTGCCCTCGCAATACCGGCGCCGAGGGCGCGCCATAGGGTGTATCCAGATGCAGCGCAGCATTGATGGTCAAGCCATCGAGCTGAGTCAGGCCAGTACCGCCGATAATGGCGTAGACAGTCATCAAACTCTCCTCAAGCGATTAATTGCGCGGCGCGCAGTGCACCGAGCGCTTCCAGCCAACGTGGGTGTTGCTTGTATTCGATACCCGGAAAAGCCTGCCGGCGCATCCGCGCCAGACCTTGAGGAGGCACGACCTTGAGACGCTGCAACGCACTCAAGGCCAGTTCCGCCGCGCCACGATCATTACACACCAAGCCCATGTCGCAGCCCGCGCTGAGTGCGGCTTCGATACGGCAAGCCGCATCGCCGACCACATGGGCGCCCGCCATCGATAGGTCATCGCTGAAAATCACCCCGGAGAATTTCAATTCGCCGCGCAGAATGTCCTGCAACCAGCGCCGGGAAAAACCGGCGGGCCGAGTATCCACCTGAGGATAGATGACATGGGCCGGCATCACCGCGGCCAATTGCTGGCTCAGCTGCGCGAATGGCTGCAAATCCCAGGCACGAATCTGCTCCAGGCTGCGCTCGTCCACGGGGATCGCCACATGGGAGTCGGCCTCGGCCCAGCCGTGCCCCGGGAAGTGCTTGCCGGTGGCAGCCATGCCCGCGGCGCTCATCCCGCGGATAAAAGCCCCGGCCAATGCGGTGGCGCGCTGCGCATCGCCTTCGAATGCCCGACTGCCGACCACCGCACTGCGCTGATGATCCAAATCCAGCACCGGCGCGAAGCTGAGATCCAGGCCTACCGCCAGTACCTCGGTGGCCATCAACCAACCGCAGTGTTCGGCGAGCGCTTCGGCATTGGCATTATCGGCAATCGCGCGCATCGCCGGCAGACGCACGAAGCCCTGACGCAGACGCTGTACTCGCCCGCCCTCCTGGTCGACCGCCAGCAACAGGTCGGGGCGCAGCGCCCGGATGGCCGCGGACAGCTCGCGTACCTGCTGCGGGCTTTCGATATTGCGGGCGAAAAGAATCAAACCGCCGACTTGCGGCTGACGCAGCAAATGCCGGTCTTCGGCGGTCAGCCAGGTGCCGGCGATATCCAACATTAACGAGCCTTGCATGCAAATAATCCTTAATCGAGAGATGCACTCGCCCAGGCCGGGCATGGCGCCTCGTCAATCTGGACGGCGCAATGAAGAGGGACGCGCGGGAACAACTCAAGCAGATCGGTATTGCGCAAGCGCACGCAGCCATGGGAGCGCGGCACTCCCATGGGCTCGCAGTCGGGCGTACCGTGCAAATAGATATAGCGGCGAAAGCTGTCCAGATCGCCCAGCCGGTTGCGCCCGGGTTCACGGCCGCTAAGCCAGAGGATTCGCGTGAGTATCCAGTCGCGCCCGGGAAATTGCTCGTGCAGCAGCGGCGTCCAGACCTCGCCGGTCCAGCGACGCCCGCGTAGCACCGCGGCACATGGCAGACCTTCGCCAATCTTCGCCCGCACTTGATGCAGACCACGCGGGGTACAACCAGAGCCGTTACGCTCGCCCGCACCGTTGGCGGCCGTAGAGACCGGCACGCGCAGCAGCAGCTGCCCATCGGCAAAGCCGTAGAGGCACTGATCGGCTAACGAAATATGGAGAAAATCGAGGGTGCGCATGGGCGGCTAGCTTAGCGGATCGAACCCGCCAAGCCCACCCATGACAAATCAAACTTTGGCGGGGGCTCCAGCCCCTTTGACCCGAGGCTTGAGCTGCGCAGCGGCGAGGGCGCCATCGGTCAAGCCGCTTTCCGAACGCATACCGGCGGCAAGAAACGGCACCATCAAACGCATCACCTGCTCGATCGAGGTATTCACCCCGAAATCGGCCTCGGACATGGCGCGCAGTGCCTTGATACCGGACATGCTGAAGGCCGCGGCACCGAGCATGAAATGCACGCGCCAGAACAACTCAAGTGGCGGAATACGCGGCGCCGCTTCGTTCACCAGCAACATGTAACGGCGGAATATCTTGCCGTAAACCTCTTGGAGGTATTTACGCAAATGCCCCTGACTCTGACTGAACGCCAAACCTAACAGGCGCATGAAAATCGACAGGTCGTTACCGCTGCGCGGCTTCACTTCCAATGCCAATTCTACCAGCAGCTCCAGCAGTTCTTCGAGGCTGTAGGTAGCGCCGGGCTTGGCCTGACGGCGATCCAGTTCGCGCTCGAGACTGCTGCAGAACGGCCCGAGAAAACGCGAAAAAACCGCCTGAATCAGTGCTTTCTTGGAGCCGAAGTGATAATTCACCGCAGCCAGGTTGACGCCTGCCTTGCCGGTAATCAAACGCAAGGAGGTTTCAGCGAAACCTTTTTCCGCAAACAACTGCTCTGCCGCATCCAAAATGCGCTCAACAGTTTCCGACTGGGCCATGACTTCTCACCTAACAAACACTCGTTTGAAACATACGTTTTAAGCGGCGACCTTGTCAAGTCGAAGGCTTGCATCTTATCGGCAAGCGCGCAAGGCGATACAACATTCACCGTGGCAGACGTCCGCCCTGCGGAGCGAGTAACAATAGTGCGAGAGAAATGACTGAGCAAAGGAAAGAAAAGAGTGATTGCCAAGCGCACTTCACTGTATATAATCCCAGTCACTGTATATAAAAACAGAGCCGCCCATGCTTAAACTAACGCCACGCCAAGCTGAAATTCTCGCCTTCATCAAGCACTGCCTTGAAGACAACGGCTACCCGCCTACCCGCGCAGAAATCGCTCAGGCGCTGGGTTTCAAGTCGCCGAACGCAGCCGAGGAACACCTCAAAGCATTGGCCCGCAAAGGTGCTATCGAAATGACCCCCGGCGCCTCCCGAGGCATCCGCATTCCCGGTTTCGAACCGAGCAATGAAGAAGACGGCCTGCCGGTAATCGGCCGTGTCGCCGCGGGCGCACCGATTCTGGCGCAACAACACGTCGAGGAATCCTGCCGGATAAACCCCGAGTTTTTCCATCCCCGGGCCGACTATCTACTACGTGTTCGCGGCATGAGCATGAAGGATATCGGTATTTTCGACGGTGATCTGCTCGCGGTTCACACCACGCGCGAGGCGCGTAACGGTCAGGTGGTGGTCGCCCGTATAGACGATGAAGTGACGGTTAAACGCTTCAAACGCGAAGGCAACACCGTATGGCTGATCGCTGAAAATCCTGAATTCGCACCGATCCAAGTCAACCTGGAAGAACAGGATCTCGTCATCGAAGGTTTGAGTGTCGGCGTTATCCGTCGCTAGCCGGTTGCCTAAAGCTCGGCGACCCGGGGGCTCTGAGACAAGAAGCGGTTATACCGTCGCAGAGCCTCAGGCGCCGCAACCGACTAATCGAACCGACCAGCCGAACAGGCCACTAACAGATCATTCTCACGCAGCACCGGCAACGCAGGTCGCTCTCGATCGCCTGCCAGAGGAGGCTTTATGCAGTTCCCACAGTCGCTGAACCGCACACAACTGCCGCTGTTCGAAGGCGTTCTGGCCTCCAACACGGTGCCGCTACTGAACGACTTGCTCGATCCACCCTCACAGGACGCGCCGGAAGCTTTTAGCGAAATGTCGTTACGTGGCGCTGCCGGACACTGCCTGACCTTATTGGCGCCTATTCTTCGCGAACTCAGCGATAACAACGATGCTCGCTGGCTCACCCTGATCGCCCCGCCGGCGAGCCTGACTCAAGCCTGGCTACGCGACGCGGGACTGAACCGCGAACGTATTCTCATCCTGCACCCACGTGGCGAGCAAAGCGCCCTGGAGCTCGCCCGACAAGCGTTAGCGCTCGGCCGCAGTCATACCGTCGTCAGCTGGCTACACCCGCTAGAACGTCCGGCCCGCATGCAACTAGAAGCGGCTGCGCGGCAAGGCGAAGCGCAAAGCTTAAATATCAGTTTGGGCTGATTACTCAGAAAACGCACAAGGAAGTGCGTCGGGCAGACTCGCGATAGAACACTGCCCTATTGGACGGAGCGCATGCTGCGCTGCAACACAACCGACAGACGACTCCGAACACTCAATGCAAGACGCGCGGCGCGTCTTCGTGATCGAAATCGCCCTCTACCAATCGTCCAGCCATCTGTACGCCGACATTGAGCATGGCCTTAGCCACCTCTACATGTTGCCCCTGCAGAAATGCCTTGGCATCGGCAGAAAAATCCAATATGACCAGCGACTCCTCATCCTCCGCACGGCGCAGGGCGATACGCCCATCGGGCAATTCAACGATTTCCAGGAAGGATGTAGGCATAGATTCAGCTCTCCACTAAAGGCCGGCATTGTAACAGCCGACCAGGGTACACCCTAGCCCGCCGATCCAAAGGGCCATCACCACTCACTCAAGGTCTCACGAAAGCGCTGCGCTAAAGCTCTCAGATGATGACGCCAGGCTTCCAAGGTTTCCCGCGACAAGGGCTCGACCTCATCGTCCAGGCTAACCGCAGTGATCAACGGTGTACTGGGATCGAGTTTGGCTTTCTTGTCCGCCAAGGGCGGTTGGAACAGCTCGGCATAGGCGCTCAGCAACTGGGCAAGCCAACTGTCGGGGGACTGCGCCAACTCGACCAGTTCGCCCAACTCCTGACTGGGTGCGGCATCCAATACCGCCGGGGTAAGAAAGTCTTCCGCACGCGGGGCATCGCTATTGGGCAGACGATAGTAGCCGGCGATCTCATGGCACAAACCGAGCAGCGCGCCGTACAAATGAAACAACGCCGCCTCGCGTTCGGCCTGAACCAACGCCTGGGCGTTCATCGCCCTTCCCTCTTGCGCCTTACACCAGGACTCCAACGAGAGCCCTGCATAGAAGATTTTCTGATTGGTGCGGGTATAGCGCTCATTGGCCATCTGGACGCCCTCATAACGGATCAACCGACTATACGCGCCTGCCTCGACAGGCACGCTGTTTGTCCGATCAGCGTTTATCTTCGACCGTCCACTTGCCACCGTCGAAGAATGCGCGCCAACCGGTCGGCTTACCATCGACCTCGGTCTGCACGTACTGTTCCTTGGTCTTGCGGCTGTAGCGAATCACTGCAGCACGCCCTTCCGGGTCCTGCTTCGGCGCATCGCAAAGGAAATGGTACTTGGGATCGATTTCGTGCTTATGCGGGATCAACTCCAGCACCAACGGCGCACGGGTTTCGCGGTTTTTCGGGAACTGACTGGCAGCCAGGAACAGCCCCGAAGCGCCGTCGCGCAAAATGTAGGTATCGTTGACCTTCTCGCACTTGAGCTCCGGCATTTTCACCGGATCCATTTTCGGCGGGGCCGCTTCGCCGCTCTTGAGCAACTTACGGGTGTTCTTGCACTCGCCATTGGTACAGCCGAAAAACTTGCCGAAACGCCCGGTCTTCAGCTGCATCTGGCTGCCGCACTTGTCGCACTCCAGGCTCGGGCCTTCGTAACCTTTGATGCGGTATTGGCCCTGCTCGATCTCATAACCCGCACAATCGGGGTTATTGCCGCAAATATGCAGCTTGCGGGTTTCATCCAGCAGATAAGCATCCATCGCGGTCGAACAGATCGGACAACGATGCTTGCCCAGCAAAACACGGGATTCGGACTCGCCTTCATCGTCCGCGGCGATTTCATCGCCCGGCACCAGATTGATCGTCGACTTGCAGCGTTCCTTGGGCGGCAGCGCATAACCAGAACAACCGAGAAACACCCCGGTGGATGCGGTACGGATCATCATCGGCCGACCGCATTCGCGGCAGGGAATATCGGTTGGTGTCGGCAGGTTGGCACGCATGCCGCTGTCGCTGGCCTCGGCCACTTCGAGCTTGCTCTTGAAATCGCCGTAGAACTCGTCGAGCACATGCTTCCACTCGCGCTCGCCCTGGGCCACGTCGTCCAGGTGCTCTTCCATACCGGCGGTAAAGCCGTAGTCCATCAGGTTGGCGAAACTTTCGCCGAGGCGCTCGGTAACGATATCGCCCATTTTTTCGGAGTAGAAACGGCGGTTATGCAGAGCGACATAGCCACGGTCCTGAATAGTCGAAATGATCGCGGCATAGGTCGAGGGACGACCGATACCGCGTTTCTCCATTTCCTTGACCAGGCTGGCTTCCGAATAGCGCGCTGGCGGCTTGGTGAAGTGTTGGCTCGGGTCGAGCTTGATCAGTTTGAGCGCTTCGCCTTGGCTCATTTCCGGCAACACATCGTCGTCGCCCGGCTTACTCAGCTGCGGCATCGCCCGGGTATAACCGTCGAACTTGAGGATACGGCCCTTGGCGCGCAATTCGAACTGGGCTGCTGCGACTGTCACCGTGGTCGACAGGTACTCAGCCGGCGGCATCTGGCAGGCGACGAACTGGCGCCAGATCAGCTCATACAGGCGCTCGGCATCGCGCTCCATACCGGACAGCTGAGCCGGCTTGAGGTTGACGTCGGACGGACGGATCGCTTCGTGCGCTTCCTGGGCGCCTTCCTTGCTGCTATAGGCGATTGGGTTAGCCGGCAGGTACTGCTTGCCGAACTCGTCCAGGATGAAATCGCGCACCATGCTCACGGCGTCGACCGAGAGGTTGGTCGAATCGGTTCGCATATAGGTGATGTAGCCGGCCTCGTACAGACGCTGGGCCATCATCATGGTTTTCTTCACCCCGAAGCCCAGGCGATTACTGGCGGCCTGCTGCAACGTCGAGGTGATGAACGGCGCCGAGGGCTTGCTGCTGGTCGGTTTATCTTCGCGCTTGACGATGCTGTAACTGGACGCCTTGAGCACAGCCAAAGCGGCCATGGCCTGAGCTTCGTTCAGCGGTTTGAAGGCGGCGCCATTCTCGCGCGCCACTTCGAAGCGCACATTGGCACCCTTGGCGGTGCCGAGATCGGCGTGCACCTCCCAATACTCTTCCGGAACGAAAGCACGGATCTCTTTCTCGCGTTCGACCACCAACTTCACCGCGACCGACTGTACACGACCGGCGGACAGGCCGCGGGCGATCTTGGCCCACAACAGCGGCGAGACCATATAGCCGACCACGCGATCGAGGAAGCGGCGCGCCTGCTGCGCATTGACCCTATTGATGTCCAACTCGCCGGGCTCGGCGAACGCTTCCTGGATGGCTTTCTTGGTGATCTCGTTGAACACCACACGCTTGTAACGGCTGTCGTCGCCACCAATGGACTCGCGCAGGTGCCAGGCAATGGCTTCCCCCTCGCGATCCAAGTCAGTTGCGAGATAGATGGTGTCGGCTTCCTTGGCCAAGCGCCGCAATTCTTCGACGACCTTCTCCTTGCCCGGGAGGATCTCGTACTTGGCCTTCCAGCCATGCTCGGGGTCGACCCCCATGCGCGCGACCAGCTGGCGCTTGGCTTTTTCCTTGGGTGTCAGGGTCGGCCCCTCGCCGGCCGCCTTGCCGCGCTTGACCGGCTCTTTGGCGGCACTTGCCGAGCCACTGGTAGGCAGGTCACGGATGTGGCCGATGCTCGACTTCACCACGTACTCGTTACCCAAGTACTTGTTGATGGTCTTGGCCTTGGCCGGGGATTCCACGATGACCAGCGATTTACCCATGGATTGGAAAATTCCTGAATTCGATAAATGAAAGGCGGGAGTCGCCTTGTAGCCTGTTGAAAAAGGTCGTGGGTAAAGATCAGGTAAATCAACGTCAGCCGTGGAAGCGGTGTTCGAGAGCATTCCCGGTTGAGTCGAAGATACATGACCGGCACGGTAGTCTTTCAACAGCCTGCTAGTGCGGCACCGCTATATATAGTGGCGGTTGAGCCGAGGTCAAGCGCAGCAATGGTGCAAGATCGGCTCAGGACGGGCTGAAAACCATGGTTTCGCCCCGAATCAAGGCAAAACGCGGCACCGTCTCGCCGTCCACCTCGACACTTTCGCAGAACATTTCCAGCGGTCGCACCCATAGGCCGTAATCGCCGTATAGCGCCTGATAGACAACCATCTGCTGTTCGGTCTCGGAATGCCGAGCCACACCGAGAACGCGATACTCGGGCCCCTTGTAGTGGCGATAAAGACCAGGTTGTAGCTGCATCGCTGGATTCCTTGATTTTTTTTCGCTGGCAAAGAAAAACCGGGGCACTAGGCCCCGGTTTTGCATCCTTGAACGCTTAAACGCGTTCGAAGATGGTGGTGATGCCTTGACCGAGCCCCACACACATAGTGGACACGCCAAATGTCCCACCGTTCTGCTTCATTACGTTGAGCAGGGTACCGGAGATACGCGCACCGGAACAACCGAACGGGTGACCCAGGGCGATGGCGCCGCCATGCAGGTTGACCTTCTCTTCCATCTTGTCGAGCACTTTCAAATCCTTCAACACAGGCAGGGCCTGGGCAGCGAAGGCTTCGTTAAGCTCGAAGAAGTCGATGTCATTGATGCTCAGGCCAGCACGCTTGAGGGCTTTCTGGGTGGACGGTACCGGACCGTAACCCATGATCGCCGGGTCGACGCCGGCCACCGCCATGGCGCGAACCACAGCCATCGGTTGAATGCCCAGGTCCTGGGCACGCTGTGCACTCATCACGATCATGCAGGAAGCGCCGTCGGTGATCTGCGAGGAGGTCCCCGCGGTCACGGTGCCGCCTTTCGGATTGAACGCGGGCTTGAGCGCCGCCAGGCTTTCCAGGGTGGTCTCCGGACGAATGGTTTCGTCGTAATCGAAGACTTTCAGGAAACCGTTCTCGTCGTAGCCTTGCATCGGGATGATTTCATCCTTGAACTTGCCTTCGACGGTGGCCTTGTGCGCCAGACGGTGCGAACGCTCACCGAAAGCGTCCTGCTGTTCGCGGCTGATACCATGCATCTTGCCGAGCATTTCCGCAGTCAGGCCCATCATGCCGGACGCCTTGGCGGCATACAGCGACAGGTGCGGGTTCGGATCGACGCCGTGCATCATGCCGACATGGCCCATGTGCTCCACACCGCCAACCACGAATACATCGCCGTTGCCGGTCTGGATCGCCTGCACAGCAGTGTGCAGGGCGCTCATGGAGGAGCCGCACAGGCGGCTGACGGTCTGGCCGGCGCTGCTGTGCGGGATCTGGGTCATCAGCGACGCCATGCGCGCGATGTTCCAGCCCTGCTCCAGGGTCTGGTTGACGCAGCCCCAGATCACATCTTCCACTTCAGCCGGGTCGACCTTGGTGTTGCGTGCCAGTACACCGCTGATCAGGTTGGCCGACATGGTTTCGGCACGGGTATTGCGATGCATACCGCCTTTGGAACGCCCCATCGGGGTACGGCCGAAGTCGACGATGACTGCATCTCTAGGATTCAGGCTCATAAATTCACTCTCGCTCTAGTCTGTCCGCGATTAACCGAAAAACTTCTGGCCATTAGCAGCCATTTCGCGAAGCTTGGCAGTCGGGGTGTACAGCGCGCCCAGATCGGCGTACTTGTCGGCCAGCGCTACGAATTCGGCCACTCCGATGCTGTCGATGTAACGCAAGGCACCACCACGGAACGGCGGGAAGCCGATACCGTAGATCAGGCCCATATCGGCCTCGGCCGCGGTTTCGACGATGCCGTCTTCCAGACAGCGCACGGTTTCCATGCACAGCGGAATCATCATGAAGTTGATGATGTCTTCATCGGTCACTTCACGCTGCTCGGTCACGATCGACTTGAGCAACTCGTAAGCCTGAGGGTCGATGACCTTCTTCGGCTTGCCGCGCTTGTCCATCTCGTAGGCGTAGAAGCCCTTACCGTTCTTTTGACCCAGGCGGTCGGCTTCGTACATCACGTCGACCGCGGTACGGCCTTCAACCGCCATACGATCGGGGAAACCTTCGGCCATGACGTCGCGGCCATGGTGACCGGTGTCGATACCGACCACGTCGGACAGGTAAGCCGGGCCCATGGGCCAGCCGAACTTCTCCATGACTTTGTCGATACGCACGAAGTCCACACCGAGCTCGAGCAGTTTGGAGAAACCACCGAAGTACGGGAACAGCACGCGGTTGACCAGGAAGCCCGGGCAATCGTTGACCACGACCGGGGTCTTGCCCATCTTCTTGGCGTAGGCAACGGTGGTGGCCACAGCCAGTTCGCTGGACTTCTCGCCACGGATGACTTCGACCAGCGGCATCATGTGCACCGGGTTGAAGAAGTGCATACCAACGAAGTTTTCCGGACGCTTGAGGGCCTTGGCCAGCAAGCTGATGGAGATGGTCGAAGTATTGGAGGCGAGGATCGCATCCTCCTTCACCGCGCCTTCCACTTCAGCCAGTACGGCCTGCTTGACCTTGGGGTTCTCGACCACGGCTTCGACGACGATGTCGACGTTGCCGAAATCGCCGTAGGACATGGTTGGGCGAATCGCATTGAGGGCTTCGGCCATCTTGGCCGGGGATAAACGGCCCTTCTCGACGCGCTTGCCGAGCAGCTTGGAAGCCTCGTTCAAGCCCATCTGGATACCCTCTTCGCGGATATCCTTCATCAGGATCGGCGTGCCTTTGACAGCCGACTGGTAGGCGATACCGCCACCCATGATGCCGGCGCCGAGAACGGCGGCCAGTTTCACGTCTTTGGCGATTTCGTCGTGGCGCTTGGCCTTCTTCTTCAGCTCCTGGTCGTTCAGGAACAGACCGATCAGGCTTTCGGCAACCGAGGTCTTGGCCAGCTTGACGAAGCCCGCGGCCTCGATCTCGAGCGCCTTGTCACGACCCTGATTGGCGGCTTTCTGGATGGTCTTGATGGCTTCAACCGGCGCCGGGTAGTTCGGCCCCGCTTGACCGGCGACAAAACCCTTGGCGGTTTCGAAGCACATCATTTGTTCGATGGCGTTGAGCTTGAGCTTTTCCAGCTTAGGCTGACGCTTGGCCTTGTAGTCCAGTTCGCCGGAGATAGCGCGCTTGACCAGATCGAGTGCAGCGGCCTGCAGCTTGTCGGCGGCAACCACGGCGTCGACGGCGCCCGCCTTCAGGGCATCGGCCGCACGGTTCTCTTTGCCCGAGGCAATCCACTCGACGGCATTGTCGGTGCCTATCACCCGCGGCAGACGGACGGTACCGCCAAAGCCCGGGTACAGGCCCAGCTTGACTTCCGGCAGGCCCACTTTGGCGCTGTCGGCCATGACGCGGTAATCCGCCGCCAGGCACATTTCAAAACCGCCGCCCAGAGCGACCCCATTGATAGCGACAACGGTCGGTACGGCGAGGTCTTCAAAATCATTGAAGATCTTGTTGGCTTCGAGGTTGCCAGCCATCAACTCTTCGTCGGGCAACTTGAAGTTATCGACGAACTCGGTGATGTCGGCACCGACGATGAATACGTCTTTGCCACTGGTGACAATCACGCCCTTGATCGAACCATCGGCCTTGATCGCATCAACGGATTGACGCAGCTCGTTCAGGGTTTGACGGTTGAATTTGTTGACGGACTCACCCTTGAGGTCGAATTTCAATTCGACGATATTGCTCTCAAGAGCCTTAACCGTGATGGCTTTACCTTCGTAAATCATCAACTGATCTCCACGGTATGGAAGCTAAACAGTACACATCGGAGCCAACCAGTAAGCTATCCCGAAGCTTAGCCGTCGAAATAGCCCTAATCAGCCTGGCACACCCGCCGATGCGATAATCGGGCTGTAAAGGCGCCGTCTTTCAGACAAACGCTCAATTCATACGCCCGTTTGATTTGGGTACGCACACCTTCTCGGAAAAGCGCCAAGTTGTCAATTAGCCTGATAAGGACTGTCGTCTCGACCGGCCTGTAAGTAGCCGTGACACGCTTTATTTTCGAGAGATAGGGGCGAACAGGCGACGATCTGCGTCGATAAGCGGATACGCGAATCGGCGATACGAGACAACACATGCCAGATACTCCTTCGCCGCGGGCGTGGCCGTTCCAGCGAAATCGATACGCCATCGTAAAAACCGCTAAGGGATGCAACGGAAATGGCGTATCTTCCGTTAATCAGTGCGGATACTGCTGTCGACCTGCCGAACCGCGGGCGGGTTCAAGCGATATCCGGCGGCGCAACCCATTGCACTCGCCCCGTCAACAGCACCTGCGCATTCCACTTTCCGGCCTGCCTGGCCATTGCGATCAACCCAGCGCTTGCGCTGGGTTTTCTTTGTCCGCTTGCCGTTCGCCGACCTTGCTCAAGCCCGGCTCGCATCGCCGCCAGCCCAGGCGCTTCAAGCCCGTGCCAGCAGAAAATCGGCAATCCGCTGCAGCGCATCGGCCTGCGCACGCTCGCCCCAGTACACGGCAACCATCTGCGCGGATGCTTCTACCTTATATGCATCGGCGGGTAGACACGCCAACTGCGCAGCCAGCTCCTCATCGGCGCAGAGTTCACGCCACTGGTCGAGCCAGGTGCCGGGCTCGACCTGCCAGTAGCACCAGCTGTCCCGATGACCGCGACGACGTGCCCGGTGATACTGTGCGCAGGTGCTGGGCGGCTCCCGGGTCAACCAATGCGGCCATTGCTGGCGCGATAGCTGCATCGCCAGCCCCATGCGGCGGGCCTGCAGGCGTACGTCCATCTGCCCACGCTGACGGCGCGTCGGTATCAACCAGGATAAGGGGCTGAGCACAAAGATCAGCAGCAGTAGGACGATCCAGGGGCTCATAGCGTAATCTCGCAAGCAAACAGCTGTCGCTGGCATACAGTAGAGTCATAATCAATCACATCGACCACTCTTAGAAGGAGTCACCCATGCCCTATAAGCACATTCTGGTCGCTGTCGACCTTACCGAGGAATGCGACCCGGTCATGCACCGGGCGCAGAAACTAGCCGCCGGCTGCCAGGCCAAGCTATCCGTGGTGCATGTAGTCGAGCCCATGGCGATGGCTTTTGGCGGGGATGTCCCCATGGATCTTTCCATGCTGCAACAGCAGCAATTCGATCAAGCACGTGAGCGCTTGGATGCCTTCTCCGGAAAATACCCGGATATAGGCACCGAACAACGCCACCTTACCTACGGCCAACCGCGTCAGGAAATCCACCGCCTGGCCGAGGAGCAAGGCTGCGACCTGGTCGTGGTGGGCAGCCACGGTCGCCACGGCCTGGCACTACTACTGGGCTCGACCGCCAACGACGTGCTGCACGGCGCCCCTTGCGATGTGCTGGCCGTGCGTCTCAAGAAAACCTGATACCCGACACCTAGCGCGACGCCGACCGGCGTCGCGCGGTGCGGCACTAATCGGCCCCCTCGCCCGCACTCATCACCAGCGGCCGAATCTTCTGCAGCTGGGTTTCCATCGAATAGGTCATGCTCGAGGACATCGAGAAGAAGGTCAGAAACGCCTTGAGGTTGGAGTCGCCTTCGCAGGTGTCGTGAATCCGCTGCCAAAACGCCTGATTGACCAATTGCAGTTGCTGGAACATCCGCACCAGCCCCTTGAGCTCCCAATCCGCATGGCGCCCTTCGCGGAAATTGAAGTATTGCCGCGCCAGATACAGCGAGACCGCGCGCAGAATGAATTCCTGATTGCTGGCAAAGGGCAGATGGTTCTGCGCCATGGGCTTGAGTGTGCCGAGAATCGGGCAAGCACTGGTCGCCATGATCACCCCGAGCAGCGCCCGCAAGCCCTCTTCCAAGCTCACCTGCTTGCTGTATTCGCGCTCGGGGGTACGCACCCAGACCTGGACTTTTTTGAACGCCGGCAACCCCTGGAAATCCTCGATCACCCGATGCAAATCGACCGCGGCCGGACAATGGCTGAAGTTGTCCTTACTCAGCGGACAGTTGCTGCACTGCTGATACTCCAAGCGCGTCCAATTGGGTGCGGTCTTGGCCGCAATGGGCTCATAGGTACGGTTCGGCTCGATGCAGTAACTCAATTCATGGTCGCTATCGAGGGTGATACGGTATTCGATTGACATGTTCTCTCCGCCAAACGTCCTTGAGGCTTTTTTTATTTTTTGCACCCGAGGTTGCCATTCCTCACCATAGCCGACCTTGAGTCGTCGCGGCGCTTTGTCTCAGCACCTCAGGCATCCGAACCAAGTGCCCCACTAACGGCACAGGCCACTAGCAGGCCGTTGAAAACTACCTGCGTTGGCAATACTGCGTTAAAAACAGCCTAAAAAATGCTCATTTACAGCACGTAAACTCCGCTTTTTCGGCTGTTTTTGCCTTGTCTTGCCTGCCTCGCCTACGTTTTTCAACGGCCTGCTAGCTTTCCAGTTCGGCCCAACGTTCCACCAATTGATCCAATTCCTGCTGCAGGCTCTGCAAACACGCCAGTACCTCGGCGGTTTTCTCGGCGGGCTGCTGATAGAACGCCGGGGCGCCGATTTGCTCCTGCAATACGGCTATTTGCGCTTCCAGCGCATCAATCTGCCCGGGTATCGCCTCCAGTTCGCGTTGCAGCTTATAACTGAGTTTCTTCTTCGCTGTCGGCGGCGCTATAGCCTCCGCTTTGGCCTCCACCACCGGCGCCACCACTGCCGAGCCCAACTCGGCCTTACCCGCCTTGCTTTCGCCGACGCCGAGCAAACGCGGCGAACCGCCCTGACGCAACCAATCCTGGTAGCCACCGACGTACTCGCGAACCAGTCCTTCGCCTTCGAATACCAAGGTGCTGGTCACCACGTTGTCGAGGAAAGCCCGATCGTGGCTCACCATCAGCACGGTGCCCGGGAAGGTTAGCAGCACCTCTTCCAACAGCTCCAAGGTTTCTACATCGAGGTCGTTGGTCGGCTCGTCGAGCACCAGCAAGTTGGCCGGTTTGCTGAATAATTTGGCCAACAGCAGGCGTGCGCGCTCGCCGCCGGACAAGGCTTTGACCGGCGTACGCGCGCGTTGCGGGCTGAACAGGAAATCGCCGAGATAGCTGAGCACATGGCGGTTCTGGCCGTCGATCTCGATAAAATCGCGGCCCTCGGCGACGTTGTCGATCACGGTTTTTTCCAGATCGAGCTGATGACGCAGCTGGTCGAAATAGGCCACCTCGAGACGCGTACCCACCTCGACCGTACCGCTGCTCGGCTGCAAGCCGCCGAGCATCAGCTTCAGTAGCGTGGTCTTGCCGGTGCCGTTGGCGCCGAGCAGGCCGATGCGATCGCCGCGCTGCAGCACCATGGAGAAATCCTTGACCAGCCACGGCCCATCCGGATGGGCGAAGCGCACGTCCTCCAGGACCATGACCTGCTTGCCGGACTTATCGGCGGTTTCCAGCTGGATATTGGCTTTACCGGTACGTTCACGGCGTTCGCTGCGCTCGACGCGCAGGGCTTTCAAAGCACGTACACGGCCTTCGTTGCGGGTGCGGCGCGCCTTGATGCCCTGACGGATCCATACCTCTTCCTGGGCCAACCGCTTGTCGAATAAGGCATTGGCGGTTTCTTCAGCGGCCAGGACCGCCTCTTTGTGCACCAGAAAGCTCGCGTAGTCGCCATTCCAATCGATCAAACCGCCACGATCCAGCTCGAGGATGCGCGTGGCCAGGTTCTGCAGGAAGGAACGGTCGTGGGTGATGAACAACACGGCGCCCTGAAAGCTGCTCAAAGCTTCTTCCAGCCAGGCGATAGCCCCGATATCCAGGTGGTTGGTCGGTTCGTCGAGCAGCAACAGGTCCGGTTCGCAAACCAGTGCCTGGGCCAGCAGCACGCGCCGGCGCCAGCCGCCGGACAGCTCGGCCAGGGTCTTGTCGGCCGGCAGCTGCAGACGGCTCAGGGTGCTCTCGACCAACTGCTGCAAACGCCAGCCGTCGCGGGCTTCGAGGTCCTGTTGGACATGCATGAGCTTGTCCAGATCGGCCTCGTTGTGGATGTTTTGGCTGAGGTGGTGGTACTCGGCCAGGAGCGCACCGACGCCATCCAGACCTTCGGCGACCACATCGAATACGGTCCGCTGGTCGGCCAACGGCAACTCTTGCGGTAATTCGCCGATTTTCAGCCCAGGAGCGCGCCAGACCGAACCGTCGTCGGGTTTCTGATCGCCCTTGACCAGCTTCAACATGCTCGATTTTCCGGTGCCGTTGCGGCCGATAATGCACACCCGCTCGCCACGCGCGATCTGCCAAGACACCTTGTCCAGCAGCGGCATGGCGCCGAAGGCCAGGGAAACATCGGTGAACTTGAGCAGGGTCATGGCACGCCTCGATCATACGGTGGCAATGAACGACGAGAACGCAGGGAATAGACGCATCGATACATCGAGGGCCTGGCGTTCACGGCATGCATCGCCACGAAAACTAATTTGCCGACAGCATCTAGCGACGGCAAAAACTGGGCGCGCATTCTAACCGAGATGAGCATGGCTACGCGGGCATTTTTCAGCGACTCAGCGGTCGCCCTATAACTTTCATCGTGGCCGGACAAAAGGCTAAGCTAGAGCAGTCAGCGCCATCGATGGCGCTCTTTTCATGCTCTAACCCGGAAGTGTCATGCGCGCTCGTCTGTATAAGTTGTGCCCCATCCTGCTTTGCCTCGCTACCTTATCGACGGCACAGGCCGCCAATCTGAGCCAGCAGCGCCAGTATTACGATCAGGCCAAGGCCGCTCTGGCTAAAGGCGATAGCGGCCCCTACAAGCGTTACGCCGAAGCCTTGCGCGATTACCCGCTCGAACCCTACCTGGCCTATGACGAGCTGACCGCCCGTCTGAAATGGGCGCGTAACGACGAGATCGAGAAATTTCTCGCCGAACATGGCGATCTGCCTCAAGCCAGCTGGATGAAACTACGCTGGCTGCGCTGGCTGGCCGAACGCGGCGAGTGGAAAACCTTCGTCAATCATTACGACCCAGGGCTGAACTTCACCGAGCTCGATTGCCTGTACGGGCAATACCAGCTCAGCCACGGCCTCACGGCCGAAGGCTTCGCCACCGCGGAAAAACTCTGGCTGGTGGGCAAATCCCAACCCGATGCCTGCGATCGCCTGTTCGACCGCTGGGCGGCGGAAGGCCAGCTCACCGAGCAGCGCCGCTGGCAACGGGCCAAGCTGGCCGCCGAGGCGCGCAATTACGGGCTGGTCACTTACCTGATCAAAGGTCTACCGACCCTGGGCAAGCATGGGAAGTTATTGCTGGAAGTCGCGCAGAAGCCGGCGCTGCTGAGCCAACCCGCGCGTTTCAGCCCCACCGATGAAGCGATGGCCGACGTCGTCGGCCTCGGCCTGCGTCGCCTGGCCCGCCAAGACCCGGAAAAGGCTCTGGATTTGCTCGACGTCTATGCTCGACGCATGAAGTTTTCCAGCGACGAACAAGTCGCCATCGCCCGCGAGATCGGCCTCACCCTGGCAAAGCGCTTCGATGCACGCGCACTCAAGGTCATGGCGCAATACGACCCGCAGTTGCGCGACGACACCGTCAGCGAATGGCGCGCGCGCCTACTGCTGCGTGGCGGCCACTGGAACGAAGCGCATCAGCTGACCCGACAGATGCCCGAGAGCCTGGCCAAAACCAGTCGCTGGCGCTATTGGCAGGCACGCAGCCTGCAATTGGCGCAACCCAATAGCGCCGAGCCGCAAGTGCTGTACCAAAGCTTGGCCAAGGAACGCGATTTCTACGGCTTTATGGCGGCCGATCAGGTCAAGGCGCCCTACCAGTTGAACAACCAACCCTTGGCTCTATCGGCGAAAACCATCCAGAAGGTACGCAACGCTGCCGGTATTCGCCGCGCCCTGGAGTTCCATGCACGCGGCCAGATCGCCGATGGGCGCCGTGAGTGGTATCACGTTACCCGTCTGTTCAGCCGCGAAGAAATGGTCGCCCAGGCGCGCCTGGCCTACGAAATGGAATGGTACTTCCCGGCGATTCGCACCATCAGCCAGGCACAGTATTGGGATGACCTGGAGGTACGCTTCCCCATGGCGCATCGCGACCCACTGACCCGCGAAGCGAAGAAGCGCGGTCTGCACTCCAGCTGGGTATTCGCCATCACCCGCCAGGAAAGCGCATTTATGGCCGACGCCAAATCCCATGCCGGCGCCATGGGTCTGATGCAGCTCATGCCCGCCACCGCCAAGGAAACCGCCAAGCGCTTCGGTATTCCGCTGTCGTCGCCGCAGTTGGCCTATCGGCCCGAGGTCAATATCCAGCTCGGCGCCGCCTACCTGAGCCAGATCTACGGCCAGTTCAACGGCAACCGTGTGCTCGCCTCCGCCGCTTATAACGCCGGTCCCGGACGCGTACGCCAATGGCTGCGCGGCGCCGATCACCTGGCTTACGACGTGTGGATCGAAAACATTCCGTTCGACGAAACCCGGCAATACGTGCAGAACGTGCTGTCGTATTCGGTGATCTACGGCGAAAAGCTCAAAGCACCGCAGCCGCTGGTAGGCTGGCATGAACGCTATTTCGATCAATAGCAGCAAGCCGCAAGCTGTAGGCTGCGAGTAAGCGAAAAAGCCTTCAAGGTGTCAGGGCGAGCGCCGCCCTGACTCGCTTGCAGCTTGCGCCCTACTCCAACACCTCTACCGGCATGCCCAGCGCCAGTTGCCCTTCTGCGCAGGCTATGAGGTTCTGGCCGAAATACACCTCGCCATCGCGCGCCCGATAATTTTGCAAGGTCGTCAACGGCTCGCGGTCGGCGCTGCGTTCGCCGGTTTGCGGATCGAGAGTGGTCATGATGCAGCGCGAGCAGCCCTTGACCACACGAAACTCCAAGGTGCCAATGCGAATACGCCGCCATTCATCTTCGGAATAAGGCGCAGAACCCGCAATCACCAGGTTCGGCCGGAAACGCAGCATTTCCAGCGGGCGGCCGACCCGCGCGGACAAATCGTCCAACGAGGCCTGGCCGATCAGAAGCAACGGAAAGCCATCGGCGAAGGCCACCCGATCGCCCTCCGCGGCATACCCCGGATCGACCTGGCGAGCCAGCTGTGCCGGCACATGGACCAGGCGGCAAGCGCGCCCGAGCAACTGACTCAACCAGGCTGCCGCGGCATCGCCGGCATCGGGAACCGCCAGGCTGTCGCGCCAGATGGTGACCGTACGCAGCTCGGTCGGCTCAGGCACCGCAACCGATAGATCGGCCATTCCTGGCGCACTCAGTAGCACCTGCTCGCTGCCTTGCCAAGCCATCGTGATCCGATTCATCTGCGCCAGTAAACGCTGGGTGAGAAAACGCCCGCTCTGCGCATCGACTACCATCCAACGTCTGTCACCGGCAACACCCAAGGCGTCCACGCGGGTCTGAGTCAAAGGTTCGCCTGCTCCAGACTTGAGTGGGTAACGGTACAACCCCGAGAGACTTAACATGAGCCAGCTTTTCCTTGAGCAAAACGCTTTTATACGAGCAACCCGCCAGGCCCACAAGCCCGCCCTTGCGCTGGGCCTGTTGGTCGCGCTGCTGGGCTGTAGCGGCAACGCGCCAGATAACCTTGGAGTTCGGGAGGGTCGTCTGGCGCCCTGCCCGACGTCGCCCAACTGCGTCAACAGCCAAGCCAGCGATAGCGCTCAGCATATCGAACCGCTGCCGCTCAAGGGCGACCGGGCGCAAACCCAGGCGCTTCTGGTCAAGCTATTGAGCAACGAACCGCGGGTCACCCTGGTCGAGCAGAACGAGCATTATCTACGCGCGGAATTCGCCAGCAAGCTGCTGGGCTTCGTCGATGACGTGGAGTTTCTGATTGGCGAGCAGCACGTCGACGTGCGCTCGGCCTCACGCCTGGGTTATTCGGACTTCGACGTCAATCGCAAGCGTATCGAACGGTTGCGACAGCGTATGAACGAATAATTCCCGGCAAATCGCCTGCGCTAACGGCAGGCGATCGCGAGTCGCGCTATTGAGCCGACTGATCCAACAGCAAACGCTCATGGACCACATCGACCAATTTGTCGGGTTGGAATTTGGAGAGGAAGTTATTGCAGCCGACCTTCCTCACCATCGCTTCGTTGAAGCTGCCGGATAGCGAAGTGTGCAACACCACGTAGAGGTCCTTGAGCCGCGGGTCGTTGCGGATCTCGGTGGTCAAGCGGTAGCCGTCCATTTCCGGCATCTCCGCATCGGTGATCACCATCAACAACTTCTCGTGCACGTCTATCCCACTGTCGGCCCAGCCTTTCAGCAGGTTCAGCGCGCGCAGGCCGTCGCTGGCCGCATGGCAGCGCACATCCAACTGCGCCATGGTGCCTTTGAGTTGGCTCATGGCCACGCTGGAATCGTCCACCAACAATACTTCACGCCCCTTCGCCTGCTCCAGCAACGGATCGGCGAGCTTCTCCGGGGAAACCTTGGTGCTCATCGGGGTGATTTCCGCTAGCACCTTCTCCACATCGATGACTTCGACGATCTGCTCTTCGACCTTGGTGATCGCGGTCAGGTAATGCTGACGTCCGGCACCGCCGGGCGGCGGCAACATGGATTCCCAGTTGAGGTTGAGAATGCGGTCGACGCCGCCGACCAGAAAGGCCTGCACCGAACGGTTATATTCGGTGACGATGATGGTGCTGCGCTCATCCGGCACTATCGGGCGCATACCGATGGCTTGCGACAGATCGATCACCGGCAGGGTGTGCCCGCGCAAATTGACCACCCCGCAAACGAATCGATGACGCTGCGGCATCAGCGTCAGCTTGGGCATTTGCAGGACTTCCTGCACCTTGAACACGTTGATGGCGAATAGCTGCCGCCCGACTAGGCGGAACATCAGAATTTCCAGGCGGTTCTCACCCACCAACTGGGTGCGTTGATTGACTGAGTCGAGAATGCCGGCCATTGCGCGCTCCTGTTTACCTATCGATGTAGCCTAGCAGCCTGTCGAACTAAACGCTGCTTTAGCGCGCACGGGCAAACCCGCCGGATGCTGACTCACTGCTATATCGGCCGAGCGGCGCGCAACTGAAGCGCGGCGTTGCACGCGATCAGATAGCCAATAACTGTTCGAAGGCGTCGCTCAGCAAGGGCGAGCCAGGCGGCAAGTGCACGCGTAGCGCCCCCGGGCGGGCAGCGAAGCGCAGGCGTTTACCATCCATTGGCTCGCCATCGAGATTGAAGTCCAAGCCATCCGGCACATCTATTTCCAGCCATGGCAGGCGCGCGCCAATCGATACGCTCTGCAGCCCATTGATGCCGCCGAACAGCAAGGTACCCAAAGTCCCGACCACATCCTCGGCGGCCGGCACTATGCAGATATCCAACAAGCCATCGTCGACTTGGGCATCGGGGCAGAGTAGATGGCCGCCGCCGGCCTGACGGCCGTTACCGATGCCCAGGGCGAGAAAATCCCCCTCCCAGGAAAACCCCGGCCCGTTGAAACGCCCGAAAGCCGAGTGCACTTCGGCAAAACGCGTCAGCCCGGTCAACAAATACGCCGCGCTGCCGAGTATCCGCTTCAGCTCCTCCGACGTATTGGCGGTGACCTGGGAGCCGAAACCGCCAGTGGCCATATTGAGGAATATGTGTTCGTCGACCTCGCCCAGATCGATACGCGTGGCCGGCACCTCCAGCAACGCCAGCGCTTCATGCGGGTCGAGCGGGATACCGGCCGCATTGGCGAAGTCGTTCGCCGTGCCCAGCGGCATCAAGGCCAGACTGGCCTCGGTACTCGCCAGCGCCATGGCCTCGGCCACATCGCGCAAAGTGCCGTCGCCGCCGCCGGCGATCAGGACCGGATAGTCGGCCTGCAAAGCTTCGTCGACCAGGCGCTGGGCATCGCCGGCCTCCCAGGTCAGGCGTACCGTCAACTCCCAGCCCTGCTCACGACAAGCCATTACAGCCGCGCGCACATCTGCGTTCAGCGCCTGTTTGCCATGCAGAATCAATAACGCTCTACGTTCATCCATGTGCGTTCCCGTGTCTATGCGCGAATTCGCCTACCGATATATGCAGACAGCGAATCAGGGAGTTTGTCGCTCCCATCGCGGCCGGTTACGGACTCTTCGCCTTAAACATATCTACCCAATAGATATTAAGTACGAAAATTATCGCATTTAATATCGATCAATCTTGATAGATCATTGTACTCATTACTCCTGACAACGATGAGGCCGCACATGATCGAAGTACGCCCCTTTGCCCAACTCGGCCACGCCCAGCACGGCTGGCTCGATGCCCGTCATCATTTTTCGTTCGCCAGCTACCATGACCCCGAGCGCATGAACTGGGGACAGCTGCGGGTCTGGAACGACGATGAAATCGCCCCGCATTCAGGCTTCCCAACGCACCCCCACCGCGACATGGAAATCATCACTTATGTGCGCCAGGGTGCCATCACCCATAAGGACAGCTTAGGCAACGAGGGCCGTACCGAGGCCGGCGACGTACAGGTCATGAGCGCCGGCACCGGTATCGCCCACAGCGAGTTCAATCTCGACGATACGACGACCCAGCTGTTCCAGATATGGATCCAGCCCGACCGCGCCGGTTTGCCGCCGTCCTGGGGGGCCAAACCTTTTCCCAAGGGCGAGCGGGCCGGGGCTTTCGTTACCCTGGCCAGCGGCTACGCCGAAGATGACGAGGCCTTGCCGATCCGCGTCCGCGCCAGGTTGGCGGCAGCCACGCTGCGGGCCGGCCAACAGGTCGAATACCCGCTGGGCAAAGGCCGTAAAGCCTATCTGGTGGCAGCCAGCGGCTCATTCGAAATCAACGGCGTGCCGGCGCAGGCGCGCGATGGCGTGGCGGTGAGCGACCTAGACGTGGTCCATATAACGGCAATGGAAGATAGCGAGATCGTCTTGGTGGATGTGGCCTAGGGCGGGATTCGGATGCGGCCTGCGTTTGCCCGGGCTGCGACTGCACCCTATGGCCAAGGAACAATTCCGGACTCGCAGGGCTAGGCGTGTTCCTCGCTTGCCGGCTGCATTCTCGGTAGCCAGACGGTGAAGGTGGCGCCTTGTCCCGGTTCGCTCTCAACCTCCAGGCGCCCGTGATGCTTGCCGACGATGCTGTAGGACACCGACAGCCCGAGGCCGGTGCCCTGGCCTACCGGCTTGGTGGTGAAGAAGGGATCGAACAATCGCGTCAGATGTTCCGGATCGATGCCGGCGCCGCTGTCGCGCACCCGCACGAACACCCAATCGTCCTGGGTGCCGGTTTCCAGCCAGATGGTGCCCTGCTGCTCGATGGCATGGGCGGCGTTGATGATCAGGTTCATGAACACCTGATTGAGCTGCGAGCCCAGACACTGAACTTCCGGTAAGTCGCCGTAGTTCTTGACCACCTCGGCTTTGAATTTGATCTCGTTCCAAATCACGTTCAAGGTGCTGTCGAGACCCTTGTGCAGATCGGTCATCTGCCAATCGCCGGAGTCGATATGGGAAAAATCGCGTAAGTCCTGAACGATCTGCTTGACCCGCTCCAGCCCCTGACGCGATTCGCGCACCAGGTCGGCCATATCGCTGCGCAGAAAATCGTAATCGAGGGTCTGATTGGCCTGCTCCAGTCGCGTGCGCAACGCCGGGTCCTGATGCTCGGCCGCCACTGTCTGATAAGTCTCGATCAGGCGGAACAGGTCCTCCACATAGCGTTCCAGGCTGCTGAAGTTGGAATAGACGTAACCCACCGGGTTGTTGATTTCATGGGCCACGCCGGCGGCCAACTGGCCGATCGCCGCCATTTTTTCCGATTGCAGCAATTGCGCCTGGGCATCTTCGAGTTTGCGGATCAGGCGCGCCTGCTCGTTTTTTTCATCTTGCAGGAGCTCGTTGAGGCGCTCGAGTTCCAGATGCTGGGCAGCGGTCTCGGTCGCGTCGGCAATAGTCAGGCACACGTACTTGACGCTGCCCGAAGCCTCGACCATCGGCGAAAAGGTGCAGTTCTGGTACATCATCTCGCTCAAGCCGGTGATGGGCCGGCTACCGGAGAAATTGAACAGGTGCGGGCGTTGCTGCCAGGAGGTGAATGCGAGGTTCTGCAAGGCGAAAACCCCGTCGACTTTCTTCTCGACCCAAAGCCTTGGCAACTCCGGAAAAATATCGAACAACAACCGCCCTCTCACCTCGGCGCTGTCCTTGCCGCTGTGGATCACCATGAAGTCGTTCCAGAACGCCACCCGGTAGTCGCTATCGAGCAACAACACTCCGAGATTAATGCTTTGCAATACCTCCACTAACTCTGCGGGTAGTACTTCTCCTGAAGTTCCTGAGGCAGACGTCATCTCGCATCCTTATTCAGATGATGGTGTACCCATCCGGATCGCGGCAGGCCGCAGTCAAATATCGCTCAACACCTGATCGATCACCTCGATAACGGTGGCCACGGTGTCTTCGGCGATGCACACCAGCAAATCGCAATAGAAACTATGGGTTGCCACTTCGAAATGGATTTCCAGCACCAGCGCCTGATGCCCGCGCAACTCCTGGGAGCCGAGGACTTCCTGCAACGAGCGGCCGCGCGAGAGCATGGATGGCGAGCCGTAACTGACCTTGATCTCGATCTGCTGGGCCAGGCCGTTGATGCAGGCGCCGGTGAGGATATTGGTCACATCCAGCATCAGTTCGTCCTGAATGCTGCTGTGCTCCACGCCCTCATAGCCCATCAGACCGGCCAGTTGTTCGGCGCCATTCTCGCCGAAGCACACCATCACCTCGCCGCGCAGCCGGCCGAGGAAGGACTGACGGGTGATGACGGCCGGCTGGCCGGCGATCATCAGCTGATCGAGCAAGCTGGTGTTGGTCACGTCGGCGGGGTGAATACGCGGCACGGACAGCGTGACGAAGGTTTCGGTCAAGCGGGCCAGGCGATCGGCGGCCTGGCCCATGGCCACGTTCATCAGTTCCTGCAAGGCGTCGCGTTGGTCTTCGCTTAGGTTTGCCAATTGACTGCTCATTCCTACACCAGCCCTATTTCATACAAAGCCGCTTGCATGGCCTCGGGGGTGATGGGTTTCTTCACAAAGGCCGCCGCGCCGAGTTCACGCACTCGTTGCTGCGCCTGGGGTTGAATATCGGCACTGATAACGATGACCACAGCGTTGGCATCCTCGCGTTTGAGTTGCTCCAACGTGCGAAAACCGTCCATTACCGGCATAGTCAGGTCGAGAAAGATTACCTCGGCATGCCCCGCATGATAAGCCGCCAATGCTTCTTCGCCATTGGCCGCCTGAGTTATCTGTGCATCCAAATCCGCCGGCAGGGCTTTCATCACCAGTTTCCGCGACATGGCTGAATCGTCCACTATGAGTATCTTCAAGCTGGCGTCCCCTAACTCTTATTGGTTGTCGTAGTGCTTTCGCGTCCTGTGCCGGGCTCCAGCCCAGCGCTCGCGGCGGACACGCGCTTCCTAGTAGGACTTTAGACGACCACGTCGATTTCGGCCTGCGCGTTCAGGGATTTTTCGACCACAACAGTATGAACGGCATGCCCGCGCAGGGCACGCCGTCGGCTGATAGCCCACCAGCGACAAGCTTAGCCGGTGTTCGCAGCGCTAGGCCGGATAGCCGGTAATCTGGCGAATCTTGCGATACAGCGGCTTGAGTTGCCGGTACATGCGCTGATAGACCTCGCGATACAGCTGCTCGTAGGTGCGCTGTGCCGCCGGATTCGGCTCGAATACCCGGCCGACCCGGGTCATGGCCGCGATCGCCGAAGGGAAATCGGGATACAGGCCGAGGCCGACGGCACAATCGATGGCGGCGCCCAGCCCTGAGGTTTCATAGACATGCGGGCGTTCGGCCGGCAAACCGAATATATCGGCGGTCAGTTGCATCGCCGCGTCGCTCTGCGAACCGCCGCCGGACACGCGCAAACGGGTGATCTTGCTGCCCGAGCGCTTTTCGATCTTCTCCTTGCCCTGGCGCAAGGCGTAGGCCAGTCCCTCGAGAATCGCGCGGTAGATGTGAGCCCGGGTATGCACATCGCCAAAGCCGATGATCGACCCCTTGGCCTCCAGGCCCGGCTCGCGAATACCCGGCGACCAATACGGTTGCAGGGTCAGCCCCATGGAACCCGGCGGCACCGAATCGACCAGTTCGTCGAACAGCGCCTCCGGCTCGACGCCCAATTCGGCGGCGCGCTGCATCTCGCGCAAGCCGAACTCCTGCTTGAACCAACTGACCATCCAGAAACCGCGATAGATCATCACCTCGGTGTTGAAGCGATCGGGGATCGCCGCCGGGTACGGCGGGATCAGCGCAACGGTTTCCAGGTATTGCTGCCGCGTGGTGTTGATGGTCGCAGTGGTGCCGTAGGACAGGCAGGCCGTGTGCGGCTCCAGCACGCCGGCGCCGAGTACCTCGCAGGCCTTGTCGGCGGCGGCGGCGATCAACGGCAGGCCTTCGGGAATGCCGGTGTGTGCGCTGGCGGCGGCGGTGATGCTGCCCAGCCGCTCACCGGGTTTGCAGAGTTCGGGCAATTGCGCGCGGCGCACCGGCATCGCCTGCCATTTCCAATCGCTGGCTTTGGCCCATTGCAGGCGTTTGTAGTCGAACGGCAGGTAGGCCACGCAGCAGCCCACGGAATCGACGAAACGGCCGCACAAGCGATGGGTGAGAAAGCCGGAGAGGAGGAGCACCTTATCGGTTTTCGCCCATATTTCGGGCTGGTTCTGCGCGATCCAGTTGACCTCGGCCTGGGCGCGAAAGTGATCGACGGTTTCCTCCACGCCGAGCAGCTTGAACAGCCAGCCCCAGGGCCCCTTGATCGCGCCCGGAACCTCGGCGCGGCGCTGGTCCAGCCAGAGGATCGCCGGACGTAACGGCTTACCCGCGGCATCGACATTGATCAGGGTGCCGCGCTGAGTGGTCAAGGACACGCCCTTGATCAGGCTACGGTCGATATCCACCTGCGCCCACAGGCGCCGGCAGGCTTCGCCGAGGCTGGCCCAGTAATAGTCCGGGTCCTGCTCGGCCCAACCGGGTTGTTGGGAGTAGTAGGCCTCGAGTTCCACCTTGCCCTTGCCGACCAGGTTGCCCTGCAGGTCGAACAACAGCGCGCGCACGCTCTGGGTGCCGTTGTCGATGGTCAACAGGTAGCTTTGTTCGCTCAAGACGCAATCCTTTTCATAAATTCGTTGGTTGTCGCTTATTGGCTCGACGGGTATCGCTGCGTTCCGCCTGCGCGCCGCCCTTTCCTCTGTAGGGAGAGGTCGCCAAGCAAACGTTGTAGGAGCCAGCTTGCTGCGGTCCTACACGTCTGAAGGCAGGCTGTAGCAGCGCTGCCAGAGGTCGAGGTAATTCTGTTCTTCCTGCTGCCAGCGCTCGTCGCTCCAGCCCAGGCACGCCTGGCAGAGCGCGCGAATCCGCGGCAACTCGGCTTTACCGCCTTCGGCCAGCAACAGCCCGAGCCGGGTGCGTCGCAGCAGGAGATCGTCGAGGTGCAACACCAACTCGTGCTGCGCAGCCCAAGCCAATTCCGCCCAAAGCGTGTTGCTGCCGGCGACGCTGTCGTGACCGAGTTCATCCAAGAGCAGCAGGAATTCGGGTAAAGCGCGGCCGTATCGGCCCATCAAACGCCTTTGCCGAGCGGGGCTGAGCGTGACCATCGCCGGCGCGACACAGGGCGCAAAAGTGGCGCCATCGCGGCTATCCAGCGGGCGGCCGACAAAGCCCGCACAGGCTTGCAGCACTTCCAGGGCCAGCAGGCGAAAGGTGGTCAGTTTGCCCCCGGCCAGGGTCACGCAGCCCGGTTCGACCCACAGCGCGTGCTCGCGTTTTTCGTCTGATGGCTTGCGCTCTTCGACACCGTCGCTGACCACCGGCCGGACCCCGGCCCAGGTCGACAGCACATCGCCTGCCTTAATCGCAGCTGCCGGAAATTGCTGGGCGCAGGCGGCCAATAGGTAGTCGAGTTCGCCGCTGTTGATCCGCGCGTCCTGATCCAGCGACTCGCGATGATCCAAATCGGTGGTGCCCACTACGGTCGCCCCTTCCCAAGGGAAGACGAACACCGGACGCTGGTCCGCCTGGTGCATAAAGCTCAAGGCATGGGCCACAGGCAGGCGCCAGGCCGGTAACAGCAAATGGCTGCCGCGCAACGGGCGGATATGCTCGGGGCCGCTTTTCTTGCGCAGGCGATCCGCCCAGGCACCGGTGGCCTGGGCCACCGCGCGGCTACGCAGGGTATAGCGCTGGCCACTTTCCCGGTCCTCGGCGAGCAGGCCGACGACCCGCCCGTTCTCGCGCAGCAGCTCGACCACCCGCATGCCGTTGAGCGCTTCGCCGCCATCCGCCCGCGCTTCGTCCAGCACCCGCAGCACCAGGCGCGCATCGTCGGTCACCGCATCGAAGAAACGCGTGCCGCCGAGCAACCCTTCTTCCTTCAGGCCAGGCACCAGATAACGCAGCTGCGGCAATGCATAGAACAGGTGATTGCGCTTGCCGGCCAGGGCGTCGTACAACGCCAGCAGCCCGCCGAAAACTTTCGGACCGGGAAAGCCGCCCCGGTAATGCGGCATCAGGAAACTCAGGGGCTCGACCAGCCCGGGCGCCTCCTGCAGCAAACGCTGGCGCTCGCGCACCGCGTCGCGAGTCAGGCCGAGCTGGCCCTTGGCGATATAGCGCAGGCCGCCATGCACCATCTTCGACGAGCGGCTGGAGGTGCCCCAGGCGAAATCCCGCTGTTCCAGCAGCAGACACTTCCAGCCGCGCCGCGCCGCCTCACGGAGGATACCGGCGCCGCTGATACCGCCGCCGATCACCAGCAGATCCCAGTCCTGCGCCGCCAGTTCGGGCAATGCGCGAGCACGCCAGGCGGCATTCCAGGCGCTGTTCATGGTTCGAGCAGTACGCCGGGGAGCAGACGCTGCTGCGGGTCGAAGTGGCTGGACAACGCCTGCAAAGCGGCGATGCCCAGTTCGCCCTTCTCCGCTGCCAGATAAGACGCGTGGTCGCGGCCGACGCCATGCTGATGGCTGATGGTGCCGCGGTTGTCGGCGATGGTTTGGCTGGCGGCGTGCTTGAGCTTGCGCCAGCGCGCCAGCGTCTCGGCATAACTGCCGCCGGGGCGGAACACATAGGTGGTGTAGATGCTCGAGCCCTGGTTGTACACGTGCGACAAGTGGGTGAACACGTGCACCTGTTCGCCCTCCTCGCCCAGCCCGTCGCGCAGGCTGGCCTCGATCTTGTTCAACAGGTTGTCGACGTTGTTCCAGTCGGTGGCGGTTTCCAGGGTGTCGACCGCATAACCGGCGCTCCACAGGCCGTGGCGCAAATAAGGGAAGCGGAAGCGGTTCTGCGCCCACTTCTTGCCCAGCAAGGTGCCGGTGAAAACCCCGCCGAAGCTTTTCAGCAGTTTCTTCGCCTGCTTGAGAGATGCGGCGTTCTGCGCACGGCTGCCGGTAACGCCGAACGTCAGCATGCACTTGCCGTCGCTGGCGCCGCGTAGACCCAGGTATTTCTCCAGCCAGGCGATTTGCTGCGGGTGGCCGGCCAGGGCCAGTTGGGTCTGGGTTTCAATGGCATTGGACAGGCGCAACATCGACAGTGGGACCCGCGCCTGGGCCAGGCTGCGGATACCAGCCAAGGCCCGCTGCCAGTCGGGCAGGAATACCGCGTAGAAACTTTCCTGCTCGGCCAGGCGGGTGATACGCACCTTGACCTCGGAAATGACGCCGAAGCGCCCTTCCGAGCCCATGATGACTTCACGCAAATCGGGGCCGGCGGCGGAAGCTGGAAAGGTCGGAATTTCCAGGGTGCCGGCGAAGGTCTCGACCTTGCCGCCGGCGAACAGTTGCTCGATCCGCCCATAACGCAGCGATTGCTGGCCGCTGGAGCGCGTGGCCACCCAACCGCCGAGGGTCGACAGCTCCCAGGACTGCGGGAAGTGGCCGAGGGTATAGCCTTGGGCGCGCAACTGGCTTTCCACCTGAGGGCCGCTGGCGCCGGGGCCGAAAGTGGCGATCAGGCTGTCGTGGTCGATCTCGATCAGCTTGCCCATGCGCTCCAGCGACAGGGTCAACACCGGGCGGCTACCGGCCTGGGGGTTGATATGCCCGGCCACCGACGTGCCGCCGCCATAGGGGATCAACGTGATGTCCTGCTGCTCGGCGAGGGCCAGCAGCGCGCGGATCTGCTCGACGCTCTCCGGGTAGGCGACGCCGTCGGGAAACACCCCGAAGTCGCCGGAACGCATCGCCAGCCAGTCCGGCAGGCTTTGCCCGCGGGCGTGGCGCAGGCGGTCCTCGGGGTTCAGGCAGATCAGCGGATGGGCCGCCAGACGCGACGCCGGCACCTGGGCCAGCACCTGTTCGAAGCCGGCATCGGCGAGCACCTGGCCGGGCCCGATCAACTCGGCGAGAAACGCCTCGCCATGGGCCGGCAGTTCCACCACAGTCGCTTCATCGCCCCAGCCGTTCCAACGTCGCATCTATTTCTCCGAATGTTCAGTCGCCCTCAATGGCTGCCTATACTAGCTGGCCGCGCCAGAGCGTCACTGTCGAATCGGGACAGCGGCTATCGCCAATCAGGACAAGCAGAACAACAAGCCATGCACAACCTCGGCTACTCCTCGGTTCCCAACCTGCTCAAATACCTGCGCCACGCCGAGCACCTGGGCCTGGATATCGACCAGGCGCTGACCGCCGCCGGGATAGACGCGGCGGATCTGGCCGACAACGGCAAACGCATTCCGGGGGAAACCCATGAACGGCTGCTGGCGCACTTGCTGGAGATCTCCGGCGACCCGCTGTTCGGCCTGCATTGCGCGCGTTACGTGCAGCCCGGCTCCTGGAGCGTCCTGGGCTACATCGCGATGAACTGCGCCACCCTGGGCGAAGCCATGAGCCGCATCGTGCCGTACGAGAAACTGGTCGGCGATATGGGGGTAAGCCGGGTCGAAGCCGCCGATGATCAGGTCAAATTGATCTGGAGCTGTCGGCATCAAACGCCGGACATCCGTCGGCATCTGGTGGAGAACGTGCTGGCATCCTGGCTGCTGTATGCGCGCTGGATCGCCGATACACAGCGCTCGCCCCGTGAGGTCTGGTTCGAGCATGCGCGGCCCGAGAACGTCGATCCAGCCGAGTACGAGACGGTGTTCGGTTGCCCGGTGCGCTTCGCACAATCCTGCAATGCCCTGCTGGTGCCCATGGAATACCTCGCCGTGCCGTTGCGCCAGGCCGACGCCAACCTGCTGCGCACCCTGGAAGAGCACGCGCTGACTCTGATGGCCGGCCTGGATGGCGACGAGCCGTTGCCGCAGCGGGTGAAAACCGCACTGCGCCTGCTACTCAAGGATGGTTTGCCGCGCAAGGAACGGGTCGCGGAGAAATTCCATATGACCGTGCGCACCCTGCAACGCCACCTGCAGCAGGCCGGCACCAGTTACCAGCAGATCCTCGACGAATTGCGCCAGGAACTGGCCGAGCATTACCTGCTGCGCAGCGAGCTGACGATCCAGGATATCGCCAGCTACCTGGGCTTTACCGAATCGCGCTCCTTCCATCGCAGCTTCAAGGCCTGGACCGGACAAACCCCAGGCGAATACCGCGAAGCCAAGCGCAACCGCTGAGCCCGGCCTAAGATAGCGGTTTGGCCAAACCCTGCATTCGCGCCCGCCGGGCACGCAGGCCGACCATCAGCGAGGGGCCCAGGGCGATCAATGCCGAGCCCAGCACTACCAGAACGGCGCCGCTATAGGCGAGCCAATTGATCTGCTCGGGTTGCACGTAGCCCGGCCACCAGCTCGCCGCCAGCGCCACCGAGACGAAAGTGATCAGCGGCGTGATCGCCAGGGTCGCACTGACCCGCGAGGCTTCCCAATGCGCCAGTGCTTCGGCGAATGCGCCATAGGCCACCAGGGTATTCAGGCAGCAGGCGAACAGCAGCCAGCCTTGCGAACGGCTGAGCGCGAGCGCCTGCAAGGGCGAGGCCCAGGGCGTCAGCAGCAGCGCGCAGGCCAGGTAGATCACCATCATCACCTGCAGCGAATTCCATACCGTCAGCAATTGCTTCTGCGCCAAGCCGTAGAACGCCCAGACAAAAGCCGCCAGCAGCACTGTCAGAACCCCAGTGGTGTAGTCGCTCAACGAGGTCAGCAATTCCGTCAGGCGCTGATTGAAGAACAACCCGAACCCCAGCAGCAGAACCGCCAGGCCCAGCCCCTGACCGAGGCTGAAACGCTCACGAAAGACCAACAGGCTACCGACCAGCAGCAAGATGGGCGCGACCTGAATCACCAATTGCGTGGTGCCCGGACTGAGCAGCGTCAGCCCGGCCAGATACAGCACGTAGTTGCTGCTCAATCCGGCAATCGCCAGCGCCAGCAGCCATTTGCCCTTCTTGCCCAGGGGACGGAAGCGCGGCAGACGCCGGCTCGCAGCCAGATAGGCGAACAGAATCGAACCGGCCACCAGCAGGCGGAACCAGGTCACCGTGACCGGATCCATGGCGCGTAATACCTGCTTGAGCTGAATAGGCAATACGCCCCAGAGCACAGCGGTGAGTAACGCCAGGAACATGCCGTAAAGCCAACGACCGGAAGAGATATGCATGAAGGCCTCGAATGCACGCCGACACAGGCCTCAGAACAGTGGTCGCAACGGCGAAAAACGCCATTCTAGGCGGTTCGCGCTTACGACCACAGCTACAGTTCATGGCCCCGATGGCGGCCAACTGTACCGATAGCGAGCACAGACGCGCCTGGAAGTTGACGACAGAAAACCGTAAAACCAGCTAAGTTCCGACAATTAGAGACCATTTGTCGCCAAGTTAAACGCCAAGCATTCAGCGGATTAGACTCAAAGTATCCCGGCTTTTTGTGGAGATTTTGCTATGTTCGGTCAGCGCAATGTGGATCCGAGTCCCGGCACGCACTACCGCAGTGAGCGCGTCACGGCAGTCAACGGGCAGTATTTCTTCTCGACCCGCGAAGGCACCCTGGAAGGCCCCTACTTCACCCGCGTCGATGCGCTGCACGGAATCGACTCCTATATCCACCGCATGCAAGTCGCCAAGTCGCTGTATGCACGAGTCGACCCTGCGCTACGCACCCCGCTGCCGGAATAAATAGCCTCGACCGACAGGCAGCCCAGAACGACAAAACCCCGGTGCAGCCTAACTGCACCGGGGTTTTGCGCGTAAAGCCGCTAAGGTCTCGCTAGCGCACCGCTTCGAACAGCCCGGTCGCGCCCATGCCGCCGCCCACGCACATGGTGACGATGCCGTAGCGCAGGTTGCGCCGCTGCAGCTCACGTACCAGATGACCGACCTGACGCGAGCCGGTCATGCCGAACGGGTGACCGATGGAAATCGAGCCGCCGTTGACGTTGTACTTGTCGTTATCGATCTGCAAACGATCGCGGGCATACAGGCACTGCGAGGCGAAGGCCTCGTTGAGCTCCCACAGGTCGATATCGGCAATCTGCAGGCCTTTGGCCTTGAGCAGCTTCGGCACCGAGAACACCGGACCGATGCCCATCTCGTCGGGCTCGCAACCGGCGACCGTGAAGCCGCGGAAGAACGCCTTGGGCTTGAGCCCCAGCTCGATCGCTTTGTCCAGGCTCATCACCAGGGTCATGGACGCGCCGTCGGACAGCTGCGAAGCGTTGCCGGCGGTTACCGAACCGTCTTCGGCGAACACCGGTTTGAGCGCGCTCAGGCTTTCGATAGTGGTGTCCGGACGGTTGCAATCGTCGCCCTCGACCACGCCGTCGACGATCTTCTTCTCGCCGGTGGCCTTGTCCTCGACCTGGTACTTGACCTGCATCGGCACGATTTCGTCGTTGAACAAGCCCGCGGCCTGGGCGACGGCGGTGCGCTGCTGGCTTTGCAGGGCATAGGCGTCCTGCGCCTCGCGGCTGACGTTGTAACGCCGCGCGACTATCTCGGCGGTCTGGCCCATGGGGTAATAAATACCCGGCACATCCTTCTGCAGAATGGGGTTGAACAGGTTATCGGTGTTCATACTCTTCAAGGTCATAGTGATCGACTCGACGCCACCGGCGACGATGATGTCGCTGCAACCCGAAGCGATCTGGTTGGCGGCGATGGCGATCGCCTGCAAACCGGAGGAGCAGAAACGGTTGAGGGTCATGCCCGCGACCTGGGTGCCAAGGCCGGACAATACCGCGACGTTACGGCCGATGTTCATGCCCTGGGCGCCCTCGTTGGAGCCGGCGCCGACGATGCAATCGTCGACCAGCGCCGGATCGATACCGCTGCGCGCCAGCAGCGCATTGACGCAGTGCGCCGCCATGTCGTCCGGACGGGTCAGATTGAACTTGCCACGGAAGGACTTGGCCAAGCCAGTCCGCACACTTTCAACGATCACCACTTCACGCATGCCGCACCTCATTTTTAAGGGCCTTTGGATGAGCGAAGAATAGGACCGACAACCCAGGCCGACGATTACTATTCATCAGATATATGCGCAACCATCCCTAGGATGGGCCGGACTGGCAAATTAGCCGCCAGATAAGTCATATGTGCGGCATCAATCCTTAGCGAACGCCGCCTCCAGCGCCTCGTTGATGGTGCGCAAGACCTTAACCCGGGCGAAGCGCTTATCGTTGGCCTCGACCAGCGTCCAGGGCGCGATCTCGGTGCTGGTGCGGTCGACCATATCGCCCACCGCGTCGCGGTACTGCGACCACTTCTCGCGATTGCGCCAGTCGTCTTCGGTGATTTTGAAACGTTTGAACGGAATCTTTTCGCGCGCCTGGAAGCGCTGCAACTGCACATCCTGGTCGATCGCCAGCCAGAACTTCACCAGCACCACGCCAGCGTCGGTCAGTTGCTCCTCGAAGTCGTTGATTTCGCCATAAGCACGCAACCAGTCGGCCGAACTGCAAAAACCCTCCACCCGCTCGACCAGCACCCGGCCATACCAGGAGCGGTCGAACATGGTGAATTTGCCGCGCGCCGGGATATGCCGCCAGAAACGCCATAAATAGGGTTGCGCCCGCTCTTCCTCGGTCGGCGCCGCTATCGCGACGATGCGGTACTGACGGGGATCGAGCGCCGCCGCCACACGGCGGATGGCACCGCCTTTGCCGGCCGCATCGTTGCCCTCGAATACCGCGACCAATGCGTGCTTGCGCATGCGCTTGTCGCGCATCAACAGCGACAGGCGCGCCTGTTCGACGGCCATCTGCTCGTTGTAGTCGTTCTTGGCCAGCACCTGGCTCATATCCAGGCTGTCGAGCAGGCCGCGATCGTCCAGGCTGGAGGTCAAAGGCGCGGCGTGCGGGTGGGGAGTCGGTCGGGCGTCGTTTCTCAATGCGGCCTGCAAGCCATCGAGCAGAATCCGCCCGACCGTCAAGCTGCGGTAATACTCGTCCGCGCCCTCCACCACATACCAGGGCGCATAGTCGCGGCTGGTGCGGCGCAATACCCGCTCGCCGACACGGACGAATTTGTCGTAGGTTTTCGACTGCTGCCAATCCAGCGGGCTGATGCGCCAACTGTGCAGCGGGTCGTCCTGCAACTGCTTCAAGCGTGCCTTCATCTGCTTCTTCGACAAATGAAACCAGAGCTTGAAAATCAACGCGCCTTCATCGAACAGCATGCGCTCCATCGCCAATGCGCGGTCCATGGCCTGGTCGAGCACGGCGTCCTTGAAGGCGTTATGCACCCGCCCCTGCAGCATCTGGCTGTACCAGTTGCCGAAGAAAATGCCGATCGAGCCCTTGGCCGGCAATTGCCGCCAATAGCGCCAGGCCGGGGGCCGCGCCAGCTCCTCATCGGTCTGCTGGTCGAAGGTGCTGACCTGGATCAGCCGCGGGTCCATCCACTCGTTGAGCAACTTGACCGTCTCGCCCTTGCCCGCGCCCTCGATACCGTTGAGCAGAATGATCACCGGAAAGCGCGCCTGCTGTTTCAACTCGTACTGCGCCTCGAGCAACGCCTCGCGCAGTTCGGGTACGGCGGCGTCGAAGGTGGCTTTATCGATGGCGTGGCCAATCTCGGCGGATTCGAACATATATTGCTCCCTGATCTGATCGCTTCAGGCTAGCAGCTCGCAGCTCGTCCCAACACCAATCCATCCCGACACCCATGATGTGCAGACGCCTCCAGGTGCGCGATCGGCTAGAATGCGCGCCTGCTCAATTCGGTGCCGCCATGTCCAACTCGCCCGCTCAACCGCCCGCCCCGACCACCGCGCAGCTCGACTGGGATGCCCGGGGCCAGCCGTTATCGCGGCTGTTCGGCGACGTGTATTTCTCCAACGAAAACGGCCTGGCCGAGAGCCGCTACGTCTTCCTCGACAACAACGACCTGCCGGCCCGCTTCACCGCCCTAACCGCCGACGAGCACCTGAGCATTGGCGAGACCGGTTTCGGCAGCGGCCTGAATTTTCTCTGCGCCTGGCAGCTGTTCGAGCGCGTGGCGCCAGCAGGCGCGCGGCTGCATTTCGTCAGCGTGGAGAAATACCCGTTCAGCCAAACCGACTTGCAGCGCGCACTGGCGCTGTGGCCGGAGTTGGCGCCCTATGCCCAAGCGCTGTTGCAGCAGTACGTCGCCTTGCACCCGGGCTTTCAACGGCTGTCGTTCGCCGACGGCCGCATCGTCCTGACCCTGCTGGTCGGCGATGCCCTGGAGCTGCTGCCGCAACTCGACGCACGCATCGACGCCTGGTTTCTCGACGGCTTCGCCCCGGCGAAGAATCCCGCCATGTGGGCGCCGGAGCTGTTCGCCGAGCTGGCCCGTTTGAGCGCCCCCGGCGCCACCTTCGGCACCTTCAGCAGCGCCGGCCTGGTGCGGCGCGGTCTTAAGGAGGCGGGTTTTGGCGTCAAACGCGTGCCGGGCCTGGGCAAGAAGTGGGAAGTACTTAAAGGCCAGTTTCTTGGCGAATCCGCCAGCGGCGCCAAACCCTGGTTCGCCCGACCCGAGACGCCAACGGGCGAACGCCATGCGCTGGTGATCGGCGCCGGCCTGGCCGGCTGCGCCACGGCTGCCAGCCTGGCCGCCCGCGGTTGGCGGGTAAGCCTGCTGGAGCGGCATGCGGCGATTGCCCAGGAGGCTTCGGGTAATCCGCAGGGGGTACTTTATCTCAAGCTTTCGGCCCATGGCACGGCGCTGTCGCGGCTGATCGTCAGCGGCTTCGGCCATACCCGCCGCCTGCTCGAACGCCTGAATAAAGGCAGCGACTGGGACAATTGCGGCGTGCTGCAACTGGCATTCGATGCCAAGGAAGCGCAGCGCCAGGCACAGTTGGCCGACGCCTTCGATGCCGACTTACTGATCAACCTCGACCGCGCCGCCGCCGAAGAAAAAACCGGCATCGCCCTGGCCAGCGGCGGGCTGTTCTACCCGCAAGCCGGCTGGGTGCACCCGCCGGCGCTGTGCCAACTGCTGAGCGCGCAGCCGACTATCGACCTGTGTGTGCACCAGGATGCGCTCGAATTACGCCGTGACGGCCCACAGTGGCAGGCCTGGAATGGCGAGCAGTTGCTGGCCAGTGCACCGATCGTGGTGCTGGCCGGCGCCGCCGAGATCAAGCGTTTCCCGCTCAGCGCCGAGTTGCCGCTCAAGCGCATTCGCGGGCAAATCACCCGCGTACCGGCGACGGCCGCCAGCGCGGCATTGCGCAGCGTGGTCTGCGCCGAGGGTTATGTCGCACCGGAACGCTTCGGCGAACATACCCTGGGGGCGAGTTTCGACTTCAAAAGCGCGGATCTGGCGATCAATCACGCCGATCATGCGCACAATCTGCAATTGCTCGCGGACATTTCCAGCGATCTGACCGAACGCCTCGAAGCCGAGCGCCTCGACCCGGCACAACTAGAAGGCCGCGCCGCTTTTCGCTGCACCAGCCCGGATTATTTGCCGATCGTCGGGCCATTGGCCGAGCGCCAGGCATTTCTCCAGGCCTATGCGGTGCTCGGCAAGGATGCCCGGCAAGTGCCGCAGACGACCTGTCCCTGGCTCGACGGCCTGTACATCAATAGCGGCCACGGCTCGCGCGGGCTGATCACCGCGCCATTGTCCGGCGAGCTGATCGCCGCCTGGCTGAACGACGAACCCCTGCCCCTGCCGCGCGACGTCGCCGAAGCCTGCCACCCGAACCGCTTTATGTTGCGCCAGTTGATTCGCGGCAGCCGCTAACACCGCGCCCCGTAGCCCGGATGCAATCCGGGAAGCGGTATCAGCCGCAACATCTTTCCCCGGATTGCATCCGGGCTACCAGAGCCCATCCGCGCGAATTACCATTAATCCATCGCCCCACATAACTCAGCCGCGCGTAGCAACGCGGCGGTCAGGCTGTGGCGCTCCCACTCGCTTAGTGCGGCGAAACGCTGGCGGAACTCGGGCGGTAGCAGGCTTGGGGCCTGGCGCATCAGCTCGCGTCCCGCATCGCTGAGCAGCAACCATTGCCGGCGCCGATCCTGGTCGTCGCGCTGACGCTGCAATAGCCCGAGTTCTTCGAGCCGGTCGAGCATCCCCGATAGGGTTGCCGCGGTCAGGCTGACGCGGCCGCTGAGCGCGCTCGCGGTCATCCGCGCCTCGTCCGCCAGCACCTGCAGAATCATCAATTGCATGGGCGTCAGGCCGCCGAAGCGACTGAGGCGCTTGGCATGCACTTCGCCGGCTTGCTGCAACCGTCGCAGGGCCTTGAACAACGGCATCTCGAAGGCACTCACCGCGGAAAAATCAATTTCAGCCGGAACTATTTTTTCACTCATAGCGTCAACCACAATGACAATAAAGCTTTGACATCAAAGCATTATTTTGTTTTGGTGTAAAAGGCTAAGCGATATCCCTGGAAAAGATATAACCAGCAGCGAGGTGCATCTTCAGCGCCAAGGCACGGCTCGATGGATACCAGATTCCAACCGCGGCGCCAGGCCTCGTATTGCCAATGGATTAAACGCGAAACCACTCCCCAACGGCCACACCGGTAAGGAATTATGTGCGGAATAGCTGGAGAACTACGTTTTGATCAACGCGCGGCCGACCTCGCCGCCGTCGAGCGCATCACCCATCACCTCACCCCACGCGGCCCCGACGCCCATGGTTTTCACAGCCAAGGGCCGGTCGCCCTCGGCCATCGCCGACTGAAGATCATGGATCTGGCCGAAGCCTCGGGCCAGCCGATGATCGACAGCGAACTTGGCCTGTCGCTGGTGTTCAACGGCGCCATCTATAACTACCCGGAACTGCGCAGCGAGCTGCAAGCGCTGGGTTATCGTTTCTTCTCCGACGGTGACACCGAGGTGCTGCTCAAGGGTTACCACGCCTGGGGCAAGGACCTGCTGCCCAAGCTCAACGGCATGTTCGCCTTCGCCATCTGGGAGCGCGACAGCCAGCAACTGTTCATTGCCCGCGATCGGCTCGGGGTCAAGCCGCTGTACCTGTCGCGCACCGGGCAGCGCCTGCGTTTCGCCTCCAGCCTGCCGGCGCTGATGCAAGGCGGCGATATCGGCAAGACCCTCGACCCCATCGCGCTCAATCATTACCTGAACTTCCACGCCGTGGTGCCGGCGCCGCGCACCATTCTCGCCGGAGTGGAAAAACTGCCGCCGGCCACCTGGCTGCGCGTCGATGCCAAGGGCAACTGCGAGCAGCAAAGCTGGTGGCAGCTGGAATATGGCCCGCGCGACGACGAGGCGGCGTTCGGCCTTGAAGAATGGCGCGACCGCGTGCTCGACGGCATGCGCGAAGCGGTGTCGATCCGTCAGCGCGCGGCGGTGGATGTCGGCGTGCTGCTGTCCGGCGGGGTCGATTCGAGCATGCTGGTCGGCCTGCTGCGCGAAGCCGGGGTGGACAACCTGTCGACCTTCTCCATCGGCTTTCAGGATGCCGGCGGCGAGCGCGGCGACGAGTTCCAGTATTCCGACTTGATCGCCGAACGCTTCGCGACCCGGCATCATCAGCTGCGTATCGGTGAGAACGAGATTATCGAGCAGCTGCCCGCGGCCTTTCGCGCCATGAGCGAGCCGATGGTCAGCCACGACTGCATCGCCTTCTACCTGCTGTCGCGCGAGGTGGCCAAGCACTGCAAGGTGGTGCAGAGCGGCCAGGGCGCCGACGAACTGTTCGCCGGCTATCACTGGTATCCGTTGGTCGATGGTGCCGAGGATGCCTTCAGCGCTTATCGCCAGGCATTCTTCGACCGCGACCACGACGAGTACGCGGCTTGCGTGCAACCGGCCTGGCTGACCGGCGACGTCGCCGGCGATTTCGTCCGCGAGCATTTCGCCCAACCGGGGGCGACGGCGGCGGTGGACAAGGCCCTGCGCCTGGACAGCACCGTGATGCTGGTTGACGACCCGGTCAAACGGGTCGACAACATGACCATGGCCTGGGGCCTGGAGGCGCGTACACCGTTCCTCGACTACCGATTGGCGGAACTCTCGGCGCGGATACCGGGTCGATTCAAGCTACCGGATGGCGGCAAACACGTGCTCAAGGAAGCGGCGCGCCAGGTGATCCCGGCGGCAGTGATCGACCGCCCCAAAGGTTACTTTCCGGTGCCCGGCCTCAAGCATCTGGAAGGCGCGACCCTCGGCTGGGTACGCGATTTGCTGACCGACCCGAGCCAGGATCGCGGCCTGTTCAACCCGGCCATGCTCGACCGCCTGCTCAGCGATCCCCACGGCCAGTTGACGCCGTTGCGCGGCTCAAAGTTGTGGCAAATGGCGGCGCTCAATCTATGGTTAAACGAGCAAGGGCTCTGACCGTCGTCCGTAGCCCGACTGCAATCCGAGGATGCCACTCTACTCTTCAGCTCCGGCATTTCCGGGGCACACCGCACAAGCAAAGGAAGTACTCCAATGCGCGCCACTGCCCTCAATCAACGTCTGTTACGCGGCCAACCCCCCTCCTACGAACGTCTGCAAGCGCGCTTTGCCGAAGGGCACGGCAGCGAGCTGGGCCAGCCCAAGGTCGTGCATTGCGGCTGGGGCCGCCTGCTGATCGGCCATACCTACCCGGACGCCAGCGAGCTGGCCGCGGATCTGCTCAACGAGCAGGCCGGCGAGCGCGATATCGCGCTCTATGTCGCCGCGCCCCAGCAAGTGCTGGCGCAGGCGCCACAGCAATTGTTCCTCGACCCCTCCGATACCCTGCGCCTGTGGTTCAGCGACTATCGCCCAGCGCAGTGTGTGTTCCGCGGCTACCGCATCCGCCGGGCGCAAAATGCCGAAGACTGGCAGGCGATCAACTGCCTGTACCAGATGCGCGGCATGCTGCCGATCGACCCGGACAAACTCACCCCGCGGCGTCTCGGCGGGCCGGTGTATTGGCTGGCCGAGGACGAAGACAGCGGCATGGTGATCGGCAGCGTCATGGGCCTCAACCACCATAAGGCCTACAAGGATCCGGAAAACGGCAGCAGCCTCTGGTGCCTGGCGGTCGACCCGCGCTGCACCCGCCCCGGCGTCGGCGAGGTGCTGGTGCGTCATCTGATCGAACATTTCATGAGTCGCGGCCTGAGCTACCTGGACCTGTCGGTGCTGCACGATAACGGCCAGGCCAAGAAGCTCTATGCCAAGCTGGGTTTCCGCGAGCTGCAAACCTTCAGCATCAAGCGCAAGAACGGCATCAACCAGACGCTGTTCCTCGGCCCCGGCCCGCACACGGATATGAACCCCTACGCGCGGATCATCGTCGACGAAGCGCTGCGCCGCGGTATCGAAGTGCAGGTCGACGACAGCGAAGCCGGCCTGTTCACCCTGAGCCAGGGCGGCCGGCGGATTCGCTGTCGCGAATCGCTGACCGACCTGACCAGCGCAGTGAGCATGACCCTGTGCCAGGACAAACGCCTGACCCACCGCGCCCTGGCCCGTGCCGGCCTGCACCTGCCCGCCCAACGTCTGGCCGGCAACGCCGAAGAGAACGCCGCCTTCCTCGCCGAGCACGGCAGCCTGGTGGTCAAACCGGTGGATGGCGAGCAAGGCCAGGGCGTCGCGGTCGACCTGCGCAGCCCGGCCGAGGTGCAAGCGGCGATCGAGCGCGCCCAGCCCTTCGACAGCCGGGTGCTGCTGGAAAGTTTTCACCCGGGTCTCGACCTGCGCATTCTGGTGATCGGTTTCGAGGTGGTCGCCGCCGCGATCCGCCGCCCCGCGGAAGTGATCGGCGACGGGCGCCACAGCATCGGCGAATTGATCGACGCGCAGAGCCGCCGCCGCCAAGCCGCCACCGACGGCGAAAGTCGCATTCCCAAGGACACCGAAACCCTGCGCACGCTACATGCCGCCGGGGTCGACTACGACAGCGTGCTGCCCCAGGGGCAACGCCTGGCCGTGCGCAAGACCGCCAACCTGCACACCGGCGGCAGCCTCGAGGATGTCACCGAGATCCTCCACCCGACGCTCGCCGACGCCGCGGTAAAAGCCGCCCGCGCCCTGGACATTCCGGTGGTCGGCCTCGACTTGCTGGTACCGGCCGCCGATCAAGCCGATTACGTGTTTATCGAGGCCAACGAACGCGCCGGCCTGGCCAACCACCAGCCGCAACCGACCGCGGAACGCTTTATCGACTTACTGTTCCCCCTTAGCCAGGTCGGCTGACGCGGACCGAGCGGGTGTCGCAAGTCTCGTAGCCCGGATATGCACGCGGACCGAGCCACATCGGGCGGTCACAGGTTCCGTAGCCCGGATGCAATCCGGGGAAGCTCTGGCAAGCGCCTGGATTCACCGGCTACAGACGATCGCCAGCAAGAACCAGGCGTCCCCCCCTGGCTCCTACATACAGGACAAAGCCCTTATCTCTGGCAGTACCTAAGGAGACATTCTTATGCAACACCTCCCCGAACCCGACCTCGACTACCTGCAAAAAGTCCTGCTGGAAATGCTCGCGATTCCCAGCCCCACCGGCTTTACCGACACCATCGTGCGTTACGTCGCCGAGCGCCTCGAGGAAATCGGCATCCCCTTCGAGATGACCCGCCGCGGCACCATTCGCGGCACCTTGAAGGGCAAGCAGAGCAGCCCCGATCGCGCCGTTTCGGCGCACCTGGACACCATTGGCGCTATCGTCCGCACCGTGCAGGACAATGGTCGCCTGGGCCTGGCGCCAGTCGGCTGCTGGTCCAGCCGCTTTGCCGAGGGCAGCCGCGTCAGCGTGTTCACCGACCATGGCGTGATCCGCGGCAGCGTGCTGCCGTTGATGGCCTCGGGGCATGCATTCAATACCGAAGTGGACCGTCTGCCGATCAGTTGGGATCACGTCGAGCTACGCCTGGATGCCTACAGCGCGACCCGCGCCGATTGCGAGTCGCTGGGCGTGTCGGTCGGCGATTTCGTCGCCTTCGACCCACTGCCGGAGTTCACCGAAAGCGGTCATATCAGCGCCCGCCATCTGGACGATAAAGCCGGCGTGGCGGCGCTACTGGCCTCGCTCAAGGCGATCATCGAAAGCGGCATCGAGCCGGAAATCGACTGTCACCCGCTGTTCACCATCACCGAAGAGACCGGCTCCGGGGCGGCAGCGGCCTTGCCTTGGGACGTCAGCGAGTTCGTTGGCATCGACATCGCACCGGTGGCTCCCGGCCAGCAATCGAGCGAACACGCGGTCAGCGTGGCCATGCAGGATTCCGGCGGCCCTTACGACTATCACTTGTCGCGCCAGTTGTTGCGCCTGGCCGGCGAGCACGAGATTCCGGTGCGCCGCGATCTGTTTCGCTACTACCACAGCGACGCCCAGTCGGCGATCACCGCCGGCCATGACATCCGTATCGCCCTGCTCGCCTTCGGTTGCGATGCCACCCACGGCTATGAGCGCACCCATGTCGATAGCCTGACCGCCCTCACCCGCTTGCTCAGCGCCTATATGCTCAGCCCACCGGTATTCGCCAGCGATGCACAGCCAGCGCAAGGCTCGCTGGAACGTTTCAGCCATCAGCTCGAGCACGATGCGCAGATGGAAAGCGATACCCGTGTACCAACAGTCGACAGCCTGCTCGGTCATCGCGATCAGGACGCTTGAAGGGCGTCACGCATCCGGGCAAAGTGACGGGCATGGATGCCGAACGCTGCGCAACTTTTTGCGCAGCCAGCGGGCAATGGAGAGGGGGCTGCGCGAAATCCGCGTACTATTCAGCCGCCTTATCACGTTAGTGGGGTTCGCGGATGCCGCGTATATGCCTTGCGGTGCTGTTGCTCTGGCTGTGCGGCCCGGCGTGGGCCATGCCTGCGGTGGAGCTGGACCAGCAGAACCCACGCATGTCCCTGGGCCCCTTCCTGAGTTACCTGCAAGACACCGAAGGCGACCTGACCCCACAGCAGGTCAACTCCCTCCCCGACGAGCGCTTTATCGAGGCGCACAACGACCATATCAACCTCGGTAAAAACGAGTCGGTCTGGTGGTTCAAGGTACGCCTGAACAATCAGCTGCCGCACACCTTGTCCGGCTACCTGGAAGTCAATTACCCGCTGCTCGACCATGTCCAGGTGTACTTGATCCCGCCATCCGGCCAGTGGCAGCAGCAAGAAAGCGGCGATCGCTATGCCTTCGCCCAACGCCCGGTGCAAGTGCGCAATTTCTGGTTCCCGCTCGACCTGCCCACCGGTGAAAGCACTCTGCTGGTGCGCGTGGAAAGCACCAGCACGATTTTCCTGCCGTTGTTCTTCAGCAGCTACGCCGCCAGCGCGGAGGCTCAAGAAAACCTCATGGGGATTAGCGGCGCCTTCTATGGCGTGGCTTTCGCGATGTTTTTCTACAACCTCTTCCTGTTCCTCTGGCTGCGCGAACCCGCCTATTTCTGGTACCTGCTGTACAACCTGAATATCGGTCTGTTCGTCGCCAGCTTCGATGGCATGTTATTCAAGCTGCTGCCCGAGCATATCGGCTTGCAGTCGGTGAGCATCTATATCCTGATGTATATCCACTGCCTCACGGCCACCCAGTTCAGTCGCCACTTCCTGCACACCCGCCAGCATTTCCCAAGCCTCGACCGGGGACTGCGGGGATTTATGCTGCTGGTCGGCGCCTGCTTGCTATCGGCTCCCTTGATCGGCCAGCAGGACTGGACCATTCTCGCCAGTTTTACGGTGTTGGCGGTTTCCGTGCTGCTACTGCTCAGCGGCGCCTACGTCTGGCGCAAGGGTCTGCGCTATGGTTCCTACTACATCATCGCTTGGGGCACTTTGCTGGTCTCCTTTATCATGGCCACCTCAGGCTCCTTGGGCGTCGAGTGGTTCGGCTTATATGGGGCATCGGTGATAAAAACCGGTGTAACCATCGAGCTTCTCACGCTGTCCATAGGTTTAGCGGATCGCATTACCCTCCTCAAGGAAGAAGGCTTTCAATCGCGCCGCGCCGCCGAACAGGCGGAGATCGAGAACCAAGCCAAAGGCCGCTTCCTGGCTAAAATGAGCCATGAAATCCGTACGCCGCTCAATGGCGTACTGGGTATGCTGCAATTGCTCAAAGAAACCCCGCTGGATCGCAGCCAACGCTTTTACGTCGATACCATTTCCAGTTCCGGTAGCTCACTTATGGCCGTCATCAACGACATTCTCGACTATGCACGTATCGAATCCGGCAAGCTCAGCCTGGAACATATCGATTTCGATCTGGAAGAGTTGATCTCCGATACCCTCAGCCTGTTTACCGGCCAGGCTCTGGATAAGCAGTTGCGCCTTTACCTCAGCTTGGAAGCGGGAGTGCCGCGGCGCATCCAGGGCGACCCCACGCGCCTCAAGCAAGTGCTGATGAACCTGCTGAGCAATGCTCTGAAATTTACCGGTGAAGGCTACGTGTCGGTGAGCGTCAGCCGGCGTAGCGACTCCCAAGGTAACCCGCATCTGCTGTTCGCCATCAGCGACAGCGGCATCGGCATCGACGATCAAGGCCAACGCCAGTTGTTCGAATCCTTCGCTCAGGTCGACTCCAGCACCACCCGTCGTTATGGCGGCAGCGGCCTGGGGCTGGCCATCAGCAAGGAGCTGGTGGAAATGATGGGCGGCGGCATCGAAGTGCAGAGCACGCCCGGACAAGGTACACGCTTCAGCTTCAACATTCCGCTGAGCAACGTCAACGAACCGCTCGACTCCCTGAGCGAGCTGCTCAAGGGCCGCGTCGCCTTGCTCGGCTCCCTCGACAGCCAGGGCCTCGACGCCCTGAGCCGGATACTCGGACGCTGGGGCATGCGTACCGAACGCTGCCTGAGGCCGGAACGCCTGCATGAGTACCTGGAAGACTTCGTCACGCCGCCCTTGCTGGTGCTGATGGCGCCCTGGCCCGGCAGCGTTCAGTACTGGCTGGACTCGCTGCGCCCGCAGATCCAACCCGGTCAGCGGGTACTGCTGTTGTGCGCCCCGGAGCAATGCCAGCAAGTCGTGCCGAGCGAAGGCATGCGCCTGGTGAGCATGGCACAACCCCTGGCGATTACCGCATTGCGTCATGCCCTGCATGAACTCTACGAACAGCCGCTCGGCGAACGCAGCAGCCCGGTCCGGGAAGTGCCTTGCGACAGCGATGGCGCGCCCTGCATCCTGGTGGCCGAAGACAACCCGGTGAACCAGATGGTGGTGCAGGGCTTCTTGAAAAAGCGCGGTTACAGCGTGCGGCTGGTGACCAATGGGCTGGCTGCGGTCAGCGAATACCAGCGCGACCCGGCAGCGATTCAACTGATTTTGATGGATTGCGAAATGCCGGAGATGGACGGCTTCGAAGCCACCCGACAAATCCGCCGCCTGGAGCGCCAGCACAGCCTGCCGGCCGTTCCGATCATCGCATTGACCGCGCATATCCTCGATGAACACCGTCAGCATGGCATCTCGGCCGGCATGGACGACTTTCTCGGTAAGCCGCTGGACAGCGCAAAGCTGTACAGCACCTTGGAAAGCTATCTGTATAAACCCGCGCACAACAGTTGATCGTGGCCAGTACGCCCGCGGCGCGTTAGCATCGCCACTGTGTTCTGGAGTATGACCCCCGTGCTGATCCCCGCCAATCTGTTGGAAGCCGACACCCTGACCCGCCTGATCGAAGACTTCGTCACCCGCGAAGGCACTGACAATGGCGACGAGACCCCGCTGCAAACCCGCGTGCAACGGGTACGCAAAGCGCTCGACAAAGGCGAAGCGGTGATCGTATTCGACCCCGAGAGCCAACAGTGCCAACTCGCGCTAAAACGCGAAGTACCCAAGGAATGGCTGGCGGACCTGTAGCGCGAACTCGTCGCCAACAACGCTGCGCAAGCCCCACGACAAAAGCGGGCCTGGCCAGTTGGATGAAATCGGGGAAAGCGCCTCGCCCTACCCGCGCAACCCGCCCTCGCGCTCCCAGGCGCAACGCACCCGCAGTTCGCCTTCCTGGGGGCTGTGCAGACCGTTATCCGATTCCCAGCGAAAGGTGTGGGTGCCGTTCAATTCGGTTTCCAGATGGACCACGGCGCTGGTCCAATACAGCCGCTTGAGCAGCGCCTCGAACTGCGCGACCCAGAGACTCCACTCGTATTCGACCGAACGATAACTGGCGCCGAAATGAATCACCTGGGTCTGGTACAGCCCGGCACTCGACTGCAGGCAAGCAGCGAACATTTCACGGCCGAGGAACGACCAGGCATCGCCCGACGGCAACTCGGCGAGCACCTGGCTATTGATTTGGCGACGCAAGCGACTCTCTGCCGAGCTCTCGGACGGCCAGTCGCGGATACAGCCATAGACGATGGATTCGGACTCCACACGGGCACTCCAACAAATCAAGGGTGCCTTCTATCACAGCGTCGGGACGCAAGAAAGGAAGTGCTGTGAAACTTTGCCCATTTGAGCTGTGCGTCAGCCTATGCCCGACGCGGGCTGCGGCGCATCAGCCAGGCCAGCGCGGTCATCAGTAACGCCAAGCCGGTCAACACCATAAAGGGCAATTGATAATTACCCGACATATCCCGCGCCAAGCCGCTGAGTATCGGCGTCAAACAGGCCAGGCAGTACCCCAGGCACAGCATCATCGCCGTCCAGCGGCTGACCGCCAATGGCGACCCGGCCTCGTACAGCGGCAGCACCAACGACAACGCAAAGGAGCCGCCCAAGCTGAAGCCGATGCACACCGCCCAGACCTCCGGCAGCAGCGTCGGGGCAAAAGTGATCATCGCCAAGCTGAGCGAAGACAGCAGACCGCACGCCAGCAGCAAGGCATAGCGATTCTGGAAACGCTGCGCCAGCCAGGGCAGCAGAAACGCACTCGGCAAGCCCATCAGCATCGACAGGCTGAATAACGTATTGCTGCGCAGCAGGCTCAGACCGGCCTCGTGATAACGCGCCACGGCCCAGGTCGCCAAGGCATAGAACAACCCGGCCTGAATGGCGAAGAAACAACTGATCAGCCAGGCCCGGGGCCGCCGCCAGGGCAAACCGCCGCCGACCTGGGCAACCTCTTCCTGCTCGACCTGATTGGGCATCCGCCACCACAGCACCAGGCCCGCCAGCGCGGGTAGCGCCCAGAACGCCAGCCCCAGCGACCAATCGTCGCCGAGCGAACGGGTCACCGGCACCGTCAGCACCGCACCGCTGGCACCGCCGATCGCCATACCCAACGAATACCAGCCGACCACCCGCCCCATCTGGCCGGCGAAATAGCGCTTGATGAACCCGGACAACAGCGGTCCGGCGACGGCGATAGCCGCACCCAATAAAACCGCGCTGCCAATCAACAGCACGCTCAGTTGCCCGGCCAAACGCAGCAACAACGCCAGGGCGATCACCCCGAGACATAAGGCGATGGTACGTTCCAGGCCGAAGCGCATGGCCAAACGCGGCGCGAACGGCGCCAACAGCCCCATGCACAGCACCGGCAGCGCCGTGGTCAAGCTGATCAGCGTACGGCTCAGGGACAGTTCTTCGGCGATCCGTTCGATCAACGGCGCCAGCGAGGTGATGCCGGGCCGCAAATTGATCGCGGCCAGCACCAGGGCCAGCAACAGCATGGCCCGCGGGACAGATTTCACGGTAATACCAACGACATGGCGGCCAGGCGGACCGGATGAACAACCCTAACGCCGGGCCGTCGGACGAACAAGGCCGACGGCAGAAAAAACTGACCTATTGGACAGATAAATTATTCCGACCTGGACTTGCTGCGCATGCGATCCGCCATCGCGGCCATTTCGTCGTAGAGCGCCTGCGGATTACGTTGCTTCAGCGCCCAAGCCGCACGCCCCTGCTCATGGGGCAGAATCATGAATTCGCCCTTGGCGATGGCTTCGTACATGTACTGGGCGATATCCGCAGCGCTGATCGGCGAGTTCTCCAACAACTTGCCGACCTGGGCTTTCATCGCCGGCGTCGGGCCGCGGAACGAGTCGAGCAGATTGGTCTGAAAGAACGACGGGCACACCACGTGCACACCGATTTCCTGCATCTTCAGCTCGGCCAGCAGGCTCTCCGACAAGGCCACCACACCGGCCTTGGCGACGTTGTAGTTGCTCATCGCCGGGCCCTGCATCAGCGCTGCCATGGAGGCGATGTTGACGATCTTGCCCTTGCTGCGCTCGAGCAATGGCAGGAACGCCTTGCAACCCTTGACCACGCCCATCAGGTTGATCGAAATCTGCCAATCCCAGTCTTCCAGCGACAGATCGGCGAAGAAGCCGCCCGCCGCCACGCCGGCGTTATTAACGATCACATCGATGCCGTCAAACTTCTCTTCGCAGGCCTGCGCCAGTGCCGTCAGTTGGCTGTAGTCGCGCACGTCGCAACGCAGGGTGAAGCCGTCGCCGCCGGCGGCGCGTACCAACTTCAAGGTCTCCGCCAAGCCGGGTTCGTTGACATCTGAAAGTGCCAACCGCCAGCCCTCGCGCGCCCAGCGCAACGCGATTTCACGGCCCAAACCCGAACCCGCGCCAGTAATCATCATGCGATTTTGCATAGGGAAGTCGCCTTTAAGTACGTTGGTAGATGGGCGCAGTGTAGCCAAGGAATCCGCTCACCCCCATATCATCACTTTCCTGAATGACCGGTTAGCATCGCCCGCAAATCCGGCGGCAGCGGGCTCACGCACTATCGCTTCACCCGCAGCAGCAGCCGGGCATAGATCACCACATTGAGTAGCAGGACGAAGACCCCGAGCCCGAGCTGGATTCGCGGCGTCAACCCCGCTGGGTAAATCGTCGGTATCAGGTAATGGGCGATGAAACCACCGTCATAGCCCGCCTGACCGGCGGCCTCGCGCAGCTGATTCTCGAGCGGCGTAAGCGGGCATTGCAGATGCAGCACCTCCACTACCACCCCCCACGCAGCGGCGGGCAGGTGCAACCAAGCCAGGCGAGGCCGGCGCAATACCAGCAGACCGCCGAAGACGACGAAGGCGATGAACAGCAGATGAACGACCAATACCGCATCCGCGGCCCAATCCAGCAGCATCACACACCTCTCGGGAGCCCGCAGAACGGCAGGACACCGTACAAATAGCCCATCGATGGACAGACCGCCCCGCGGCTGCAGATCGCTATACCGAACCCTGCCCCGGCGACGCCGTCTAAACCTACAGACACCAAAGGAGACGTCGTATGTCCCAAGCAGAGATAACCTTGCCCCAACCGGTGCTGGAGGCCCTACAACGCGGCCACCACGACGACGCCATCAGAATGCTCAGCCTCAATCACGGCATCAGCCAGGCAGAGGCCAAGGAACAGCTGGCGCTGTACCTCGAGCAACACCCGCCAATTCGCTTGCGTGGCGCCGGCATCATCAGTCTGAGCAGAACCAACGCGCTGATCTGGCTGGGCCTGATCGTTCTGATGGCGCTGGTCTATATGATTCTCGCCGGCTGATTGCACGATTGGCGAAGCTTTAGCGAGCCCGAAAATAAAAAGGGCCGGTTAGCAATAACCGGCCCTCTCACTCAACATGACAGCGTCAATTCACGCTCAATCTATCGCGGTTCCTCTCCAGGATGGCCGTCCCGATACCTTTCACTTCAAGTAATTCATCGACCGATGCAAACTTACCATGCTCCTCGCGGTAGGCCACGATGGCCTCCGCCTTGACCTGCCCAACCCCGAGCAGCTCACGCTGCAGCGTGGCGACATCGGCGGAATTGAGATCGACTTGAGCAACTGCGGCAACCTGAACTTCTTCGGTTTGACTGGGCTGTTGCGAAGAGACCTCTGCCGCCGAGACAGCTAGCGACACAGAGGTAAATAAAGCGAATAACAGAGTGCAGAGTCGTGCATTAAGCATGTTGTGCATCCTTTCGTGAGTTTGTCCAAACGTGGGACTTCCCGCTCCACGCACTTCAAAACTAGACGCTGTCGCCGTCCTGTCAAATTTTCCAAGTGTTTTTTATTCCGGGCGATTTCCCGTGGGTTGGACTTACTGCTGCAAATGCCCATAAAGCTTGGCGTACAAGCCGCCGTCGGCGATCAGCTGTTGATGGCAACCGTCCTCGGCAATGCTGCCGCCATCGAACACCAGCACCCGGTCCGCTTGTTTCACCGCCGATAAACGGTGGGCGATGATCAGCGTGGTACGGCCATGGAGAAACTGATTGAGCGCCTGGTGCAAGGCATACTCGGTGGCGGCATCCAGGGCCGAGGTGGCCTCGTCGAGAATCACCACCTTCGGCTCGGCCAGGACCATGCGGGCAATCGCCAGACGCTGGCGCTGGCCACCGGACAGGCGCACCCCGGAACGTCCGACGATACTGTCCAGGCGCTGTGGCAACAGGCGAATGGTATCGGCCAACTGGGCGATCTCCAGGGCACGCCAACAGGCTTCGTCGCTGCGTTCGCGGCCCATGCACAGGTTGGCGCGCACCGTATCGTTGAACAGCGCCGGGTGTTGCAGCACCACCGCGACATTCTCGCGCACCGCCTCCAGGCCGATATCCTGCTGGCTGCTGCCGCCGAAACGAATGGTCCCGGCCTGGGCGCTGTAGAGGCCGAGCAGCAATTGCACCAGGGTGCTTTTACCACCGCCGCTGGCGCCGACGATGGCGACCTTCTCCCCCGGTGCGATGCTCAGGTTGAGCTGATTGAGCACCGGCTCGTCGTTGTAAGCGAAGGTCAGGCCGCTGATCTCGATACCCACGGTATCGCGCCCTTTGAACGGATCGACGCGCGTCGGGTATTGCGGCTCGTCGCTGCGGCTCAGCAGCTGATTGATCCGCGCCAGCGCACCACCGGCGGCATAGAAAGCGTATTGCAGGCTGAGCAATTGCTCGACCGGGCCGATCATGAACCACAGGTAGCTGAATACCGCGAGCATCTGGCCGATCGACAGGTCGGAGAACAGCACCGTGATCATCGCCGCGGCACGGAATACGTCGATGCCGAACTGGAACAATAAACCGCTGGCGCGATTCGATGCGTCGGTTTTCCACTGTGAGGCCACCGCATGGTCACGCACCTCACGCGCCCGACCACCGAGCCGCCCGAGAAAATAGCCCTGACGGTTGCCCGCGCGAATTTCCTGGATGGCTTCCAGGGTTTCGGTCAGTGCTTGGGTAAAGCTCGAGGTGCTGTCGTTCTCGAGCTTTTTCAGGTGCTTGACCCGCTTGCCCAGCAACACGGTGGCGTAGATCACCAGCGGGTTGAACAGCAGGATCAGCAGCGCCAATTGCCAGTGCATCCAAATCAGGATCGCCGAGGTGCCGGCCAGCGTCAGCATCGCCACCAGAAAACGGCTCAAGGTCTCGCCGACGAACTTGTCCAGGGTTTCCAAATCGGTGACCAGGTGGGTGGTCACGGTGCCGCCGCCGAGGCTTTCGTACTCGCCGAGGGAAATACGCTTGAGCCGTTCGATCAGGCGGATACGGATGCGATAGACGATGTCCTTGGACAGCTGGGCGAACTGCCGCGCCTGCAGCACGTTGAAGATCAAGGCCGCACCACGCAGCAAGAGCGTCAGCACCAGCATCAGGCCGATATAGCCCACCGACGTCTGCCAAGCGCCAGGGAGGAAGTTATCCATCACTTTGAGCGCCGCATCGCCGTCGTGCAGCAGCACTTCGTCGACCAGCAAGGGCAACAACAAGGGGATCGGCACGCTGCACAGGGTGGCCAGAACGGCCACCAGGTTGGCCAGGATCAGCGCTTTTTTATGGTGCAATGCGAGCCGGCGAACTTCTGCCCAGCTCAAGCGATCAGGCATGGGCGCCACGCTCCAGCCAGCGCCCGAGCAGCGGTTGCAACGCCTCGAGCGGCTGGTAACCGTTGGTCAGCAATGCCAGTTGCCCATCGCGCTCGGCCAACAAGGTGGGGAAGCCGGCGATGCCCAGGTCCTGCACCCAGCTGAAGTCGGCGGCGGTCGCCGCACGCTGCTCGGCGCTGTCGAAGGCTTCGGCGAACACGATGCGCGGGATGCCGGCGCGCTCGGCCAAATCGACCAGCACGCTGGCGCGGGTCACATCCACCCCTTCGGTGTAGAACGCCCGCTGGATCTGCTTGGCCAGCGGCCAGGCGCTCTGCGGGTCGAGATTACGTGCGGTCACCACGGCCCGGCAGGCCGGCTCGGTGTCGTAAACCATGCCCAGGGGTAGGCCGTCGGTGAAGTCGAACAACTGCCCGGTGCTGACGTTGACCGCCTGCCAATAACCCAGGTAACGCACCCGCGCCGCCGCATCGATCGCCACGCTGTCACGGCGCAAGCCGCCCAGCACCAGATCCAGGCCGACACCTGCGGCTGCGGCCTGCTCGGCAAGGCCCTCCAGCACCGGTGCGAAACCCCAGCACCAGGAACACATCGGGTCCATCACATAGAGCAGGCGCGTTTGCATGGTCAGCCCTCAGCCGGTTGACGCGGATTGTAACCAAGCGGATGGGGCATATTGCGCGCCTTGGCCAACTCGATCTGCTTCTGCCGTTCGCGGGCGCCGGCGCGGGTCTTCTCCGGCAGCGAGTCCCAGCAATGCGGGCAACTGACGCCCGGGGTATAGAACTCGGATTGCCGATCCGCCACCGAAACCGGGGTGCGGCAGGCATGGCACTGGTCGTAATCGCCTTCCGTGAGGTCGTGACGCACCGTCACCCGGTTGTCGAAGACGAAGCAGTCGCCTTGCCACTTGGTCTGTTCCTGAGGCACTTCTTCCAGGTACTTGAGGATGCCGCCCTTGAGGTGGAAGACCTCCTCGAACCCAGCGCCGAGCATATAGCTGGAAGCCTTTTCGCAGCGAATGCCGCCGGTGCAGAACATCGCCACCTTCTTGTGCTTGGCCGGATCGAAATGCGCCTTGATGTAATCGGGAAACTCGCGAAACGACTTGGTCCGCGGATCGACCGCGCCTTCGAAGGTGCCGATGGCGACTTCGTAATCGTTGCGCGTATCGATCAGCAGCACCTCGGGGTCGTCGATCAAGGCATTCCAATCCTTGGGCTCGACATAGGTGCCGACCTGCCGGTTGGGATCGACCCCGGGCACGCCCAAGGTGACGATTTCCTTCTTCAATTTGACTTTGGTGCGGTAGAACGGCTGCTCGGCGCAATAGGATTCTTTATGGTCGATATCGGCCAGACGCGGGTCCAGGGCGAACCAGGCGAGCAAGCCATCGATGCCGGCGCGGCTACCGGACACAGTGCCGTTGATGCCTTCTTCGGCGAGTAACAAGGTGCCTTTGATGCCGTGCTCCAGCATGGCTTGCAGCAGGGGTTCGCGCAGCGCTTGGTAGTCCGTCAGGGTGACGAATTTGTACAGCGCCGCCACAACGATCTTATCGGTCATGGGATGTCCTTCAGTAGTCGCCCACGTAAAGGGCGGACTGGGCATTGAAAAAACGCGCCGACTGCGGGAGCCGGCGGGTAACGCAGTTTACGTTTCTTGTGGCTTGAGGTGTAGGGGCGGATTGTCTCAGCGCCCTCTCACCGGCTCGCGGCGGGCGCCGTCAACCCAGGGCGCTGCCGCCTCTGCAGGTCGGCGACGCCGGGGCCGCGCCGCTTTGTGCCCACTCCTCGGGCGTGTAGGTGTGCAGCGCCAAGGCGTGTATCTGGCTCATCAGCTCGCCCAGGCAAGCGTAGGCGCGCTGATGCCGTTTGACCGCGTTGAGCCCGGCGAACTGCGGGCTGACGATCACCGCCTTGTAATGGGTTTCCGTGCCGCGGCTGTGCATGTGGCTTTCGTCCAGCACCTCGAGGTGCTCGGGCTGCAGCGCGGCGAAGGCCGTCTGCAGTTGCGCGAGTTTCGACATCGATATCACTCCGTTACGGCTGTTTCACGCCCAGCTCGTCATTCATATCCGTCAGTAATTTATTCACCTCGGGCACCGCTTTTTCCAGCTTGCTTTGCGTCAGCTGGGCCGATTGCGCGGTCAAGGCAGGCATTTTCAGCAGCACTTTCTGGCCCACGGGCGACTCGTAGAAAGCAATCAGCTCCTTCAACTCCTGTTCGTTGAAGTTGCTGGTATAGAGCTTGACCATGTCCGGCTTGATCTTGTCCCAGCCCACCGCATTGTCCAGCGCGACATTGGCCTTGGCCTGGTAACGCTCCAGCAGGGCCTGCTTGCTTTTCGGCGCCTGACTTTCAGCGAAGCGCTGGGCGAACATCTGCTGCACCTGGGCATACACCGGTACCGCCAGTTTGTCCGCGCGGGCCAGTTGCAAAAAGCGCTCGGCGTCGGCGGCATGGCTGCTTGCATCGGCCAGTGCCTGGGTGCTGCAAGTCAGCAGAACAGCGGCACAGAGGCCAATAAAACGAGGCATTCGGAACTCCTGGAAAAAGGGATGAGTCAATACGACCTCAAGGCCGAGCATTTTGTGCCCAACCCCTGCAGTACTCAAGCGCGCATTACCGTGCGCAACATCACATTTTTACTGACTACTGGCGCACTGCTCGCTAAAAGGACAAAATGCCAGTACTTGTCCTACTCTATATCAGTGGTCAAGCTCTTTACTCATGCCTGTCAACCCTAACACCCTGCATGCCGGCCAGCCTATGCAGCACACACACGGACGTGTCAGATGACTAGCTTCCCCTACCCCCAACAGGCCCAATCGATTGCACTCTGCGATGCTCAGGGCGTGCTCAACCCAGAGGCCATCGGCTGGTCCAGCCGGCCGCAAGTGAACTGCGCGCTACCCACCACCTGGGGGCGGCGCAAACGCTGGAACCACTGGTGCATCGTCACCCCGCACTGGATGCTCGCGCTGACCCAGGCCGACCTCGACTACGTGGGTTATGGCGCCGTGTACTTTCTCGACCTGACGACCGGTGAGTCGGTCGCCCACAGCCAGCAGCGTCTGTTGGCGCGCGGTTGCGAGCTGCCGGACATGCCCCAGCACAGCCATGAATTCGAGCACCCGCGCCTGCAATTTCGCATCGCCGAATACCCGGCGCGCGCGCGTATAACAGTCGCGGTACCGGCCATCGGTTGCGAAGTCATGCAGGTCACCCTGGATATCCAGCGCCCGTTGCATATGGACTCGGTCAACCTGGTCGCCCCGCTCGGCGAACGCCGCTTTCACGCCACCTGTCGACAATTGGGCCTTCCGGTCAGCGGCAGCGTGCAACTGGGCGATCAGCACTATGGCTGCAGCGCCGGGCAAAGCTTCGCGGCCCTGGACTTCGGCCGTGGTATCTGGCCGCTGAACAGCCATTGGGTGCGCGCCGCCTTTGCCGCCCCTGGTGGGATCGCCGGCAACTTCGGCTCGGGCTGGACCGACCACAGCGGCCTCTCGGAGAATGCCTTGTGGTTCGGCGGCGAGCTGCAGCACCTCGACCAGCCCGTGCTGATCGAGCAGAACCCGCAAAAAGCCATGGCGCCCTGGCGCCTGAGCAGCGCCGATGGCCGGGTCGACCTGACCTTCAGCCCACGGCAAACCCATCACGTGTGCCCCACGTTCGGCCCTTTGTATACCGACAGGCGGCAATGGTTCGGCGCATTCTCAGGTGTGCTCCGCGGTCCCAAAGGCGAGCGCGTACCGGTCGATTCCGCGCTCGGCTGGATCACCAAGAACCGCGCACGCTGGTAACCCTCGAACGCAGCTCATGCGCAGAAAAAGGTCTTTTCAACGACCTGCTAGCGGCCATTGAACCAGTGAGCGCCTGCAACAGCCTAAACTGTCGCAAACGCACCAGGAGAATCCGCATGAGCCGCATCGAAACCGACAGTCTCGGCCCGATCGAAGTCCCTGACGATGCCTATTGGGGCGCGCAAACCCAACGCTCGTTGCTCAACTTCGCGATTGGCGAGCAAACCATGCCATTAGCGGTACTGCACGCCCTGGCGCTGATCAAGAAAGCCGCCGCCCGGGTCAACGACCGCATCGGCGAATTGCCACAGAACATCGCCCGGTTGATCGAACAGGCAGCCGACGAAGTGCTCGCCGGCCAGCACGACGATCAGTTCCCGCTGGTGGTATGGCAAACCGGCAGCGGCACCCAGAGCAACATGAACGTCAACGAGATGATCGCCGGCCGCGCCAACGAACTGGCCGGCGGCACCCGCGGCGGCAAAAGCCCGGTGCACCCCAACGACCACGTCAACCGCGCGCAGAGTTCCAACGACTGCTTCCCCACCGCCATGCATATCGCCACGGTAAAAGCCGTCATGCACGATTTGCTACCCGCAGTGGCGGAGCTGCGTGAAGGCTTGAGCGAGCAGGCCGAGCGCCATGCCCGGGTTGTGAAAACCGGGCGCACGCACTTGATGGATGCCACCCCCATCACTTTCGGCCAGGAGCTGTCGGCCTTCGTCGCCCAACTCGACTATGCCGACCGCGCCATTCGCGCCAGCCTGCCGGCGGTCTGCGAACTGGCCCAGGGCGGCACCGCGGTCGGTACCGGGCTCAACGCGCCAAACGGTTTTGCCGAAGCCATAGCCGCCGAACTCGCGGCCCTCAGCGGCCTGCCACTGATCAGCGCACCGAACAAGTTCGCCGCCCTGGCCGGGCACGAGCCCTTGACCCATCTATCCGGCGCCCTGAAAACCCTGGCGGTGGCTTTGAACAAGATCGCCAACGACCTGCGCCTGCTCGGCTCGGGGCCCCGTGCCGGCTTTGCCGAAGTGCGCTTACCGGCCAACGAGCCCGGCAGCTCGATCATGCCGGGCAAGGTCAATCCGACTCAATGCGAAGCGTTGTCGATGCTCGTCTGCCAGGTCATGGGCAACGATGTCGCCATCGCTTTCGCCGCCAGCCAGGGCCATCTGCAGCTCAACGTGTTCAAGCCGGTGATCATCTACAACCTGTTGCAATCGATTCGCCTGCTGGCCGATGGCTGCCGCAACTTCCAGCAGCACTGTATCGCCGGCCTGCAGCCCGACAGCCAGCAGATGGCGGCGCACCTGGAACGTGGCCTGATGCTGGTCACCGCATTGAATCCGCATATCGGTTACGACAAAGCCGCGGAAATCGCCAAAAAGGCCTACACGGAGGGTCTCACCCTGCGCGCCGCTGCCCTGGCCCTGGGCTATTTGAGCGAAGAACAATTCGATACCTGGGTACGCCCGGAAACCATGCTAGGAGCGAAGTGAGGATGACCGAAACGAAAAGCGGCGCGACGCCGATCGAAGGCGACGGCAAACGCATCCTGATGATTCTCGGCACCCCGAAGAATGTCAGCTTGTGTACTGCCCTGGGCGAAGCCTATGCCCAAGGCGCACGCGACAAAGGCCATGTGGTGCGGCAATTGAAACTTGGCGAGATGAGCTTCGACCCGATTCTGCGTGGCGGCTACGAACAGAGCCAGACTCTCGAGCCGGACCTGCTCGAAGCGCAGCGGCAAATCCACTGGGCCGAACACCTGGTATTCGTCTATCCGGTCTGGTGGGGCGGCATTCCCGCACTGCTCAAGGGTTTCTTCGACCGCACCTTTCTGCCCGGTTTCGCCTTCAAATACCGCAACCGCTCGCAACTCTGGGACAAGCTATTGAGCGGGCGCACGGCCGATTTGTTGGTGACCATGGACACGCCGCCCTGGTACTTCCGCTGGATTTACGGCGCCCCGGCCCACCGCCAAATGATCCGCACCATCCTCGGCTTCAGCGGCATCAAAACCCGCCGCCTCAGCGAGTTCGCCCCGGTGCGCCCCTCCTCCGAGGCGCAACGGCAAAACTGGCTACGCCGCGCCGAAAGCCTCGGCAGCCGGGCTTGAGCGCTATCCACGACTGACGCCTGTTCTCGACCGTTCCCACGCTCCCAGCGTGGGAACGCCGCTGCTGAGGCCCCGCGTCACGGGTAATCGATACCCGGATCGACGCCCGGATACCGAAGCGGCTCCCTATAGGAGCCAGCTTGCTGGCGATACCCATACCAGATGCGACGACCTACCCCAGCACCTCGCTCAGCGGGATAAAACGCACAGTGTCGCCGATGGCCAGCGTCGTGCCTTCCAGCACCTCGGCGAACCCCTCGGCCCATGCCGCGCTACGCAGTACGCCGGAACTCTGATTGGGATAAGGCAGCACGCGACCGTTTTCCAAGCGCGCCCGTAAGTATTCGCGACGCTTGCCCGGTTTACCCCAGACAAACCCCGCCGGCACATTGAAGCCCAAAGGCTCGACCCGCTGCACACCGAGGCGGCGCAGCAGATAGGGCCGCGCCAGCAAGGCGAAGGTCACCAGGGTCGATGCCGGGTTGCCCGGCAAACCTATCACCGGCACACCGCGAAAATGCCCGCAAGTCAATGGCTTGCCGGGTTTGATCGCCAGCTTCCAGAGCGCCAGCTCGCCTTCTTCGCGCAATGCCACGCCAAGGAAATCCGCCTCGCCCACCGACACCCCGCCGGTGGACAGAATCAAGTCGACATCGCCCAGCGCGGCCAGCGCCGCACGGGTCCGTTCGAGATCATCGACGAGAATGCCGGCATCCACCACCGCGCAACCGAGGCGCTGCAACCACGCGATCAACAGCCTGCGGTTGCTGTTGTAGATCTGCCCCGGCCCGAGTGGCTGACCGGGCTCGACCAACTCGTCGCCGGTGGACAATACCGCCACCCGCATGCGCCGGCGCACCGACAACTCGGCAATGCCGAGCGAGGCGACCAGTCCCAGTTCGATCGGCCCCAGGCGTGTTCCCACGGGCAACACCTCGTCGCCGATGCGGGTTTCCTGCCCCTGTGCGCGCACGTTCTGACCGAGTTGCAACGGCTCGCTGAAGCGGATCCGACCATCGTCGCCGAGCACGACATTTTCCTGCATTTCCACGGTATCGGCGCCCAGCGGCATGGGCGCGCCGGTGAAAATCCGCGCGCAGCTACCCGCCTGCAAAGGCTCGGGCGCACTGCCCGCTTGAATTCGCTGGCTCACCGGCAACGGCTCGCCCGTCCAATCGGCCAAACGCAGCGCATAGCCATCCATCGCGCTGTTGGGCCATGGCGGTAAATCCAGTCCGGCGATCAACGGCTCGGCCAATACCCGGCCGGCGGCCTCGGCCAGGGCGACCCGCTGGGTCTCGACGATCGGCGTCGCCTCGGCCATCGCCAGCAAGCGCTGCAACGCCGCCTCGACCGGCATCAAGCCGGGTTGCTCGCAATTGCTCATCCACGGCTCTCGCAGGCAGGCGCCTGTTTCAAATGGGCGACGAAATTGCAGGGCCGGTGGCGTGCGTCCAACTGCTCGGCGAGGATGCCATCCCAAGCGGTGCGGCAGGCGTTGGTCGAACCCGGCAGGCAGCACACCAGGGTGCCGTTGGCCAAACCGGCCAGCGCGCGCGATTGCACGGTGGAAGTGCCGATATCGGCGACGGATATCTGCCGGAACAGCTCGCCGAAACCATCCACCTGCTTATCCAACAAACAGCTCACCGCCTCGGGCGTGCTGTCGCGCCCGGTGAACCCGGTGCCGCCGGTGATCAGCACGACCTGCACCTGCTCCTCGGCGATCCAGGTGGCCACCTGGGCGCGGATTTTGTACAGATCGTCCTTGAGCAACACCCGCGCCGCCAGGGTATGTCCAGCCGCTTGCAGGCGGTCGACGAACAGCTGACCGGAGGTATCGGTTTCCCGGGTGCGGGTATCGCTGACGGTCAGCACGGCGATATTGAGCGACACGAACGGCGCCTCGGCCTTGTGCGTCATAAAAAGGCTTCCTGTTGTCCTGAAGAATGCCCGGTGTTATATCACAGCCCTTCCCCTTTTCGAGGCTCCGCCATGTCGTCCGCCAGCGCCAAAACGCCCTGCTCCGTCCTGCTCCTGGCCGGCGGTCGCGGGCAACGTATGGGCGGCCACGACAAAGGCCTGCTCGACTGGCGTGGCCGCCCGCTGATCGCCTGGGTGCACGACCTGGTGCGGCCGCTGACCGACGACCTGATCGTCTCCTGCAATCGCAACCAGGAGCGCTACGCCGCCTTTGCCGACCGCCTGGTAAGCGATGAGCGGAGCGACTTTCCGGGCCCGCTGGCCGGCATCCGCGCCGGTTTGCAAGCCGCCCGCCACAGCCAACTGCTGGTATTGCCATGCGACGCTCCGCTGCTCGACCGTGCCCTGCTCGACGACCTACTGAACCAGGCCGGCAGCCGGCCGGTGATGGTGCGCCAGGGCGAATATTGGCAGCCCTTGTTCAGCCTGCTGCCGACCGCCCTCGGTGCCGACCTCGAACGAGCCTGGCTGGCCGGCGAGCGTAGCCCGCAACACTGGCTGCGCCAATTCGACCCACAAGCCGTGCTCTGCACCGAAACAGACCCGCGCCTGGCCAACCTCAACACCCCCGACCTCCTCGCTGACAGCGCCGCCGGGGCATGAACTTAGCCTCCTGATTCACGTCACATATAAGGACTATGTCAGTGTCGTTTTAGTAAATGCTGGCGGCATTCAATCAACCACGGAGATACAGCATGATTTATCGGACTCTTTCCGCCTTACTGCTTGCGTTAGGCCTCGCCACTCTGGTCGGCTGCTCATCGCCGGCAGTGATCACCCTGAACGATGGCCGCGAAATCCAAGCTGTGGACGAACCCGAATACGACGAAGAGTCGGGTTTTTATGAATTCGAGCAACTCGACGGCACCCGGGCCAAAGTCAATAAAGACCAAGTGCGCACCGTCAAACAGCTCTAAAGCTCATAACGCCAGGCCCACCGAAGCGCTGGCGGATCGACCGCGCCCAGTGCCAGACATACTTACGCTGGGCGTTTTAGATCGCCAAAAAATTTAAGCTAACCCCTTGTGCCGCAAAACTTTTTGAGTACAATCTCGGCCTATTCGGAGTGTAGCGCAGCTTGGTAGCGCGTCTCGTTCGGGACGAGAAGGTCGCAGGTTCGAATCCTGTCTCTCCGACCAAATCCCAGTTTTGTAGCACTTGCCACAAGTGCCCGAAACCACAAAAAAGCCCGCCTTAACCGCGGGCTTTTTTGTGGGCGCTGATTTTATCCCCAGCGCCGAAGCACTTTTTCGCAGGCAACAAAAAACCCGCCGAAGCGGGTTTTCTTCCTGACCATCCAACATCCTGTCGGCTGCCTCCTGGCTATGGTCGATCGTCCTTGATCCTGAGCGCGTCCTGCGCTGCAGTGGATGGGTGTAGATTAAGCATCCGGTCCGGGCGACAAAATGGCTAAAGTCGGCGACTTCTGTAGGAGATTCGCTATAAGAGGGGGTAGACCGCCATACCCCTCCTCTAATAAGCCCGACCGTCGCGCGCGTTCTTCTTCTGCAGGATCATCGACGCTTCGTTGTAGGCGCTCTGAAAGGCCTCGCCGCCGATCCAATCCACTGCGGTGTCTTCGTCTTCACCATGGAAGACCGAACGATAGGTGATCAGCAGGCCCATCATGAAGTCGGTCGCCGGTTCTTCCGCCTCCTCGGCGATCACCAGCTCCAGCACCGGGTATTGCAAGAACACCAAGCACATGGCCAGCAGGCTGATGCCTTCGCCGACTTTCATCGCTTGGAACAGGTCGTCGAAGTCCGCCGGGTCGAAACCGTTCTCTTCGATGTCTTTGAAGTCGAAGGTGCTCAGGTCGATGTCGACATCATCGAACGGCTCGTTGATCAGCGGATTGGCCAGCAGCGGGTGTACGACACTGGCTTTGGACTTGCCCGAACGGTTCTGCTTGGCCTTGGTTTTGGCCCGCCGGGCGCGTTTTTGCTGTTTATCTGGGGAGGCCATGGAGGCGAGTTCCTTGTCCGGTGCAGCCATATGTATGGCACGGGATTATCGAGCGCATATTGTATTCAGTCTTGGCTGGGGGGTGGTTGGCCAAAGGGATAAATTTGTTTTCCCTGCTCTAAACGTCCGCTCTTCGGCCAAGAAGCAGCCTTTGGCGTTAGGAAAAACGAACCTGTTCCCTTTTCCCAAACCATACCAATTATCAGGGTACTCGCTACCAAATTGGATTGAATGCCCGGTTGGGCCGCTCAGACCAGTCTGGCGCCGCCATCGATATTCAATGTAGCGCCGTTCATAAACCCATTGGTCATCAGGAAAATAACGGCAGCGCCCGCCTCTGTTGCGGTGCCCAGGCGATGCAACGGCAGCGACTGTTCCAGCGCCGCCACGAAAGCATCTCGCCCCTCGCCCAGCGCTTTAGTGAAAATCGGGGTATCGATCGGCCCGGGTGACAGCGTATTGACCCGTATCGGCGCCAATTCTAAGGCGAGCCCCCTAGCCAGCGCTTCCATGGCGGCTGATGCTGCAGCCAATACAGCGGTGCCATGGGCGTTTGGGCGGTCCGACAGCATCCCCGAGATAAACGTGATGGAACCGTCTTTCGCCAGGCGTTCGCCGAGGGCGCGTATGGCATGCAGCGAAGCCCACATCCGCTCCTCGAATGCCCGACGCAGGTGGTCAATCTCGGCATCCAATACTTTACCTACCACGTAGGTACCGGCCAGGAGCACCAAGTGGTCTACTTTCGGGATATCCGCCAAGGCGGCGTGGAGGGCTTGGCTATCGGTTACATCCGCTGCGCGCCAGGCGTCCAGACCGTTCTCGCGGGCGGCCTGCTCGGCACGGGTGGCATCGGAACCGATTACGGTCACCAGTGCGCCCTCGGCCTTGGCTTGAATGGCCGCGGCCAAACCGATGCCGGACGTCCCCCCGAAAATCACCACAGTGCGGCCATGCAGATTGGCGGGTAAAGCTTGGTTGAGAACAGGTGTCGCAGTCATGGTCCATCTCCTTGAACGCCTGGATGGCGTCGATGGGAGAAAGGCTAAATCCCTGGGTCGAGATTGATAATCAGGCTATAAGTCGCTTTACTAATGCCATGAAGGAACAAATAGGGTTGGACCGCCTTACCGGTCTCATTGCCTTTGCCCGCGCCGCTTCCCTGGGCAGCTATACCGCCGCGGCCCGCGACTTGTCTGTCTCACCGTCAGCCATCAGTAAAAGCGTGCAACGCCTTGAACAGCACTTCGCACTCAAGCTGTTTAGCCGGACCACCCGCTCGCTGACTCTGACCCCGGAAGGACGGGATCTGTACGAGCGGGCATTGCGCATTTTGCGCGAGGTGGAAGATATCGATCAGGCCGCCGTTGCCGCTAGGGCCGAGCCTTCCGGCACCTTGAAGATCACCGCGCCGCCGCCTATCGGCCTGAACATCTTGGCGCCAGCCATTCCTAAATTTCGCGAACGCTACCCGAAGCTCGCCATCGACCTGCGCCTGGGCGACCAGTTTTCGGACATCATCGAGCAAGGCATCGACGTAGCGGTACGCGTGGGCAACCTGGCGGACTCGCGGCTGATCTCGAGAACCTTGGGGCCCCACCGGATAGCCGCTTTTGCTTCACCCGCCTACCTGGCCAAACGTGGCACTCCGCTGGAGCCCAGCGACCTGGCGCACCACGACTGCGTGAACTTCCGTTATCAAAGTTCCGGCCAAACATTGCGCTGGCCGTTCAATGTGGACGGGAAAGTGGTCGAACTGGTGCCAGACTCGGCCATCGTCATAGATGCGAGCGATGCCGTTGCGGCAGTGCTCGCAGCGGGTGGCGGAATAGGTATTTCGCCGACTTATGTAGCGGCTCCCTATGTGGCGCGTGGGGAATTGCAGCCGCTGTTTCCTGAGTTTGCGATGGAGCGGTTTTCCATCACGGCGTTATGGCCGGAAAGTCGACGAGGCAGCCCCAACGTCAAAGCGTTCGTGGGGTTGCTCGAGGAGCTTTTCTCGGCCCCCACAGCCTGGGACGAGATAGTTCGAAACGCTTGAACGTTTGCTTCTGGCCGATAGGCGCGGACGCTAGCGGCGGCTTAGTCCGAACACAATCCAGTCCCGGCCACTGCAATCCCGTTGGAGCCGAGGGAATCTCGGCCCTTCACCGGATGCGGCACCTCACTTCGGCCGGCGCACGACTCTCAGCTTGCCGCTGCTTCCACCGCCGCAAAAGAGTAGCTCGCCACCATCGGATTCGAGCCCGGACACGCCAATGCCAGGCGGCATCTCAAGGCTATTCAGCACCTCTCCCGTTTGCGGGTCGATTCGCCGCAGCTCGCTCTCGTCCCCTTCCCAGGTACCGTGCCAAAGCTCGCCGTCGACCCAGATGACGCCGGTGACGAAGCGGTTGGATTCGATGGTGCGCAGAATCGCCCCGCTTTCGGGATCGATTTGATGGATCTTCCGGTCCCGATACTGCCCGACCCAAAGCGTGCCTTCGGCCCAAGTCAGCCCCGAGTCGCCGCCACCGGGCGACGGGATGCTGGCGAGTACTCGCCCGGTTTGCGGATCGATCTTGTGGATCCGGTCCTCGGCGATCTGGAACAGGTGCCGGCCGTCGAAAGCCGTTCCGGCATCGGCGGCGACATTGAGCGAGCGCAGCGTCTTGCCGTTCGCCGGGTCGAGGGCGTGCAACTTGTCGCCGGATGCGAACCAGACGTGATGACCGTCATAGGTGACGCCATGCACGCCGTCGACACCCGCAAAGGGGCCGTATTCGCAGGTGATTTCAGCTGTCGATCGTTTCATCTTTGCATCCTCGCTGCTGGGGCTGGTCACTGGAGTAGTGAGGTGCATCCTAGTCACTCGGCAATGGAGCGGGGAGTAACAAGGTCGTCGCGAATCCCGGTACGGGTGGGGTCATCCAGCGACGCGCCCGCCCGCGACCAAAGGACTGCACTTTGCCGCTCGCCGCAAGCGCGTCGAGCGCCCGCTGCACGGTACGTTGGCTGGCACCAAGGGCGAGGGCCAGGGCCGAGCTCGACCACGCCTCGCCGTCGGCGAGGAAGGCGAGTACCGCCGCATGTTTTTCTTCGATCGGCCGCGCCAGCACGACTATGTCTTCCACATTGCGCGGCACCAGGGCAAAGCCGCGCGACGTGGCGGTTATATCGGCCAAGGGCCGCAGTACCGCACGCAGCCGCCCGAGTTCGACGCGCAATCGCACACGATGCGTTTCATCGGCGAATTTCGTTCGGAATGCCTGGGCGATCAGTGTTCCCCTCGGTACATCAGCGGGCCAGGCTTCGCCGAGCGCCCGCGCCAGCGCGAACAACACCGGGCGCTTTACCAGCGGAACCACAGTGCCCATGCCACACACGGCATGACGGCAGGCGTCCACCACGAGCGCCGCCGAGGCCGATAGTGCTTCGACCTCGTCGAGCAGCAGAAGCCGCTCCTGGCCATGGCTGATCAGCCGAGCCGCGGGCGTATCAAGGGTATGCAGCGCGCTCTGGACTTCCGCCGTCAGCGCCGGGATGCCCGCGTGACGCGCGGCGAACTCGGCCCGGGCGAGCGCGACGCGCGCCGTCTGCGTTTGCAGGCGGCGTATGGCGATTCCCGCAACGATCAGCTCATGGACCGCTCTCGACGCCGGCGGCAAGGACGCCGGCTCGAACTCGGCGAGCCGGCACTCGGCCTCATCGAGGCGGCCGATCAGGAGCAAACGCCGGATTTCGAGTAACCGCGCATGTGCTGCGTTCACCCCGTCGCCACGCGCTTCGAGCGTGGCGCGCGCGGCGTCGAGCCCCTTTGCGGACCAGCCCAGATCGCGCGAGGCCAGGGCGATCTCAGCCTCGGCGACGACACACCTCGCACGGGCCACGGCCTCTTTCGGGCCGAAGGCGCGCGCCGCACGCCGTACGAGCGCTTTCGCTCGGGGGAAATCCCCGAGTTGCGCCATTGCGATACCGCGTAGCGCGAGCGCGGGGGCGTCGTCGCGCAAGGCGACCCGGTTCAGCGCGCCGAGGGGGTCACCGGCCGCCAGCGCTCGCGCCGCTGCCGTGATCAGCGAGTCCATCCGAATCCCGCCACACTCATCGCTCCCACCGTCCGAGGTTCGCCGCTCAGTCTATCTCACGACCGCCGTTCGACTGCATTTGTCAGCATTACGCCATGCGGAGGTCATACGGCTGAAACATTCGTTTCTTAGCATCGCGACCATTGTGACCAACAGGCCAAATAATGACCGAAGCCCGCCCAATGCCCACGCAACGACGCCCCCGCGCCATTCAACTCGACCGCGAACTACTCACCCGGCTGGTCCGGCCGGCGCCACTGCGCCTGCTGTTGCAGACGCTGCTGGAATGGCTGTGCATCATCGCCTTGGCTGGTGCGGCGACGGCGATCGCCAGTGCGCCGGTCAGTGTGGCCTGCATGCTGCTCATCGCGACACGGCAGCATGCCCTGCTGACGCTGATGCACGATTTTTCGCATTATCAGTTCAGCCGACAGCAGCGGACGCTCAACGATGTGCTGGGCGATGTGCTGACGGCGCTGCCCTTTTTCATCACGGTGCACGGCTTTCGCCGCAACCATCTGCAACACCACGCCCATGTGGCCACCGATCTTGACCCCAACTGGGTTTCGTCGCTCAAGAGAGCGCGCTACCAGTTCCCCATGACACGCACGCGGGTATGGCTCGAAGTGCTGAAGCACGGCATCGGCTTCTATACCCTCGCCGAGCTGAAACGCTACACGGTCGACGCCGGTATGGCCGTGGAGCTGCCCCGCGCCGTACGTATTACGCGCGCCTTGTTCTGGCTCGCCGTGGCCGGCCTGGCCACGTATTTCGAGCTGTGGACGGCGATCCTGCTCTATTGGTTGCTGCCGTTGGCGACCTTCCTGATGGCGATCCTGTATCTACGTGACATCGGCGAACACTACGGCATGTCCGCGCCGGGCGTTCTCGGCTCGCGCACCGTATTGGCCGGCTGGCTGGAGCGCCTGCTGATCGCGCAGAACGGCGTCAACTTTCACGCCGAACACCACCTTTTTCCGGCGGTGCCGTTCTTCCGTTTGCGCCGCCTGCATCGACAGCTCATGCAACTCCAGGCGTATCGCGATGAGGCCCTGATCACCCGCGGCTACCTGTCCGGGCTGATCGATGAGGTCAGCCGGCCACCGCGCAATGCCATGGACGCTGCATAAGGAGAATGCCGGTATGAGCGAGTTGCACACCCGCTTCCTGACAGAGGACGACATCCCAGCCCTGCTTGCACTCGAAAGCGCGAAGTGGGAAGCCAACCAGGCCGCCTGCGCGGAGATGCTGAAACATCGGATCACGGCCTATCCCGGGCTTTGTGTCGGCGCATTCTGTGCACGCTCGGGCAGCGCGCTTGCGTCGCTGTTCCTGCGCCCGGTCACCCCGGCAATGTTCACCGCACCCCTGCGTTGGCGGGACTCCGCAGCCTTGGACGGGACCGGCGATACGCGCTCATTGTTCGGCCTGAGCCTGAGCAGCACTAACCCCCAGGCGGTCGAGGCGATCTTCGCCTTCATGTATCCGTATCTGCTCAAGGGCGGATGGCGCGACATCTACCTCGGCTCGCCCATTCCGGGCTTGCGCAAGGCGCTGGAAAGGAACGCCGCCCTGCCCGTGTGGCAGTACGTGCACGCCAAGCGCAGGAGGCGCGGCGACGAGCCGGCCGACCCGCAGCTGGCCTATTACTACCGCAAAGGATTCCGTCAGATCGTTTCGATCCACAAGGACTACTTTCCCCATGCGGCATCGCTCGACTACGGCGTCATCCTGCGCGGCCAGATTCCCCTGGCACGCCCCGCCAAGCTCTGGCGCGCCACCCCGCTGCCGCTGTTGAAAGGGCTGTCGCGGGTCCTGGTTACGCTGCGCTAACCGACCTGCGGGTACGGGCTACTGCAGACTCTGAAACGCCCGCACCAGCGCCTTGCTCAAATCCACCGTGGAGAACTTGGTCAACACATCGTTGGCGCCGACCAGGCGGGCTTTTTCGGTGTTCATGGTGCTGTCCAGCGAGGTGTGCAGCAGCACGTAGGTATTGCCGATGGTTTGGCTTTTGCGGATTTCGCGCACCAGGTCGTAGCCGTCCATTTCCGGCATTTCGATATCCGAGACCAGCACCTCGATGGGCTGGCCCATTTCAGCCTGAGCAGTGAGGATTTCCTGAGCGGCAGCGGCGCTGCGTACGGCCTGGCAATCCAGGTCGAGTTTGCGCAGGGTGTTGAGGGTTTGCTGCAGGGCGACATGGGAGTCGTCGACGACCAGCACCCGGCGGCCCACCAGCAAGTCGCGCTCGGCTTGGCTGAGCAGGCGTTCGTCGAGTTCTTCGACGTGCGCCGGGACCAGTTCGTGCAGGACTTTCTCGATATCGAGAATCTGCACGATGCTGCCGTCGATCTGGGTGACGCCGGTGATAAAGGCCTTGGGCCCCGAACCCGCGGGGGGCGGACGCACGTCACGGGTGGAGCACTGCACGATGCGCTCCACGCCTTGTACTTGCAGGCCTTGGCGGGAGCGGCTGAGTTCGGTGACGATCAGGCAGCCTTCGCGGTTGTCGTCGGGCGCCCGCTCGCCGATGGCGCGGGCCAGGTCTATCACCGTGAGCGGGACGCCGCGCAATGACGCAACGCCGCGCACATGGGGATGGCTATTGGGGATTTTGGTCAACTGCGGACAAGGAATGATTTCATTGACCTTCAATAAGTTGATGCCCAGCAACCTGCCGCTATGCAGCCGGAACAGCAACAGAGATAAGGCATCCCCTTGCATCAGAGCCATTGCGTTATTCCTTCTCGAAAAAGCCGCCAGAATTGCTTGAAGTCTAGGCTCTGTGACGATGCTGCGCCCTCGTTCCAGAGCAATTCGGCCGAATAATACTAGCGCGCCATTAGCGCAAGAAACTTACCACCTGTTCGGCCTCGAACGGCCACTTCAACTCGGCGCCGGTATCGCAGCGGCGCAGCACCGGAATACTCAGGCCATATTGCTCGACCCAGTCTTCGCGCTCGGCGATATCGACCAGTTCGACCAATAAACCATGTTCGACAAAAGGCATTAGCAAGGCCTCCGCTACTTCGCACAGGTGACAGCCGGTGGTGCTGAAAAGCTGGCATTCAGGGAGCATGGGCACGCCTCCGTAAACAATGAGACGTGCAGTCTAACAGGCGTGGAAAAACTACTGGGCGCGTTATGCGCGCCGCTACGCCATGGGATCACGCGCGCAAGCTGCGCTTATCGCTCGAACGCTCAAACATCGCCATCCGGCTTTGGCTCGCTGGCTTGTTCAGCGGCCGGCACCTTGGCGTCTTTCAGCAATGGCGCATCGAGCAGCCCCTGCAAACCGTCGAGCAGGCGGGCGTTGAGTTTTTCGGCTTTGTCGAGCAGCGGTGCATCGAAGCGGTCATCCAGCGAGAAGCCACCGCCGAGCAGTTGTTGCAGGCTGCCTTTGCCGTTTTCCAGCAATTCGGTGGCATTACGCAGGGTTTCCAGCAGCTCTTTGGCGTAGTCGAACAAAGCGCCGTTGGCCACGCTGGCGGCCTTGCCGCCCTGCTCCGACACCGCGCTGTAGGCATCGGTGGCTTGGCGCACGCTGGTCTGGGTCAGGCGCAGGGACATGGAGGCCAATTGTTCGCCGTCCATTTCCAGGGCCATGGCGCGGTCGAACGCGCCGGAAAGGTCGCCGGCGTAGAACTTGTTGGACAGCTCCTGCACCTGGCCGAAGAGTTTTTCCAGGGCGGCGCGCTCTTGTTCGTTCAGTTCGCCTTCGACGCTGACTTGCCAGGCGCCTATTTGCAGGCTGCCGGATTGGCTGCTGGCAAGCAGCGCCGCGCCATCGCTGTTGCTCGCCGCGGCCACGCTGGTTTGCGACCAATTGGCCGACGCCTGGGCGATGGAGATACGCAGGCGATCGCCTTCGCGGGTGGTCACCGAGAGTTCGAAGGTTTCCGCCTGGGCGGCGAAGCGCTCGCTGTAGGCGGCCACAGCCGTGGTGCCGGTACGGCTTGGAGCGGTGTCGGAGAAACGCTGATCGAGGGCTCCGAGGCCATCCTGGATGCGCGCGTAGGTGTCGTCGATATCCGTGGCGACCTTGCCATTGAGTACGCCGAGGCCATCGAGAATCTTGCGCGCCTCGGCGAAACCTTTTTCCACGCCTTCGCGCGCCTGGCTGAGCAAGCCTTGCAATTTTGCCGGATCGGCCCCGAGGGCGGCTTCGCCTTGCAGACGTTGTTCGATAAACCCGAGGATGCGCCCGGCAACCTTCTCCGGGGTGTAGTCGCTGCTTTTGCCGTCCAGCGCCCCCGGCTGCAAACCCAGCCGCTCGGCCAGCCGATTGGCCAGCACTTTTTGCGCATCATCGGCATTGCGCACGACCGGGTTATTGCCCGACTGTGCTGGGCGTGTGGCGGACGAAGTCAACGAAGGCAAGGTGTTCATCGCGAAATACCTGAAGAAGGTCATTTGCCAGTTAGACGGCCGGCCATGGCAAAGCTTGAGGTTTGATTAGGCGTGGACCGACCAACGGTGCAAGTCTCCTCAGGCCGGCGCGAAGGCGTTAGCCGAGCAAGGCTCAGACACCCGCGGCCTTGAGCAACTGATCGGCTGCGGCCTTGGCCTGCAAGGCTTGCCGCTGGGGACCGTAGAGATGCGACATGCTCAGCGCGCCCTCGAACAGGAACTGCAGTTGCGCCGCGAGATCTTCGGGTTCCTCGACCTTCAGCGCCGACAGTGCGCTGCGGAAAAACTCGTGCAGCGCTCGCTTGTGCTCGGCGGCCTGACGATGGATCGGGTGCTCGCGTTGTTGGAATTCGGCGGCGGCATGCAAAAACAGGCAACCGCTGAAACCCGACTCGAGCAGCCATTGGTGCAAACCGTCGAACACCGCGAGTATCGCCACACGTGGCGACAGGCTTAGCAAGGCCTGGCTCATACGCGCGTCGATCTGTTCGTGTTGCCTCTGCAACACCGCAAGAATCAGCTCGTCCTTGGACTTGAAGTGCTTGTAGAGGGTCATCTTCGCCACTCCGGATTCGGCCAGGATGCGGTCGATGCCGGTGCTGTGATAACCCTCGCGGTAGAACAGCTGCAATGCGGTGTTGAGCAGTTGCTCGCGTTTACTCGATGCCATGTGGAGCCTCCGGAGGGTCTGTTGACGTTTCAGCGCAAGCCGCGTTGCTGCGAAAAATCTCGCCATGGCCGGGCGGCGATCCGCTAGGCGTGGGACGCAGGTAATGGCTGTTCCCTTGCCAAGTCCCACAACAACGCATGGCGAGATTTTCCGCGCAACCCGCAGGGCCGGGCCTGTTTTAGCGCGATGCTGCGTTTCTCGACGCTCATTTGGAACAACCAAACTTCGCGTCTCGTGCCTTGCCTCGCGCTAAAACAGACTCCGGCGCGGTCGCGATGAAACGTCAACAGACCCTCGTCGGCCATTATGCGCAAGCGTCGGCATTGCCCGGTAGTCGCCTGTTTGCGTTTTGGGCAAAATTGTCGCTTGAAATATACAGACCTGTCTGTCTAATATCCATCACAACACGACCCCACGAATGGAGCACTGCGATGCGACTTTACGATATGACCCTGTCCGGCAATTGTTACAAAGTCCGCCTGTTTCTCGGCATGATCGGCCAACAAGCCGAGCTGTGCGGCATCGACCTGCGGGCCGGCGAGCAGAGGCGCGCGGAGTTTCTGGCGATCAATCCACGAGGGCAAATACCGGCTCTGGTCGATGGCGACATGAAGCTGGGCGATTCCCAGGCGATTCTGGTTTACCTGGCGCGGCGTTACGCCGATGAGCATTGGTACCCGCTCGATGCGGTCAGCCAGGGCCGCATCGCCAGTTGGCTGAGCTTCGCCGCCAACGAAATACTGTATGGGCCCGCCACCGCCCGGGTGGGCAAGCTGTTCGGCCTGCCGATCGACACCGCCGCCGTCCATCAGAAAGCCTTGGCTGCCTTGCAGCTGCTGGATAACCACCTCGTCACCCACACCTGGCTGGCCGAGGGCGCGCAGCCGAGCATCGCCGATATCGCGGTCTATCCCTATGCCGCCCTGGCCGGCGACGGCGGCATCGATTTAACGCCCTACACACACCTCAATGCCTGGTTCGCACGCATCCGCGAGCTGCCCGGTTATTTCGGCATGCCCGGGCTGTAAACCCCGCCTTATCGCCCCCGATATTCCAAGGAACCTTAGCGATGCATTTACCTCATCTGCTCCTGCTTGCCTTACTCGGCCTGGCCAGCCTTAGCGCCGAAGCCGCCGGCGTGCGCTTCAGCCTGGTGAAAACGGCGGAAACCGAAACCCTCGACGCCTTTACCGTGGAAGGCGGCAAATGGACGGAAACGGCCACCGCCAATCATATGGCGGTGTTGATCGAACACCACGCTGCGACGCTGTTGTTCGACACCTCCCTGGGCCGCCAGGTCGATAGTCAATTCGCCAGCGAAATGCCCTGGCACGACAAACCCCTGCTGCAATATGGCCCGGTGCAACCGGTGCGCGATCAACTGGACCGCGACGGCATTCGCGTGGACCGCATTCTGCTGTCCCACGCGCACTGGGACCATGCTTCTGGGCTGGCGGACTTCCCCGAGGTACCGATCTGGGCGCCCTACGAAGAAATCGAATTCAGCCAGATCGCCACCCCACCGGCGGTGCTGCCCAGCCAGTTCAAGCACCCGATCAAATGGATGCCCTACGAGTTCGCGTCCGAAGCCTTTATGGGCTTCAGCGAGAGCCATGACCTGTTCGGCGACGGCAGCCTGGTACTGGTGCCGCTGCGCGGCCATACGCCGGGCTCGGTCGGTTTGTTCATCACCCTCGACGATGGCCGACGCTTCTTCTTTACCGGCGACGCCAGTTGGCGCCTGGAGGGTTTCACCGGCCCCAAGGAGAAGTTCTGGTTCAGCCGCAACATGGTCGACAACGACCATGCCGCCACCCGTCAGGTGCTGCGGCAAGTGCATACGCTGATCCAACGCGAACCCGAGCTGATGGTGATCCCCGCGCATGATGCCGAGGTGCACCGGCAACTCGGTTATTACCCGACCTGGGTCGAGTCCTCTTCCGGCAACCCCACGACACCGCGGCTGGATATCGTCGGCCATGCCAAGTAGCCCCGGACGGCTTGCCGATACTGCCTTGCAAGCCTCTATCTTGCTGCTTATACGGCGGACCGACTAAGGTCTAAAGGTCAGTTTTTCCGCCTCGTGTTCTATTTCACCGTGCCGCACCGGGGTGGCCGCACGCCACCCAGCACACTCACGAGGAGACAACAATAATGAGCAAAACTCCCCTCGCCCGAGCGGTGGCCTTAGCCACCCTGGGCGCCAGCTTTACTCTGCCGTCCTTGGCCCATGCCGAGTTCATCAAGGACAGCAAGGCCACGCTGGAGCTGCGCAACTTTTACATGAACCGCGATCTGCGCCACACCACCGCCGCGCAACAATCCAAACGCGAAGAATGGGCGCAGGGCTTTATCCTCAAGGCCGAATCCGGCTTTACCGAAGGCACCGTGGGGTTCGGTCTGGATGCCTACGCGGGATTGGGGTTGAAACTCGATTCGTCGGACGAACACGCCGGCACCAACCTGCTGCCCAGCACCTTCGGCGACGAAGGCCCGGGGGAATATTCCGAAGCCACCGCCGCGCTGAAAGCGCGGCTGTCGAAAACCGTACTCAAGGTCGGCGGCCTGATGCCCAAGCTGCCGATCGTCTCCTCCGGCGATTCGCGCCTGTTACCGCAAGTCTTCACCGGTGGCATGCTCAACTCGCAAGAGATCGCCGGCTTGAGCCTGAATGCCGGCCAGCTGCGCGAGGTGAATTTCCGCGACTCCACCGATAGCCAGGACATCCGCGCGAGCAACGCGGGCGGCGAAAGCGACCGCTATAACTTCGGCGGCGGCGACTACAAATTCAACGATGGCAATACCACGGTCGGCTTGTGGTACGGCGAGTTGGAAGATATCTACGACCAGAAGCTCTATAACCTGGTGCACATCCAGCCGATCGGCGATTGGAAGCTGGGCGCCAACCTGGCCTACTTCGACTCCAACGACAACGGCAAGCGGTTGGGCGGCAAGATCGACAACACCCTGACCTCGGTCAACCTGTGGGCCGGTACGGGCGCCCATACCTTCCGCCTGGGCTATCAGAAAGTCGGTGGCGACAATGCCTTCCCGTTCCTCCAGGAAACCGATCCTTACATCGTCAACTACCTGCAGATCCTCGATTTCACCCGTAAGGACGAGAAATCCTGGCAGGCGCGCTACGACATCAACTTCGCCTCTTACGGCATCCCCGGCCTGGCGGCCTTCGCCCGTTACGTAACCGGCGACGGCTTCGAAGTCGGCGGGAACAATGCCAAGGAATGGGAACGCGATGTGGACATCAGCTACACCATTCAGGAAGGCCCGTTGAAGAATCTGGCCCTGCGCTGGCGCAACGCCATGGTACGTTCCGACGCCGCCGGCGAACTCGACGAGAACCGCCTGATCGTCAGCTATACCCTGCCGTTGTTCTGACGGGAGCACACGGCCGATCTGTTGCATCCTCTTCGGCCGTGAGCAAAAGCCTGGGCGAAATGCCGTTCACTTAACCAAGTGAACGGCATTTTTTATGGCTATGTCTCTGCCCTGTGTTGCGTTCAGGTATCGCCGCTTAGGGTGTAGGGTGCGCCGTGCGCACCAGGCTCGGTGCAGATCTTTTGGTGCGCAACCTTTACGGCCCCTGCATGGCCCGGAGAGCCTGCAGAGGCTCGCGCCTGCCGATGACCATCAATCCTGACTGGTCGCGCCGATCTTATGCACCGAAAGGTCGGCGCCGTAGTATTCCTCTTCCTGAGTCAGGCGTATGCCCACCGCGCTTCTCAACACGCCATAGACCAGGAAACCGCCGAGCAGCGCCAAGACCACGCCCAACGCGGTACCGATGAACTGGCTGAGCATGCTGACGCCGCCCAGGCCGCCGAGCGCCTCCTGGCCGAAGATGCCGCAGGCGATACCGCCCCAGACGCCACACAAGCCATGCAATGGCCACACGCCGAGCACATCGTCGATCTTCCACTTCACCTGGGTCGCGGTGAATGCCCAAACGAACAGCGCACCGGCGATGGCGCCGGTTACCAGGGCACCGACCGGGTGCATCAGGTCGGAGCCGGCACAGACCGCGACCAGACCGGCCAGCGGGCCGTTATGCAGGAAGCCCGGGTCGTTGCGGCCGACCAGCAACGCGGCGATGGTGCCGCCGACCATCGCCATCAGGGTATTGACCGCCACCAGGCCGCTGACGCTGCCCAGGGTTTGCGCGCTCATCACGTTGAAGCCGAACCAGCCGATGATCAGAATCCACGAGCCCAGGGCCAGGAACGGAATGTTCGACGGGGCGAACGCCACCAACCGACCATCGCGGTAACGGCCGTCGCGACGGCCCAGCAGGATCACCGCACCGAAGGCCAACCAGCCACCCATCGCATGCACCACCACGGAGCCGGCGAAATCATGGAACGGTGCGCCGAATTGCGCCTCCAGCCAGCTTTGCAGACCAAAGTTGCCGTTCCAGATCAGGCCCTCGAAGAACGGGTAGACGAACGCCACGATCAGCACGGTCGCGCACAGCTGCGGGCCGAAGCGCGCGCGCTCGGCGATGCCCCCGGAAATAATTGCCGGAATCGCAGCAGCGAAGGTCAGCAGGAAGAAGAACTTCACCAAGCCATAACCGTTGCCTTCGGTCAGCACGCTGGCAGGCTCGAGGAAGGTCACGCCGTAGGCGACCCAATAGCCGATAAAGAAGTAGGCCAGCGACGATACGGCGAAGTCGGAGATGATCTTCGACAAGGCATTGACCTGATTTTTCTGCCGCACGGTGCCCACTTCGAGAAAGGCGAAGCCGGCGTGCATGGCCAGCACCATGATCGCGCCCAGCAGAATGAACAGGGTGTTTGAGCCGTGTATCAGGGTTTCCACAGCACTGTTGATGTTGTCCATCAGCGAAGAAAACTCCGTTGTCGTGGAAAAAGCACCAAATAGAGTCATTCAAGCAACGCAATGCACCATATACATGCACGCAAAGCGAAACACTCCAACCGAACCGGCCGCACATCGCCCCAAAATGGTTCGATGAAAAATCCGGTTCATAGCGCTTAATCGATATTTATTAATGAGTTAAGGGTGCACCAAGGTAGTAATCCCGCTTTCTTTTCAGCTCCATAAAGGAGCACTAATACGAAGCGGCGCACCAAAGCAATGCAAGCTCTGTACCAGCAAGGACCAATATGCCCGTCCGATGCATCGTTATGGCCCACCACGACCCTCAATACCTGGCGATCTAATGCTGCGAAGCAGCGAACCGGCCACGAAAAGGTGGAACCCGTCACGATTGCAGGCACTCGAATTGAACAAGTGCCTGTCGAGCGTGAGCAGCAGTGCCAACCAAACAGGCCTTCAGGGTGTGCGCGATAAGATGCCGTGGGCCAGCCTGGCCCGTTGCCAGTCGGCGAAGCAAAACCAGGTGGACGAGGCATCGAATCTCAGCGTACGGTCTGAACATTCATGGAAAAGTGGCCCAGGCCGTTTTTTCACTCAATGCTTTACCGAGCCGGTTGTCCCACTGGATAGCTGCCCCACCAGCCCATGGAGAGATGCCATGCTTCGCAAGAACGCTACCGCAACCAGCCAAGACGAGCTGATCAAAGAATTTCAGACTTTGGTGAGCGATACCGAAAAGCTCCTGCACACCTCGGCCAACCTGGTCGGCGAGCACGCCGACGAACTGCGCGAGCAAATCCGCAGCAGCCTCGGACGCGCACGCACCTCGCTGAACAGCGCCGAAAACGGCTTGCGCGAACGGGGCCAGGCCGCCGTGGATGCGACCTCGGACTACGTGCAAACCCACCCCTGGCATTCCCTGGGCATAGCAGCGGCGATCGGCCTGTTGCTCGGCATGTTGATTTCACGCCGCTAATCTAATAAGGGAGCCGTATGGACGACGCCATACCTACAACCGCTCACCGCGGCTCTTCGCCACGGCGCTTCGCCGGCGCATTGCTCGGTTTGCTGCACGGGCATATCGCGCTGCTGGCCGAGGAGCTCAAAGAGCAGCAAAGCAATACGGTGCGCCTGTTGGTGTTCGCCAGTTTGAGCCTGCTGTTCGGCATATTGCTGATCGTCGGACTGTCCGCCGCGCTGCTGATCAGCTTCTGGGACAGCTACCGCGTCGGCGTAATCATTGGCCTGTGCCTGTTCTACGGACTGGGTTTTCTGATTTTCCTGGTGCGCCTGTTGCTCCAACTGCGCAACGCCATTCCCCCTTTCAAGGCCACCCTCGAAGAGCTGGCCCGCGACCGTGAGCAACTGCTGCCATGAATTTACCGGAACTACCCGCTAACGCCTCACGCCGCGACATGCGCATCGCCCTGGTACGCATGCGTCTGGAGCTCAACCGTCAGGAGCTGCGCCACGAAGCCCTGGTGATGCTGCAGCCGCTACGCCAGGCACGGCAATTCGGCCAACACTGGAAGGAGCACCTGAGCCATGGCAGCACGCCTTTATGGGTCGCGGGCGGCGCGGCGCTGTTGACGACCCTGGCGGTGAAAAAAACCGATTGGCGGCGCTGGATGCGCCTCGCCCTGCTCGCCTTCCCCCTGCTCAGACGCCATCCGCCCCGCTCGCCGGGAAGTACCGGCTAAGCGTCTATACTCCCCCCGCGCGCCGTCCGCCATGCCCTACGGTCATGGCGGGCGCCTCAGCGCCAGCTAGCACGCCCCGACCTAAGTTGACCGACTGGCAGGCCGTTGAAAAACTACCTGCGTTGGCAATACTGCGTTAAAAACAGGCTCGGGTCGGAATGCTCATTTACAGCTCGTAAACTCGCGTGCGAGCCCAGTCCGCTTCCTCGCCTGTTTTTGTGGGGCCGCC
>NZ_CAMPHV010000003.1 GCF_946886105.1 uncultured Pseudomonas sp. | reverse complement strand
TTCCCGGGTGTCGCTGCGCTCGACCCGGGCTACATTGAGTGATGTTCTTCTGCAAAGGACTGCAGCAATGGTGCTGTACCGCCGTGACGCAACGCCGGGCGCGACCTGGTTTTTCACCCTCAATCTGGCGAACCGCCATAGCGATTTGCTGACCGCGAATGTCGATCTGTTGCGCGCCAGCTTCCGGCATGTGATGCGTCTTCATCCGTGGCATATCAGGGCTATCGTCATCCTCCCCGATCATTTGCATGCACTCTGCACGTTGCCACCCGGGGATGCGGATTTTGCGCTGCGTTGGCGGCTGATCAAGAGCGGCTTTTCCCGCGCCTTGCCAGCGGGTGAGCAGGTATCGCCTCGCCGTCGGCGCAAGGGAGAACGCGGCATCTGGCAGCAGCGTTATTGGGAGCATCGTATTCGTGATGATGAGGACTTTGCCCGCCATGTCGAATACATCCACCACAACCCACGCAAACACGGCCATGTGGAGCGCGTGATCGATTGGCCGTGGTCGTCGTTTCATCGTTATGTCGCGGCGGGGGTGTTGCCGGTGGATTGGGCAGGCGGCGGGCATGATGAGCCGCCGAGCGGGGAAAGGAGGTAGGTTGGGCGCTTCGTAGATGTTCCCGGGTGTCGCTGCGCTCGACCCGGGCTACGAACGCGTAGACTGGGTTGAGCGAAGCGATACCCAGGGAAATGCTATGAGGCAAACAAAAAAGGCCAGTCTCTCGACTGGCCTTTGGCTTTACCGCCCTACCCGTTCTTAGCCATTGCTGGGGAAGGCGAACTGCGCCGCCTCGTGGCTGGCGCGTTGGGGCCAGCGTTGGGTGATGGCTTTTTTGCGGGTGTAGAAGCGTACGCCGTCCGGGCCGTAGGCATGCAGGTCGCCGAACAGCGAGCGCTTCCAGCCGCCGAAGCTGTGGTAGGCCACCGGCACCGGCAGGGGTACGTTGACGCCGACCATGCCGACTTCGATCTCGTCGCAGAACAGGCGCGCGGATTCGCCGTCGCGGGTGAAGATGCAGGTGCCGTTGCCGTATTCGTGGTCGTTGATCAACTGCATGGCGTCTTCCAGGCTGTTGACGCGGACGATACACAGCACCGGGCCGAAGATTTCGTCGGTGTAGATGGTCATTTCCGGGGTGACCCTATCGAACAGGGTGCCACCGACGAAGAAGCCGTTTTCGTTACCGGCGACCACCAGGTCGCGGCCGTCGACCACCAGGCTGGCGCCCTGGGCTACGCCGGCGTCGATATAGCCTTTGACCTTGTCGCGCGCCGCGCCTGTGACCAGCGGGCCCATGTCCAGGCCACAGGAGGTGCCGGCGCCGATTTTCAGGCCTTTGATCTGCGGGATCAGCTTCTGCACCAGGGCATCGGCGATCTGATCGCCCACGCACACGGCCACCGAGATGGCCATGCAGCGCTCGCCGCAGGAGCCGTAGGCCGCGCCCATCAAGGCGCTGACGGCGTTGTCCAGATCGGCGTCGGGCATCAGCACGGCGTGGTTTTTTGCGCCGCCCAGGGCCTGCACGCGCTTACCGCGCTTGGTGCCTTCGCTATAGATGTATTCGGCGATCGGGGTGGAGCCGACAAAGCTCAGGGCTTTGACTTCCGGCGCTTCGATCAGGCCGTCGACCGCTTCCTTGTCGCCGTGCACGACGTTGAGCACGCCCTTCGGCAGGCCGGCTTCGTGCAGCAGTTCGGCGATATACAGGGTCGAGCTGGGGTCGCGCTCGGACGGCTTCAAGATGAAGCAGTTGCCGCAGACGATGGCCAGCGGATACATCCACAGCGGCACCATGGCCGGGAAGTTGAACGGGGTAATCCCTGCCACGACCCCGATGGGCTGGAAGTCGCTCCAGGCGTCGATGTTCGGGCCGACGTTGCGGCTGTATTCGCCCTTGAGGATTTCCGGGGCGGAGCAGGCGAATTCGACGTTTTCGATGCCACGCTTGAGTTCGCCGGCGGCGTCTTCCAGGGTTTTGCCGTGCTCTTCGCTGATCAGTTGGGCGATGGTCGCCTCATGCTGCTCGAGCAGTTGCTTGAAACGGAACATCACCTGAGCGCGTTTGGCCGCCGGGGTGTTGCGCCAGGCCGGGAAAGCGGCCTTGGCCGAGTCGATGGCCAGTTGCAGGGTGGCACGGTCGGCCAGGGAGACTTGCTTGCCGGCTTCGCCGGTGGAGGGGTTGAATACGTCAGCGGTGCGGCCGGTGCCGGCGGTGCGCTCGCCGTGGATCAGATGGGGGACAAGGCTCATGAAAGGTTCCTCAATTAAAAGTGTGTTTTCGTAGGGTGGGTTAGGCGCACGCAGTCGATCGCAATGGACCAGCAGGAGCCGGTGCGCCGTAACCCACCAGCGGCGCAACACGGGATATCGCCTGGTGGGTTACGCGGCGCGCCACGACGGCGGTGCCTGATCGTTTGGAGTTTGGCGCCGCTAACCCACCCTACGGGTGATCGGTGTTCGCTTAGTCCAGCTTGTTCAACACCTCGCCGACGGCACTGAACACGCGATCGAGGTCTTCCATCTTGGCGTTGAAGGTTGGCCCGAACTGCAGGGTGTCGCCGCCGAAGCGCACGTAGAAGCCGGCCTTCCACAAGGCGATGCCGGCCTCGTAGGGGCGCACCACCGGGTCGCCGTCGCGCGGCGCCAGCTGGATCGCGCCGGCCAGGCCGCAGTTGCGGATGTCGACGATGTGCTTGGCGCCTTTGAGGCCATGCAGGGCGGCGGCGAATTTCGGCGCCAGCTCCGCGGACTGCTGGATCAGGTTTTCGCGTTTGAGCAGTTCCAACGAGGCCAAGCCGGCGGCGCAGGCCACCGGGTGAGCCGAGTAGGTGTAGCCGTGGGTGAACTCGACCATATGCTCGGGCGTGGCCTGTTGCATAAAGGTGTTGTAGATCTCGCTACTGGCGATGACCGCGCCCAGGGGAATGGCGCCGTTGGTGATCTGCTTGGCGGCGTTGATGATGTCCGGGGTGACGCCGAAGTACTCGGCGCCGCTCCAGGTGCCAAGGCGGCCGAACGCGGTGATCACTTCGTCGAAGATCAGCAGGATGTTGTGCTGCGTGCAGATCTCGCGCAGGCGTTGCAGGTAGCCGGTCGGCGGCACTATGACGCCGGCCGAGCCGGACATCGGCTCGACGATCACCGCGGCGATGTTCGAGGCGTCGTGCAGTTCGATCAGTTTCAGCAGTTCGTTGGCCAGCTCGACGCCGCCGGTCGCGGCCATGCCCTGGGTGTAGGCCATGCCCGGTTGCAGGGTGTGCGGCAGGTGATCGACGTCCATCAACTGGCCGTACATCTTGCGGTTGCCGCCGATGCCGCCGAGGCTGGTGCCGGCAATGTTCACGCCGTGGTAGCCACGGGCGCGGCCGATGAATTTGGTCTTCGCCGGTTGGCCCTTGAGGCGCCAGTAGGCCTTGGCCATTTTCACCGCGGTGTCGGCGCACTCGGAGCCCGAGCCGGTGAAGAACACATGGTTGAGCTCGCCCGGCATCAGGTCGGCGATTTGTTCGGCGAGCTTGAACGACAGCGCATGACCATGCTGGAAGCCTGGCGAATAATCCAGGGTGCCGAGCTGCTTGGCCACGGCGTCCTGGATTTCCTTGCGCGAGTGGCCGGCGCCACAGGTCCACAGACCGGACAGGCTGTCGTAGACCTTGCGACCCTGGTCGTCGGTCAGCCAGCTGCCTTCGGCGGCGACGATCAAACGCGGGTCGCGCTGGAAGCTGCGGTTGGCGGTGAACGGCATCCAATGGGCATCCAGCTTGAGCTGACTGGCCAGGGACGGGGTGGCGCTCTGCGGCATGTTCATGGTGCGGCCTCGTAGATATGGGCGATGTTCTTGTTGTGCTGCGGGAGCGGCCGGGCCGTACCCACTGGGAATCTGTTGCCAGTAAAGGTGCCACGGGATTAGAGTCAGGAAAACCAGACTTTTCTTATCCTTAGTTAATCCATCACTAAACAATCAACCGCACACAATGAGCAGTACACGATGAGCGCACGCCGCCCCGATCCGCTGGCCCAGGTCAGCGACTTTGATATCCGCCTGCTCAAGCTGTTTCGCAGCGTAGTCGAATGCGGCGGCTTTTCCGCCGCCGAGAGCGCCCTGGGCATCGGTCGCTCGGCGATCAGCCAGCAGATGAGCGACCTCGAACAACGCCTCGGCTTGCGCCTGTGCCAACGCGGCCGCGCCGGCTTCGCCCTGACCGAGGAGGGTCGCGAGGTATACCAGTCGACCCAGCAACTGCTCGCCGCCTTGGAGAGTTTCCGTACCGAGGTCAATGGCCTGCACCAGCACCTGCGCGGCGAGTTGAATATCGGCCTGACCGACAACCTGGTGACGGTGCCGCACATGCGCATCACCCATGCCTTGGCGCGCCTGAAAGAACGCGGCCCGGACGTGCATATCAATATCCGCATGACCCCGCCGAGCGAGGTCGAGCAAGGCGTGCTCGACGGGCGCCTGCATATCGGCGTGGTGCCGCTGAGCAATCCACTGTCCGGGTTGGACTATCAGGTGCTGTACGACGAGCGTTCGCTGCTGTACTGCGCGGTCGGCCACCCGCTGTTCTATGTCGACGACCAGCAATTGCCGGATGCACGCCTCAACGATCAGGAAGCCATAGCGCCGACCTTCCGCCTGCCGCCCGAGGTGCAGAGCCACTATCAGGCACTCAACTGCACCGCCAGCGCCTCGGACCGCGAAGGCATGGCTTTTCTGATTCTCACCGGGCGCTATATCGGCTACCTGCCCGACCACTACGCCCAGGCCTGGGTGCAACAAGGCCGCCTGCGCGCGCTGAAACCCGCCACCCGCTTCTACGACATCAGCCTGGCCTCGGTGACCCGCAAAGGCCGCCGACCGCATCTGGTGCTCGAGAGCTTTCTCGAGGCCCTGGCGGCCAGCGGTTAAGGGCAAGGCTCTGGTAGCCCGGATGCAATCCGGGGAGCGATGGCACCCGCACAAACTTTCCCGGATTGCATCTGGGCTACAAAGGCGCGGCGGTTTTTTCGTCCTATCTATAAGGCGCGCATCGACATACCAGGTAACAACCCCTCATCACCATTGCCGAGGAGTGGCGGTCACAGGTCTATGCTCGATGGATGCGCTCTTGCGCTTTGTTCCGCGATGTCTCCCTTTCGGTGCGACCACGGAGGACTCTATGCCCAGCCGTCGCCAGCTCATTCAGCGCAGCGCTGCGCTACTCACGCTTACCGCCGCTCCCTGGTGGACGCGCTCCGCCATGGCCCTCCTCACCCCCGATCAACTGTTGCAACGAACGATCCCCAGCAGCGGCGAAACCCTGCCGGCGATTGGCCTGGGCACTTCGCGCACGTTCGACGTGCGCCTCGACGACGCCATCCTCAAACCCCTCGAAAACGTGGTGCGCAACTTTATCAACGGCGGCGCCACGCTGATCGATACCGCCCCCAGTTATGGCGCCGCGGAGCGGGTCACCGGCGCGCTGCTGCAACGCACCAATGCCCAGGACAAGGTCTTTCTCGCGAGCAAGATTTCCGCCAATGGCCGTGAACGCGGTCTGGCGCAGTTCGATAACAGCAGGCGCGCGCTACAAAGCGCGCGGATCGACCTGATGCAGGTGCATAACCTGCAGGACACCCGCACGCAACTGGCGCTGCTGCGCGACCTGCAAGCAGAGGGCAAGGTGCGCTATATCGGCGTGACCCATTACCTCGAGTCGGCCCATGACGACCTGATCGAGGTGCTGGCACGGGAAAAGCTGGACTTCGTCCAGTTCAATTATTCGGTGGCCGAACGCAATGCCGAAAAACGCCTGCTGCCGTATTGCGCCGACCACGGCATCGCCACCCTGATCAACCGCCCCTTCCAGCGCGGCCAGCTGCTGCGACCGTTCAAGAACAAACCGTTGCCGGACTGGGCGATGGAGATCGATGCCAACTCATGGGCGCAATTGCTGCTCAAGTTCATCCTCGCCGAGCCGGCGGTGACGGCGGTGATCCCCGCCACTTCCAACCCGCGCTATATGGCCGACAACCTCAAAGCCGGGCACGGGCGCCTGCCGGATGCGGCGTTGCGCGCGAAGATCGTCCAGGCGTTCAGCTGAGTGCCAGGCGGCGCCTATCGATAAGCCTTGCAAGGCAACAGGCGGTTTTATGACGGCAAAGCAACGTCTGGCCCAGGCGATCAATGCCAAACCCGCCGAGTTGCTCGCGGCGCTTTGCGGCTTCGGCCTGTTCTTCTGCTTGTTCAGCGGTTACTTCATGCTGCGCCCGGTGCGCGAGGCCATGGGCATTCGTGGCGGCGTGGAAAATCTGCAGTGGCTGTTCAGCGCGACCTTCGTGGCGATGCTCTGCGCGGTGCCACTGTTCGCCTGGCTCAATTCGCGGGTGCCGCGGGCGCGCTATATCGATTGGGTGTACGGCTTTTTCATCCTCAATCTGCTGACGTTCGCGGCGCTGTTCCAGCGCAACGAGGATGCGATCTGGCTGGCGCGAGTCTTCTATGTGTGGATTTCTGTGTACAACCTGTTCGTCGTCTCGGTGGCCTGGAGCCTGATGGCCGATGTGTTCGATGGCGTCCAGGCGCGTCGGCTGTTCGCCTTTATCGCCGCGGGGGCCAGCTGCGGCGGTTTGCTCGGGCCGGCGCTGGGTGCGTTGTTTGTCGAGGCCGTGGGCCAGAGCGGGCTGATTTTCGCCGCGGCGCTGTTGCTCGGCGTGGCGGTGCTGGCCAAATCTTATCTGATGGCCTGGCGCGCGGAAGGCGGCGCCGGCCGACCGGGCGCGATGCCGAGCGAGAACCCGCGCCGGCCGGTGATCGGCAACCCGTTCAGCGGCGTGAGCGCCGTGCTGGCCTCGCCGTACTTGTTGGCGATCAGCGCCTTCGTCGTCCTCCTGGCCACGGTCAGCACCTTTCTGTATTTCGAGCAGGCGCGCTTAGTGGCGCAGCTGTTCCCCGAGCGCAACCAGCAGATTCGCGTATTCGGCATGCTCGACTTCGCCGTACAGGCGCTGTCCTTGCTCGCCCAGCTGTTTGTCACCGGGCGCATCGCCGAGCGCCTGGGTATCCGCGTTCTGCTGAGCGGGGTGCCGCTGCTGGTCTGCCTGGGGTTTATCGGCTTGGCCCTGGCACCGACCTTCGCCATGCTCGCGGGGCTGATGATCGTGCGCCGCGTCGGCGAGTATGCGTTCGTCCGCCCCGGCCGCGAGATGCTCTTCGCCCCGCTCGATGCCCACACCCAGTACAAGGCGAAAAACGTCATCGACACCCTGGTCTATCGCGGCGGCGATGCCGTCAGCGCCTGGCTCAAGGCGCTGCTCGACACGCTCAGCCAGGGGGTGCTGGTCGCGGCGCTCACCGGCGCCCTTTGCGCCGCCACCTGGGGCGCGCTGGGTTGGTACCTGGGCGGCCGAACGACGAGGGAAACGCCCGAGCTTGAGCCATCGGAACGGCGATGACGGGCGCCCCACTACCTGTCGGCGGCAAAACGGCCTTGCGGCATGACAGACGTTGTCGATGGATATAAGGTCTACTCAAGAGACGGAATGCGACAGGGCAACGCAGGAATGACGCCAGAAAACAGTCATAAACAGCCTTAGATCGCCCCAAACCTGGCTATATGCTATCTACGGCGTGTTTTTGACGCGTCGCGCTTGTCACCTCGCCGACAGTGGGTTATCAGTGCTGTCGCAATTAGAACAGCTCGGAATCGCTAATGACCGTTGAAATTCCCGCACACAGCGCCAACCCCAGCGGCAAACCCGCCGGGCGTATTCGTCAGAAAAACGAAGAAGCGATCATCAAGGCCGCCGAGGAAGAATTCGCGCGCCATGGTTTCAAAGGCACCAGCATGAACACCATCGCGCAAACCGTCGGTTTGCCGAAAGCCAACCTGCATTACTACTTCAGCAACAAGCTGGGCCTGTATCAGGCGGTACTGGCCAATATTCTCGAACTCTGGGACAGCACCTTCAACAACCTGACCGTCGACGACGACCCGGCACAAGCGCTGGCCCACTACATCCGCGCCAAGATGGAGTTCTCCCGACGCCATCCGAAAGCGTCGCGCATCTACGCCATGGAAGTGATCAGCGGCGGCGAAAACCTCACGCAACTGCTCAACCAGGACTATCAGGCCTGGTTCCGCGGCCGCGCCGCAGTGTTCGAAGCCTGGAGCGCCGCAGGCAAGATGGACCCCGTGGACCCAGTACACCTGATCTTCCTGTTGTGGGGCAGCACCCAGCATTACGCCGACTTCGCCTCACAGGTTTGCCGGCTCACCGGCCGTACGCGCATGACCAAACAGGATTTCGACCAGGCCGCCGACAATCTGGTACGCATCATCCTTAAAGGTTGCGGCCTCACCCCGCCCGCCTGATGCCCTTCGCCCTGCTCAGCCCCTGCGAGTACCGCGAGGAGATCCGTAAAAGCCGCTTTCTCGCCCTCGCCGCGCCGGTTGCCAGCGCGGCCGAGGCGCAGGCGTTTATCGCCACCGCCAGCGACCCCGGCGCCTCGCACAACTGCTGGGCCTGGAAGGTCGGCGACCAGTACCGCTTCAGCGACGACGGCGAGCCGGGTGGCACCGCCGGCCGACCGATCCTCGCGGCCATCGAGGCGCAGGACTGCGACCAGGTGGCGGTGCTGGTAATCCGCTGGTACGGCGGCATCCAACTCGGCACCGGCGGCCTCGCCCGCGCCTATGGCGGCGCGGCAAACAAATGCCTGCAAACGGCCGAACGCCAAGCGCTGATCGCGCGTGATCGCTACCACTGCCATTGCCTGTTCGCCGAACTGCCACTGCTCAAAGCCCGCCTCGCCGAACTGGACAGCCTGCTGGAAAGCGAAACCTACGACGCCAGCGGCGCCGAGTTGCAGTTGGCGGTGCCGCCGCAGCGAACGGCCGAACTGCAACGGTTATTGGCGGATATCAGCCGTGGGCGGATTGAGTTGCAGCTTCGGTAAAGCCATCGCGGTCAAAGCTCAGACGGCCATTGATCCTGACCACCAAGACAGGTATCGTCACCCCACGTCATCCGACGCACCTGGATCAGCAGACAGGGTCAACACTGAGCTGGCTAACCTGAACTCACCCTCAGAGGAGCCTGCTCAATGGCAGCTACCCGTATCTGGATCAAAAACCCCCTCGCCACCTTTACCGCCAACGACCTCGACGCCAGCGGCGGCCTGGTGATCGACAACGGCGTGATCGCCGAGCTGCTCGGCGCCGGACAGCCCCCTTCACGCCCATGCGACCAGGTATTCGACGCTCGCGAGCACGTGCTGCTGCCGGGCCTGATCAACACCCACCATCACTTCTATCAAACCCTGACCCGCGCCTGGGCGCCGGTGGTCAACCAACCGTTGTTCCCCTGGCTGAAAACCCTGTACCCGGTATGGGCGCGGCTGACTCCGGGAAAACTCGCCCTGGCGAGCAAGGTGGCCCTGGCCGAGCTGCTGCTGTCCGGTTGCAGCACCGCGGCGGACCATCACTACCTGTTCCCGGACGGCCTGGAAGACGCTATCGACGTGCAGGTCGAGGCGGTGCGCGAACTGGGCATGCGCGCCATGCTGACCCGCGGTTCGATGAGCCTTGGCGAAGCCGATGGCGGCCTGCCGCCGCAGCAAACCGTGCAGCAGGGCGAGGTGATCCTGGCCGACAGCCAGCGGCTGATCGAGCGCTATCACGAGCGTGGCGATGGTGCGCGGATCCAGATCGCGCTGGCGCCCTGCTCGCCGTTCTCGGTGACCCCGCAGATCATGCGCGACAGCGCCGAGCTCGCGCACAAACTCGATGTGCGCCTGCACACCCACCTGGCCGAAACCCTCGACGAAGAGGATTTCTGCCTGCAGCGCTTCGGCCTGCGCACCGTGGACTATCTGGACAGCGTCGGCTGGCTCGGCCCGCGCACCTGGCTGGCCCACGGCATCCACTTCAACCCGGACGAGATCGCCCGCCTGGGCGCGGCCGGCGCCGGCATCAGCCATTGCCCGAGCTCGAACATGCGCCTGGCTTCGGGCATCTGCCCGACTCTCGATCTGGAAGCCGCCGGCGCGCCGATCGGCCTGGGCGTGGACGGCTCGGCCTCCAACGACGCCTCCAATATGATCCTCGAAGCGCGCCAGGCCCTGTACCTGCAGCGCCTGCGCTACGGCGCCGAGAAGATCACCCCGGAGCTGGCCCTGGGCTGGGCCAGCAAAGGCTCGGCGCGACTGCTCGGGCGCTCGGATACCGGCGAACTGGCGGTCGGCAAACAGGCCGACCTGGCGCTGTTCAAGCTCGATGAACTACGCTTTTCCGGCAGCCACGACCCGCTTTCCGCCCTGCTGTTGTGCGGCGCCGACCGCGCCGACCGGATGATGATCGCCGGCACCTGGCGGGTGATCGATGGACAGATCGAGGGGCTGGATATGGCGCAGTTGATCGCCGATCACCGTCAGGCGGCGCGCGAGTTGATCGGCGGCTGAGTAACCGGGTGGACGACGCTTTTTTCGTCCACCACTGCTCACCGCCGGTGGATGGGTGAAGCGTCATCCACCCTACAACTGTCGCCTCGCGCAAGCCTTGACCCCATGGTTAAACTGGCTGACGACCACGCCTGAACACGAGAGTCCGACCATGTACGACTGGATCACCGCTCTACCCAAAGCCGAATTGCACCTGCACTTGGAAGGTTCGCTGGAACCCGAGCTGCTGTTCGCTCTGGCCGAGCGCAATAAGATCGCCCTGCCCTGGGACGACGTCGAGGCGCTGCGCAGCGCTTACGCGTTCAATAACCTGCAGGAGTTTCTCGACCTTTATTATCAAGGGGCGGACGTTCTACGCACCGAGCAGGACTTCTACGACCTGACCTGGGCTTATCTGCAAAAGTGCAAAGCGCAGAATGTGATCCACACCGAGCCGTTTTTCGATCCGCAAACCCATACCGACCGCGGCATTCCCTTCGAGGTGGTACTCACCGGTATCAAGCAGGCGCTCAAGGATGGCGAACGGCAACTCGGCATCAGCCACGGCCTGATCCTCAGTTTCCTGCGTCACCTGTCCGAAGAGCAGGCCTTCGACACCCTGAAGCAGGCCATGCCGTTTCGCGACGCCTTTATCGCCGTGGGCCTCGACAGTTCCGAGATGGGCCACCCGCCGAGCAAGTTTCAGCGGGTATTCGACAAGGCCCGCAGCGAAGGTTATCTGACCGTCGCCCACGCGGGCGAAGAAGGCCCGCCGGAATACATCTGGCAGGCTCTGGACCTGTTGAAGATCGAACGCATCGACCACGGCGTGCGCGCCATCGAGGACGAACGTCTGATGCAGCGGATCATCGACGAGCAGATCCCGCTGACCGTGTGCCCGCTGTCGAATATCAAGCTCTGCGTGTTCGACGACATGCGCCAACACAACATCCTGGAAATGCTCGAACGCGGCGTGAAAGTCACGGTGAACTCCGACGACCCGGCCTATTTCGGCGGTTATGTCGGCGAGAACTTCGCCGCACTGCACGACAGCCTCGGCATGACCCGGGAACAAGCCGAACGCTTGGCCAGGAATAGTCTGGATGCGCGGCTATGCTGAGATAAAGACGCCAAGGCGCCGGCACGCATTGCCAGTCGCAGTCGCCAGTAACCGCTAAAACTTTCCGACCCGGGGTCGATATATAGGTGTCCGCAGTCGACCTGCGACCAAGCGATGGCAATACAATGGCCACATTTATAAGCAGCAGATGCCCTGCCAGCGCGAGGTTGCCGCCCTATGACATACGCTCTGCCCCGCCTCTCCGCTCTCCTGGGTCTGTCGTTCGCAGTGCTGGCGTGTTGGGGGCTGCGCGCGGCAGCGAACGACGAGATCCGCATCGTCACTGAGGAGCTGCCGCCCTACAACATGACCCTGGATGGGAAGCTTACCGGCTTGAGCACCGAGGTCGTCCGGGCCGTGCTCAAGGAGATCGGCGTCCAGGCGAGCATCCAGTCCATGCCCTGGGCCCGCGCCTACGACATAGCGCTCAACACCGAAAATGTATTGATCTATTCGATTACCCGCACCGCTCAGCGCGAACCTCTGTTCAAGTGGGTGGGCGTGGTCGCGCCAGTCGACTGGTACCTCTACGCGCGGCCCGACAGCGGCATCACGCTCAGCGAGCTGGATGACGCGCGTCGCTATCAGATCGCGACGGTCAAGGAAGATGCCGGCGAACAGTACCTGTTATCGAAGGATTTCGTGGTCGGCAAGAACCTGCAATCGAACAACAAGTACGCCTACAACTATGAAAAATTCAAGTTGGGCCGCGTGGACTTATGGATCTCCATCGAGCTGAACGCCAGGTACCTGATCCGCCAAGCGGGCGACGATCCCGAAAAAGTAGCGGTGCCGGTGCTGAAACTGCCCGACCTCGGCGAGGGCGTCGGCTTGCACATGGCGTTCAGCCCGCAGACCTCGGATGCCATCGTCGAGCGCTTCCGCAAGGGGCTGGAAACCATCCGCAGCAATGGCACCTACGACGCCATCGCCAAAAGGTGGCTATAGGATGCACGACGCGCCAGCGCAGGACGCCCGCCCCACCGGTTCGTTGGGGCGTCGACTGGTGCTGGCGACGCTGGCGTTCTGCCTGATCTTCACCCTGTTCACGGTGGCGGTGCGCACCTGGTCGGCTTGGCGCGCCAACCTGACGACCATGACCGCTGAGTTGTCCCTGATCGATCAAGTGTTCCAACGCACCTTGTCCAAGGCGATCTGGGAGATGGACCGCGAGTCGCTGCAAACTCAGCTTGATAGCGTCGCCCAGGTTGCCGCCGTGGGACGCGTGGAACTGACCATTCTGCGAGCCGGGCGCACCCCAGAGATCATGGAACAGCGACGCCCCCAACAACCCGCATCGCACCTCGCGCCGACGCTGCAACGGATGCTGGTTTATGTGCCATATGAGGGCGTGGAGGAGACGGTCGGCGAGCTGATCCTCGAGGGCGACGAGCGGGTGCTCTGGCAACGCCTGTACGGCGAGGTGGCCAGCATAGTCGTCACCCAGATCATCCAATCGCTGCTGCTGGCCGGGCTGATCATGTGGATGTTCAACCGCTCGGTCACGGTGCATGTGCAACATATCGCGCGCCACCTCGAGCAACTGTCTCCGGCCAACCTCAAACACATCTTGCGGCTCGAACGTTCGACGGAGCGTCGCGACGAGCTGAGCCTGCTGGAGTCGGGGGTCAACGACCTGCAAGACAAATTGTCGGCCTACCTCGACCGCCAGAAGCAGGACGAGCAGGAGCTGGCCGCACGCAGCGATCAATTGGCGGGATTGGTCGAAGAGCGCACGGCGGAATTACGCGAAGCCAACAAGCGCCTGGAAGAACTCACGCGCAGCGACCCGCTCACCGGCCTGGCCAACCGCCGGCACTTCGACGAGCTGAAGGAAGTCGAGTTCCGCCGTGCGCAGCGCCTCGGCCAACCGCTTTCGGTGCTGATGTGCGATGTGGATTTCTTCAAACGCTATAACGATACCTACGGCCATGCCCTCGGCGATCAATGCCTGCAAGCGGTGGCCGGCACCCTGAAGAGCGTATTTGCCCGCGCCGGCGAACTGGTCGCCCGCATGGGCGGCGAAGAATTTGCCGTGCTGTTGCCGGGGTGCGACGCCAACAACGCGCGCAAAGCCGCGGAGCGTCTACGTAAAGCCATCGCGACCCTGGCCGTGGCGCATGCCGACTCGCCCGTTGCAGCGCACGTGACCTTAAGCATTGGTGTCGCTCAATTCGACCCCGAAACCACGGATCGCTTCGATCAATTGCTGCAACGCGCAGACCAGGCGCTATACCGCGCCAAGTCGCAAGGGCGCGACCGAATAGCCGAATGAGACCACCGAGGCCCGTCATGACAACCTCTCAGCTCACCTGGATCGCCCTTCTGCTATGGATTTGTGCAAGCAGCCAAGCGGAAAGCATCAAGGTCGTCACCGAAGACACTGCTTATAGCTACCTGCAAGACGGCAAGGTGGTAGGCACGGCGACCGAGGTGGTCGAAGCCACGCTGCAACGCGCGGGGCTTAGCGACTACAGCGTTACGATTTATCCCTGGGCACGCGCCTATGATATGGCGCTGCAGGATGCCAATGTGCTCATCTACCTGATCGCCCGCACCCCGGAGCGCGAGGCGCAGTTCAAATGGGTCGGGGAAATCGAACACATCGACTATCACATGTACAAACTGCGCGAACGCAGTGATGTCCAGGTCCGCGATATACAGGAAGCCAAGCACTACAGCGTCGGCGTGGTCCGCGACGATGTACGCCATCAATATCTGAAAGAGCAAGGCTTCGCCAAGATGGTCGTTTCGGCAAACAACCGCGACAACTTCATGCGCTTATTGAACCGGCAAGTGCAACTGCTGCCCATGCCGGAAGCAGACGTGGCCATGCAGTGCCTGGATGCCCGAATAGACTGCGCCCTTCTCGAGAAAACCTTCACTTTGGAGCTGACAACCGGGCTCTATATGGCCTATAGCCTGAGCACGAACGACGAGACAGTGGCGCGCACCCGCGAGGCTTTCGACAGCCTCGCGGCCGAGGGCGTGGTAGAGCGGCTGATACATGGCAATGATTGAACTGTTAGCCCACGATTAGCAGGCCATAGCACACCGTCGACGATAGTTGTGGTTGAGTCTCGCTGCGGATAACTCAACCCGAAAGGCGCTAACCGAGGCGGCCTGCTGGCGCATAAGGACTAGGGTCGATAATCGGCTCGCGCCCCAACAGCATATCGGCGAGCAAACGGCAGGAAGCGGGCGCCAATACCAGGCCATTGCGGTAATGTCCGCAGTTCAGCCATAACCCTTCATATCCGGGCACCGCACCGATAAACGGCAAACCGCCCGGCGACCCCGGGCGCAGCCCGGCCCAATGCTTGACCACCTCGGCCTCGGCCAACGCCGGCAACAACTCGACTGCCGACGCCTTGAGGCTGGCCAATGCCTCCTCGGTGGGCACCTTATCGAAACCGACATGCTCGCGCGTGCTGCCAATCAAGACATGCCCATCGCGACGGGGAATCGCATAGCGACCATCAGTCAATACGATGCTAGTCAGAAAATCCTCTGCACACTTGTAAAGGATCATCTGCCCCTTCACCGGCTCTACCGGCAACACAATATCCAGGCTGCGCAACAGCTCGCCGCTCCACGCTCCTGCGGCGACAACCACCCGATCGGCGCGGATTTCACCTTCGGCAGTACGTACTCCGCAAATCCGCGCCCCTTCGCGAATGAACCCGGTGACCGCGCAATGCTCATGCAGCGTCACGTTCGGCAGTTGAGCCAGCGCCGCACGCAACGCCTTGAGCAAGCGAGGATTACGCACATTGGCCACGCCGGGCATATGCAGCGCCTGGGAAAAACGCTTGGCCAACGCCGGCTCCGCCTGATACACCTCCTCGACAGGCACCGACCGCATCGGCCGCCCCTCCCGCGCCGCCCAGGCCAAAGGCGCCGCAGGCTCCTGATCTAACCAATACAATCCGGTGACATACACCTCGGGATCGACACCCGTATCGCGCAACAACTGCTCGCCCAGCTGCGGATAGAAATCCTGCGACCAATGCGCCAACGCCGTCACCGCAGGGCTATAACGCCAAGGGTAAAGCGGCGAAACGATACCGCCGCCGGCCCAGGAAGATTCGCCGCCTAATACACCCTGGTCCAGCAGGCATACTTCGGCACCCGCCTCGGCCAGTAGGCGCGCCGACAGCAGGCCGATGGCACCGCCGCCAACAACTATCACTTTCATATCGTCACAATTTGGCATTCAGAGAATCCGCCCTATACTCAGGTTCGCGTATTAAATCTGACCCACTGGCACGGAAGCTAGGATCATGAAAAGGATGCACGGCCAAACGTTGGTCGAGCTGATGACCTGCCTATTGATCGGCGGCATTATGCTTACCTTTGCAATTCCCGCCTTGACTATCACCCAGCAACGCAGCCAGCAGACGCAAGCCGTCAATCAGTTGCTTGGGGCTCTGCATTATGCCCGCGGCACTGCAGTAATGGGCCGCACGACCATTGCACTCTGCTCCGGAGGCACCGCTTGCGACGCCGAGAATATCTGGCAGAACCAGTTATTGATTTTCGGTGACTTCAACCGTAACGGCCAACTCGATAGTACTGAAGAGCTACTCCAACGGCTTCCCATGCAAAAAGGCTACAGCTGGCGCTGGTCGAACTTCCGCAGTCGCCCCTATTTGCAGCTCGAGGCCGATGGCACCACCCGAGCACTGAATGGCACGTTCACGCTGTGCCACGAAAACATCCCCACCAAGCAAATTGTGATCAACTTAACAGGCCGAACGAGAACCCAGCGGGCCCCGAGCGACGCGCACTGTAGCTAGACAGCAGCTCGTCGCCGTATCGGCTCGCTTATCCAACAATAGAAACGTTTTCCGCTGCCTTAGATTAGGGTTCGCCTGGGTTCCCGCGGAAATGAAGCAATGCGCCAGCAACACGGATTTACCTTGATCGAACTGATGATTGTCATAGCCGTTCTGGCGATTATGGCCACCGTTGCCATTCCAGCCTATCAAACCATGGTGCAGAACAATCGCATCGTAACCACCACCAATGGCTTGCTCGGCGCACTGCAACTGGCCAGAAGCGAAGCGGTGAAACAACGCCGCACCATTACCATTTGCCCCAGCAGCGACATGGCCACCTGTGACGCTGGAGAGCCATGGCATGGCGGCTTGATCGTACTGGAGGGCGCCAATCTACTGCGGGTAGTGCCAGCCACGGGCACTGAAGTAGAAATCCTCAGCGCAAGCACCCAGCTGGATTACCTGCCAACTGGCCGCCCCAATGGTCCTGATCCCGCATTCAGCATCGAAGACAGTCGTGGTGTTGGCACCACTTCTCGCGTCGTGTGTATCAACCTGCTGGGACAAGTGAACAGTGCCCGAGGAGATGAAGGATGCTAATACTCCGTCGCCAGGCAACAGGCTTCACCTTGATAGAAGTGCTGATTGCCTTATTTGTTCTGGCCATTGGCCTGCTCGGCATGGCTACTCTGATGATGGCGAGCATGCAGTCCAGCCAAGGGGCATCCCAACGCAGCGCAGCCACCGTTGCGGCTTACGACCTGGCTGAGCGGATGCGCAGTAACCGTGACGAAGCAATTGCCGCTGCTTCTCCTTACCAGGGCGACCCATCGGCTGCTGTATTACCAGCCTGCTTTGATAGCGCGACAAAAACCAGCAACTGCAGCGCAGCCGATACAGTGGACCTCGACCTCGCCCAGTGGTCAGCAAATTTGCAGAACAACCTGCCGGGCGCAGAAGCTTTTGTTGCCCAGGTTAATAACTCCACATTCTGCCTGGTGATTTTCTGGAATGAGCCAGGTGTTGCTGAGACAGACAGTGCTCTAGCCGAGCCTTGCGGAGTGGATGAAGCTGACGTCGATGGCCGTGCGTTCTATAACATGCAGGTAATCCTATGACCCCAAAAAAACCGCAAATGGGTTTTTCCTTGATTGAGCTGATGATCACCATCATTCTCAGCTCACTGCTGTTGCTGGGTGTGCTGCAGCTCTATATCAACACCAGCGCCACCGACCGCACCAGCAATGAACTTGCCCGAGTACAGGAAAGTGGCCGCGTGGCCCTTGAACTGATTGCCCGAGAGGCGCGCCGGGCAGGTTATCAGGGCTGTGTAGACGCAGGCACGACCACCGAAGCAGGCGGTATCACCTACCCGGATGGTGCCCTGGTTGGCGCCGCCGACTCGCTCACCTTTCACTATGCGCGCCCCAACCCAGCGGGCACATTCCCGAATCGCACCTGTTTTGACAGCGATGGCGATGGCGCTCTGGATCCCATGGAGCCTTATCAGGTCACCTTCAGCAACTGCGGTGACAACCTCTGCATCTCAGCCCCCGACATTGGCCTCAACCAGCAGCTGGTGGCCAACGCCAACTTTACCGACATTGGATATATCGAAACCTGCGGCGCCAATACCTGCCTGCGCGATGCGGCCACAGCCGATATGGCCAACGTCAGAAAGCTTCAAATCACTCTGGCGGTGAATGACTCGCGCGGAGAGTTTGCCGTGCCCCGCACCTTTACATCGGTTATTGAGCTGAGGAACCGTCTGTGACAAAGCTGCCCAATCAACAACGCGGTATGGTGCTGCTGGTCAGCCTGATCCTGCTGCTGCTGCTAACGATCCTGGCCATTACCGCCGCCAGTACCTCCAACCTGCAACAGCGCATGGCCAGCAATGCCCAGGAACAGAATACAGCCTTCCAGGCAGCGGAGAGCGGGCTAGCCACCTGGTTGAACTTGTTTATCAGCGAGACCGCTATTCCTGCCGGCTGGCAAAGTGCAGGCAGCAATGCGCAGTACCAGCTTGCCACCGAACAACAGGCGCACTGCCTAGGCGGTTCGATTGGCGAAGGCACAGGCTTTGTCTTTGACTGCCATCACACCACCAGCGAAGCCCGCACCGATACAGACGCCAGAAGCCGTCACCAGATGGGTTATCTGACCCGCCTTGGCCAATAACCTTTGGCTCATGGGAGAACAAGCATGAATCGTTCATTCACACAAAATATGCGCGCCGTTCTAGGCAGCACCATGGCCAGCGCTCTTCTGCTCAGCGCCAGTCTCAGCTACGCCGATGACACCGAAATCTTCTTTGGCGGCCCCAATATTGAGGAAGGCGTGCGCCCCAATGTGTTGTTCATCCTCGACAACTCCGGTTCCATGCAATGGCGTACTAGCAGCAATAATAACCCGTCGGCTGGCGAACAATCACGCATGCAAATTCTCAAGGAATCGCTGACCAGCGTGATCAACAATGCCGGCCCCATTAACGCCGGCATCATGGTGCTCAACCCGCGCTCAGAGTATGGCGATTCGCGCATGGTCTATCCGGTCACCTATATCGATGAGCCCCTGCCCAGCTCGGTGACCCAGGTAGCCAGCCAACCGCAGATTCTGGTCAGCGGTGATGATGGCAGCCAGAGCAATCTGGGAGGCGGCGCCAATATTGCCGCTCCCAGCCTGCAGATGGGCTATGTCAAAACCACCAGTACCGAACTGAATACCCGCCGCAGCGTGCTCAAGTTGCGCCAGGGGTTTTTCCAGAGCAACTATAACGGCAATGACTATGCCTGCCGTATGAACGAACCAAACAGCGATCATAGCGCCAACAACAATGACGCGTGCGGCAATACAGACAAAGCCAATATTGATATCCGCCCCGGCGGTGATACCAACAGAAATAATGACAACCCCATTCGCGGTACCGCGCTGATGTACTTCACTGGCCTCAATGTACCGGCCAGCGCCGCATCAGCACCGGATTTCCGGGCCTTCCTGCATTTGCGCCCCCTGAATACCCAGAACAATAGCCGCCGTCCGACCCTGCGCGTGGATATTCAAGACAGCAAGACCCCGGGCGAGCCACAGACCCTGACGCTGATTGATGCAGGACGAACCTATATTTCGGACACATTCACGCCCGACAATCGCTGGGAAACCTCCAGCGTCTACCAGGTCGATATTACCGCCCAGGTCAAGAACCTACTAAACAGTGACGGCCTGCCACTGGGCGACTTGTTTATGAAGCTGCGCGCTACCGAGCAAAATCGCGAATACCGCTTCTGCATGAGTGGCAACGATAGCCAAGATCCGGATGCCGGCCTGCAGTGCGGCACCACTGGCGGCGTGGCCAATGCACCGACCCTGGTGATCGAGTGGTCGGCCCCCGCTACCGTGGAAGAGGAGTACAGCACTGCCCTGCGCTTCCAGAACGTGGGCATTCCTCGCGGCGCCACGGTACAGAGCGCACGCCTGGACTTCGTGCCGGCCGCCAGCAATGACAGCACTGTGGATAGCGACGAGCAGCTGTCCTTACAGCTCCGCGCAGAGCTGACCGGCGATGCGGCGCAAATAACAGCTGGGGAGAACGTTGTAGGGCGCGCCCCGAAAACCAGCGCGCTAACAACCTGGAATGTGCCTGAATGGAGCGCTGCAAGCCCCCCCACACACCAGCCAGGGCCTGATGTCACCAACCTAGTACAAGAGGTAGTCAATCTCGGTAGTTGGTGCGGCAACAATGCCATGGCCTTTTTCCTCCAGCCTGAGAGCGGCAATAGTGCGCGCCAAGCTTTCAGTTTGGACGGTGCCCCCGGCTTGCAACCGACACTGACGGTAACCTACACCGGCGGCACAGGCGGCTGCCTCAATCCGATCGTCGAGGCTCAGGTGCTTGGGCCAAAAGACGATGCGTACCAGGACTCTAATGGCTATATGCAACTGGATGGCAATAGCCTGCCCGTCACGACCTATGGCATAGGCGCACGCTTTACCGGGGTGCCGATCAAACAAGGGGCGACCATCCTTGATGCGCAATTGATTATCACCCCCACCAACAGCGCGTCGGCCACTACAACTCGAATCAGCGTCCAGAATGCTGACTCAGCGCCGCCAATTCAGGGCAACCGCTACAATTTATCTTCAGGCCGCAGCTACACCTCTGAAGGCATCTGCAGCCTGAACACATGGATTGAAAACCTTCCCTTCGCTTGCGCCCAAGATGAAATCCGCAGTGGTTTGCAGAGTGTAATCAATCGCCCACTCTGGCAACCTGGCAATGACCTGCTGGTACGCCTACGCCAGACATCTACCACCACGCTGCAAGCCAAAGCCTACGAAAACAACCCCAGTCAGGCGATCAAACTGCGTATGAAAATCGCCCAGGGGGGGCTTGAGGAAAAGGGCTATACCGTGCGCAACCACCTCAATGCCTTGGTTGGCGCCATGGTGGCCAGCGACGGCACTCCGATTGTGCCAACCTATCTGGAGGCTGCGCGCTACCTGCGAGGCGAACGCCCAGGCTTAGCCTCACCGCGTACCAGCGTCTGCCAACCAACCCATGTGGTGATGTTGACTGACGGCCAAGCCAATGGCACTTCTGAATCGGCTAAAAGTAGCATTGCGACGCTGGCAGGAAGTTGTAGCGTGGCTTTGCGCCCTGATGGAGTAGCCGATACGGCATCGACGATTAATGACGAACGATGTGCCCGCAAACTCGCCGAGTTTATGGCAGAAACCGACCAGTCTCCGCTGGATGGCCTGGACCGCATCAACACCCACACCATCGGCTTCGCCATGGGCGCGATGGGCAGCAATACCGGCCCTGCAGACTTCATGCGCGATCTTGCGCACAATGGCGAGGGAGGCTTTTACCTGCCCAACAATGCAAGCGAATTGAGCAAGGCGTTTAGCGATATTCTGCAGAGCGTGCAGGACGTCGACACTACCTTTGTTAGCGCCAGCGCACCGGTGAACTCCTTCGAGAGGCAGAACAACAAAGACGAGCTGTACTTTTCCCTGTTTAAGCCGTCGGAGACTAATCGCTGGCCGGGCAACCTTAAACGCTATCGCTTTGCAATCAACGACAGCTCCGGCAACTACAACCCACAAATTGTAGATGCGGACAACGTGGCAGCGGTTGATCCGGCCAGCGGCAACTTCAAGAGCACGGCTCGCAGCTTCTGGTCTGCTACTGCTGATGGCAATAACAGCTCGGCGGGCGGGGCGGCGTCTCAATTACCCGCCTCTGCCAGCCGCAAGCTGTTCACCTATATAGGCAATGAGCCGGCGACACCGGTCAATCTGACCACTTTCCCGCTCAACAGCACCGTGGTCACTAAAGCCAGTCTCGGCGATGCCGCCATGACTGACGATGAATATGACAAACTCATCAGCTTTATTCGCGGCACCGACCCGACAACAGGTAACGCTCGCAAGGAGATGGGCGACCCTATCCACTCATCGCCGCGACTTGCAACATACAGCTGTACCACACCCAATGTAACCGATCCAAGCAAGTGCGATGTCGAAGACCAGACCGCCTTTATCGGTACCAATGAAGGCTTTGTCCAGGCCATCAACACCAGCGACGGCAAGGAAGTCTTCGCCTTTATGCCCCAGGAGTTGTTGACCAATATCCGCCTACTTAAGGACAACGCCAAAACATCCTCCAGCACACGACCCAAGCCCTACGGGATGGATAACCCCATAACTCTCTGGGTAAATGACTTAAATGGCGATGGCAAGATCCTAAACACCCCTGCCTCCAGCAGCCCACAAACGGGGGAGCTCATCTACGCCTATGCCACCATGGGTCGTGGCGGACGCGGCATCTATGCACTGGATGTCACCATCAGAACATCACCTAAACTGCTGTGGAATATCATCGGTGGCCAGACTCCAGGCTTCGAGCGCTTGGGGCAGACTTGGTCGGCGCCAGTCAAAACGCGCATCAAAGTCGGCACCGAAATCACGGATGTACTGATCTTTGCCGGCGGCTATGACCCGGTATGGGATAACGCCAGTACACGCCCGACAACCCTCACCCAAGGTAATGCGCTCTATGTGGTCAATGCCAAGACAGGTGCACTGATCTGGTCAGCCAGCACGGAAGCCACCAATCCAGCAGCTGCCGGCCACCGCCAGATGCTGAAAATGCGCTACAGCATGCCTGCCTCCCCCAGAGTGATCGACTTGCAACAGTCTGCAAGCGGAACTCTGATACAGGATAAGAATCGCCTCGCTGACCAGATTTTTATCGGTGATCTGGGCGGCCAGGTTTGGCGCTTCTTTATTAATAACAGTGGGGTTACTGGCCCAAGCTTGATCACTGCTGGGGGAACAGCCAATGACGGCATCTTCGCTAGTGTGACCCCTAGCAACTATGACAGCCTCGACCTAACCGGAAAGGAGATCAACTTACGGCGCCTTTACAATGAGCCGGATGTTGCCTTGCTCAATCGCGATGGCCGGATAGCACTGGCGGTAAATATAGGCTCCGGACACCGTGGACACCCGCTCTATATGGACACCACTGACCGCTTCTACTCCTTCCGGACTCGCAATCTGACCAATGCGGGCATCAACGAAGGCACGCTGCTTGAATCCGACCTGTTGGACATCACCAGCAATCTGAGCCCTGCCGCGAGCGAGCAAAAGCTCTCACTTACCGGTGGTTTAGAAAAGGGGGGGTGGTTTATCTCCTTCTCGACCAATCAGGGCGAAAAGGTACTGACCCGTTCTCTAACTGCAGGTAGTAGCAGTACTGTGTTCTTTAGCACCTACCAACCGGCAGCCATCAGTGCAAACCCATGCGAGGCTGCGTTTGGTACAGCCCGGGGCTATGCCGTTGACCTATTCGACGGCAGCCCCATTGAAATTAAGGACCCCAACAACCCAAAAGCCGACGACCGTTTCTCTGTACTGAAGATCCCGGGCATTCCGCCGCAACCTGAACTTATCTGTATTGGCGAGAGTTGCTTCGTCATCCGGGGCCCAGGCGACATTGAAGAGGTCGAGTTGCCTGCGCCTGGCAAGCTCTACTGGATTGACCAAACCGACTTGGATTAAGGAATGCCGATGAAAAACCTAGCATCTAAAGGCTTTAGCCTGATAGAGCTGATGATTGTAATAGCCGTCATCGCGTTACTCGCGGCTATTGCCCTACCCAACTATCAGGGCTATCTAGCACGCACCGCCTGCGAGGACGCCAAGGGCGTGCTGGCAGGCGCGGCCAATGCCATGGAGCGCTACCGGGCACAAAACAACACCTATGTCGGTGCGGCGCTTGGGGAATATGCTCAGAGCCCCGTTGACGGAAATGCGCAGTTCAATATCACACTTAGAAATTTGGACTGTGCCGCCGGCGCTCATAACCAAGCCACCAGCTACTGCTTGGTAGCCGAGCCGGTAGCCGGCGGCCGGCTGGCTGGCAGAGGTACTTTAACGCTCACATCGACAGGCCTGCGAGGCGATACCGATGGAGCAACAGCGCCTGGCTTTGACACTGCGGATGTATGGAACAGCAGTTGCCGCGGCCTTTGAAACCGGCAACTCGAAAATCATACGCCCCGATTTAATCGGGGCGTATGACTTCTGGTCTACCTAGCAGAGTCAAAGCTGCCTGGCCCGCAACTCCTTCGGCATCGAGAAAGTCACATTCTCCGGCCTCCCCAGCAGCTCGCTCTCCGCGGTCGCACCCCATTCACGCAGTTGCTCAACAACCCCCCGTACCAGCACCTCCGGCGCCGAGGCGCCGGCGGTGATGCCTATGCCGGCAACGCCATCGAACCATTCTTGTTTGAGGTCTTCGGCGCCGTCGATCAGGTAGGCGGGGGTGCCCATGCGTTCGGCGAGTTCGCGCAGGCGGTTGGAGTTGGAGCTGTTGGGGCTGCCGACCACCAGCAGCACGTCACATTCAGCAGCAAGCAGTTTGACCGCATCCTGACGGTTCTGCGTGGCGTAGCAGATGTCGTCCTTGCGCGGGCCGCCGATGCTGGGGAATTTAGCGCGCAGGGCGTCGATGACTTTGCTGGTGTCGTCCATCGACAGGGTGGTCTGGGTGACGAAGGCCAAGGCTTCGGGGTTGCGCACTTGCAGGCGCTCGACGTCGGCTTCGTCTTCCACCAGGTAGATGGCGCCGCCATTGCTGACGTCGTACTGACCCATGGTGCCTTCGACTTCCGGATGGCCGGCGTGGCCGATCAGGATGCACTCGCGACCTTCGCGGCTGTAGCGCACCACTTCCATATGCACCTTGGTAACCAGCGGGCAAGTCGCGTCGAAGACTTTCAAACCGCGGCTCTCGGCCTCGTTGCGCACGGCCTGGGAAACGCCGTGGGCACTGAAGATGACGATGACGTCGTCGGGAATCTGATCGAGTTCTTCGACGAACACTGCGCCGCGAGCGCGCAAGTCTTCGACCACGAACTTGTTGTGCACCACTTCATGGCGCACGTAGATCGGCGGACCGAAGACCTCCAGGGCGCGATTGACGATTTCGATGGCGCGGTCGACACCGGCGCAGAAGCCGCGGGGGTTGGCGAGTTTGATATGCATGATGGTTATCTCGACGCGCGCAAGGAGTGGGCAGTGTAATGCGGGTGATCGAGCCCCCAAAGGTCGGGGACTCGGGCAGGATCGCCAGCAAGCTGGCTCCTACAAAATGCTAGACCGCTTTGACCTCGATAATCTCCACATCGAAGTTCAGCGCCTTGCCCGCCAGCGGGTGATTGAAGTCGATGGTGACCTGATTATCGTCGAATGCCTTGACTACGCCCGGCAGTTCGGCGTTCGCGGCGTCGTTGAAAATCACCAGCAAGCCCTCGGACAGCTCCATATCCTGAAACTGGCTGCGCGGCATAACCTGCACGTTCTGTGGGTTGCCCTGGCCGAAGCCCTGCTCGGGCCCGATCGACAGACTACGCTTGTCGCCCGCTTTCAGCCCGTACATCGCCTGCTCGAAACCCGGCAGCAGATTGCCGTCGCCGACCTTGAACGTAGCCGGTTGCTTATCGAAGGTACTGTCCACCACATCGCCATTTTCCAATTTGAGGGCGAAGTGCAGGGTAACTTCCTTATCCGGGCCGATACGCTGCTCTTGGGTTAGAGGGTCAGTCATGCGCGGGTTCTCCGGATTTCTCGCTTTTGAACATATCCAGCGCCAGCAGTATGGCGCCGACGGTAATGGCGCTGTCGGCGATGTTGAACGCCGGGAAGTACCAACGGTGCTGCCAATGCACCAGGATAAAGTCGACCACATGGCCGAACACTACGCGGTCCAACAGGTTGCCCACGGCGCCGCCGAGTACCAGCGCCAGTGCCATTGCCAGCCATGTTTCGCCGGGTTTGAGACGCTTTAGCCAGACCACCAGCACCGCACTGACGACCAGCGCGATAACCGCGAAGAACCAGCGCTGCCAGCCCGATTCGCCGGCAAGGAAGCTGAAAGCGGCGCCCTTGTTATAGGCCAGGGTCCAGCTGAAGTAATCGGGGATCACCACGATTTGCTGGTACATGCTCAGGCTGTTGTCGAAATAGAACTTGCTCGCCTGATCGATCACGAACACCAGCAGGCTCAACCAAAGCCAGGGCAACTTGCCGAAACGGGCGCTCATGCCTTGCCCTCTATCCTTAGGAGCGAAGGCAGCAACAATGCATCACGCATAGTGACGAACCTCGCCGGCGCCTTCGATGTTTTCCACGCAGCGACCGCAAATCTCCGGGTGCGCCGGGTTGACCCCGACGTCCTCGCGGTGGTGCCAGCAACGGGCGCATTTGGCGTGGCCGGACTTGACGATCTTCAGCTTCAGGCCGGGCACTTCGGTGCTCACCGCATCGGCCGGCGCGTCGGCCAGCGGCGCCAGCGCGGCGGTGGAGGTGATCAGCACGAAACGCAATTCGTTACCGAGCTTGCTCAGGTCGGCGCGCAAGGCATCTTCGCCATAGAGGGTGACCTCGGCCTGCAGGTTGCCGCCGATCGCCTTGGCGGCGCGCAGCCCTTCCATCTCCTTGTTCACCGCGACCTTGACCGCCATGACCCGCTCCCAGAACTCGCGGCTCAATTCGAAACCCTCGGGCAGCTCGCTCAAGCCCTGATACCAGCCATTGAGCATCACCGACTCGTTGCGCTGGCCCGGCAGGTACTGCCACAGCTCGTCGGCGGTAAACGACAGCACCGGGGCGATCCAGCGCACCAGGGCTTCGGCGATATGGAACAACGCGGTCTGGCAGGAACGCCGCGCCACGCTGTCGGCGGCGGTGGTGTACTGGCGGTCCTTGATGATGTCGAGGTAGAAGCCGCCCAGTTCCTGCACGCAGAAGTTGTGCACCTTCTGGTAGACGTTCCAGAAGCGGTAGCTGTCGTAGGCTTCCTCGATTTCGCGCTGCAGCAGCAAAGCGCGATCCACAGCCCAGCGATCCAGCGCCAGCATCTCGTCAACCGGCAGCAGATGCTGCGCCGGGTCGAATCCGCTGAGGTTGGAAAGCAGGAAGCGTGCGGTGTTGCGGATACGCCGATAGGCGTCGGCGCTGCGCTGCAGGATCTGGTCGGACACCGCCATCTCGCCGGAATAGTCGGTCGACGAGACCCACAGGCGCAGGATATCGGCGCCCAGGCTGTCGATGACTTTCTGCGGCGCGACTACGTTGCCCAAGGACTTGGATTGCTTGCGGCCCTGCTCATCGACGGTGAAACCGTGGGTCAACAGTTCCTTGTAAGGCGCGTGGCCGTCGATCGCCGCGCCAGTCAGCAAGGACGAATGGAACCAGCCGCGATGCTGGTCGGAGCCTTCCAGGTAGAGGTCGGCGCGTGGACCGCTGGTGTGGCCGAGCGGGTGCGAACCGCGCAGCACATGCCAATGCGTGGTACCGGAGTCGAACCACACGTCCAGGGTGTCGCGCCCCTTGTCATAGAGCGCCGCCTCCTCGCCCAGCAGCTCGGCCGCGTCGAGCTTGAACCAGGCCTCGATGCCGTCTTGCTCGACGCGTTTGGCCACCTCTTCCATAAGTTGGAGAGTACGCGGATGCAGCTCGCCGCTTTCCTTGTGCAGGAAGAACGGGATCGGCACGCCCCAGTTGCGCTGACGCGAGATGCACCAGTCGGGACGGCCGGCGATCATGCTGTGCAGACGCGCCTGGCCCCAGGCCGGAACGAACTTGGTCTGCTCGATACCCGCCAGAGCGCGTTCGCGCAGGGTGGCGCCTTCCTTCGGCTGCATATCCATACCGACGAACCACTGCGCGGTGGCGCGGTAGATCAGCGGCGTTTTATGCCGCCAGCAGTGCATGTAACTGTGCTGGATCGGCTCGTGCTTGAGCAGCGCACCGACCTCGTCGAGCTTGGCGACGATGTTCGGGTTGGCCTTCCAGATGAACTGACCGCCGAAGAACGGCAACGACTCGGCATATACGCCGTTGCTTTGCACCGGATTGAGGATCTCGTCGTTGCTCATGCCGTAGCCCTTGCAACTGCGGAAGTCGTCCTCGCCATAGGCCGGAGCGGAATGCACGATGCCGGTACCAGCGCCGGTTTCCACATAGTCGGCCAGGTATACCGGCGAAAAGCGCTCATAGAACGGGTGACGGAAGCGGATCAGTTCGAGCGCCGCGCCCGGCGCGGTGGCCACGACCTCGCCCGACAAGCCGTAACGCTGCAGGCAGGACTCGACCAGCTCCTCAGCCAGCAACAGCAGGCGGTCGCCGACATCGACCAACGCGTAGGTGAACTCCGGATGCACGTTGAGCGCCTGGTTGGCCGGAATGGTCCAGGGCGTGGTGGTCCAGATCACGATACTGGCCGGCTTGACCAGGGACCCAAGACCGAAAGCAGCAGCCAGTTTGTCGGCATCCTCGACGACGAAGGCCACGTCGATGGCATCCGACTTCTTGTCCTGATACTCGACTTCGGCTTCGGCCAGCGCCGAACCGCAGTCGAAACAGAAATTGACCGGTTTCAGGCCCTTGAACACGAAACCTTTCTCGACCATCTGCGCCAGGGCACGAATCTCGCCGGCTTCGTTGGCGAAACTCATGGTCAGGTAGGGATTGTCCCACTCGCCCAGCACGCCCAGGCGGATAAAGCCTTCTTTCTGCTCGGCGACCTGCTCGGCGGCATAGGTCCGGCAGCGCTCGCGGGTCAGGTCCGCCGGCTGGTTCTTGCCGAAAGTGGTCTCGACCTTGTGCTCGATCGGCAGACCATGGCAGTCCCAGCCCGGCACGTAGGGCGCATCGAAGCCGCTGAGGGTCTTGGAGCGGGTAATGATGTCCTTGAGAATCTTATTCAGTGCATGACCGATGTGAATGCTGCCGTTGGCATAGGGCGGGCCGTCGTGCAGGACGAACTTCGGCCGGCCTTCGCCTTGCGCGCGCAGCTTCTGATACAGGCCAATCTCGTTCCAGCGCTGCAGAATCTGTGGCTCGCGCTGCGGCAGGCCGGCCTTCATCGGAAATTGGGTATCAGGCAGATTTAGCGTGGCTTTGTAGTCGGTCATTTCAGGCTCTTCACTTAAGCGGTTGGCACTTTATGTTTTAAGTACGCCAATAGGCGCGGGCGGCGGCAATATCGGCAGCAATTGCCGTCTTCAGTGCCTCGAGCGAGGCGAAACGCTGCTCGTCGCGCAGTTTGTGGTGGAATGCCACCGTTAAACGCCGGCCATACAGATCGCCGGTAAAGTCCAGCAGATGTACTTCGAGGTGGGCGCTACCATCGCCGGCGACGCTCGGCCGCACGCCGATATTGGCGACCCCTGGGCAAACCTTGCCGTCCACCTCGGTGCTGACCAGAAACACTCCGCTCAACGGCACGCGTTTGCGTTTGAGCTGCACGTTGGCGGTGGGTGCATCCAATTGCCGACCAAGCTTCTGCCCATGCAGAACCCGGCCGGCGATCTGAAACGGTCGGCCGAGCAGATGCTCTGCCATGGCGAAGTCCCCTGCAGCCAACGCCTCGCGCACCCGCGTGCTGCTGACCCGCACACCGTCCAGCTCGACCGTGGCCGCGGCCTCGACGGTGAAACCTTCGCGCGCTCCGGCTTCGGCCAGAAAGGCGAAGTCGCCGGCGCGGTCACAGCCGAAGCGAAAATCGTCACCGACTTCCAGATGGCGTACATCCAAGCCGTCGAGCAGCACCTTCTGCACGAACTCGGCGGCGCTCAATTCGCGCAAACGCCGGTTGAAACTCAAACACAGCACCCGGTCGACACCTTCGGCCGCGAGCAAGGCAAGCTTGTCGCGTAAACGGGTCAAACGCGCGGGCGCGGTATCGGGTGCGAAGAACTCGCGCGGCTGCGGCTCGAAGATCAGCACGCAACTGGGTACGCCCAACTCGGCCGAACGCTCGCGCAAACGCGCCAAAATAGCCTGATGGCCACGATGGACGCCGTCGAAATTCCCGATGGTGGCAACACAGCCCCGATGCTGGGGCCGCAGGTTGTGTAGGCCTCGAACCAGCTGCATAACGCGCTTCTTGCTCATAAAGTGGCCGATTATACGCACACCGGGCGGTCGACGACAGGCGCCATAATTGGCCCGATTAAAACGCCGACCTGCGGGCAAAATCCCGCAGCCGGAAACCGAGCAACAGCAGCATGCCGAAGTAACTCAGCAACCCGGCGACCACCACAACGGCCAGACGGGACAAACGCCAGAGCATATCGCCCTCGGCCCAGGCCGGCATATGGTGCATGGCTGCCAGCAACACCGCCGCCATCGTCAGCACGGCCACTAGCAATTTAGCGAGAAATATCAGCCAACCCGGCTGCGGCTGGAACATGTCCGCCTTACGCAATTGCCAGTACAGCAAGCCGGCGTTCAGGCAGGCGCCCAGACCGATCGCCAAGGCCAGGCCGGCATGGGCCAGGGGCTGAATCAGCGCAAGGTTCATCAGCTGCGTGGCGACCAGAGTCACCACCGCGATTCTGACCGGCGTTCGGATGTTCTGCTGCGCATAGAACCCCGGCGCGAGGATTTTCACCAGAATGATGCCGAGCAGGCCCACGGAATAAGCGATCAGCGCCTGCTGGGTCATATCGGCGTCGTGGCCGGTGAACTTGCCGTACTGGAACAACGAGACCGTCAGCGGCTCGGCGAGCACGGCCAGGGCGACGGCGCTCGGTAGCGCCAGGATAAAGCACAGGCGCAAACCCCAATCGAGCAGCCGGGAATATTCGTCGCGGTCGGCGCTGGCGTAGGTTTTCGACAGGGTCGGCAGCAAAATGGTGCCGAGCGCCACGCCCAACACCCCCGCAGGCAGCTCCATCAGGCGATCGGCGAAATACATCCAGGACACCGAACCGGCTACCAGAAAGGACGCGAAGATGGTGTTGATGATCAGCGATATCTGACTGACCGACACGCCGAAAATCGCCGGCCCCATCAATTTGAGCACGCGCCAGACCCCGCTATCGCGCAGGTTCAGCCGCGGCAGCACGAGCATGCCGATTTTGCGCAGATGCGGCAGCTGAAACGCCAATTGCAGCAAACCGCCCGCCAGCACCGCCCAGCCCAGCGCCATGATCGGCGGATCGAAATAGGGGGTCAGAAACAGGGCAAAGACGATCATGCTGACGTTGAGCAGGGTCGGCACGAAGGCCGGCACCGAAAAACGGTTCCAGGTATTGAGAATCGCCCCCGCCAGCGACGACAGCGAGATCAGCAATATATAAGGAAAGGTCACCCGCAACAGATCGGCGGTCAGCGCGAAGCGGTCGGCCTCGTCGGCGAAGCCGGGTGCGGAGACCCAGACGATCCAGGGCGCCGCCAGGATGCCGATCAAGGTCACCAGCGCCAGCACCAGGGTCAGCATGCCGGCTACGTAGGCGACGAAAGTCCGCGCGGCCTCCTCGCCTTGCTGGGTCTTGTACTCCGCAAGAATCGGCACGAACGCTTGCGAGAAGGCGCCTTCGGCGAAGATTCGCCGCAGCAGATTGGGCAGCTTGAAGGCCACCACGAAGGCGTCCGAGGCGATGCCGGCGCCGAAGGTGCGCGCGATGATGGTATCGCGCACGAAACCCAGCACACGCGACAGCATGGTCATCGAGCTGACGGCGGCCAACGACTTGAGCAAATTCATGTAATATCCGACTTCCGCAAACAAGCGCTGCCACGGACAATCCGTCGGCGCGCAAAGGCGACGAGTGTAGCGGCCAGCCACTGGTCAGGCCAGCATGGGGAAAAGCCGATGGGCTTGACAGCACCCCCTCATATCGGCATGATTCGCGGCCTTATTTGTTTGTAACCCCCCCCAGATTTTTTCGAGGAGCTTGACGGTGGCCAATACACCTTCTGCCAAAAAACGCGCAAAACAGGCTGAGAAGCGTCGTAGCCATAACGCCAGCCTGCGCTCCATGGTCCGTACCTACATCAAGAACGTGGTCAAGGCTATTGACGCCAAGGACCATGAACTGGCCAAAAACGCTTACACCCTGGCTGTACCGGTAATCGACCGCATGGCCGACAAAGGTATCATCCACAAGAACAAAGCAGCGCGTCACAAGAGCCGCCTGAATGGCCACATCAAGGCCCTCGGTGCAGCTGCAGCCTAAGCTGACAGTTACTCGTTGTTAAAAAACCGACCTGATGGTCGGTTTTTTATTGCCCGCTCGAAAGGCACGAATCAGGGCTCAGGATTTTTTCGGCCACGGCAGAATCGGGATCGCGGTCACCGCATTTTGCGGACTGCCCTCGATCACCCGGTCGCTATACACCAGATACACCAGGGTATTGCGCCGCGCATCGAAGAAGCGCACCACCTGCATGGTCTTGAATACCAGGGACGTACGCTCGCGGAAGACCTCCTCACCATCCTTGAGTTCCGCTTCGAAGCTGATCGGCCCGACCTGGCGACAGGCGATCGAGGCCTCGGCGCGATCCTCGGCCAACCCCAAACCTCCCTTGACGCCACCGGTCTTGGCCCGCGACAGATAACAGGTCACGCCCTCGACCTTGGGATCATCGAAGGCCTCGACCACGATTTTGTCGTTCGGCCCGACCAACTTGAATACGGTCGATACCTCACCGATCTTCTCGGCCGAGGCAAACAAGGGCAACGCCAGCAGCGCGCCAAGCAATCCATTTATTACCCGCATCAGATCTCCCTCCCCCAAAAAACCACTCGAAGCCTCGCGAGCCAGCGCCTGTTTTTAATGCAGCAGGCCCGGCGCGCAACAGACGCTGCGCAAGCATTCAAACCAGAATCAAATTATCCCGATGCACCAACTCGGGCTCATCCACATAGCCGAGCAGTTGCTCGATGGCATCGGACGAGCGGCCGATAATTTTCTGCGCCTCGAGCGCACTGTAATTGGCCAAACCGCGGGCGATTTCACGCCCGTCCGGCGCGACACAGACCACCATCTCGCCACGCCGAAAACTACCCTGCACCGACTTGACCCCAACCGGCAGCAGACTCTTGGTGCCAGTGCTCAACGCCTTCACCGCGCCCTCATCGAGAACCAGCGTGCCGCGCGTCTGCAGGTGTCCGGCCAGCCACTGCTTGCGCGCCGCCAGCATGCCGCGCTCGGGCGCCAATAGCGTGCCCAAGCGCTCGCCAGACTTGAGCCGCGCCAGCACCTGCTCGATAGCGCCACCAACGATTACCGTATGGGCCCCGGAACGCGCCGCCAAGCGCGCCGCGCGCAACTTGGTCTGCATACCACCACGCCCCAGCGCGCCACCCACCCCGCCGGCCACGGCATCCAGCGCCGGGTCATCGGCGCGCGCCTCGTAAATCAGCTCGGCATTCGGGTTATGCCGCGGGTCGGCGTTGTACATGCCATCGCGGTCGGTGAGGATCACCAGCAAATCGGCCTCGACCAGGTTGGCCACCAACGCCGCCAGGGTGTCGTTATCGCCGAAGCGGATTTCGTCGGTGACCACGGTGTCGTTCTCGTTGATCACCGGCACCACATCGAGATCGACCAGAGTGCGCAGCGTGCTGCGCGCATTCAGGTAGCGCTTACGATCCGAGAGATCGTCATGGGTCAGGAGGATCTGCGCAGTGCGCCGGGCGTGCTCGGCAAAACTCGACTCCCACGCCTGAATCAGCACCATCTGACCGATGGCCGCGGCCGCCTGCAGCTCGTGCATCGCGCTGGGCCTAGCAACCCAGCCGAGACGACTCATACCGGCCGCCACCGCGCCCGACGACACCAGCACCAGCTCCACGCCCTGCTCGCGCAGCGCCACCATCTGCTTGACCCATACCGCCATGGCGGCACGATCCAGACCGCGACCGTCGGCGGTCAGCAACGCACTACCTATTTTCACCACCCAGCGCTGCGCACCGGTTACCTTGTCACGCATGATCTTCCAACCCCAGCAGCGACCCGTGTTTACAAAAACGCCGCAATTAAGCGGCGCTGAAATAGTTGCTTAATCCCGGACGTAAATGATTTCCGGGCCATCCTCATCATCTTCCTCACCCCAGAAGCTGTCATCGTCGTCGGCATCGCCGACCGCCTTGACCCCGGAACGGCGCAGCGCGCGCTTATCGTCCAGCGCCTGCAACTGGGCGCGCGCCTCGTTCTCGATGCGCTGATCCAACTCCGCCAGCTCGGCGGCAAATTCCGGATTTTCCTGAATGCGCTCGGAACGCGCCTCCAGGTAATCCATGATGTCGTAGCACAGCTTCTCGGTACCCTGGTGCGCCAGGGCCGAAATCACATACACCGGCCCCGTCCACTCCAGGCGCTCGACGATTTCGGCGATGCGCGCTTCCTGCTCCTCTTCGAGGATCTGGTCGGCCTTGTTCAGCACCAACCAGCGATCACGCTCCGCCAACGCCGGGCTGAACTTGGCCAGCTCCTCGACGATGGTCACAGCCGCTTCGGCGGGATCGCTCAGATCCAGCGGCGCCATGTCCACCAGGTGCAGCAGCAGGCGGGTACGCGCCAAGTGCTTGAGGAAGCGAATCCCCAGCCCGGCACCTTCCGAAGCGCCTTCGATCAAACCGGGAATATCCGCGATCACAAAGCTCTTGTAGCGTTCGACGCTCACCACACCCAGGTTCGGCACCAGAGTGGTGAACGGATAATCGGCAACCTTGGGCTTGGCCGCGGAAACCGAACGGATAAAGGTGCTCTTGCCGGCATTCGGCAAACCGAGCAAGCCAACATCGGCCAGCACTTTCAGCTCCAACTTGAGGTCGCGGGCATCGCCCGGCTTACCTGGCGTGGTCTGGCGTGGCGCACGGTTGGTACTCGACTTGAAACGGGTATTACCCAAGCCGTGCCAGCCGCCCTGGGCCACCAGCAAGCGCTGCCCAGGCTTGGTCAGATCGCCGATCACTTCCTGGGTCGAGGCATCGACCACCGTAGTGCCGACCGGCACCGGCAGAATCAGATCCTCACCTTTGGCGCCGGTACAATCGGTACTGCCGCCCTTCTCGCCGTTCTGCGCCTGAAAGCGCCGGGTGTAGCGGTAATCCACCAGGGTATTGAGATTCTCGTCGGCCTCGATAAACACCGAGCCGCCGTCGCCACCATCACCACCGTTGGGACCGCCTTTTTCGATGAACTTTTCACGACGAAAAGCCATCATGCCGTTACCGCCGTCGCCGGCCTTTACATAAATCGATACTTCATCGACGAATTTCATGGGTACGCCTCCCGCAACAACGCGGGTTATCTAACACGAGAAACACCAGGTTCTTGCAAAATTGACCTGCATCCGCAATACGAACGCTAACGCCCAGGACAGTTTGGCAAGAACCCCAAGAATACAGAAACAAAAAAGCCCCGTCGCAAGGACGGGGCTTTTCCAGCAATCGCGCGATTAAGCCGCAACGACGCTCACGTAACGGCGGTTGAACGCGCCCTTTACTTCGAACTTGATCACGCCTTCGATTTTCGCGAAGAGGGTGTGATCCTTACCCATGCCAACGCCGTAACCGGCGTGGAACTGGGTACCGCGCTGACGCACGATGATGTTGCCTGCTTTGATAGCCTGGCCGCCATACATCTTCACGCCAAGGCGTTTGGCTTCTGAGTCGCGACCGTTGCGGGTAGAACCGCCAGCTTTTTTGTGTGCCATGAGTTCAATACTCCTATTAAGGGATCAGACCGAAACGAATCAGGCCTGAATACCGGTGATTTTGATCTCGGTGTACCACTGACGGTGGCCCTGACGCTTCATGTGGTGCTTACGACGGCGGAACTTGATGATGGTGACTTTATCGTGACGGCCTTGAGCAACGACTTCGGCAACGACTTTAGCGCCATCAACAACCGGTGCGCCGATGGTCACATCGTCGCCGTTGCCGATCAACAGCACGCGGTCGAAAGTCACGGCTTCGCCAGTGGCGATTTCGAGTTTTTCGACCTTGAGGAATTCGCCTTCGGTGACTTTGTATTGCTTGCCACCAGTAACAATTACTGCGTACATGGTAAATCTCCGTTAATCCTGCTCACCCAGCGCTTTATAGGAATAAGTGTCGGCTGGCATGGCTGCTTGGGGCCGGAAGGACACCCTTGCAATTGCGTAAGGCAGGGAAATACCCAGGGGGAAAGTTCAGGGTGCGCGATTGTACGCAAGCGACCACCGCGACGCAAGGCCCAGACAACAGCCGAGCCCCACACGACAGGCGGCGGGCACCAGTAAAGGGTCGACGCCCCGGCCACTCATCTTGCAAAGCGAATTTTCCCGGCGATTACAGGCCTTACGCTCGGCGGCACGAAGCCCGGCAACCGCCGCACCGCTTGCCTTGACAGCCCCTACCCTGCCCCATAGCATGCCGCGCAACCCATGAGAAGCAGGTGCAAGCGATGCAACCCCAGGCTTTCTATCGCGTGGTGGCGGACGATTTTACCGCTGTCGACGGCATCATCCGCGCCCAGCTGGTGTCGCGCGTCCCCCTGGTAGAGAAGATCGGCGACTACATCATCTCCGCTGGCGGCAAACGCCTGCGCCCGCTGCTGGTGCTGCTCAGCGGCAAAGCCCTGGGCCTTTCCGGCGACGATCTCCGCCTGCTCGCCGCCACCATCGAGTTCCTGCATACCGCCACCCTGCTGCATGACGACGTGGTCGACATGTCCGACATGCGCCGCGGCCGCAGCACCGCCAACGCCCAATGGGGCAATGCGCCGAGCGTGCTGGTGGGCGACTTCCTGTATTCGCGCTCCTTCGAAATGATGGTCGAACTCGGTTCCATGCCGGTGATGAAGATCCTCTCCAAGGCCACCCGGGTGATCGCCGAGGGCGAAGTGCTGCAACTGTCGAAGATTCGCGACGCCAGCACCACGGAAGAGACCTATATGGAAGTGATTCGCGGCAAAACCGCGATGCTCTTCGAGGCCTCGACCCACAGCGCCGCAGCCCTGGCCGGCGCGACGGCGGAACAGACCGAAGCGTTGCGCGTATTCGGCGATCATTTGGGTGTGGCCTTCCAACTGGTCGACGACCTGCTCGACTACCGCGGCGATGCCAGCACCCTGGGTAAAAATGTCGGTGACGACCTGGCCGAGGGCAAACCGACCCTGCCACTGATCTACACCATGCGCGAAGGCACGCCCGAACAGGCCGCCCTGGTGCGCCAGGCGATTCAGAAAGGCGGCATCGAAGACCTGGAAAGCATCCGCAACGCCGTTGAAGCTGCCGGCGCTCTGGACTACACCGCCCAACAGGCCCGCGATTACGCCGAACGGGCGATCGCCTGCCTGGATGCCCTGCCCCCTGGCGAATACCGCGATGCGCTGGTCGAACTCAGCCGCTTCGCCGTGGCCCGCACGCACTGACGATTCCCGCAATACACAAGCCCGTCCATGCGACGGGCTTTTTATTGTCCGACCAACGGCGAATAATTAATCCTTGCCATAAACGAAATAGGAATTATTCTCATCTAACCACTTAACAAGGAGATGAGTCATGACCTATTTGATCGATGCCTGGCTTGATCGGCCGCAACCTTACCTACGCATCCTCAATCGCAATACCGGCGAGGTATGTGCAGTGCTCGAGGAGCAAGCGCTGGATGAGCTGCGCGATATGGGTGATCTGGATTTGCAGGAACTCAATTCCAGCGAGCCGCTGGTACTCAAGGAGCTGGTGCGCAATCTGTTTCTATTCTGCTACGCCCGGGCATTGCGCCCGTGAAGACAAGTACAACACCCGCTCTCGTAGCCCGGATGCAATCCGGGACATCGGCAGAAGCCATAAACCGCTTCCCCGGATTGCATCCGGGCTACGAGGTGATCGGACTACCCTCAAGGCGGACGAACACAGGGTCATCCGCCTCAAGAAAGCGCCTTAGCAGGCCGTTTTTAACGCCGTATCAGCAACGCAGGTAGTTTTTCAACAGCCTGTTAGAGCACTTCCAGCAACTCGACGTCGAACACCAGCACGCTGTGCGGCGGGATGCTGCCGACGCCTTGCTCGCCGTAGGCCAGTTCGCTCGGCACGTACAGGCGCCATTTGCTGCCTGCGTTCATCAGTTGCAGGGCTTCGGTCCAGCCGGCGATCACGCCGCCAACCGGGAACTCGGCTGGCTGGCCACGCTCGTAGGAGCTGTCGAACACGGTGCCGTCGATCAGAGTGCCGTGGTAGTGGGTGCGCACGCTGTCTTCACGGGACGGCTTGGCGCCTTCGCCGCTGCTCAGTACTTCGTACTGCAAGCCGGAAGCCAGCACGGTGACGCCGTCACGCTGGGCGTTCTCGGCAAGGAAGGCCAAGCCGGCGCCGGCGGCCGCTTCGGCCTTGGCTTGCGCTTCGGCCTGCATCACATCGCGGATGACCTTGAAGCTGGCGGACAGTTCGGCCTCGCTGACACGGCTCGGCTGGCCGCTGAATGCATCGGACAGACCGGCGACGATAGCTTCGAGGCTCACGCCCGGCGGCGGGTTGTCGCGCAATTGACCGCCAAGTTGACGACCGATGCCGTAACTGACGCGGGATTCATCGGTCGAGAGGTTGATTTCGGACATTGCACTGCTCCGCTGGGCTGAAAAAGGTCGGCCAGCCTAGCACAAAGCGCCCACCCGCTCTAACGACCAGCCCCCCCTAGCGCTGACGACGGCAGCGTTCGGAGCAGTACTTCACCTGATCCCAGCAACGCGCCCACTTCTTGCGCCAGGCGAAAGGCAAGCCACAGACCTGGCAGATCCTGACCGGCAACTCGGCCTTTTTCACAAGGGCTCACCGGCATCCAGCCGCGCCAACAACTGCTCGCCACGCGACCAGAGCCCCTGCCGCTTGGCCTCGCTCATCCTGTCCAGACCGCGATAGATCATGCTCAGACGGTGATTGCCCGACAGCTGCTCGCGGTGGCGCATCAGGAAGTGCCAGTACAACGCATTGAACGGGCAAGCCTGCTCGCCGACGCTCTCGCTGACCTTGTACGCACAATCGCCGCAGTAGTTGGACATGCGTTTGATGTACTGGCCACTCGCGCAATAAGGCTTGGAACCCAGGTAACCGCCATCGGCATGCATGACCATGCCCAGGGTATTGGGCAACTCGACCCAATCGAACGCATCCATATACACCGCTAGGTACCAATCGCAGACCTGGCTGGGCCGAATGCCGGCGAGCAGGGCGAAGTTGCCGGTCACCATCAGCCGCTGGATATGATGGGCATAGGCATGTTCCAGCGTCTGGTCGATGGCCTGACTCATGCACTTCATCCGGGTGTCGCCGCTCCAGTAGAACTCGGGCAGCGGCCGCGTGTTGCCGAAGGCGTTGCGCTCGGCATAGTCGGGCATTTGTAGCCAGTAGATGCCCCGCACGTACTCGCGCCAACCGATGAGTTGCCGGATAAAACCCTCGGCTGCATTCAGCGGCACCTGACCGCGCCAGTAGGCGGCTTCGACATCCGCACAAAGCCTGCGCACGTCCAGCAGACCGATATTCAGCGCCGCGCTGATCCGCGCATGAAACAGAAACGGCTCGCCCAACGCCATGGCGTCCTGATAATCGCCAAAAGCCGGCAGGGCGAAATCGAGAAAGTGCTGCCACAGCGCTTCCGCCTCGGCATGGCTCACTGGGTACTCGAAGGCCGCCAGGCTGCCGTAGTGATGGCTGAAGCGTGCCGCCACCAGGGCCAGCACCTCCCGAGTGATGCCATCCGCCGGAAAGCGCGCGGTCATCGGCGCCTTGATCTGCTTGGGCAACGCCTTGCGATTCTGCGCATCGAAATTCCAGGCGCCGCCCACCGGCGTGCCGTCGCCATTGATCAGCAGGCCGGTCTTGCGGCGCATCTCGCGGTAGAAGAACTCCATGCGCAGCTGCTTGCGCCCTTCGGCCCAGCGCGCGAACTCGTCACGGCCACAGATGAAGCGGCTGTCGGCATGCCAGGTGATCGGCACGGCGCAAGCCCGCAACGCCTGCTCCAGGCGCCATTCGCCCGGCTCGGTCAGGTGCACCTCGGTCGCCCGCAACCGCGTCGCCCAGCGCTGCAATTCGCCGGGCAGCGAGCCGCTGTTGTGCGCATCGTCGAGTTTGACGTAATGCACGCGCCAACCGCGCGCGCGCAGCGCTTCGGCAAAATGCCGCATGGCACTGAAGATCAGCGCGATTTTCTGTGGGTGATGCGGCACATAGTCGGTTTCCGCCGCCACCTCGGCCAGCAGCACGGCATCGCGCTGCGGGTCGAGCGCCTGCAGGCTGGGCAGGTCGAAAGACAGCTGATCACCGAGCACCAGGGCAAGCCGGCGAGTATTCATAGAACGACGATCTCGCGGCGATGAAAGCGCCGACAGCGCTTGGCAAGGTGCATGAGTGCCCGATGGGCTCGTCGCGGCCAGGCCCTACCAGGAAGAGCTCAAGGAAATAGGCACGCGCAGGGTGTTCTGAGTGCCGGTCGGCATGCCGCACATCTCGTCGTGCACCGAGGCATGCACCAGATGGAAAGGCACCTGAGGTAACTCGTGCAGCAGCTCGCGGGCGTGCTCCACCGAACGCAAGTGCAGGGTGCGGCCGTTTCCGTCGTGCAAGGACTGCGCACGCCCCGCCATACGAACTTCCAGAACGTAGATCCCGCCCTCGATGGAGATCAGGTTGAGTTCGTCGATGTGCCCGGCATGCGCATGGGCGGATAAATCGTGCAGATACATGGCGTCGACCTCACGGCTTAAATTATACAAAAATTATACATAATTTATTTTTGTACAATAAAAGCAAAGCGCAAGGCAGAAAGCAAACCGCCCGTCCGTTTTGCAACGGCCGGGCGGTTTGGTGGCTGGGCGGGCGATCAGTGCTTGGTCAGCTTGTCCAAGTAACCCATGGCGAACGCCGAGACCACAAAGGCCATATGGATGATCACGTACCACATCAGGTAGTCCGTCTGGATGTTCTCCGCATTCATAAACACTTTAAGCAGGTGAATCGAAGAGATCGCCACGATGGAGGCGGCGACCTTCATCTTCAGCGAGCCGGAGTCCATCTTGCCCAACCAGCTGAGCTTTTCCTTGCCTTCATCAATGTCCAACTGCGAGACGAAGTTCTCGTAGCCGGAAATCATCACCATCACCAGCAGACCGCCGACCAGGGCCATGTCGATCAACGACAGGATCACCAGGATCAGATCGGCCTCAGCGATGGCGAATACGCTGGGGAGAATATGAAAGATTTCTTGAAAGAACTTCAGCATCAAGGCCAAGAGTCCGAGTGACAGGCCAAAATACAGAGGTGCCAGCAGCCAACGGGATGCATACATCGCGTTTTCGATAAAGCGTTCCATAGGGGGCTCACTAAGGGCTCAAACAGCCGGCGAGTATACCCAGCATGGCCTTGCAGACAACCCCCGGCATTGTTGCGATAAACGTCGAAGCAGGTTATCCCCGGCAACTGTGGATAACCTTGTGGGCAGCTTCAGGATCGATCACTGCAAAGCGCGCGGCAGCGGCATTCGTGCGGGCTGGTCAAATGCTGCTCAGCCGACCATTAATTTTCCGGTTTGAACTGATAATCGCCGAGGTTACGGCAACGTGCGCCGTTCAAGCGGCGTAGTTCCGCCTGGATATGCAAACGCCAGATCGGCAGCTCGTCGCAGATGCCATAGCCTTGCGCCGCCAGGCTTTCAGCAATCGCCAGCAACACCCCCTCGGCAACGAAAGGCCCGTAGAACGGGCCTTGTGCCTTGATCGTCGAGGGTTGTGCACCGGACATACCCGCCGCGCAGATCAGCGTCCAGAGGCCCTTCTCGCCCGCCAACGGCAACACGGCGCACTCGATACGAGTCACCAGTCCCAAACATTGGCGGGTAAGGCAAAGGTTGCGCGGCATCGCGGCGACCCTCGAGGAAACCTGCCTCCAGCCTACACCCGAGTGGGCGAAGCAGGGAAGCCGACAGTTATCGCACCAGGTTGTGGATAACTGTGTGGATCAAACCCGCAAAAGCCGTACCGGCGGGTACTTTCCCCGGCAGTACGACTCGCCGGGGCGAAGACCGGCGATCGAACCAATCTTTCGGCCAATGCTCAAGCCGCCGGTTTTTTCGCCCGAGGCTTTTTCACCGCGACCACGGTCTCCTCGATTTTCGGCGCTTCCTTTTCTTCCTCGGCCATGCCCATTTCGGCGATTTCACGCAGCCGTTCGACGACACGGGCGTTGACGCTGCCCTTGGGGAACTGGCCTTTGTCGTTCGGGCTGCCGACTTCCTCGCCGACCAGCAGGCTCAGCGCCTCGTCGACCTGGCGCACGGCGTAGATATGGAACTGCCCGGCGCGCACCGCCTGCAGCACCCGCTCGTCGAGCATCAGGGTCGAGACATTGGAGTGCGGAATGATCGCCCCCTGCTCGCCGGTCAGGCCGCGGGCCTCGCACAGGCGGAAGAAGCCCTCGATCTTCTCGTTGACCCCGCCGACCGCCTGCACCTCGCCGAACTGGTTGATCGAACCGGTGATGGCGAAGCACTGCTTGAGCGGCGTGCGCGACAACGCCGAGATCAGCGTACAGACTTCGCCGAGCGAGGCGCTGTCGCCGTCGACATAGCCGTAGGACTGTTCCAGGGCGATGCTCGCGGAGATTTCCAGAGGGAATTCCTGGGCATAGCGGCTGCCCAGGTAGCCGGTGAGGATCATCACGCCCTTGGAGTGGATCGGCTGGCCGAGGTTGACCTCGCGCTCGATGTCGACGATGCCGCTGCCGCCCGGATACACCGTGGCGGAGATGCGCGCCGGCACGCCGAACGCCGAATCGCCGACTTCCAGTACGGTCAGGCCGTTGCATTTGCCCACAGCGGCGCCCGCGGTGTCGATCAGGATGATGCCGGCCAGCATGTCGTCGATGATCCGCGCCGAGACCCGTCCGGTGCGCGTGGCCTTGGCCTTGAGCGCGCGCTCGATATGGCCGACATCGGTGATCGTCTCGCTGGCCAGTTGACGGATGAAGTCGGCCTCGCTGACCAGCTGGAACAGGTCGCCGATGCGCGCCGACAAACGCCCCTGGTGCTCGGCCAGGCGTGCGCTGTAGGTCGCCAGACGCGCCACCGCGGCGGCGCTGAGCGGCGCCATGCCCTCTTCCATGGTGCGGGTTTTCATCAACTGGGCGAACTGCTCCAGGCTTTCATCGCCAAGGGGAATGTCCTCGTCGAAGTCGACCAGCACGCGGAACATTTCCTGGAAGTCCGGATCGTGATCCTGCAACGCGTAGTACAGCTGACGCGCGCCGATGATGATCACCTTGACCTGCAGCGGAATCACCTGCGGGTTGAGCGTCACGGTGGCAATACGGCCGAGATCGCCGAGCGGCGACTCCATTTTCAGTTGCCGCGAATGCAGAGCGCGCTTGAGCGCATCCCAGACGAACGGCTCGCCGAGCATCTTTTCCGCTTCGAGAATCAGAAAACCGCCGTTGGCGCGGTGCAGCGCGCCGGGGCGCAATTGCCGGTAGCTGGTGTAGAGCGCGCCCTGGTCGGCGTTGTATTCGATGCGGCCGAACAGGTTGTCGTAGGTCGGGTGCGGCTCGAACACTACGGGCGCGCCGCCCTGAGCGTGATGGCCGACCACCAGGCTCGGACAGTACTGCTCTTCGAGCATCTTGCGGGTCTGGGCGTCGGCCTTTTCCACTTCGACCAATTGATCGACCACGGTTTTCAGCAGGTTGACCTGCACCGCCTGCAGGTAAGCGCAGACCTCGGCATTTTCCGCGTACTTCTCCGACAAGGGCGCGAGCAGCGGTTGCAGCGCGACTGTGATGGTTTCCTCGTTGAGCTGGCGCAACTGGTTGCTCGACTCGCGCTTCCATTGCGGCAGGCTGGCGAGTTCCTCGTTGAGGCGTTCCTCCAGGGTGGCGATATCCAGGTGGAAGCGCTCGCGGTCGGCTTCCGGCAATTGGGCGAACTCGGCCTCGTCGAGGGCTTTGCCGTCGACCATCGGGGTGAAGGCGATATTGCTGCTGTCGCGGTATAGCGCGACGTTCTTTTCCAGAGACAGCCGCTCGATCACGTCCAGGGCCTGGTCGTAGCGCTTATTGAAGGCGCGGTCGATGGCGTTTTTCTTCTGCTGGAACGAGGGGTGCTCGAATACCGCCGGGAAGGTCGCCAGCAGGTTGTCGACCAGGCCGTTGATATCGGCGATGAACTCACCGGCGGTACCGGCCGGCAGCTCCAGTGCGCGGGGCTCGCGGGGTTCGTCGAAATGATTGACGTAGACCCGGTCGGCCGGGGTTTCCAGGCGCTTGGCTTCGGCCTTGAGGTAGCGCTTGACGAAGGAGAAGCGGCCGGTACCCGGCTCGCCCATGACGAATACGTTGTAACCGGGGCGCGGCATGGCCACGCCGAACTGCAAGGCTTCGACCGCGCGTTCCTGACCGAGCACGCCGCGGAAGGGCTCCAGATCGTCGGTGCTGGCGAAATCGAACTGTTCCGGGGAGAAAGGACGGGTTAAAGCTTCAGGCGCCAACCGCAGATGGGCAGCAACGGAATCGGGCATTGGTAATCCTTACACGGGGGGCAAACGGGGCTGGAGAAATCATGGCCGCATCGGCCGGCATCCACAAGCCGTATGCTTGATCCGCGGCAACGGCAAGCCGGCTTATCCACTCTAAGCTGTGGTGCAACCATCAGGAAATCAAGCCATGAGTCTTTTTCAGGAAGTCGCGGTGCTGCTGGCGTTGTCCGCTCTGCTCGGCGGCATCGCGGTGAAACTGCGCCAACCGTTGATCATTGCTTACATTCTCGTCGGTATATTGGCCGGCCCCGCAGTGCTGGGCCTGAGCAGCGCGAACCAACCACTCGACCTGCTGGCGGAAATCGGCATCACTGTGCTGTTGTTCGTGGTCGGCCTGAAGCTCGACATGCGCCTGGTGCGCACCCTGGGGCCTGTAGCGCTGGCGACAGGGCTGGGCCAGCTGGCGTTCACCATCCTGTTCGGCTTCCTGCTGTGCCGGTTGCTCGGTCTGGACTGGCTGACGGCGCTCTATGTAGCCGTAGCGCTGACGTTCTCCAGCACCATCATCATCGTCAAGCTGCTGTCCGACAAAGGCGAGATCGACTCGTTGCACGGGCGCATAGCCATGGGTTTCCTGATCGTGCAGGACATCGCCGTGGTTCTGGCGATGCTCGGTCTCAACCTTTATCAGCCAAGCGACGGCGAGCAGCAGGGGCTGCAGCCGTTGGCCCTGATCGGCGCCCTGCTGAGCAGCCTGGCGACGCTCTATCTGCTGATGCGCTTCGTGCTGCCGCGCCTGCTCACGACCATGGCGCACTCACCGGAACTGCTGATGCTGGTGGCGATCGCCTGGGGCACGCTGCTTGCCGCTGGCGCCGAATTCCTCGGTATGTCCAAGGAGATCGGCGCCTTTCTCGCTGGTTTCTCCCTGGCCTCGACCTCATTGCGTGAAGCGGTGGCCAGTCGCCTGACCAGCCTGCGCGACTTTCTTCTGCTGTTCTTCTTTCTGCACCTGGGTATTCAGTTGGACTTCGGTCACATCCAGGGTCAGATCGGCAGCGCCCTGTTGCTGTCGTTGTTCGTGTTGATCGGCAATCCACTGATCGTTATGGCGATCATGGGCTGGATGGGTTACCGCAAGCGCACCGGTTTCATGGCCGGGCTGACGGTGGCGCAGATCAGCGAGTTCTCGATCATCTTCGTCGCCATGGGCATAGGCCTCGGCCATATCGGTCAGGATGCGCTGGGCCTGACCACTCTGGTCGGATTGATCACCATTACCTTGTCCACCTACATGATCCTTCACGCACAGCCGCTGTTCGCGCGCCTGTCGCCGTGGCTTGGGCTGTTCGAGCGCCAGGTCGCCCACCGCGAAAACGCCGACGACAACGCCCCGCCCTTTGCCCAGCCGGACATCATCGTCTACGGCATGGGTCGCTACGGCCGGCAACTGGCAAAACAGCTCGAACAGGCGGAACTGCGCGTGCTCGGTATCGATTTCGACCCGGAAGCCCTGGCCGAGGCCCGCGACGAGGGGCTCAACGTGTGTTACGGCGATGCCGAAGATGTCGACTTCCTGGCGCATATGCCGTTGCAACGGGCGCGCTTGCTGGTCAGCACCATTCCGCAACGCGACGTCAATGCGATACTGCTGCGTGCGCTACGCAGCCAATCTTTCGGCGGTCAGGTCACCCTAAGCGCTTTTCATGACGCCGACGCCGATGCCCTGCACCATGCTGGCGCGGCCAATGTACTGCGTCCCTACACTGATGCCGCCGAGTCCGCTGCACGGCGGCTGTTAGAGGACCTGAGCGGCTAGCTGTCGGGACTAAGGATTGTCGGCGCAGGCCGCGCAGAAACTGGCAGCGGGCAGCGCCTGCAAACGCGCGGCCTCGATCGGCCGGGCGCATTTCAAACAACTGCCGTATCGCCCTTCGGCCAGGCGCAAGCGGGCCAGACCGACCTGATCCATGCCCTCCTCGGCCTCGGCCAGCAAGGCGTTGAGCACTTCATCGTTCTGCCGCTGCTGGGCTTGCTCGATGGCTTCCACCGGTTCGCTGCGCTGCATATCGCGGCGAATCGCCTCGGCGCGCTCGCGGTATTCGTTGTACAAAGCATCCAGTGCGGCTTGCGGATCGAAATCGGTCATGGCGGTTCTCCCGGCGAAGGACGGTCTGCGCAGTGTGAGCGCAGAGCGGCGGCGGGTCTTGATCTCGATCAGTGAATCGACTGCCGCCGATCTGGGCTCGACCTAGAGCGCCTGGCGCAGCGCCAGGCAATCTGCGGCGAAATGATCGGCCAGTTCCGGCCAGGGGTTTTCCGCGAGATTGACCAGTACGCTGTAAGCCCCCGCCGCCCGCGCGCACTCCAAGTCATATCGATAGTCGCCGACCATCACCAGTTCACTCGGCGCCACCCGCCAGCGTTCAGCCAGGTGCAACAGGCCGCCGGGATGGGGTTTCGGCGGCGCCTCGTCGCGACCGAGGATATCGTCGCTGGCGAAGCAGTCGCCCAGACCAATGGCCCGCAGGGTTACCAATGCCAGTTCGCGGGCGTTGCGGGTGAGGATGCCGAGCCGGTAACCGCGCCCGTGCAGCTCGCGCACCAGCTCGACGGCGCCCGGTGCCGGCTGCGCGCCGAGGGCCAATTCACGCTCGTGGTCCAGCAGCCAGGCGTGTTTGGCCGCCGCCACCTCGGCGGGCAAGGCGGCGAGGTGGTGCAGGATGTCATGCTCCAGGGGAATTTCCAGCGCCCGCTTGATCGCCTCGAAATCATGCACGGCGAGGGTCAGGGTGCCGTCCATGTCGAACACCCAATGGCGCGCCGTGCGCAGGGTCATTTCCAATCCTCACGACTCACTTCCAATCCTCACGGATACGGGTCAACCCTTCCTGGGCCACCGAGGCGACCAGCTGGCCCTGGCGGTTGAAGATACTGCCGCGGGAGAAGCCGCGGGCATTGCCGGCCCAGGGGCTGTCCATGGCGTACAGCAGCCAGTCGTCCATGCGCAGATCGGCGTGGAACCAGAGCGCGTGGTCGAGGCTGGCGACCTGCATGAACTTCTGGAACACCGACACGCCGTGGGGCTGCATCGAGGTGGTCAGCAGGTTGAAGTCGCTGGCGTAGGCCAGCAGCAGTTTGTGCAGTTGCGGTTCGTCCGGCAGCGCACCGGCGGCGCGGAACCAGACATATTTGACCGGTTCGCAGGGCTCTGGGGCGAAGGGATTGATCCGCGTCACCGGGCGGATTTCGATGGGCTTTTCGCTGGTGGCGCGCTCGCGCATGCGCTCGGGAATCATCGCCTCGACCATGCGCGACAGTTCGGTTTCCGACTTCAGCTCCTCCGGCCCCGGCACCTCGGGCATGCTGTTCTGGTGATGGAAGCCGTCCTCGTCGAACTGGAAGGAAGCGCTGCAGGTGAAGATCGGCTTGCCCTTCTGGATCGCCGTCACCCGCCGGGTGCTGAAGCTGCCGCCGTCGCGCACCCGGTCGACCTGATAGACCACCGGCAAACCGGCATCGCCGGGGCGCAGAAAGTACCCATGCATCGAGTGCACATGGCGCGCCGGATCGACCGTCTGGCTGGCCGCCGATACGCACTGGCCGAGCACCTGGCCGCCGAACAGCTGGCGAAAGCCCAGGTCCTGGCTGACGCCGCGAAACAGGTTTTCTTCGATGGTTTCCAGGGTCAGCAGGGCGACCAATTCATTCAACACCTGACTCATGCATGCTCTCCAATAACCGCCAAGAAAGCGGCAAAACGTCATTCGGGTAAGCGGCCGCTCGACCGCGGCATGTGGCAATTGGCCGATTTTACCCGTTTCGCCGGCCCGGCGGGTTAGCCGCTTCGTCGCTCACGGTGCGGCCCGCCAGTCGCTATGCCGCAGGCGGTACAGCACATGCCGGCGCAATGCATGGCCTGGCGCCAGCCTGGGATGGTCGAAATCCTCGGCGGGGGCATGCTGCATGCCGATCGCCTGCATCACCCGCTGCGACGGCAGGTTATCCACCGCGGTGAAGGCCACGACCTGCTCCAGTCCGAGCCGCTCGAAGGCGCAGCCCAGGGCCGCCCGCGCCGCTTCGCTGGCGAAACCCTGGCCCCAGTGCGCGCGGGCCAGGCGCCAGGCGATTTCCACCGCCGGGCCGAAAGGCGCCTCGAAACCGACATGGCCGATACCGGTGAAGCCGATAAAGGCGCCGTTGTCCTTACGCTGCAAGGCCCACACGCCGAAGCCATGCTCGGCGAAATGCCGGCGAAAGCGCCGGATCATCGCCGCCACGTCCTCGCGGCTGTAGGGCGCGGGGAAATAACGCATCACCTGCGGGTCCGCACAGAGCGCCGCGAAGGGCTCCAGATCCGCGGCGCGCCAGGCGCGCAGCTGCAGCCGCGCGCTGTGCAATTCAATCAAGTCAGCCATAGTCACTCCTTGAGCTGGGCCGGGCAGCCCCGCCATACTCGGGCGCCGCGCGCTTCAATTTATCTAACAGGGCCTTATTCTATGCGCCTGCCGCTGGTCTATCACGACGACTACAGCCCGCCCTTCCCCGCGACGCACCGCTTCCCCATGGAGAAGTTCCGCCTGCTGCGCGACCATCTGGTCGACAGCGGCCTGACCACGGATGCCGAACTGCTGCGCCCCGAATGCTGCGCCGAGGAAATTCTCGCCCTGAGCCACTGCCCGGCCTATATCGAGCGCTTTCGCAGCGGCGCGCTGGCCCACGAGGAACAACGCCGCCTCGGCCTGCCCTGGAGCGAGACGCTGGCCCGGCGCACCCTGCGTGCGGTCGGCGGCTCGCTGCTGACCGCCGAAAAAGCCCTCGAACACGGTCTGGCCTGCCACCTGGCCGGCGGCACCCACCACGCGCATTACGATCACCCGGCCGGCTTCTGCATCTTCAACGACCTGGCGGTGGTCAGTCAGTACCTGCTGCAAAGCGGCAAAGTCGGGCGCGTGCTGATCTTCGACTGCGACGTGCACCAGGGCGACGGCACCGCCCGTCTGTTAGCCGATACCCCGGAGGCGATCACCGTTTCCCTGCACTGCGAAAGCAACTTCCCCGCACGCAAGGCGCACAGCGACTGGGATATCCCCCTGCCCAAGGGCATGGGCGATGCGGCCTATTTGCAGGTGGTGAATGACGCGCTCAACTACCTGCTGCCGCTGTATCGGCCGGATATCGTGCTCTACGACGCCGGCGTCGATGTGCATCGCGACGACGCCCTGGGCTACCTGCAACTGACCGATGCCGGCGTCGCCGCTCGCGACACCGCGGTGCTCGATCACTGCCTGGGCCGCGATATCCCGGTGGCCGGGCTGATCGGCGGCGGCTACGACCAGGACCGCCATAAACTCGCCAGACGCCACGCTATCCTGCACCAGAGCGCGGATACGGTATGGCGCGAACGCGGCCTGGGCTGAGCGCGGAACCCTGCCGGTGAAAAACCACCGAACGCATTAGGGTCTGTTGCCGTTTCAGCGCAAGCCGCGTTGCCGCGAAAAATCTCGCCAGGCTAGGCGTAGGACGCAGGTAATGGTTGTTCCCTTGCCAAGTCCTACAACAACGCATGGCGAGATTTTCCGCGCAACCCGAAGGGCCGGGCCTGTTTTAGCGCGATACTGCGTTTCTCGACGCTCATTTGGAACAACCAAACTTCGCGTCTCGTGCCTTGCCTCGCGCTAAAACAGGCTCCGGCGCGGTCGCGATGAAACGGCAACAGACCCTAGGCTTTCAGCGATCGCCGAGGCGGCGCCACACCACCATCAGGCAGGAGACCGGCATGTCATCGTTTATGGGGATTATCGAAACCGTAGGGCTGGCGATCGACGGGCTGGGGGTGCTGGTCATCGTCCTCGGGTTGAGCTGGGCAATGCTGCGTTTCTTCACCTCGGGGCGGCAGGTGGAGGCGCCTTACCGGCGTTTCCGCCAGGATCTGGGCCGGGGAATTCTGCTCGGCCTGGAATTTCTCGTCGCCGCCGACATCGTGCGCACCGTGGCCATGACACCGACCCTCGACGATGTGCTGGTACTCGGCTTGATCGTGCTGATCCGCACCTTCCTGAGCATGGCCCTGGAAGTGGAACTGGAAGGCCACTGGCCCTGGCGGAAGGCAGCCGACTGATCCGCCAGTCGTTAGTCGTTGGCGGTGCTGGACGGCGCAACCTTGGTGCTGAGCGGCAGCCCCTGGGTATTGGCATAGAACACCAGGAGTTCGACGGGCTGCTCGGTGGTATAACCGCGATGCGCGATGCCCACGAGTTCGGCGAGGCTATCGCCGGCCTTCAGCACGAGCTTGTCGGGGCTGTTCTGCTTCTCGACGAACAACACGCCGCTGAGCACATAGCCGACATTGACCACCGCATGGGTGTGCCAAGGCAGGGTGGTGTGGGCGGGAATACTGAACTTCAGCAAGGTCGGCTCGGGCTGCCCGCTGGCATAGGCCTGGTATGGCGTGCCGTCCCAGGCGTGGTCGGTCTGCAACAGTGTCTCGACTTTCAACGCCTCGGCGGCCAGGACGACAGGCGCCAAACCGGGCAAAAAGCCGGCGAAAAGTACGAACAAGAGGGTGCGCATGAATTTCCACTCCTCGATGGCCAGGGAGTTGTGGGGGGAATTTGCCGAGCGGCGCCACGCGAATCATGCGCCATCCAAGTAGCCCTTCACCACTAGAGCATGGCGCGCACCGCGCAAATGCCCCGCCCAACGGTACTTTCAATCCGCGCGACGACAATCGACGATCTCGCCATGATTCGTCAAGACATGCGAACGAACATCCCCATTTCTTGCAACACAAGCGCCGGATGCTGTCTAACAGACCGTTGAAAAACGTAGGCGAGGCAGCCGAGACAAGGCAAAAACAGGCGAGGAAGCGGACTGGGCTCGCACGCGAGTTTACGTGCTGTAAATGAGCATTCCGACTGGGCTCGCATCCGAGCCTGTTTTTAACGCCGTATCGGCAACACAGGTAGTTTTTCAACGGCCTGCTAAACACCGGCTAGGCCAAGGGGAGAGACCATGCCGACGCATAAATTGACCATCAATGGCTTGCAGTTGAACGTTTCCATCCGTGGTCAGGGCTCACCGCTGCTCTTACTCAACGGCCTCGGTGGCTTGATCCGCACCTTCGATACCCTGCGCGACGAACTGATGGACTACAGGACCATCGCATTGGACGTGCCCGGAGTCGGCAAATCGCAAGCTCCCATTTGGCCGATGCGTCTGCCGCGCCATGCCGACACGATCGCTGAACTGCTCAAGCAATTGGGGTTCGACCAGGTCGATGTGTTCGGCGTGAGCTGGGGCGGGGCGCTGGCGCAGGAATTCGCCCTGCGTCACCCGAGCATGGTGCGCCGGCTGATCCTCGCGGCGACCTCGGCCGGCCCGGCGATGCTGGTGAAACCCGCCGACATCCTGGATTTTTTCGGCAGGAGCAAAGACGCCAAACTGCGCAAGCTCGAAGGCTCGCACAACTCGATACAGGCGCTGCTGCGCTTCGGCGTGATGAACGGCATGCTCACGGTCAACCCGCGCGCCTATTACCACCAGCTCACCGCGTTGGTCGGCTGGACCAGCCTGCTGCGGCTGTTCCGCCTGCGCCATCGCACGCTGATCCTCGCCGGCGAACGCGACACCCTGGTGCGACCGTACAACGCGTATATCCTGCGCCGCGCCATTCGCAATGCCGAACTACAGGTGCTGGAGGGCGAGGGGCATTTTTTCGTGGTGACCAGTGCCTGGCGCACCGCCGAAGCGATACGCGACTTTCTCTGCCAGGAAGACAACGATGAAGAACCCACGCCGATGCTCGCCAGCAGATTGTTCAGGCCACGCCTGCTGCAATCCGAGCGGGAGAGCAACCGCTGATGGCATCGCCACGACTTGCCCGGAGCCGTGCTAGTTCGTTAATTTCGCGCCCCCACTGTAAGGACACACCCTCATGCCCCGCCTCGCCCCCTCTTTTTCAGCCGTGCTCTGCGCCTTGCTCCTCGGCGTTGCGCTCACGATCCAGGCCGCCACCCCGTCGGCGCTCGACAAGCTGGTGGCGCTGTGCGCCGAGCGCCTGCTGCTGGCCGACCAGGTAGCCGCCAGCAAGGCGCAAACCGGCAAGGCGGTGGAAGATGCCGCGCGCGAGGCCGAACAACTGACGCTGTTGTCCGCCCATGCGCAGACTCATCATCTCGCCCCTGAACAAGTCGCCACCTTCTTCCGCTGGCAGATGGAAGCCAACAAGCTGATCCAGTATCAACTGCTGGCCACGTCCTTGAGCAGCGACGGTGCACCGCCCATATCGCTCGAGGAAATCCGCACCCGCCTCAATCTACTCAATCAGGAACTGCTGCAAACCCTCGCCCCGGCGCTGGCGGAACTGCAGCAAGGCGCCTGCAGCGAACAGCTTTACCGCGCCATCGACGCCCAGGCCGCGCAACAAAAGCTCGACGCCCTGCACCGCACCGCCCTGATCCGCGCCTTCGGCGATACCTGCCGGGGGCTCTGAGGCAGCGGGTCGCCGAGCGAGGCCCGATTGAAAGCCGCGAGCAGCCGTATTTTTCCAGGTAACGGAAGGCGTTTCGCTCCGCTCATCTCCTTGATAGCAATCTGACTTGCGCGCAATCCGATCGATCAAATACTGTATGTACATACAGTTATTTTGAAGTCGTCGTTATGCTGTTCGCCCCCTCCCTTCTGTCCGCATACCCGCTGTTTTGCCCTGCATGGGCAAGGCCCGGGCAGACGTGGTGGCCGCGATGAGCGGCGCGGTGCTGGCGCTCGATAAGTTGCTGCTCGAGCGGCGGGTGTGGAAAGGCCAGCCGCAAGGAGCACCGGCGGATGTGCAGCCGACCGGCCACGGGTTGCTGGATGCGCTGTTGCCGAGCGGCGGCTGGCCCGCCGCGGCGCTGAGCGAGATTCTCCATGGAGCCGAGGGTATCGGCGAATTGCAGCTGCTCTGGCCGACCCTGGCGCGCTTGAGCCAGGCCGCCGAACGTATCCTGCTGGTGGCGCCGCCCCATCTGCCCTACCCGCCCGCCTGGCTGGCCGCCGGGGTGGATCTGCGCTGGTTGAGCCTGGTCGAGGCCAACTCGCGCAACGCCCTCTGGGCCGCCGAACAATGCCTGCGCTCGGGCAGTTGCGGCGCGGTGCTGTGCTGGCCGAAGCAGGCGGATGACCGCGCCCTGCGCCGTTTGCAGATCGCCGCGGAAACCGGGCAGACCCTGGCCTTCGCCTATCGCCCGCTCGCCGAGGCGGTCAACCCATCGCCGGCGGCGCTGCGCATCGCCGTGGAAGCAACGCAACTGCGGATTTTGAAATGCCGAGGCGGCCTGGCCCCGGCGGCGCCTATCCCACACGCGCACTGGGCCGCGACATGAGCCTGCGCTGGGCCTGCATACTGCTGCCGCAACTGGCGCTGGATGGCGTGCTGCGTCGGCACCCGGAGCCCGAGCGGCCGTTGGTGCTGCTCGCCGGCACGCCGCAGCGGCGCGTGCTACAAGCACTCAATCCGGCCGCCCGGGCGCTCGGCCTGCGCGTCGGGCAAACCTTGAGCGCGGCCCAGGTAATAAGCCGGGATTTCGCCACGGCCGAATACGACCACGCGCAGATCGAGGATTGGCAGCGTTTTCTCGCCGCCTGGGCCTACCGCTTCAGCTCGCAGGTCAGCCTGGATTACCCGCGCGCGCTGCTGCTGGAAGTCGAGTCCAGCTTCGCCCTGTTCGGCCCCTGGTCACGCTTCGAGGCGCGCCTGCGCGAGGAACTCGGCGCCTTGGGCTTTCGCCATCGGATAGTCGCCGCGCCCAACCCGCTGGCGGCGCGAATGCTGGCCAACGCCCATGACGGTCTGGCGGTCGCCAGCGCGGAAGAGCTGCGCCAGGCCTTGGGCCAACTGCCGGTCGAGCGCAGCGGCCTGCCCCGCGAGATGACCACCGCCCTGCTGCGCATGGGTCTGCGTCGCCTGCATCAACTGCTGGCGTTACCCCGCAACGGTCTGGCGCGGCGTTTTCCGGCCGAGCTGTTGCGCCACCTCGACAGTCTGCTGGGCGAACGGCCGCTGGCGCTGGATTACTACCAGCCACCGGATCGCTTCGACCTGCGCATCGAACTGAATTTCGACGTCGAATCGCACCAGGCGCTGTTGTTTCCCCTGCGCCGCCTGACCGCCGACCTCGCGGCCTTTCTCGCCGGGCGCGACAGCGGCGTGCAGCGTTTCACCCTGCATCTCGAACACGCCGGCCGCGAGGACTCGCTGGTGCCGGTCGGCCTGCTCGGCGCCGAGCGCGAGGCGGGCATGCTGTTCGAAGTGGCGCGCGGCCGCCTCGAACAGTTACAGGTGGTGGCGCCGGTGCGCAGCCTGCGCCTGGTCGCGTGCGACCTGCCGGCCTTTGTCCCGGAGCACCGCCTGTTGTTCGACGAGCGGCCTCAGCAAAACCTGCCCTGGCAGCAACTGCGCGAGCGGCTGCGCGCGCGCCTCGGCGACGACGCGCTGCACGGCCTCAGCGCCAGGGCCGACCACCGCCCCGAATGCGCCTGGCAAGCGCAGACGGATGCCAAGCCCGGCCTCGCCGGCCCGACCGGACCACGCCCTGGCTGGTTGCTTAGCGAGCCGCATATGCTCCAGGAAGCCGCGCCACGGATTCTCGCCGGGCCTGAACGCATCGAATCCGGCTGGTGGGACGGCGGCGATATGCGCCGCGACTATTACCTGATCGAAACCCGCAGCGGACAGCGCGCCTGGGCCTATCGCGCGGTCGGCGAAAGCGGCCCGTTGCTGGTTCATGGCTGGTTTGCATGAGTGAGTCAGGCCGTTGAAAAACCTAGGCGACGACTGCATGGATGCAGGAGATAGAGCGAAGCAGGAAGCCCGAGCCGAGGCAACCGAGCCGGGCTATGCCGAGCTGCATTGCTTATCCAACTTCAGCTTCCAGCGCGGCGCCTCCAGTGCCCAAGAGCTGTTCGAGCGGGCCAAGCGTCATGGCTACCGGGCTCTGGCGATCACCGACGAATGCAGCCTGGCCGGCATAGTGCGCGCCTGGCAGGCGGCGAAGGAAATCGGCCTGGCGCTGATCGTCGGCAGCGAGATGCGCATCGAGAACGGCCCGAAGATCGTCCTGCTGGTGGAAAACCTCGCCGGCTACCAGGCCCTATGCCGGCTGATCACCAATGCCCGGCGGCGTGCGGTTAAGGGCGAATACCGCGCGCTGCGCGAGGATTTCGCCGCGCCGCTGGATGGGCTGCTGGCGCTCTGGGTCGAGGCCGACAGCGCGCAACCCGAACACGGGCAATGGCTGCGTGAGCTGTTCGCCGAGCGCCTATGGCTGGCCGTCGAGTTGCATCGCGGCGCCGACGACGCCGGGCACCTGCGTCGGATGCAGGCGCTGGCCGCGAGCCTGGGAATTCCCGCGGTTGCCGCCGGCGATGTGCATATGCATGCCCGCGGCCGCCGCGCCCTGCAGGATGTGATGACGGCGATCCGTCACCATTGCAGCGTCGCCGAAGCCGGCCATCGTCTGTTCGCCAATGGCGAACGCCACCTGCGCCCGCGCCAGGCGCTGGCGCAGCTCTATCCGCCTGAACTGCTGGCCGAGACCCTGACCATAGCCGCGCGCTGCACCTTCGACCTCGGTCAGTTGCGCTACCAATACCCGCGCGAACTGGTGCCCGCGGGACATACGCCGACTAGCTGGCTGCGCCAGCTGTGCGCGGACGGTGCAGCCTGGCGCTGGCCGCGGGGCATCCCCGAGAAGGCTCGGCAACTGATCGAAACGGAAACCGCGCTGATCGCCGAGCTGGGCTACGAAAGCTACTTCCTCACCGTGCACGACATCGTCCGTTTCGCCCGCAGCCAGCATATCCTCTGTCAGGGCCGTGGTTCGGCGGCCAACTCGGTGGTCTGTTACGTGTTGGGGATCACCGAGCTGGACCCGAGCAAATCGAACATGCTGTTCGCCCGCTTCCTCTCCAAGGAGCGCAACGAGCCACCGGATATCGACGTCGACTTCGAGCACGAACGCCGCGAGGAAGTCATCCAGTACATCTTCCGCCGTTACGGCCGCGATCGCGCCGCCCTCACCGCGGTGGCCAGCACCTATCGCGGCGCCGGCGCGGTGCGCGATGTCGCCCGGGCCCTGGGCCTGCCGGCCGAGCAGATCGATACGCTGGCCAGCTGTTGCGGACGCTGGAGCGACAAGGCGCCGCCGCTCGAACGCCTGGCCGAAGCCGGCTTCGACCCGCACAGCCCGATCATGCGCCGGGTGCTGGCGCTGACCGGCGAGCTGATCGGCTTTCCCCGCCACCTGTCGCAACACCCCGGCGGCTTCGTGATTTCCGAACAGCCGCTGCAAACCCTCGTGCCGGTGGAGAACGCGGCCATGGCCGAGCGCACCATCATCCAGTGGGACAAGGACGATCTGGATCTGGTCGGTCTACTCAAGGTCGACGTGCTCGCCCTCGGCATGCTCAGCGCCCTGCGCCGCACCTTCGACCTGTTGCGCGGCTACCGCGGCCGCGACCTGAGCATCGCCAGCATCCCCGCGGACGACGCTGCCACCTACGCGATGATCGGCCGCGCCGATACCGTCGGGGTGTTCCAGATCGAGTCGCGGGCGCAGATGGCCATGCTGCCCAGGCTGAGGCCGCAGAACTTCTACGACCTGGTGATCGAGGTGGCCATCGTCCGCCCTGGGCCGATCCAGGGCGATATGGTGCCCCCCTATCTGCGTCGGCGTAACAAAGAGGAACCGGTGAGCTACCCGCCCAGGCTGCACGCGGTATTCGAACGCACCCTGGGCGTGCCGCTGTTTCAGGAGCAGGTGATGGAACTGGCAATCATCGCCGCCGACTACAGCCCCGGCGAAGCCGACCAGCTGCGCCGTTCGATGGCCGCCTGGAAGCGCCACGGCGGCCTGGAGCCGCACCAGCAAAGGCTCTCCGAACGCATGCTGAAGAACGGCTACACGGCCGAGTTCGCCGCGCGCATCTTCGAGCAGATCAAGGGCTTCGGCAGCTATGGCTTTCCGGAATCCCACGCCGCCAGTTTCGCCCTGCTGACCTACGCCAGTTGCTGGCTGAAATGCCACGAGCCGGCCGCCTATACCTGCGCCCTGATCAACAGTTGGCCGATGGGCTTCTACACCCCGGACCAGCTGCTGCAGGACGCGCGGCGCCACCAGATCGAAACCCGCCCGGTGGACGTGCGCCACAGCAACTGGGATTGCAGCCTGGAACCCGGCCCCGGCGAGCAACCGGCGATCCGCCTGGGTCTGCGGATGATCGGCGGTTTGCGCCAGGAGGATGCCGAGCGCATCGAGCAGGCCCGTGCGCTCGCGCCCTTCCACGATATCGCCGACCTCTGCAGCCGCGCCCGCCTGGATGATCGCGCCTGTGCGCTATTGGCGGATGCCGGCGCCCTGCACGGCCTGGCCGGCCATCGTCACCAGGCGCGCTGGGCGGTGGCCGGTGTCGAGCCGCAGCTGGCGCTGTTTGCCGCCGTGCCGGATGCCACCATGTCGGATCAGGAAGAACCCCGCGTAGAGCTGCCGCAACCCTCGATCGGCGAGGACCTGCACACCGACTACGCCACCACCGGCACCACCCTGGGTCCGCACCCGCTGACGCTGCTGCGCGAGCAACTGCGCGCCCGCCGCTGCCGCAGCTCACGCGAACTGACCGCGATCGAGCACGGCCGCCCGGTTGCCGTGGCCGGCCTGGTGATCGGCCGTCAGCGCCCGCAAACCGCCAGCGGCGTGGTCTTCGTCACCCTGGAAGACGAGTTCGGGATGATCAACGTGGTGGTCTGGCACGACCTCGCGCAGCGCCAGCGCCGAGAGTTGCACGAGTCGCAGCTGCTGCAGGTCAACGGCCGCCTCGAACAGGAAAGCGGCGTGCGCCACCTGATCGCCGGCCGCCTGCGCGACCTGACGCCGCTGCTGGAAGGGCTCTCGGTGGCGAGTCGGGATTTCAAATAAAAGGCCATATGCCCGTTAACAGTTACACGCACCTGGAGATCCTCCGTCGCGCAGCAAACTGGGGGATCGGAAGTTCTGTAGCCCGGATGCAATCCGGGGAAGCTGTCGTACGGCCGCTACCTATGTCCCGGATTGCATCCGGGCTACGGGAGCGCGCTGTAGACGCACGACCTCTTGTAGGCGTCAGTCCGCCGTCTTCGACGGAGCGCTACCGCGCAGCAAACTAGGTGAGCCCAACCTGACTGTCGACTGGAGGGCGCCTGTGGGAGGGGCTTTAGCCGCGAAAGCTTACATAGCGACAGCACAGCTTTGCGGCTAAAGCGGAACGCCGGCCGGCCCTCGGGTAGAATGCGCGCTTTCCCGCCTCGACCAGCAGCGCGCTTATGACCGACTCAAGCACCCGCCCAGCCCCTCGCGTCGCCATTATCGGCGGCGGCCCCGCCGGGCTGATGGCCGCCGAAGTGCTGGCATCGGCCGGGGTCAAGGTCGAGCTGTACGACGCCATGCCTTCAGTGGGGCGCAAGTTCCTCCTGGCCGGTGTCGGCGGCATGAACATCACCCACTCGGAAGCCAAGCCGGCATTTCTGGCGCGCTATGGCCAGCGCCGTGAGGAGATCGCGCAGCTGCTCGCCGAGTTCGACGCCGATGCGCTGCGCGCTTGGATTCACGGCCTGGGCATCGACACCTTTGTCGGCACCTCCGGCCGGGTATTCCCCTGCGATATGAAAGCCGCGCCGCTGCTGCGCGCCTGGCTCAAGCGCCTGCGCGAACTCGGCGTGAGCATGCATACCCGGCATCGCTGGCTCGGCTGGAATGATAAGAGCGCGTTGCGCATCGCCTCCCCGGCCGGCGAGCAGGCGGTGACCGCCGACGCCACCCTGCTGGCGCTCGGCGGCGGAAGCTGGGCGCGGCTGGGCTCGGACGGCGCCTGGGTGCCGCTGCTGCAAGCGCGCGGCATCGCGATAGCGCCGCTACAACCGAGCAATTGCGGCTTCGAGGTAGCGGGCTGGAGCGCGTTGCTGCGCGAAAAATTCGCCGGCGCGCCGCTGAAGAACGTCAGCCTGCGCCTGGACGACGAAGCGCCGCGCCAGGGCGAATTCGTCCTGACCGCAAACGGCGTCGAAGGCAGCCTGGTCTACGCCCTGTCGGCGGCGATCCGTGAACGCATCGCGCAACGGGGCAGCGCCACCCTTTATCTCGACCTGCTGCCGCAAAGCTCGCCAGCCAAGTTGCTGACCGCATTGAGCAAGCCCCGCGGCTCCCACTCCATGGCCAAGCACCTGCACCGCCAGGTCGGCATCGACGGGGTCAAGGCCGCGCTGCTGCGCGAACTGGCCACACCCGCGCAGATCAACGACCCGGCGCAACTGGCCGCAATACTCAAGGCGCTGCCGCTGACCCTGGTCAAAGCCCGACCGCTGGACGAAGCCATCAGCAGCGCCGGCGGCGTACCCTTCGAAGCGCTGGACGCACGCCTGATGCTCAAGCAACTGCCCGGCCTGTTCTGCGCCGGCGAAATGCTCGACTGGGAAGCCCCAACCGGCGGCTACCTGCTCACCGCCTGCTTCGCCAGCGGTAGGGCGGCGGGGTTGGGAATACTGCGCTGGCTAGGGACTAGCATTTAGCCATCACACCCTCTATCCTCGCCGCACTCGACAAGGACGTGCGGGCTTCAGCTATCACGCCTTGCGAGCCTCTAGGGGTCATAGAGCCCTCTATCTCGCAAATCATGGAGTAATGCATGCTGAAATATTTCTCGCTGGCCTCTGTCCTGGCCGTCGCAGCCCTCGCAACCGGCTGCGCCTCCGTCCCCATGGCAGATGCAAGCCGCGATGCCCAGGCCAAGACTTTCACCGCGCCGGCCGACCAAGCGAACATCTATGTATATCGCAATGAAAGCATCGGGGCGGCCGTGAAGATGGCGGTTTCGATGGATGATCGACCTGTTGGCAAAACCGTTGCCAAAACCTATCTGCTGCTGACCGTACCCGCAGGCCAGCACACCCTGAAATCCGAAGCGGAAAATGATTCCGTGCTGCAACTGGCTACCGAAGCTGGGCAGAACTACTTCGTTTGGCAGGAAGTGAAGATGGGCGTGTTCTCCGCCCGCAACAAACTGCAACTGGTGGATGACGCCCAAGGTCGCAAGGGTGTGAACGAAAGCAAACTGGTCCAGACAGCCCAGTAAGACCTCGGCAGGCTGGCGGTCCTCACTGACCAGCCTGTCGACTCACAGCCGGTTTGCACCGCTGCTGCCCGCCTGAAACTCCAACGCTCTCTCAGGGTCTCTGTCCTTGTGAGAAGCCGTGTGTCTTCTCCGCCAGCCCTAAGCGTTGGAGACTCACCATGCTCACTACTTTCTCTGCCTACCTCGGTCTCGGCCTTATCGGCCTAAGCCTTTGCACCTCCCTGCAGGCCGCCGAATTTCGAGTCACTACGACCGCGGATGCGCATGACGGCCTCTGCGATAGCCATTGCTCCCTGCGCGATGCGGTGAGTACGGCGAACCGCGAGCCCGGCGCCGACGTTATCCTGCTGCCAGCCGGGCGCTATGAGCTGAGCCTGCTCGCCGAGTTCGGCGAACCGGGCATCCGCTACGACGAGGATGCCAATCTCAATGGCGACCTGGATATCAGCGACGATCTGAGCATCGCCGGCGCCGGCAACGCCCAGACGATCATCAGCGGCATCGACCCGACGCAACCGCCCTACCGCAACGACCGTCTGCTGGAAGTATTGAGCGGCGCCAGCCTGAATCTGCAACGCCTGGGGCTGGAAAATGGCCGCACCGCCTTCACCGGCGCCGCGGCGGAGAACCATGGCCTGCTGCGCCTGCAACTGGTCCGGGTGCAGGGCAACCATGCCGCGACCAGCAACCCGAACTTTCGCGAAATCGTCGGTGAGGAAGGTTATCGCTACGGTCAGGGCGGCGGCATCGCCAATTACGGCAGGCTGGAGGTCTACTCCTCGGACTTTCTGGAAAATCGCGCGCGCGGCGACCTGGACGACAATCTCGGTCGCGGCGGCGCCATCTTCAACCGCGGCAGCCTGCTCGTGCGCGACAGCAACTTCCTGCGCAATCAGGCCTCGGACGAGGCCGAGCGTTCCGTCGGCAGCGGCATCTTCAATGGCGGCCTGGCCGATATCGCCCGTAGTGCCTTCGTCGCCAATAGCGGTTCCGAGGGCGGTCGCGGTTTTGCCATCGCCAACGACGACAACGGCGAGCTGAAGCTGACCAACAGCACCCTCAGCGACCATGTCGGCACCGGCGGCGCGCTGAGCAACGGCTATTACAGCAACCCGCCGGAAAATGATCCCAAGGCCACGCTGATCAACGTGACCATTGCCGGCAACAACGGCTACGGCGTGCAGAACAGCGGCCAGCTGCTGATCCGCAACAGTCTGATCGCCGGCAATCTCGGCTTCTTCGGCGACGAGGTGACCAACTGCCGCAACGAAGGCCCCCGCTATCGCTATCAAGCCATCGGCCTGCTGCTCAATAGCGAGCCGAGCGACTGCACCGCCGACCTTTACCTGCCCTACGAACAGACCTTCAGCCACCTGCTGCTGCCGTTGGCCGACAACAACGGCCGCACCCAGACCTATGCCCTGCGCCGCGGCAGCCTGGCGCTGGACGCCGGTGTCGGCTCCTGCACCAGCCATGACCAACGCCGCCTGACCCGACCGCGCGATGGCGACGGCGACGGGGTAGCGGTGTGCGATCTGGGGGCGTTTGAGCGGGCTAGGCCGTAGGGGCGGGCCGCGTAGGTCAGGTGCGCCGCAACCCGCAGCCCGTAGGTTGGGTTAGCGGCGATTATCGCAGTTCAAGCAGCGACATCGTCGTCGGCCGCCGCGTAACCCAACAGATCGTATGCCGGAACGACACCGCATAGAGGCCTTGTTGGGTTACGCGGCCTTCGGTAGCGGTGGTGTTTGTGCGCCCTGTGCAGCGCCGCTAACCTGCGCGGCCCGACCCAACCTACGCCAAGCCGCGCAACTCACATCGCCCTAGGCTTTTCTGCCGCCCTTGCTCGGTTTGCCGCCAAAGCTCGGCACCTTGCGCACGGCCTTGGCCGCGGGAAGTGCAGGCTCGTCGCTTTCCAGCCAGCGCCCGAGGCTACCGCCTTTGCCGCCGCCGACCACTTTCGGTTTCTTGGCTTTCTTCGGCTTCTTCACCACCTGGCCGCCGGGCAGGGTCTGCGGCACGCGGTGATCGGGGATGAAGTCCGGTTCGTCGATGCGTTGCAGCACCTGCTGGGTCAAGGTCTCGATGGCCGCGAGGTGTTGCACCTCGTCGGCGCAGACCAGCGACACCGCTTGCCCGGTGGCCCCGGCGCGGCCGGTGCGACCGATGCGGTGCACGTAGTCTTCGGCGACTATCGGCAGGTCGAAATTGACCACCAGCGGCATGTCGTCGATATCCAGGCCGCGGGCCGCCACGTCGGTGGCCACCAGCACTTTCACCTCGCCATCCTTGAAGCGTTGCAGCGCGCGCAGGCGAGTGGCCTGGGGTTTGTCGCCGTGGATAGCGTCGGCGCTAATGCCGTGGCGCTGCAGCTCGCCTTCCAGCTCGTCGACGCCCTTGCGGGTTTTCACGAACACCAGGGCCTGACTCCAGCGCTTGCTCCGATACAGATGCAGAAACAGTTCGCTCTTGCGCTTCTTGTCCACCGGGATCAGCCACTGCTTGACCGACTTGGCCGCGGCGTTGCGCGGGCTGACCGAGATGCTCAGCGGGTCGCGCAGCATCTCACCGGCCATGGTGCGGATGGCGTCGGAGAAGGTTGCGGAGAACAGCAGGGTCTGGCGCTTTTTCGGCAGTGCGGCGAACAGGTCTTCCAGCTCGCGGGCGAAGCCCAGGTCGAGCATGCGGTCGGCCTCGTCGAGCACCAGGATCTGTAATTGGCCGAACTTCACCGCGTTCTGCCGGTACAGGTCGAGCAAGCGCCCGGGAGTCGCGACCAGCACATCGAGACCTTTGCGCAGTTTCATCATCTGCGGGTTGATGCTGACCCCGCCGTACACCGCATAGCTGCGTAGCGGCAGGTGCTGGCCATAGGTCAGAAAGCTCTGCTGCACCTGCTCGGCCAGCTCACGGGTCGGCACCAGCACCAGGGCGCGCACCGAGTTGCTGGCGACCTGTGGGCCTTCCATCATCAGGCGCTGCAACAGCGGCAGGGCGAAACCGGCGGTCTTGCCGGTGCCGGTCTGCGCCGCGGCCATCAGGTCTTGGCCCTTGAGGATCGGCGGGATGGCCTGGGCCTGGACCGGGGTCGGCGTGCGGTAATCGAGGCCGTCGAGGGTGCGCAGCAGAGGGTCGATCAGGCCGAGGGAAGCGAAGGTCATAGAGGTAACCAGGACGTAGGACACGAATGCGCGCAAGTTTACCCTGCCTGGGGCCGAGCATCGCATTTCTGTTGCGCGCCTGGTTGGCCTGGGCGCAGCGCAGAACCGCCATGCCCGCTGTGATGGCGGTTAAAAAACGCGGGTTCAGCGCTGTCCGGTAGCCCGGATGCAATCCGGGAACGATTGGTGCAACTAGACAATTCCCCGGATTGCATCCGGGCTACGAGGCGCCGCTGGCATCCGATGGTGGACAAGCCTTCGGCATGTCCACCCTACGATGCGCGGTATCCGGCTAAACCCCGCGTACCCGCTGCAGCGCCTGGGCCATTTTCGCCGCAGGCACCTTCTGCAGGCTGCACAGCAGCGCATGGGACACCTCGGCGATGCCGTGGCGCTCGCGCAACAGTTCGGCCATAAAGCAGGTCAGGTTGGCCGCCATCTCCGCATCGGCCAGCGCGCGGTGGGCCTGGCCGGTGTCCGGCAGGCGGGCCCAGCGGTTGAGGGTACCGAGCTTGTGGTTCGGCGCCTGCGGCAACAGGCGCCGCGCCAGCAGCAACGAGCAGGCGAACGGCTGCGCACGTCGGCGGCCGATCAGCGCCAACTCGGCATCCCAGAATTTCTGGTCGAAACTGGCGTTATGCGCCAACAGCGGCCGCTCGCCGACGAAATCCGCCACTTCCCCCATCACCTGGGCCGCTGGCGGCGCGCTGCGCAGCATGGCGTTGCTGATGCCGGTGAGCTGTTCGATAAAGGGCGGCACCCAGGCGCCGCTGTTCATCAGGCTCTGATAACGGGCGACTATCCGTCCGCCCTCGACTATGACCACGCCGACCTCGGTGGCGCGGGCCTGCTGCGCCGGCGACATGCCGGTGGTTTCGAAATCCAGTACGGCGATCGAATCATTGGGCATCGTTCAGTTTCTCAACTATCAGTTTCTCAACAACAGCGCGCCTTCGATCGGCACGTAGCGGCTGGCGGCGCGCACCAGCGATTGCGCGGTCAGCCCCGGCACGCCATAGGCCACCGCCTCGACGCCGTAGCTGCCACGGATTTTCTCCAGCAACAGGTCGAAGTCGCCGTCGCCGGAGGCCAGCACCACCTCGTCGACCCGCGGCGCGGCATCCATGATGTCGATGGTGATGCCCACGTCCCAGTCGCCCTTGGCCGAGCCGTCGCTGCGCTGGATAAAGGGCTTGAGCTTCACCGTGAAGCCGAGATTGCGCAGGATCTGCTGGAACTGCTGCTGTTTCTGGTCGCCGCGGTCGATCGCGTAGGCATACGCCTCGACGATCTGCCCGTGCTGGCCGACGTCGGCCCACAGCGCGGCGTAGTTGAAATGGCAACCATAGGCCTGGCGCACCGTGTAATAGAGGTTTTGCACATCGGCGAACAGGGCGATTTTCTTCAACGGTGATCCTCGGCGGCGGGAGACGGAAAGCGCGGGCGATGGCGCAGCGGCCTGCTAACAGGCCGTTGAAAAACGTAGGCGAGGCAGGCAAGACAATGCCGATGGCGGCCCCGCAAAAATAGGCGAGGAAGCGGACTGGGCTCGCACGCGAGTTTACTGCTGTAAATGAGCATTACTCGCTTCGCTCGCCCTACGGGCCGCGCTGAAGCACGTTAGCCGAAAACGGCTTTCCGAGCCTGTTTTTAACGCAGTATTGCCAACGCAGGTAGTTTTTCAGCGGCCTGCTAAAGTGGGCCGCCAGTATGCCAGCCAATAGCCAAGGACTGTCGATATGTCGCCCGCACTGCTGATCATCGATATGCAACAAGGCATCCAGCGCCTCGACCGCCCGCGCAACAACCCCGAGGCGGAGCAGCGTATCGCCGACCTGCTCGAGCGTTGGCGTCAAGCCGGCTGGCCGTTGGCGCATATCCGCCATATCTCCCGCGAACCGGGCTCGGTGTTCGCCCCGGGGCAGGATGGCGCGCTGTTCCAGGCGGAACTGGCGCCGCTGCCAACCGAGCAGGTATTCGAGAAGAACGTCACCGACGCGTTCACCCACAGCAACCTGGAGCGTTGGCTGCATGTGCGCGGCATTCGCGCGCTGGTGATCGTCGGCGTGGCCAGCGAAAACTCGGTCGAAGCCACGGCCCGCAGCGCCGGCAACCTGGGCTTCGCCACCCGGGTGGTGGCCGACGCCTGCTACACCTTCGATAAAACCGACTACGCGGGCCGCCCGCGCAGCGCCGAGGACGTGCACGACATGGCCATGGCCAACCTGCGCGACGAATATGCCGAGGTGGTGCGCAGCGCAGACTTGATCGCTGCACTATTTGGGGCGCCTGAGCGGATCGGTTAGAGTGAGCGGCCCGCCCCAGAGCCGTGACCCCTTGCCCATGAATCCGCTCCACGTCCTGCGCGACGCCTGGTTCTTCTTCAGCCATAACCTGCCGGCGATCGCCCGTCTGTGCCTGCCGCTGATCGTCCTCGAAGCCGTTCTGCAGCAGCATGTCGGTGCCGCGGTCGCCCCCGAATCCAAGGCGCTCTACCGGATCCTGGTGGGGCTGCTGTTCTACCCGCTGTATACCGGCGCGCTGATTCTATTTCTCGAGGCGCGCAGCAACGGCCAGTCGCCCGCGGCGCGGGACCTGCTCGCCGTCAGCCTGCGCCTGTGGCCGACCTTCGCCCTGCTGGCGGGGCTGAATACCCTGGCAATCCTGCTCGGCGCCTCGCTGTTCGTACTGCCGGGCGTGTGGCTGATGGTCAAGCTGGCGTTCGCCGAGTATTTGCTGGTGCTGCGCGGCCTCAGCCCGCTGAAGGCACTGCACGAGAGTTTCGAGATGACCAGCGGCTACTTCTGGCCGATGCTCCTGTGCGTGCTCGGCGTGGCGCTGCCGCTCTGGATGCTGGACGGCTGGCTGCAGCAGAGTCGGCCCGACGACGACTTGACCGGCCTGGCGCTGAGCAGCCTCAACGGCTTTTTGCAGCTGTTCAGCACCGTGGTGGTATTTCGTCTGTTCATGTTGCGCAGCGCCTTGCCCGCGCGCGAATGAGCGAAGGCGAACCAATCGGTGCCGGATCAGTCGGTAACTGTAAACCCCAGGGAGGACCCCACATGGCAGAGCAAAATCCAAGCATCATTTCCCATGTATCGATCGGCACCAATCAGTTCGACGAGGCCGTGGCCTTTTACGACAAGGTGCTGCCGACCCTGGGTTGCAAACGTATCCTGGCGTTTCCCGGCGCCGTCGCTTATGGCCGCGAATACCCGGAGTTCTGGGTGCAGAAGCCGATCGACGGGCTGGTGGCGAATGTCGGCAACGGCACCCATTTCGGCTTTTTCGCCCACGATAAAGAGTCGGTGCGAGCCTTCTACCAGGCGGCGCTGGACGCTGGCGCGAGCGCCGACGGCGCCCCCGGACCGCGCGCCGAATACGGCGAGCCCTATTACGGCTGTTTCGTGCGCGACCTCGATGGCCACAAGATAGAAGCGGCGTATTGGGATATGGACCTGGTCAACGAACTCTATATCGAGCCGCACCAACATTGAGAAGCACCGCCTAGGTAGCCCGGATGCAATCCGGGAGCGATGCTCGGCACGAAACCGCTCCCGGATTGCATCCGGGCTACGAAGCTGCAAGGCCTTCGAACCCTACAGCCCGCGCTTAATGGATCGCCATTAGCAGGCCGTTGAAAAACGTAGGCGAGGCAGCCGAGGCTAGGCAAAAACAGGCGAAAAAGCGGAGTTTACGTGTTGTAAATGAGCATTTTGACTGGGCTCGCATTCGAGCCTGTTTTTAACGACGCATCGGCAACGCAGGTAGTTTTTCAACAGCCTGTTAGGGTCTGCCGGCCCGTTGCGGCTTCATCCCCGACAAGCGCGGCAGCAATGCGCGCTCGAACAAGCGCGGGAAAAAGCGCGCGAGTATCCGCGCACGCCAATCGACATTCGACAACACCAACAGACGCCGCCGTTTGAGGGCGCCCCGGTAGATGGCCTCGGCAACATCCTGCGGCGAGGCCACCTTGCCCATGGCCAGCGGCGGTTGCGCGGCCACCGAGCCATCGCCGACCAGGGCGTTCTTACGCAGGTCGGTGGCGGTGAAGCCGGGGCACACCAGCATCACATTGACCCCCGACCCCTTCAGCTCGTAGCGCAGGGTTTCGAACAAGCCGTGCAGCGCGTGCTTGCTGGCGTTGTAGGCGCTGCGATAGAGCAAGGGCGCGAAACCCGACAGCGAACTGAGCACGATGATCTGCCCGCCCCGGGCGACCAGGCTGGGCAAAGCGGCCTTGGTGCAATGCAGCGCGCCGAAGTAATTGACCGACATGATTCGCTGGAACACCGCCAGATCGGTATCGGCGAAATTGCTGCGATGGGTGATGCCGGCGTTATTGACCAGCACGTCGATGCCGCCGAAACGCTCGATGGCCAGGGCCACGGCGCGCTGCACCGCGGCGGCGTCGGCGACGTCGCAAAGCAGTCCCAGGGCTTCGGCGTTGTGATGGTCGGCCAGGTGCTGCACCAGGCTGTCGAGCGCTTGCTGCTGCAAGTCGAGAATCACCAGACGCGCCCCGGCCTGAGCCAGACGCATGGCCAGGGCGCGACCGATACCGGCGCAACCGCCGGTGATCAGCACGACTTTGCGATCGAATACTTTATTGGCGAATACCTTGCGATACATACCGACCTCATTTGCCTGACGGGGTCTTTGCAAGCGTCAGTGCCTTGCCTCCAGCCTCCGACGCTTCAATAACGATGCCTACTAGAGCCTGTTACGGCTGCCATCGCAACAGGGGGATGCGCGGGTACGTGTGCAATCGCAAAAAACACCGGGTGGCGGCCGTATCGGCATGCCACTTGAGCGGGCAGCCCACGTCGGGCGATCGACGGCTCGGCCAGGCCGGCACCGCATTCGGGTATGCTCGCCCCTTTTAAGCATAGTTCACGCCCCACAAGGCCACGCGCGTCATGACCTCAGCCCGCCCCTTGCGCCTCGTCCTGCTCGGTTTGCCGTTACTGGCCCCTGGCCTGGCGCTGCTGGTCTATCGCCAGAGTTGGCAGCCGCCGGCGCAGCAGGACGCCGTCGTGAGCTGCCGCGCCTAGGCCGCCATCGAACAGCCTGACTGACAACCGGACAAATCGCTCTGGACAAAGACATGGGCACTTCGCCATGCTCGTCTTCGTAACAGAATATTTAAAGAACGGCCAAAGAGCTGCTAACCGATTGATGCGAATACATTTCTTTCTGCTGCTGATGGCCACGCTGCTGTCCGTCCCTGGCCATGCTCAACCTGGCGAAAGCGAGGCCGGCCCGCTGGTACAGGTGGGCTTTTACGAATTTCCGCCGCACTCCTACAGCGATAGCCAGGGCCGCCCGCGCGGCGCCATCCTCGAGTTGACCGAGCGTCTGTTGAAGCACGCCGGCTACCGCGTGGAGATCCGTTCGTACCCCAGCGCGCGCCTGTACGGCGCCCTGCAAGATGGCAGCGTGCATATCTGGCCCGGCGCGCCGGGCAAGCCCGAACTGGCCGACCACACCCTGGAAACCCGCACCCAGGTCGGCGAGATCGTGCTCAACCTGTATTTCCGTCGCGACACCCCGCTGCCGCGCCTGCCGGAGGACCTCAAAGGCCGCGGACTGATCATGATCACCGGCTACACCTACTGGCAACCGATCAACGAGATGCTCAACGACCCCGCGCTGCAAATCGAGCGTCATCGCACCAGCACCCATACCGCCGCCCTGGAAATGCTCCAACGCCATCGCGGCGATTTTCTTCTCGACTATCAAACCCCGGTCGAACAGGCCCGCCAGCGGCTGGGCATGGGCGAGCTGCCGTTCGTCCAATTGCAGCGCATCCCGCTGAACCTGATCGTCTCGCGCCACGCACCGGGCGCCGAAGCGCTGCGCGACGCCCTCGACCGCGCCTACCAGGAACTGCAAGCGGCAGGCGTAGACCTGCGCCTGCCCTAATCGCGCCAGCGGTCCAGAAGCGACGCCGACAACTGGACAAAACGCCACTGGCGCCGCAACATTCCCGGCCCTTTTGTCGCCGCATCCTTATAAAAACAACGGCAACTGCCGCGGTAACCCATGCGAATACGTTTCTGTCTTTTGTTCTGCAGCGCCTTGCTCGGCGGGCCGAGCCTTGCCCAGGACGCCCCGACGCCTCTCGCACCGCTGGTCAAGGTCGGTTATTACGAGTTCCCGCCCTACACCTACACCGACGCCGAAGGTCGCCCGCAAGGCGCCACCCTGGATCTGATCGAGCGCCTGCTGGATAAAGCCGGCTACCGCGGCGAATTCCGCGGCCTGCCCGGCGCACGCCTGTACGCCAGCCTGCGCGACGGCAGCGTGCACCTCTGGCCCGGGGTAACCGGCAAGGAAGAACTGCGCGCGTACGTTCTGGAAAGTCGCAGCGTGCTCGGCGAACTCGACCTGGCGCTCTACCGCCGCCAGGGCATGCCGGCACCCACGCTGCCGAAAGACCTGGCCGGGCGCGGCATCATCGTGATCGGCGGCTACACCTACTGGAAACCCTACAGCGACTGGCTGCAGGACCCGGCACTGAATCTGCGGATCCACCGCACCGGCAGCCACGGCGCCGCGCTGGAAATGCTCCAGCGCCATCGCGGCGACTTCCTCCTCGACTACCACATCCCCGTGGAGCAGGCCCGCCGCGGGCTCGGCATCGCCCCGGTGCCGCACCAGATACTGCAACGGCTGACGGCCAAACTGATCATTTCCAACAAAGCCCCCGCTGCCGAAGCCCTGCGCGACGCCCTGGACCGGGCCTACGAACAATTGCAGGCGGAGGGTGAGGATCTGCGCTTGCAGTGAGCCGCTGACATCTCCGGCGGTGGAACGCTGCGCGCACTCGCAGTTGGTCGCGGCAGCTCGCCAGACGCCGACGGGCTGCTAGGCTCTAGTTGTTCCATCGGCACAGGACGGAGGCCGACAAAATGGCAAGAAAGCAACAACGCTTGGCCCAAGCCGCCAACTGGCTCTCGGCGCTGCTCCTTTGCACCGCGACCGCCGCCCAGGGCAACCAGCTCATCACCCTGCACTACAACGAGCGCGCGCCTTATTTGCAGACCCTGGACAACGGCAAAATCGCCGGCCTCACCGCGACCCCGGCCGAGCAAGCCCTGCGCCGCGCCGGTATCCCCTTCAAGTGGGAGAAAACCCCTTCCAACCGGCAGATCCAGCTCCTCGAAAAGAACGCCAGCGCGGACTGCATGGTCGGCTGGTTCAAGAACCCGCAGCGCGAACTGATCGGCAACTACTCCCTGCCCCTGTATCAGGACAAACCGACCATCGGCCTAGCGCTGTTCAGCAACATCAACATCGACAGCGGCAGCAGCCTGGAACAGGTGCTGCAAAACCGCGAACTGCGCTTGCTTATCAAGGATGGCTATTCCTACGGCGAGCATATCGACGCGCTTATCCACAAGCTCGAGCCCCGGCGGATAAAAACCACGGTGGAAAACATGAATATGCTGCGCATGGTCGCTCTCGACCGCGCCGACTACTTCTTTATCGCCGAGGAAGAGGCCAGCGAGCTGATCCGCCAATCCGAATTCGATGAGGGCGACTTTAAATACATTCGCTTCAGCGACAGCCCCGACGGCGGTCAACGTCACCTGTGGTGCAGCAAGCAGGTTTCCCAGCAGAGCCTGAACAAGATCAACAAGGCCATTAGCGAACTGGCCCGCGAGCGTTCGCCAGCCGCCAACCAACCCTGAGCTTACTTGCGAGGCTTGGCCCGCGCGGTGGGCTCGGCGATCAGCGGGTCGTCCGGCCAATAATGTTTCGGGTAGCGCCCCTTCAAATCCTTCTTCACTTCGGCGTAAGTGCTGCGCCAGAAGTTGGCCAAATCCTGAGTCACCTGCACCGGCCGGCGCGCCGGCGACAACAGGTGTAACTTGACCACCTGCCGACCGCCGGCGATGCGCGGGGTTTCGGCCAAGCCGAACAACTCTTGCAGGCGCACCGCCAAAACCGGCGGTTGTTCGTTGTAATCCAGGGTGATGCGCGAACCGGACGGCACCTGCACGCTGCGCGGCGCCAGCTCGTCCAGGCGTTGCGGCAGCGGCCAGGGCAGCAGGTTCTGAAGCATGCCGGGCAGATCGAGGTTGGCGAAATGGCTGAGGCGGCTGACCTGGCCAAGATAGGGTTGCAGCCAGTCTTCCAGCGATTGCAGCAGGGCCGCATCGCCTACATCCGGCCAGTCGCTGTGGCCCTGGGCCTGTAGATCGAGAGCGCGCAGCAAGGCCACGCGCGCCTGCCACTGGCGCAGCTCCGGGGTCCAGGGCAGCAGTGCCAAGCCTTTGCGCCGCACCAGGCCGAGCAAGGCGCGGCTGCGCGTCGCCTGGTCCAAGCCGTTCAGCGGTTCGCGGCTGAGCACCAACTCGCCAAGACGACGCTGACGCTCGGCGCGCAGCACACCTTCGCGTTCGTCCCACTCCAGCTCTTCGCGAATGCTGATCTGTTCGGCCAGCACCGTCTCGAACAGTTGCGGGTCGAGGTCGGCGGCCAGGTAGATGCGCTCCTCGCGCTGGCCCTGGCGGCTGCCGAGGTCGGCCAGCACCAGCCACTCGTGTTTCATCAGCGCATCGGCCTCGGCGAACAGCGCGGCGCGGCCGTTGGCCAGTCGATATTCGGCGCCACCGGCGCGGCGTTGCTGAGCGACGCGATCGGGATAGGCGAACGCCAGCAAGGCGCCGAGCCAGCGCGGGTGTTCGGGCTCGGCCACCGGCCTGCTAGCTGGGCTGCGCTTGAGGTAGCTGTGAAATTGCCGTGCCAGTTGCTTCGCGCGCTGCATACCACCTTGGGCGGAGCGGCCGGCCTTGCTCTCGCCGCTGAGCAAGGCGATACGGCTGTGCAGATCGGCGCCCGCGCCACGCAGGATATCGCGCTCGCCGAGCAGCGCCGCCAGGTCACAGGCCAGAGTCGCCAAACCGAGGGCCTGGCCGCGCAGCAACAGATGGGCGATGCGCGGGTGCGTCGGCAATTCGGCCATGGCGCGGCCGTGTTCGCTGAGCACGCCACGCTCGTCCAGCGCGCCCAGGCGGGTCAGCAGATCGCGGGCCTGGGCATAGGCCGCGGCGGGCGGCGGATCGAGCCAGATCAGCTCATCCGGGCTCACGCCCCAGCGCGCCAGTTGCAGGGCCAGGCCGGCCAGATCGGCCTGAAGGATTTCCGCCGCGCCATAGGCGGCAAGCTGCTCGTGCTGCGCCTGCGACCACAAGCGGTAACAGGCGCCCGGCTGCAAACGCCCGGCACGGCCGGCCCGCTGGGTCGCCGAAGCGCGGGAAATGCGCTGGGTGTCCAGGCGGGTCATGCCGCTGCCAGGGTCGAAGCGCGGCACCCGCGCCAGGCCGGCATCCACCACCACGCGCACGCCGTCGATGGTCAGGCTGGTCTCGGCGATATTGGTCGCCAGCACTATCTTGCGCAGGCCCGCCGGCGCCGGTTCGATGGCCGCGCGTTGGGCGCTCAGCTCCAGTTCACCGTGCAACGGGCAGAGCAGGATATCGCCACGTCCGCCCAAGCGTTCGGCCAACTGTTCGTTGACCCGGCGAATCTCCGCCTGCCCCGGCAGAAACACCAGCAGGCTGCCCGGCTCGTCGTCCAGGGCTTGCAGCACCGTTTGCAGCACCCGCGGCTCCAGCCACTCGCCCGCTTGCCAAGGCGCGCCCCAATGCTGCGCCACCGGGAACATCCGGCCTTCGCTGCGCAACACCGGCGCATCGCCGAGCAGCGCGGCCAGGCGCTCGCCTTCCAGGGTCGCGGACATCAACAAGATCTTGAGCGGCGGCTCGCCGGAATCCTCGCCGCGAAACATCGATCTGCCGTTGAGGCACAGGGCCAGGGCCAGATCGGCATCCAGGCTGCGCTCGTGGAATTCATCGAATATCACCAGGCCGACGCCCTCCAGCGCCGGATCCTCCTGCAGGCGGCGAGCAAGAATGCCTTCGGTGACCACTTCGATACGGGTGCGCGGGCCGACCTTGCTGTCCAGGCGAATGCGGTAGCCGACGGTTTCGCCGACCTTCTCACCCAGCTCGCTGGCCAGCCGCTCGGCTGCGGCGCGGGCGGCCAGGCGCCGCGGTTCGAGCATGACGATGCGCTGCCCGGCCAACCACGGCTGGTCGAGCAGGGCCAGCGGCACCCGGGTGGTCTTACCGGCGCCGGGCGGCGCCTCCAGCACCGCTTCGTGGCGGCCGGCCAGGGCCTCGCGCAAGGCGGGTAGCTGGGCATCAATGGGCAGGGAATTCATGGTGTCTCCAATCTGGCCGGCGATTATAACGGCGAACGGCCAGCCGGCTGCGTCGGTCTTACTCAGGAGGCATCAAGGCCTTGCGACAACGCAATCTTTAGCGCAGCCGGCGCGCTGCCGCCTTGCTATAGTTGCGCCAATTTTCAGCCATGAGGTGTCCAATGCGCATGCACACTCGGATTATCGGCGGCGTTCTCGCTGCCTCCCTGCTCACTCAGTTGACCGCTTGCGGCACGCTGTTTTTCCCCGATCGCCGCGGCCAGATCGAAGGCCGTATCGACCCGGTGATCGCGGCGCTCGATGCGGTCGGCATTCTGTTCTATGTGATCCCCGGGCTGATCGCCTTCGGCATCGACTTCGCCACCGGCGCCATCTACCTGCCGGGTGGCACCAGTGCCCAGGTCGACCCGCAGGCGCTGCAGAACCTGGTGGATGCAGACGGCCAGATCGACAACGCCAAACTCAAGGTACTGATCGAACAGAGCACCGGCCACAGCCTGCCGCTCGACGACCCGCGCCTGATCCGCCACAGCGGCAGCATCGAACAGTTGGCGGCCTACGGCTTGCGTCCGGCCGCGTGATCGTTGCCTTGGCCGCCACGTCGAAGCGGAATCGCCGGTGAACACCCCGCAGCAGCACGCCCGGCTGATGCGCCAGGCCACCTTCGCCGCCCTGGTGGTGGCCCTGAGCCTGGCGCTGGCCAAGGCCGTCGCCTGGTGGCTGAGCGGCTCGGTCAGCCTGTTGGCCGGTTTGACCGACTCGCTGCTCGACGGCGCCGCTTCGCTGCTCAATCTGTTGGCAGTGCACTACGCGCTGCGCCCGGCCGATGACGACCATCGTTACGGCCACGGCAAGGCCGAAGCCCTGGCGGGCCTGGGCCAAGCGCTGTTCATCGGTGCCAGCGCGGTGCTGGTGGGCAGCCATGGCGTCGAGCGCCTGCTCAACCCGCAGCCGATAGGCGCACCCGCGCTGGGCATCGCGGTGATGCTGCTGTCCCTGGCGCTGACCATGGCCCTGCTGCTGTTCCAGCGCCATGTGGTACGCCTGACCGGCTCCACGGCGATTCGCGCCGACTCGCTGCACTACCGCTCCGACCTCTTGCTCAACACCAGCATCCTGGTCGCCATCGGCCTGGCCAGTTATGGCTGGGAGCGCCTGGATGCGATCTTTGGCATCGGCATCGCCTTCTACATTCTGTGGAGCGCCATCCGCATCGCCCGCGAAGCCTCGGCGGTATTGATGGACCAGGAGCTGGAACCGGCGATCAGCGCGCAGATGCACGACCTGGCCTGCGGCGTACCCGGCGTGCTCGGTGCCCACGACTTGCGCACGCGCATCTCCGGCACCCAGTGGTTCGTGCAATTGCATATCGAATTGCCGAGCGATATGCGCCTGACCCAAGCCCACCGTTTGTGCGATCAGGTCGAAGCGGCGATTCGCGCCGAATTCCCGCGGGCGCAGATCCTCGTGCATGCCGACCCGGCGGACGTGGTCAAGCGCAACGACCCGCAACCCCAGGCGTAGCGGGCAAGCCAAGAAGGGCTATGTGGCCGCTAGCTGTTGCAGGGGCAGGCGTTGTCCGTTGCATTTGCCATCCCGTAGCCCGGATGCAATCCGGGACATCTTGGTAGCCGCATAGTCGCTCCCCGAATTGCATCCGGGCTACGGACTCAGCCAGCGGCTCCATTAAAAAAGGGAGACCTCGCGGCCTCCCCTCGGGAAATTTGTCCGGTGCTGGCAAAGCTCTTGCCGCTTTCGTCGCCCGCCTGGTTGGGCAGTGCGGACCCGGGTGCCGTGACGATCCGGTAGGATCGGCGGCTGCCGTTCGCCTGGTTGGGCGAGCCGGCTGGACGTGTCGTCCGGGCCATGAAACTGGAATAAAGCTTAGCGCCAAGGCCGCGACAGATGATTGCGAATATTGCTAGCCAGCCCGGCAATTGCGCAATTAATCGCTACAGGTGCATAATTGTGCGCAACCAGACCACGAAGACCTGCGAAGATGAACAAACTCGACCGCTATGACCTGAATATCCTCGCCGAATTGCAACGCGATGCCGGCCTGTCCAATCAGGAACTGGCCGAACGCATCGGCCTGTCGCCCTCGCCCTGCTCGCGGCGGGTCAAGCAGTTGCAGGATGACGGCTATATCGCCAGCCAGGTGGCACTGCTCGATCGCAAAAAACTCGGCCTGACCCTGACCGCTTACGTGCTGATCGGCATGGACAAACACACCCCCGAGCGTTTCGAACACTTCCAGGAGCAAATCCGCAAATGCCCCGAGGTGTTGGAATGCTGCCTGGTCACGGGGATGGATGCCGACTACCAGCTCAAGGTGGTGGTGCCGGACATGGATCACTACCAGAAATTCCTGCTCGGCACCCTGACCCGCATCGACGGCGTCTCCAGCGTGCGCTCCAGCTTCGTCCTGCAGCAGATCCTCTCCAGCACCCAGCTGCCCTTGCAGCATCTGCGCAGCTGAACGCGACGGGATGGCGCTGACAAACCGGGGCGCACGGGTATAATCGCCGGCGTTTCGCTGTGCCCCGTGCGACCCGCCATAAAGAGCCTTGCGCTCGCAGAATAACAATCGCCTCGCCCACTCACTGCCAGTCTGGCGGCACAGCCTTGTTTTGCCAGAGAGGTTGCAATGGAACCCGAGCTGTTTGAAGAACTGATGATGACCGTGCTGGTCGGCGGCCTGGTGCTATTTATGGCGTTTATCGTCTGGGACCTGGCGAAAAAATCCAAAGCCGGGCGCTTCGGCACCATGATCCTGTTTCTCGCCCTGGGCCTGGGCGTGCTGGGTTTTATCATCAAAACGGTGGTCATCGCCGGTATGGAAGGCGTTTGACCTGACGCCACGCTGCGTCTACAAACGCGCCTCGACCTCTTTCCATTCACCTGGCTGCAAACCCTCCAGACTCCAAGGCCCGATACGCACCCGCACCAGGCGCAAGGTCGGCAAGCCGACCGCGGCGGTCATGCGCCGGACCTGACGATTGCGGCCCTCGCGAATCACCAATTCCAGCCAGGCGGTGGGCACGCTCTTGCGAAAGCGCACTGGCGGGTTGCGTGGCCATAACGATGGCTCGTCCAGCAGGCGCGCTTCGGCCGGCAGGGTCGGCCCGTCGTTGAGCTGCACACCTTCGCGCAATCGTTGTAACTGCTCCGGGCTCGGCTCGCCTTCCACCTGCACCCAGTAGGTTTTCGCCAGTTTGTGTTTAGGGTCGGCGATGCGCGCCTGCAAACCGCCGTCGTTGGTCAGCAGCAACAGCCCTTCGCTGTCGCGGTCCAGCCGCCCGGCCGGGTAAACGCCGGGCACCGCGACGAAATCCTTGAGGGTGGCGCGGCCCTGTTCGTCGTTGAACTGGGTCAGCACATCGAAGGGTTTGTTCAGCAGCAGTAAACGCGGCTCTGCCGGCGGCGCCTTGGCCACCCGGCGTATGACGGGCTTGCCGGCCGAACGGCCTGGGGAACGGGGTCGGGACATGCGCAATTCGCTAACGGCAATCGGGGCCGCCAGTGTAACCGAGGCCAACGTTCGACTATCAGCCGGGTTTATTGCGGTTTATTCCTCGGGCAACGCGACTATGCTGGCTGAGTCCCGCTTTCCGTCCAGAGGCCATCGCCATGAGTGCATCCGAATCCGTTGTCGACACCTTCACCGGCTGGGCCGCCAAAGCGCCCGGCGCGCCGCTCGAGCCGCACAGCTACGACCCCGGCCCGCTGGGCAGCGAAGACGTCGAGGTGGCGGTGGAATACTGCGGTATCTGCCACTCCGACCAATCGATGATCGACAACGAGTGGGGCAATGCACGCTACCCCTTCATCCCCGGTCACGAAGTGGTCGGCACCGTGGTGCGCCTGGGCGAGAACGCGCGCGGCCTGAAGCTCGGCCAGCGCGTCGGCATCGGTTGGTACAAGGGCAGCTGCATGCATTGCGGCTCCTGCATGGAGGGTTCGCACCAGCTCTGCAGCACGATCAAACCGACCATCGTCGGCAGCAACGGCGGTTTCGCCGACCGCCTGCGCAGCCACTGGGCCTGGGCCGTGCCGCTGCCGGAGGGGCTGGACCCGAGCGTGGTCGGCCCGCTGTTCTGCGCCGGCTCGACGGTATTCAGCCCGCTGTTGGAGTTCGACGTGAAGCCCACCGACAAGGTCGGCGTAGTCGGTATCGGCGGCCTCGGCCACCTGGCCCTGGGCTTCCTGAATGCATGGGGTTGCGAGGTTACCGCCTTCACTTCGTCGCTGAACAAGCAGGAAGAAGCCAAACGCCTGGGCGCGCACAAGGTCGTCGCCTCCACCGACAGCGCCGCGCTCAAGACGATCGCCGGCAGCCTGGACTTCCTTCTGGTCACCGCCAGCGCGGACCTGGACTGGCCCGCCATGATCGGCACGCTGCGCGGCAAGGGCCGCCTGCATTTCGTTGGCATAGTGCCGAGCGCGATCCCGGTGCACGTGTTCAACCTGATCCCCAAGCAGAAGAGCCTGTCCGGTTCGCCGGTCGGCTCACCGGCCAACATGGCGACCATGCTCGAGTTCTGCGCACGCCATCAGATCGTGCCGCAGGTCGAACACTTCCCGATGAGCAAGGTCAACGACGCCATCGACCACCTGCGCGCCGGCAAGGCGCGTTATCGGGTGGTGCTGGATGCGGGGAAATAGCCTCGATCAGGCCAGCGTAGCCGCCTCGCTCGGCGAGGCCGTGGGCATCTGCCGCAGATAATGCGACAGCAGCAATTCGCCGGCCAGCAGCCCCAGCAGTGCGGCGACCTGCATCAGCAGCGCCGTATAGAAGGGTTTGAACACATGGCCGACCTGCTGCTGGAACAACTCCACGAGAAAGCCCGCATCGAACAACTGCTCGATGCGGGCATCCAGTACGCGCCGCAACACCTGTTCGTCGACATGGCTGTAGGCGGCGGTTTTCTCCACCGCCAAGCGGCCCAGCGCCTGTCCCAGGAGAATGGCGCGCAGGCGCCTCATCAGGCCCATGGCAACGCGCTCGGCGGTCGAGGCCTCGGCCAGTTGCTCGGCATCCGCTGCGCTCTGGCTATGCAGGTAGTCCAACGCCACCTGGTTGATCAGCCCTTGCACCGTCGAGCCCTGCACATCGCCCGCTAAGGCCTGCATGTCCTGGGCGGCGAGGTAATCCTGGAAATCGATCCAAACCGTATCGGCCACGGCCTGCACCGCCGGCGTGTAGCTGTCGATATGGCTGTTGATCTGTTGCTGGCTGCCGTACAGCAGGCCGCCCTGCAAGCCGATAGCGCCACCCGCGAAAGGCAGCAGCACGAAGTACAGTTTGAGAAACAGGTGATGACCGCGCCGAGTCCGGCTCAACCAACCGCGGCGCTGCAGAAGCAGCACCAGCAGCGAACCGAACGCCATGCCGAGGAGTATGCCGAGGCCGGTATAGCCGAACAGCACGAGAAAACTGAAGGGCTCCCAGATAGCCAGGAGTAAATATTGCGCCTGATCCATGTGCACTAACGTCCTTGTTGGGGAAAACAGGGCTGACTCTAAAACAATTGCTCGTCGTGCGTCCAAACTGATCGGGCGGACCGCTGAACCCAACCAGGGCTGCAACCGGCAACGGGTGCGTGCCTGCCATCGCTACCGGGCTTTGCAGGCTTAGCCTGCGCGGCCCGATTCAACCTAGCGGAATGGCGGCTCGTCGAAACTGCGCAACTTGCGCGAATGCAAGGAATTGAGCTGGCTGCGCAGCAGATCGAGTGCGGCGATGCCGATATGCAGGTGCTGGGTGACGGCCCGCTCATAGAAGGCACCCGCCGCCCCCGGCAGTTTGATCTCGCTGTGCAGGGGCTTGTCCGACACGCACAGCAAGGTGCCGTAGGGCACCCGCAGACGGTAGCCCTGGGCGGCGATGGTGCCGCTTTCCATATCCACCGCCACGGCGCGCGAGAGATTGATCAGCGGCCGCTCCTGCGCCCAGCGCAGCTCCCAGTTACGATCGTCGTAAGTCAGCACGGTGCCGGTGCGCAGACGGCGCTTGAGATCGTCGCCGCGCTCGCCGGTCACCTGCGCGGCGGCCTCCTGCAAGGCCATCTGCACTTCAGCCAGGGCCGGCAGCGGGATATGTGGCGGCAACACCCGGTCGAGAATGCCGTCGCGGCGCATATAGGCGTGGGCCAGCACATAGTCGCCGATGGTTTGCGATTGGCGCAGGCCGCCGCAGTGACCGATCATCAGCCAGCAATGCGGGCGCAATACGGCCAGGTGGTCGGTGATGTTCTTCGCGTTCGACGGGCCGACGCCGATGTTGACCAGGGTAATGCCATCGCCGTCTCCCGCCGCGGCCTGCAGGTGATAGGCCGGCATCTGGTAGCGGTGCCAGACCACCGTCTCGATGATCGCCTGCATTTCGCCTTCGGCCATGCCGCGCTCGACCACCACGTTGCCCGGCAGAATCATGCGCTCGAAGCGCGAGTCGTTCACCAGCATATCCAGGCCGTGACGGATGAACTGATCGACATAGCGGTGGTAGTTGGTCAGCAGGATCCACGGCTGCACGTGGCGCCAATCGCTGCCGGTGTAGTGCACCAAGCGGCGCAGGGAGAAATCCACCCGCGCCGCATCGAACAGCGCCAGCGGCAACGGATCGGTGTTTTCCCAGTCGTACAGGCCATCGGCCGTACCGTCGGTGGCGGCGGATAGATCGGTGCTGGGGAACACCCGCGCCAACTCGGCGGCGGTCACCCCGGAACCGGCCAGCTCGTCACCCTGCTCGACCACATAGGGATAGGGAATATTCTGCTGGCTGACACCCACCTCGACGCGCACGGTGAAGTCGTTCATCAACGGCCGCAATTGCTCGAGCAGATACTTACGAAAGGCCTGCGGGTGGGTCACGGTGATGCTGTAAGTACCCGGCACCTGCACCTTGGCATAAGCGCGCACGGTGGCCGGCACCTCGCCCTGACCACAGTAGATCAGGCGCAACTCGGGGTAGCGGAACTGGCTGTGATGCTCGGCATTCGGCTTGATACGTTCCTTGAGATAGCGCTTGAGCGCCTGGCTCAAACCCGTGGTCGCTTGCAGGTGCAACGCGGCAAGGCGATCCACCGCCTCTTCAGCGGTATTGGCGATAACGAAGTCTTCGGAACAAGGGCTCACGGTTCGCATTCCTGGCTAGACGGACAGGCTCTATCTTGCCCTGATCGCAACGCCTTGGCATAGCGTCTTGCACGTCGCCTTGGCAAGGCGCGGCGTATCGCAACCTGGCCCAGGATGCCGTCCGGGAGCGTTTTACCAAACGCAGGATTGACCCGATTGCGCCAGGCTTATTCGAGCGGGCATGGCCGCGCCGGCCATTTGGGCCGAATGCAGCAGCCGCAAGCCTTTCACAACCTCTCGGTCAACAGACGGGCGAGATCCTCGGGCAGAGGCTGCGGGACCAGCGGCCCGACCCGACGGGTGCCGGGATTGCCCAGCGGGTAAAGCCCCAGCAACGAACCCAGGCTCCCCGGCAACCGCAGCAGTTGCGCCAAGCACTCGGCCCAATCGCGCTGCCGCCAGGCCCAGGCGAGCAACCACAAGTGGCTGCGCAGATGCTCGACGAACACCGGCTGCCCGAGAATATGGGCGCGCTCCAGGTGCCACAGCTCGCGCGCCGGATCGAGGCCGCGCTGCGCGCAGGCCAATTGGTATTCGAGAAGAAAAGCTTGTCGACGGGTCATCACGGTCGCTCCTGACTAAAGTGCGCCACCAGTCTGCAACCCCGGGGCGGCCCCCAGGTCAAGCACGAATCAAACTTAATGCGCACGGACCGCTAAGCGCCCCAGCGCTGATCGGCATCAGGGCACTGAGACACGCCGCCATAGCCTCGACAACGACCTGCTGCGAGCGCAGTTGCGAGGCCAACTCCAACAAGGTGTCACTGCCCCTGGTTAAAGAGCAACCGAGCGCGAATCAAACCAGATGCGGCGTGCTGCGCGCCAGCAGTGCTTCGACATCCAGGCCACGCGGCAGGGTGCCGTAGGCGCGGCCGCTGGCGCCCAGGCGGCTGGCGATAAAGGCGTCGGAGACCGCGGCGTTGCCGGCTTCCAGCAGCAGTTTGGCTTGCAGGGCCAGGGCCACGTCTTCGGTCAGTTGGCGGGCGCGGTATTGGATGTCGTCGGTGTCGCGGAAGTCCGCCTGGAGCTTTTCGAGATGCGCCTTGAGCCGTGCGTCGCCGTGGCCGTCGCCCAGTTCGTGGAACAGTGCATCGAGCACGCCCGGCTCCTTCGACAAGGCTCGCAGTACGTCCAGGCACTGCACGTTGCCGGAGCCTTCCCAGGTGGAGTTGACCGGGGCTTCGCGGTACAGCCGCGGCAGTATGCTGTCTTCGACGTAGCCGGCGCCGCCCATGCATTCGGCGGCCTCGTTGATCATCGCCGGGGCGCGTTTGCAGATCCAATATTTGCCCACGGCGGTGACCAGACGGGCGAATTTGTCCTCTTGTTCGTCCTGCGGATTGTCCAGCGCTTTGCCCATGCGCATGGTCAGCGCCAGCGCCGCTTCGCTCTCCAGCGCCAGGTCGGCGAGCACGTTTTGCATCAGCGGCTGCGCGGCCAGTACCCGCCCGCCGACTTCGCGGTGCGCGCAATGATGCGCGGCCTGGGTCAGGGCCTGACGCATCAGGGCGCTGGAACCGACCATGCAGTCGAAGCGGGTCAGCGCGACCATCTCGATGATGGTCGGTACGCCACGTCCCTCTTCGCCAACCATCCAGGCCAGGGCGCCGCGGTACTCCACTTCGCTGGAGGCGTTCGACCAGTTGCCCAGTTTGTTCTTCAGGCGCTGGATATAGAACTCGTTGCGCGTGCCGTCCGGACGGTGGCGCGGCAGCAGGAAGCAGGTCAGGCCTTTGTCGGTGTAGGCCAGGGTGAGGAAGGCGTCGCACATCGGCGCCGAGCAGAACCATTTGTGACCGACCAGTTCGTAGGCCTGGCCGGGACCGCCGACGCCCACCGGGTAGGCGCGGGTGGTGTTGGCGCGCACGTCGGTGCCGCCCTGCTTCTCGGTCATGGCCATGCCGATGGTGGCGCCGGTCTTCTGCTCGATCGGCAGGTTGCGCGGGTCGTACTCGGTCGAGAGGATTTTCGGTAACCAGACCTCGGCGAGATCCGCTTGCAGACGCAAGGCCGGCACGCTGGCATAGGTCATGGTCAGCGGGCAGCCGCTGCCGGCTTCGGCCTGACTGTGCAGGTAGCTCATGGCGGCGCGGGCGACCTGGGCGCCGTCGCGCGGATCGGTCCAAGGCATGGACGGCAGGCCATGGGCGATCGCCGTGCCCATCAGTTGGTGATAGGCGGGGTGGAACTCCACCAGGTCGATGCGATGGCCGAAGCGGTCATGGCTCTTGAACAGCGGCTTGTTCTCATTGGCGAGAAAGCCCGCGGCCATCAGTTCGCCGCCGGCCAGCGCGCCGTAGGTGTCGATCTTCTGCTCGGCCCAGGCGCCGCCGAAGCGTCGGGTCCACTCCTGCAGCGGCAGGTCGATGCGGTAAAGGTTGGCGCGGTCGAGCGGCGGCGCCTGGTTGAACACTTCGTGGGTTTCGGCGTGCAGGCTGGTAATCACGATTGCGGCTCCTCGTTGAGCAATGGGGCGCCGACGGCGCGCAAACAAAAGGTGATCAGACTGTGGTTGACGGCTTCCAAACCCAGGGCGGGCCGCCCGGCTTCGCGGGCCGCGCGCGCCTGTGGCGAAAGCGGCCCGACCAGGGCTTCGGCAATGGCGCCGACCAGGCAGGCGGCGATCAGGTTGACTTGATCGACGTGGAAATCGCCGCTGGCGATGCCTTCTTCGAGCAAATCGGCGAACAGTTCGGCATAGGCCACGCGATACAGCAGACGCTGCTCGTCGACTTCCGGCTCGACCGGCTCGGCGATCAGGGCGAAGGCCAGACGCCGGCTATGCCAGGCGCGCTCGGCGAACTGGCGCAAACCCTCGGCCAGCCGCGCCACAGGGCTGCCGGGGGCACGCAGGACGCGGGCCAAGGCATCCACTTCGCGCTGGCTGGCGAGGGCGAAGACTTCGGCGGCCAATTCGCCCTTGCCACGAAAATGCCGATACAGGCTGCCGGTGGCGATGCCGACATCTGCGGCCAGGGCCTGCATGGTCAGGGCGACGAAACCGCCCACGGCGACGCGCTGCAAGGCGCAGGCGAGAATGTGCTGGCGCAGTGCCTGGTCGCGGTCGATACGTAGGGGGCTGGTGCGGTAGACCATAATCTGAATTCCGATTCACGATTTGCTGAGTGAATCAGGATTCATATCTTGAAAAAAGCGGGATTCAGGGCACAACTGCGGGCATAAACGCCATGCGCTGACGCTTGCCGCTTAACCGGCCATTGAAGGGGGCGCCACGGCTATACCCCAGGTGCGCGTGGCTCGCCCGGGCAAGTGTTGCTTGCAGCGGCCGCGAAGGTAAGGTGCGCCGTGCGCACCAGGGCTCTGCGCCGACGCTGGTGCGCGCGGTGTACCCTACGGAGTCAGCTCGCTGCACTTGATGAGCGCAACACGGGGTCTATTGGTACTCGTGGTGCTCGCGGCACAGTACCCAGTCATGCAGCAGCACGCGCAGCTCTTCGAACTTGACCGGTTTGGCCAGGTAGTCGCTCATGCCCGCAGCCAGGCAACGCTCGCGGTCGCCGCTGTGGCTATGGGCGGTGATCGCCAGTACCGGCAGGTCGGCACAATAGGGCAGACCGCGCAAGGCGCGGCAGGTGGCGAAGCCGTCCATGACCGGCATCTGGCAATCGAGCAACACGGCGTCGACCGTCTCGCCTCGCAGCAATTCCAGGGCCTCCGCGCCGTTATCGGCGGTGCGCACGCGGTAACCGAGCTTGAGCAACATGCCGCGGGTTACCAGTTGGTTGATCGCATTGTCCTCGACGACCAATATCGTGCATTGCTCCGGCTGGCGTAATGCCGGCCCGCCGGCGCGCCGCACCGGTGCCACTGTGGCGCCCTGTACCGGCAAGGTCAGGGGCACGCTCAATTGGAAGGTGCTGCCATGTCCCGGGACCGATTCGTGGCTCAGCGAACCGCCGAGCAGATCGACCAGTTGCCGGCAGATCGCCAAGCCGATACCCAAACCGCCGTATTCGCGGGTCATCGAACCATCCAACTGATGGAAGCGTTGGTACAGGGCCACGTCCCGCGGGACCTCGAAGCCGATCCCGGTGTCGATCACGTCGATACGCAGTGCTAGGTTTTCGGCGATCGGCGCGACGTAACCCACCCGTACGCAAACGCTGCCGCGCGTGGTGAACTTGATCGCGTTGTCCAGCAGATAGCCCAGGCTCTGAGTCAGCTTGGTGGCATCGCCTTCGAGTGTGTCGGGCAGGTTCTCGTTGAGTTCCAGAATGAAATGCAGGCCCTTTTCCTCGGCGCGCGGCGCGTACTGCGCGCGCAGGCCGTCGAACATCCCACGCAAACTGAACGGCTCGCGGCGCGGGTAGAGCTTGCCGGACTGCAGCTCGGTCAGGGCCAGGATATCGTTGACCATGCGCATCATGTCGCGCGCGGAACTGGCGGCGGTACGCTGGTACTGCGCCAACTCGGCGTCCAACTTGACCGTCTGCATCAGCTCCAACGAACCGATCACGCCGTTCATCGGTGTGCGCAGCTCGTGGGTGACGGTGGCGAGGAACTCGTCCTTGAAGCGGTTGCTGTTGGCCAATTCCTGGTTCAACGTCTCCAGCTTGTGTCCGGCTTCTTGCAGGATGCGCGCGCGCTCTTCCTTCATTGCATTGATGCGATCGGCCAGGGCCAGGGACAGCAGACCGACCTCCAGGGCCGAGCCGATCTGGCTGGCGTACATGGTGAAGAACACGTTGGGCAGGTAACCGAGCACCATCAGGGTGTTGATCACCCCACCGGCGAGAAAGGCACTCCAGGCGATGATGAAGTAACGCGCCACGCGCATGCCGCGCAACCAGGCGAGCACCCCGGCGGCGAAGATCACCACGGTGAACAGCAGCGCCAGGTAAGTGGCCAGGCGCAGGGACAATGCATAGCTGGCCGTCAGGGCCAGCAGCATCACCACGGCGCCGCAGCCCATCATCGCCAACAGCGCACGATCCATCCAGGCGCTGTGTTCGGCGGTATGCAGGAAACTCCGAGCGAACTGACAGCCGAACAAAGCCGCCGAGCCGATCATGAACGGCGTCGCGGCATTGGCCCACCAGGGGCTATCCGGCCAGAAATATTCGATCCCGGCACCGTTTACCGAGACCTGATACAAGCCGAACGAGGCGATATAGAGGATGTAATACAGGTAGCTGGTGTCGCGCACGCTGAGGAAGATGAACAGGTTGTAGATCAACATCACCAGCAGCACGCCGTAGATGATGCCGAGCATGTACACCCGCGCGGGCTGTTCTTCCAGATAGGCGTTGGGCGCCCAGAGGGTCAGCGGCGCCTGGATCGACCCCTGGCTCTCGAGGCGCAAAAACACCCGCTGCGTCTCGTGCGGCTGCAGCCGGAGCTCGAACAGGTAATTGTTCTGCTTGATTTGCCGGCTGGCGAACGGCAAAGCGTCGCCGGTACGCCGGGCCAGTTGATAACCGCCCTGGCCGTCTTCCAGGTACAGCTCGAGGTGGTCGAGGGGCGGATAGGCCAGCTCCAACAACCACAAGCGCGGGCCGGACTGTTGCTGCGGGCGATACTCCAGATCCAGACGAATCCAGAACACCGAACGCGAATAGCCGGCATTCAGTACATCCCGCTCGTGCTGACGAAAACTCGCTTGCAGCGCCGGCGACGCGACCTCCTTGATGTTCGCGTCGCCGCGTACGTCTTCGAAGACATACATGACCTGACCGAGGGGCAAAGTGTTGGTGTGTTCATCGAACGCAACGGCAGCCGCAGGCCCCGACAACAGCACAAAAAGGCACAACAGGATGTAATGCATGCAGCCCGCCAAATCATCATTCCATAAACATTAATAAGCCGTTCCTCAACGGCAGGCCCACGATGCAACGTAAATGTCTCAACGAGGCGAGCACTCTAGCATAGGCGTTTATAGCCAAGTGTCAGCATGACGCCATGCACAAAGATCAGGCAGAAGCCCCTGGCAGGGCGCTTTTACGCGAAACGAACGCTGCACCTGCGTCCATTTCCATGTGCAATAACCCGAGTCACCTATACAGCGTAGGCGATTCGGGGCGCCCCCCACGGGCTGGGTTGACCACCCCGTCGCCCCCTTCAACAGCCGCCAAAATCCGCGTTTGGTGATAAGCTCGCGCACCATGAAAACGCCTAATTCCCGCCCCGTAGTGCTTTGCCTGTCCGGTCACGACCCCAGTGGCGGCGCCGGCCTGCAAGCCGATATCGAAGCCCTGCTCGCCCAGGGTTGCCATGCCGCGCCGACGGTCACCGCGCTGACCGTGCAGGACACGGTGAACGTCAGCGATTTCCGCGTGCTCGACCGCGACTGGGTACTGGCCCAGGCCAATGCGGTGATCGCCGACCTGCCGGTCGCCGCGATCAAGCTGGGCATGCTCGGCTCCGTCGAGATGGTCGAGACCGTGCTCGAGATCAGGCACAAGCTGCCGGGCATCCCCCTGGTCTGCGACCCGGTGCTGCGCGCCGGCGGCGGCGGCGCGCTGGGCAAGGACGAAGTCGGTTACGCGATGCGCGAACGGCTGTTCGCCGTCTCGACCATCGCCACGCCGAACCTGCCGGAAGCGCGCATCCTCGCCGAACTACCGGACGGCACGGCCGATCAATGCGCGGACAAGCTACTGCCGTTTATCCCGTACCTGCTGATCACCGGCGGCCACGGCGACGAGCATGAAGTGCACAATCGTCTGTACGCGCGCGACGGCGCCCGCCACACCTTCACCTGCCAGCGCCTGCCGGGCAGCTATCACGGCTCCGGCTGCACCCTGGCCAGCACCCTGGCCGGTCGTCTGGCCCTGGGCCAGGATCTGGTCGGCGCAGTGCGCTTCGCCCTCGACTACACCTGGCGCACCCTGCGCGACGCCGAGCAACCCGGCCACGGCCAGTTCATCCCGCGCCGCCTGCCGCTGGATGCTTATTAATAGAAAGCAGCTGATGGAGCGCTTCCGATGAAACTGCATGGCCTGTATGCCATCACCGACAGCCAACTGCTGGCCGACGGCAAGCTGCTGCCCTATGTCGAGGCGGCACTGAAAGGCGGCGCCCGCGTGCTGCAGTACCGCGACAAGTCCACCGACGATGCCCGTCGCCTGCGCCAGGCCGAAGCCCTGCGCGAGCTGTGCAACCGCTACGGCGCCGCACTGATCATCAACGACGACGCCGAACTGGCCGCGCGCCTCGGCGTCGGCCTGCACCTGGGCCAGACCGACGGTTCGCTATCGGCCGCCCGCGCCCTGCTCGGGCGCAAGGCGATCATCGGCGGCACCTGCCACGCCCAGCTCGAATTGGCCGAAGCTGCCGCCAAGGAAGGCGCCAGCTATGTCGCCTTCGGCCGCTTCTTCGACTCGACCACCAAGCCCGGCGCACCGACGGCCACGGTCGAATTGCTCGACGCGGCCAAAGGTCGCATCGGCCTGCCGATCGTTGCCATCGGCGGCGTGACCCTGGATAACGCAGCAGGGCTGATCGCCCGCGGCGCCAGCATGGTCGCGGTGATCCATGGCCTGTTCGGCGCCGACTCGGCCGCCGAAGTCGAGCGCCGCGCCCGCGCCTTCAGCGCGCTATTCGCCAACCACTGATTGCTTTCGGGGCTGAGCATATTCAGCCCGACCCGATGACTGAGAGGCCCCTGCCATGTCCCGTTCCGAAACCCTGTTCGCCAACGCCCAGAAGCACATTCCCGGCGGCGTCAACTCGCCCGTGCGCGCGTTCAAAAGCGTCGGCGGCACACCGTTGTTCTTCAAGCACGCCGAAGGCGCCTATGTCACCGACGAAGACGACAAGCGCTATGTGGATTACGTCGGCTCCTGGGGCCCGATGATCCTCGGCCACAGCCACCCGGATGTGCTCGACGCCGTGCGCCGTCAGCTGGAGCACGGCCTGTCCTACGGCGCGCCCACCGCCATGGAAACCGAGATGGCCGAGCTGGTTTGCGCCATGGTGCCGTCGATGGAAATGGTGCGCATGGTCAGCTCCGGCACCGAGGCGACCATGAGCGCGATCCGCCTGGCCCGCGGTTTCACCGGCCGCGACAGCATCATCAAGTTCGAAGGCTGCTACCACGGGCATTCCGACAGTTTGCTGGTCAAAGCTGGTTCCGGTCTGCTGACCCAGGGCGTGCCGAGCTCGGCCGGGGTGCCGGCGGCGTTCGCCAAACACACCCTGACCCTGCCGTTCAACAATATTAAGGCGGTCGAGCAGATGCTCGCCGAGGTCGGCCAGGAAGTCGCCTGCATCATCGTCGAGCCGGTGGCCGGCAATATGAACTGCGTGCCGCCGGCGCCGGGCTTTCTCGAAGGCCTGCGCGAGCAGTGCGATAAACACGGCGTGGTGCTGATCTTCGACGAAGTGATGACCGGCTTCCGCGTCGCCCTCGGCGGCGCCCAGGCGCACTACGGTGTGACCCCGGACCTGACCACCTTCGGCAAGATCATCGGCGGCGGCATGCCGGTCGGCTGCTTCGGCGGTAAGCGCGCGATCATGGAGTGCATCGCCCCGCTCGGCCCCGTCTACCAGGCAGGCACCCTGTCCGGCAACCCGCTGGCGATGGCCGCCGGCCTGACCACGCTCAAGCTGATCGGCCGCCCGGGCTTCCACCAGGAACTCAGCGACTACACCGCTCGCCTGCTACAAGGCCTGCAAGACCGCGCCGATGCCGCCGGCATCCCCTTCGTCACCACCCAGGCGGGAGGCATGTTCGGCCTGTATTTCAGCGGCGCCGACGACATCATCACCTTCGACGACGTGATGGCCAGCGACGCCGAGCGCTTCAAGCGCTTCTTCCACCTGATGCTCGACGGCGGTGTCTACCTGGCGCCGAGTGCCTTCGAAGCCGGCTTCACCTCGATCGCCCATGGCGAGGCCGAGCTGAAGATCACCCTGGACGCCGCCGAGCGCGCCTTCGCCGAGTTGAAGAACGCCTGATGCAATACGCCACCCTGTTTTCCGCCGGCGCGCTGGCCCTGGCCTGCCTGGCCGCCGCTGTGGCAATCGGCAAAGCCCGCAAAGATTATGGGGAAGGCGACCAACCCGCGCTGTTCTGCGCCTTGCTCGGCTTCGGGCTGACTGCCGCCGCGGCCGCCACCGCGGCCATGCGTTACGGCGTCGACCCCAGCTGGCAAGCCGCGCACCTGTGGCTGAACCAGGCCGGCAGCTTTCTCGCCCTGCCCTTGCTCGGCGCCACGGCGCTGGCACTGGGCCGCGGCTGGACCTGGAGCCGGCCGAACTGGGGACGCGTCCTGCTCGGCCTGTGTGCGTTCTTCGAACTGTTCCGGCAGATGAGCCTGCTCGACGACTACCGCCTGGCGCTCAACCTGGCAACGCTGGCGCTGGTGCTCTATGCCGGCGCCGTGCAATGGCCACGCCGCGCCCCGTTGGCGGTAGCCGGCGTCACCGTGGCGCTGCTGGCCGCGGGCTTGGCGCTCGGCAGCGAGGGGGTTATCGGCCCGTTGCGCCGCCTCGACCTGTTTTATCTGCTGCTGACACCGGCTTATCCGCTGCTCGCCTGGCTATTGCTGGCGTTGCCGGGCGGCGGTGCGACAGAAAACCCGGTAAAGGCTTTGTAAATAACAGGGCTTATTTCATAATGCGCGAGCCGACGCCTTTCGTCGGCCGGATATACCATCCGTCCCGCATCTCGAGGCACGTGGAGTTTCATGATTCGCACCGGCCGCACCCTGGCCCTGGGCTGCCTGTTGCTTGTTCCGCTGTTCGCCCTGGCGGGCGGCAATACCCTGCTGATCCCCGCCCCCGGCAGCTGCTCGCTGAATACCGCGCCCGCCGACCAGCCCGATGCGCTCGCCGCCTGCCAACAGGCTGCGCAAAGCGGCGACCTGCAAGCCCAATACGAACTCGGTGAATTCTTCTACGACGGCAAGCGCGCGCCGCAAGATCTCGAACAAGCCCTGTTCTGGTTCGAACGCGCCTCGCTGCAAGGCCATGCCCAGGCGCAATTCCGCTTGGGCATGATGTTCTTCCAGGGCGAAGGCGTCCCGGCGAATAACGTGCAGGCTTACATCGTGTTGAAGATGGCCGCGGTCAACGGCTCGGACGAGGCCATGGACAGCGCCGACCTGGTCTCGGCACAGATGCCGCGCGATGAACTGGAAATCGCCACCCAGGTGCTCGGGCAGATCTTCCGCAATTACCTGATGGAACTGCAGGCCGCCGACGGCCTGTCGCCCTTCACGCCTTAGCTCGCCCTACTTATCCGGCATCGGCATGGGAAACGGCATGATATTGCCGCCGCCCTTGGCTTCGCTGATTTTCGGCGTACCCAGGCGCTCCACCTCATCGATGCGGATGATCGCGTGCATCGGGATAAAGCTGCGCACCACCCCATCGAACTGGGCCTTGAGCTTTTCCTCGCTGGGATCGACCACCACCTGGGTGCGCTCGCCGAAAACGAACTCTTCGACTTCCAGAAAGCCCCACAGATCGCTTTGAAAGATCTGCTTGGCGTACATCTCGTACACCTGCCCCTGGTTGAGGAAAATCACCTTATAGATAGGCTCGCGTTTGCTCATGGCTATGCAGTCAGGACCGATGGGTTAATCGAAAGGGCGCGGATAATAGCATAGCTGTCGAACGCATTTGCCCCGCCCGGAGCCGCCAAACTTTTTCGCCTGGCCCGACCGCCATCCGCGTCTTTTCGGCTGTTGCGCCCACCGTCCGGCCCGCGGTGCTTTTCTCGATCCTGGCCGCCGCCTATAATGCGCGGTTCTTCGAATCCCCCTTGTTGAGCACGCATGACCAAGAAGCTCTATATCGAAACCCACGGCTGCCAGATGAACGAGTACGACAGCTCGCGCATGGTCGACCTGCTGGGCGAACATCAAGCCCTGGAAGTCACCCCGCGGGCGGAAGACGCCGATATCATCCTGCTCAACACCTGCTCGATTCGCGAGAGAGCCCAGGACAAGGTGTTCTCCCAGCTCGGCCGCTGGCGCGAATTGAAGTTGAGCAATCCGAACCTGGTGATCGGCGTCGGCGGCTGCGTGGCCAGCCAGGAAGGCGCGGCGATCCGCGACCGCGCGCCCTACGTCGACGTGGTGTTCGGCCCGCAGACCCTGCACCGCCTGCCGGAAATGATCGATGCCGCGCGCGACACCAAGCTGCCGCAAGTGGATATCTCCTTCCCCGAGATCGAGAAATTCGACCGTCTGCCCGAACCGCGGGTCGACGGCCCCAGCGCCTTCGTTTCGGTGATGGAAGGCTGCAGCAAGTACTGCACCTTCTGCGTGGTGCCCTACACCCGTGGCGAGGAAGTCAGCCGGCCGCTGGAAGACGTTCTGGCCGAGGTGCTGCACCTGGCCGAGAACGGCGTACGCGAAGTCACCCTGCTCGGGCAGAACGTCAACGGCTACCGCGGCGACACGCGCGACGGCCAGATAGCCGATTTCGCCGAGCTGCTGTATGCCGTGGCCGCGATCGACGGCATCGACCGCATCCGTTACACCACCAGCCATCCGCTGGAGTTCTCCGATGCGCTGATCCAGGCCCACGCGGAAATTCCGGAACTGGTGAAATACCTGCACCTGCCGGTGCAATCGGGCTCCGACCGCATCCTCGCGGCGATGAAACGCAACCACACGGCCCTGGAATACAAGTCGCGGATCCGCAAGCTGAAGGCGGCTGTGCCGGACATCCTGATCAGTTCTGACTTCATCATCGGCTTCCCCGGCGAAACCGAGAAAGACTTCGAGCAGACCATGAAACTGATCGAGGACGTCGGTTTCGACTTCTGCTACTCCTTCGTCTACAGCTCGCGCCCCGGTACGCCGGCGGCGGACTTGCCCGACGACACCCCGGACGAGCTGAAAAAACAGCGCCTGGCAATCCTGCAGAACAGGGTCAACCAGCAAGGCTTCGAAAACAGCCGACGCATGGTCGGCACGGTGCAGCGCATTCTGGTCAGCGACTATTCGAAGAAGGACCCGGGCATGCTCCAGGGCCGTACCGAGAGCAACCGTGTGGTCAACTTCCGCACCGACAACCCGCGGCTGATCGGCCAGTTCGTCGACGTGCATATCGACGACGCCCTGCCCCACTCGTTGCGCGGCACCCTACTGGACTAGCAGACTGCCGAGCCAGAAGCCCTGGCCGCGGCAATCGCGGCGACCAGGGGTGCGGCAATGCAATCAAATTCAAATAAGGCAATGCTAAAGTCGCAGCAGCCCGAGCTTTCCCGCGCAGGCTCCTAGCGCTATTCTTCGCCTTACCACCCAGCCGACTGGCGGCCATCAAACGACCTTGAACACACCCATAGAACCCCATCGTTTTATCCTGGAACCCTTTGAGGCCCGCCGCTTCGCCAATCTGTGCGGCCAATTCGACGAGCATCTGCGCTTGATCGAACAGCGCCTGGGGATCGAAATCCGCAACCGCGGCAACCAATTCGAATTGATCGGCCCCGCCGAACAGAGCGCGTCGGCCGAACAGTTGCTGCTGCGCCTCTACCGCGAAAGCCAGAACACCGAGCTGACCCCCGACCTGGTGCACCTGTTCCTGCAGGAGTCCGGCATCGAGGAGCTGAACAACCCCACGGCCGACGTCAGCGTCGCCCTGCGCACGCGCAAGGGCATGATCCGCCCGCGCGGGGCCAACCAGCAGCGCTACGTCAAAGCCATCCTCGATCACGACATCAACTTCGGCGTCGGCCCGGCCGGTACCGGCAAGACCTACCTGGCGGTCGCCTGCGCCGTGGATGCCCTGGAGCGCGAACAGATCCGTCGCATCCTTTTAGTGCGCCCGGCAGTGGAAGCGGGGGAAAAACTCGGCTTTTTGCCCGGCGACCTGTCGCAAAAGATCGACCCTTATTTGCGCCCGCTGTACGACGCGCTCTACGAAATGCTCGGTTTCGAGCAGGTGGCCAAACTGATCGAAAAACAGGTGATCGAGGTCGCGCCGCTGGCCTATATGCGCGGCCGCACGCTGAACAACAGCTTCATCATCCTCGATGAAAGCCAGAACACCACCCTGGAACAGATGAAGATGTTCCTCACCCGCATCGGCTTCGGCTCCACCGCGGTGATCACCGGCGACATCACCCAGGTCGACCTGCCGCGCGGCACCAAAAGCGGCCTGACTCACGTGATCGACGTGCTGCGCGAGGTGCCGGGAATCAGCTTCACCCACTTCAAGCCCAAGGACGTGGTCCGCCACCCGCTGGTCCAGCGCATCGTCGAAGCCTACGAGCGCTACGACAACCGCATGCACGGCAAGCTCGACGACGAGCCAGACGACAATGCTTGAACTCGACCTGCAAATCGCCAGCGACGCCGGCAACCTGCCGAGCGAGGCGCAATTCCGTACCTGGTGCGAACTCGCCCTGCGCCAGCGCAGCGCCGACTCCGAGCTGACCATTCGCCTGGTCGACGAGGCCGAGGGCCGCGAGCTCAACCACACCTATCGCCAGCGCGACTACGCCACCAATGTGCTGTCGTTTCCCGCTGATGTACCCGATGGCTTGCTGGATATCCCGCTGCTCGGCGATCTGGTGATCTGCGCGCCGGTGGTCGAGCGCGAAGCGCTGGAGCAGAACAAGCCCGCCCACGCGCATTGGGCCCATATGGTGATCCACGGCTGCCTGCACCTGCTCGGTTACGACCATATCGAGGACGAGGAAGCCGAGGAGATGGAAGCGCTGGAACGAGAATTGCTGGCTGAACTGGGTCTGCCCGACCCTTACGCCGACCACGAATAAGAGAACACTTACAAACTACTGCGTTTGTAAGCACCCACTGCAGCCCACAGAAAACACAGAAGGTTCCTGAGTAACCACCATGAGCGAAGACCGATCGAGCAACGAGCAGAAGTCCTGGTTGAATAAACTGACCCAGGCTTTTGCTCATGAGCCGAAAAACCGCAAGGAACTGCTGGAAGTATTGCGCGACGCGCATCAGAACAAACTGCTCGACAGCGAGGCCCTGGCCATCGTCGAGGGCGCGATCCAGGTCGCCGACCTGCAGGTGCGCGACATCATGGTGCCGCGCTCGCAGATGATGAGCATCAAGGCCAACCAGACGCCCAAGGAATTCCTCCCGGCGATCATCGAGGCCGCCCACTCGCGCTACCCGGTGGTCGGCGAAAGCCTCGACGACGTGGCCGGCATTCTTCTGGCCAAGGATCTGCTGCCGCTGATCCTGCAGGGCGACCAGCCCAACTTCAATATCAAGGACCTGCTGCGCCCGGCGACCTTCGTGCCCGAGTCCAAGCGCCTCAATGTGCTGCTGCGCGAATTCCGCGCCAACCATAACCACATGGCCGTGGTAATCGACGAATACGGTGGCGTCGCCGGCCTGGTGACCATCGAGGATGTGCTCGAACAGATCGTCGGCGACATCGAGGACGAACACGACGTCGAGGAAGACAGCTACGTCAAACCGCTGCCCAGCGGCGATTTCCTGGTCAAGGCGCTGACCCCGATCGACAGCTTCAACGAATTCTTCGACACCCAGTTCTCGGACGACGAATTCGACACCGTCGGCGGCCTGGTGATGAGCGCCTTCGGTCATCTGCCTAAGCGCAACGAAGTGACCGAGATCGGTGAATTCCGCTTCCGCGTGATCAGCGCCGACAGCCGCCGCATCCACCTGCTGCGCCTGACCCCGGCCCACCGCTAGCAGGCCGTTGAAAAACGTAGGCGAGGCAGCCAGCGCAAGGCAAAAACAGGCGAAAAAGCGGAGTTTACGAGCTGTAAATGAGCATTTTGAGCCTGTTTTTAACGCCGCGATGGCAACGCAGGTAGTTTTTCAACAGCCTGTTAGAGCCGGGCGACGCCCGACATCCCGGCAGGAGCGGCCCTGGCCGCTCCTGCAATGCCCAGCCCACGGCGCGAGCCTTCCCCCCTGGGACTTTCCCCTCTACCCTTGCGCCACCACAATCCAAGGATCTGCATACCATGCACTGGATAACCCGTGCCGGCTGGCCCGGCAACCTGATTGCCCTGGCCGCGGGGGCCGCCACCCCACTGGCGCTTGCGCCTTTCGATATCTGGCCGCTGGCGCTGCTGTCCATCGCGTTGTTCTACCTCGGCGTGCGCGACCTCGATCCGCGCCAGGCGGCCGGGCGTGGCTGGAGCTATGGCTTCGGCCTGTTCGCCGCCGGCACCAGTTGGGTGTATGTGAGCATTCACGATTACGGCGCGGCGTCGCCGGCGCTGGCCGCCTTGCTGACCATCGCCTTCGTCGCCGGTCTCGGCCTGTTGTTCGCCCTGGCCGCCTGGGTGTGGACGCGCTGGCTGCGCCGGGCCGAGGCGCCGCTGGCCGACAGCCTGGCGTTCGCCGCCTTGTGGCTGGCCCAGGAAGCGTTTCGCAGCTGGTTCCTGACCGGTTTCCCCTGGCTTTACGCCGGCTACAGCCAACTCGACGGGCCTCTGGCCGGATTGGCGCCGGTCGGCGGCGTCTGGCTGATTTCCTTTGTCCTGGCGCTCAGCGCCGCCTTGCTGGTCAACCTGCCCCGACTCCGCGTGCGCAAAGCCTTTCTCGCCGCCGGCATCGTGCTGTTGTTCGGCCCCTGGATCGCCGCGCAGGCGCTCAAAGACCACGCCTGGACCGAAGCGGCAGGCGCGCCGCTGAGGGTCGCCGCCGTGCAGGGCAATATCGAGCAGAACCTGAAGTGGGACCCGGTGCAGCTCAACGCGCAACTGGCGTTGTACCGCGACCTGACCGCCAGCGCGCGAGCGAGCGACCTGATCGTCTGGCCGGAAACCGCGGTGCCGGTACTCAAGGACCGCGCCCAAGGCTACCTCGGCGCGATCAATCGCCTGGCCAACGAGCGCCAGGCCGCGCTTATCACCGGCGTCCCCATCCGCCAGGCCAACGAGCGCGGCGAGCAGCGTTATTACAACGGCATCAGCGTGCTCGGCCAGGGCAGCGGCGACTACCTCAAGCAGAAACTGGTGCCGTTCGGCGAATACGTGCCGTTGCAGGAGGTACTGCGCGGCTTGATCGCCTTCTTCGACCTGCCGATGTCCGACTTCGCCCGCGGTTCGAGCGAGCAACCGCTGCTGGAAGCCCAGGGTTACCGCATTGCGGCCTTTATCTGTTACGAGGTGGTTTATCCGGAATTCGCCGCCGGCCTCGCGGCACAGAGCGATCTGTTGCTGACCATCAGCAACGATACCTGGTTCGGCCGCTCGATCGGCCCGCTGCAACACCTGCAGATGGCCCAGATGCGCGCCCTGGAGGCCGGCCGCTGGATGATCCGCGCCACCAACAACGGCGTCACCGCATTGATCGACCCCCAGGGGCGGATCACCGAGCAGTTGCCGCAATTCGAACAAGGCGTGCTCTACGGCGAAGTGGTGCCCATGCAACAGCTGACGCCTTACTTGATCTGGCGCGGTTGGCCGCTGCTGGTCCTGTGCATCCTGCTGTTCGCCTGGGCGCTGCTGGCCAACCGCATGGCCAAGACGGTGTAAGCAAGACCGGCAGGAACCCCGTAGGTTGGGTTAGCGGCGACTATCGCGGTCCGAGCAACGACGTCGCCATCGGCCGCCGCGTAACCCAACAAGGCCGCCATGCGATATTTGTTGGCGCTCAAAGATTGCTTATACCGCTCGACAGCATGCGTACCACTCAGGCTCGGCCCGTCCTAGGTTGGCACTGAACAACACCGCGTGGATGCCCTGTTGGGTTACGCGGCATTCATCTACGGCGCTGTCGACAACTACGTGGGTCGCCGCTAACCCAACCTACGGACCTTGCAGCCCCCTACCGCCTATTCCCGCCCATACATCCAGGGATACGCCCACAAACCAACGGCCTCGTTAAGCAACAAGCCGCTCTGCCAGACCGCCTTGCTTTCCGGTAACCAACCGCCCGCCGGGCGGCCATTGGGGACGCCGAGAAAGCCCATGGGCGCGCTCACCACCTGGAAGCCGACCTGCTCGAAACTCCAGCGCGCCCTGGGCATGTGCCAGGCCTGGGTCACCAACAGCACCCGCTCGACGCCCTCCTTCTTCAGGATTTCAGCGCTATAGCGCGCATTTTCCCAAGTGGTGCGACTCAGCCCCTCCTGCCAGCGCACCGCTACCCCGTAGTCGCGTGCCAGCACCTCGGCCATCATCGCCGCCTCGCTGGGCGGCTCGCCGTAATGCAAGCCGCCGCTGGTCAGCACCGGCAAACCCGACGCCTTGGCCAATCGCGCCGCATAACGCACACGTTCGAGCGCCATCAGGCTGGGTTGATCGCCGCCCCAAGCCGGATCGGCCTGCCCGCGCCCTCCGCCGAGCACCACGATCGCCTGCGCCTGGCCCGCCAGTTCGGCCCACTGCAATTCGCCCAAGGCCGGCTCGGTTTCCAGCTGCCGCGCCGACCACTCCACCACCACCGGCAGGCTCATCAGCGATAAACCACCGAGCGCCAGGGCGAAGCAGGCCAAGGCCAGCCGCGGGAAACGTCGGCGCAGCCACCAGGCCACGAGCAACAGCAGCAATAAAATGCCGGGCGGCAGCAGTAGTTGTTTAAGGATGTAGCGAATCGGCATCGGGCACCTCTCAGCAGGGTGCCGCGAAGCCTAGCAGGCTGGGGAGCACTAGCAGTAGCCGAAACCGCTAACGCGGGTTGCTCGCCCGGAACAACTGCGAACCGCATGCCGAGCAGGCCTGCACGCCGCGCCCCGGCTGCCAGTCGGCCAAGGCGTTGCACAGCGCGCAACAAAGCTGCAAGCGACGCCGCAGCATGGGCTTGGCCTTGCTCGGACGATATTCCGCGCCGCGCTGGGTCGACCAGCCAGCCTTGAGCCCGCGCACCGGGCGATGCTCGAGCAAGGCCAATTCTTCGGCCGCCGCATGCCAGCCGCGCAGCCAGTCGATATCGCGATCCAGGTAGGCGCGTATCAGTTCCAGCTCGGCCGAGGAAAGGTCACGTAATTCCAACTCGTAAGGCGGTTCGGCTGACGTACGACTCAAGTGATCGGCCTCATCCAGCGCCAGGGCGAGACGCTGCAGCAATCGCTCGTACAAGCCGCCGCTCGCCTCGGTTCGTCGCGGTCCAACCATCCAGCACCTCACACTGGGCTCGATTGTGCAGCCCATATCAGAAGCTTAGCGGTCGCCTTTGAACCGGCGCTGCGCCGCGACAAACGGCGTGTCTACGGGGCTCGGCGTCGATTCGCCGGTGTAATCAGGGTTTCCCTCAATAAGCGGGGGTCATGTATGCTACGGCGTTTCCCGAAAGCCCCCTTTCCTCAGCGCAAGTAGCCATGCACGAACAGTATCAGCCACGCGAAATCGAAGCCGCCGCGCAGTCCCACTGGGACATGCAGAAATCCTTTGTAGTGAGCGAGCAATCAGACCAGGAGACCTTCTACTGCCTGTCGATGTTCCCTTACCCGAGCGGCAAGCTGCACATGGGCCACGTGCGCAACTACACGATCGGCGATGTGATCGCCCGCTACCAGCGGATGCAGGGCAAGAACGTGCTGCAACCGATGGGCTGGGACGCGTTCGGCATGCCGGCGGAAAACGCCGCGATGAAGAACAAGGTCGCCCCGGCCAAGTGGACCTACGAAAACATCGACTACATGAAGACCCAGCTGAAAAGCCTGGGCCTGGCCATCGACTGGTCGCGCGAAGTCACCACCTGCAAGCCGGATTACTACCGCTGGGAACAATGGCTGTTCACTCGCCTGTTCGAAAAAGGCGTGATCTACCGCAAGAACGGCACCGTCAACTGGGACCCGGTCGACCAGACCGTGCTGGCCAACGAGCAAGTCATCGACGGCCGCGGCTGGCGCTCCGGCGCGGTGATCGAAAAACGTGAAATCCCGATGTACTACTTCAAGATCACCGCCTATGCGGAAGAGCTCTTGAGCAGTCTGGACGACCTGGATGGCTGGCCGGAACAGGTCAAGACCATGCAGCGCAACTGGATCGGCAAATCCCGCGGCATGGAAGTCAGCTTCCCCTACGATGAAGCCTCGATCGGCAGCGCCGGCAAGCTGAACGTCTTCACCACCCGCCCCGACACCCTGATGGGCGCGACCTATGTCGCAGTGGCGGCCGAACACCCGTTGGCCACGCTGGCTGCGCAAGGCAATGCCGAGCTGCAAGCCTTTATCGACGAATGCAAGAGCGGCAGCGTCGCCGAAGCCGATGTCGCCACCCAGGAAAAGAAAGGCCTGCCGACCGGCCTGTTCGTCGAGCACCCGCTGACCGGCGAAAAGCTGCCGGTGTGGGTCGCCAACTATGTGCTGATGCATTACGGCGACGGCGCGGTCATGGCCGTACCGGCCCATGACGAGCGCGATTTCGAATTCGCCCACAAATACGGCCTGCCGCTCAAGGCGGTAGTGCGTACCGCGGTCGGCGACGAGACGCCAGCGCCCTGGCAGGACGCCTACGGCGAGCACGGCCAGCTGATCAACTCCGGCAAGTTCGACGGCCTGGATTTCGAAGGCGCGTTCGACGCCATCGAAGTCGCGCTGCTCGACAAGGGCCTGGGCAAGTCGCGCACGCAGTTCCGCCTGCGCGATTGGGGCATCAGCCGCCAACGCTATTGGGGCTGCCCGATCCCGATCATCCACTGCGACGCCTGCGGCGACGTGCCAGTGCCGGAAGACCAACTGCCGGTGGTACTGCCCGAAGACGTGGTGCCCGACGGCGCCGGTTCGCCTTTGGCGCGCATGCCCGAATTCTACGAATGCAGCTGCCCGAAATGCGGCGCGCCGGCCAAGCGCGAAACCGACACCATGGACACCTTCGTCGAATCGTCCTGGTACTTCGCCCGCTACGCCTCGCCGCACTATACCGGCGGCATGGTCGACCCAGCCGCGGCCAACCACTGGCTGCCGGTCGATCAATATATCGGCGGTATCGAACACGCGATCCTGCACCTGCTGTATGCGCGCTTCTTCCACAAGCTGATGCGCGACGAAGGCCTGCTGTCCTCCGACGAGCCGTTCAAGAACCTGCTGACCCAGGGCATGGTGGTCGCCGACACCTACTACCGCGTGCTGGAAAACGGCGGCAAGGACTGGTTCAACCCGGCGGACGTGGAAATCGAGCGCGACGGCAAAGGCAAGGTGCTCGCCGCCAAGCTGAAGAGCGACGGCCTGCCGGTCGAGATCGGCGGCACCGAGAAAATGTCCAAATCGAAGAACAACGGCGTCGACCCGCAAGCGATGATCGATGCTTACGGCGCCGACACCTGCCGCCTGTTCATGATGTTCGCCTCGCCGCCGGACATGAGCCTGGAATGGTCCGACTCCGGCGTCGAGGGCGGCAACCGCTTCCTGCGCCGCGTCTGGCGCCTGGCCCAGGGCCACGTCAGCCAGGGCTTGCCGGGCGCACTGGACCAGAACGCGCTGAGCGATGCGCAGAAAGAAGTGCGTCGCGCTATCCACCTGGCGATCAAACAGGCCAGCGTCGATATCGGCCAGCACCACAAGTTCAACACCGCCATCGCCCAGGTGATGACCCTGATGAACGTGCTGGAAAAAGCCGCGCAGAGCAGCGACCAGGACCGCGCCTTGTTGCAGGAAGGCCTGGAAACCGTGGCCCTGCTGCTCGCGCCCATCACCCCGCACATCAGCCACCAACTGTGGCAGGAGCTGGGTCATGACGACGCGATCATCGACGCCCGCTGGCCGCAGGTGGACGAGGCGGCTCTGGTGCAGGACAGCCTGAGCCTGGTGATTCAGGTCAACGGTAAACTGCGCGGGCATATCGAAGTGGCCGCCAGCGCCAGCCGCGAAGAAGTGGAAGCAGCCGCCCGGGCCAACGAGGGCGTACTGCGCTTTACCGAAGGCCTGAGCATCCGCAAGGTGATTGTGGTGCCGGGCAAGCTGGTCAATATCGTCGCCAACTGATTAACCTCGGCGCGCCCACAGCATGGCGCGCCGCACGATTTGCCAAGGGGATACAAAGATGATCAAACGGAATCTGTTGGTAATTGGCCTGGCCGCCCTGCTCGGCGCCTGCGGTTTTCAGCTGCGCGGCACCGGCGACACCCAATTCGCCCTCAAGGAACTCGACGTCAGCGCCCGCAATGCCCACGGCGAAACCGTCAAGAGCGTCCGCGAAGCCCTGCAGAACAGCGGCGTCCGCGTGTATAAAGGCGCCCCTTATAGCCTGGTGCTGAGCAATGAACAGGAAGAGCGCAACGCGGCCACCTACACCAGTTCGGCACGCACCGCCGAATACGAGCTGACCCTGAAGCTCGATTACGAGATTCGCGGTAGCAAAAACCTGCTGCTCATGAGCGATACGCTGGAAGCCCAACGTTTCTACACCCAGGACGGCAACAACCTGATCGGCGGCGACCAGGAAGCCGCGCAGATCCGTGTGGAGATGCGCCGCGAGTTGATCCAGCAATTGGCCCAGCGCCTGCAAGGCGTCACGCCGGAGCGCCTCGATCAACTGCAGCAAACCGCCGAAGCCAAAGCTAAAGCCGAGGCCGAAGCCATTGAGGCCGCTCGCCGGCAACAAGAGGCGCTGCCCCAACAGTCGCCGATCCAACTGCCGATCCCCACGCCTTAAGCCTGGCCGGGCCGCGCAAGCGGCCCTGCCCCCGTCCCAATGAAACTCAATCCCGCGCAACTCGGCAAACAGCTCCAGGGCACCCTGGCCCCGGTCTACGTGGTCAGCGGCGACGAGCCACTGCTGTGCCAGGAAGCCTGCGACGCGATTCGCGCAGCCACCCGCCAACAGGGCTTCAGCGAACGCCAGGTGTTCAACGCCGACGCCAGCTTCGACTGGGGCAACCTGCTGCAAGCGGGCGCCAGCCTCTCGCTGTTCGCCGACAAACGCCTGCTGGAACTGCGCCTGCCGACCGGCAAACCCGGCGACAAAGGCACCGCTGCGCTGCTCGAATACCTCGGCCGCCCGCCGGAAGACACGGTGCTGCTAATCAGCCTGCCGAAACTCGATGGCAGCGCACAGAAGACCAAATGGGCCAAAGCGCTGATCGACGGCCCCCACAGCCAGTTCGTGCAGATCTGGCCGGTCGACGCGCACCAATTGCCGCAATGGATCCGCCAGCGCATGGCCCAGGCTGGCCTGACCGCCAGCCAGGAAGCGGTGGACATGATCGCCGTGCGGGTCGAGGGCAACCTGCTGGCGGCCGCGCAGGAAATCGAAAAACTCAAATTGCTCGCCGAGGACGGCCAGGTCGACGCCGGCACCGTGCAGGCGGCGGTCGCCGACAGTGCGCGCTTCGACGTATTCGGCTTGATCGACGCGGCGCTCAACGGCGAGGCCGCCCACGCCCAGCGCATGCTCGAAGGCCTGCGCGGCGAAGGGGTGGAGCCACCGGTGATTCTCTGGGCCCTGGCCCGGGAAACCCGCCTGTTGGCCACCATCGCCCAGCAATACGCCCAGGGCATGCCCCTGGAGAAAGCCTTCAGCGCCGCCCGCCCGCCGGTATGGGACAAGCGCCGGCCGCTGGTCAGTAAAGCCTTGCAGCGCCACTCCGCGAAACGCTGGGCGCAATTGCTGCTGGATGCGCAACGCATCGACGCGCAGATCAAGGGCCAAGCCCCCGGCGACCCCTGGAGCGCCCTGAGCCTGCTGACCCTGAGCATCTGCGGCCAACGCCTGGGCCTGGCCAGCGACACCGGCCTGTAAGCCCGACCGCGAACGCCGTTTTCGACCGCCCGAGCCAACTGGACATTTTTTGCACAGCGGCGCATCATTATTCGCCCGCCCGCGGATGGCGGGTCGCCAATGAGGAAAGCACATGGCCAAACAGCGCAAGAAAAGCCCCAATAGGGCTAAATCCCTGATCGCCCAGCCCCTGTTCCGCTGTCGTCAGGAAAAACCGAGTAAAGGTAAAGGCAGTTATCGCCGCGAAGCCTCCCAGCAAAACTGGGAGGCTTCGGTCGTTATGGCCGTCTGAAAAACCAGGTCACAGCCCGCATCCCGCCTCAACCATGCTAAGGTAGCGCCCTGCAAAACGTGTTGAGACCACCATGCCCAGCCTGTTTCTTCGTGGCTTGTTCCACATCGCCACGTCCTGCGTCTGCCTCCTGTTGACCGCCTGCGCCGAAGTGCCCGCGCAATCCTTGGCCACCCCTGCGCCGCCCCCTGCCGTGCCCACCGCTCCGGCTCTAGCTCCCGCCGCCCCGGTAGAGACGAAAACGCTCAGTTTCGACGAGTGGCGCAACCTACTGCGCAGCGATGCCATTGCCGCCGGCATCGACCCCGAGTTGTTCGATCGCGCTTTCGCCGGCCTCACGCCGAACCCGGATGTGATAGCCGCCGACAGCAGCCAGCCGGAATTCACCCGTCCCGTCTGGGAATACCTCGACGGCGCCCTGTCGCCGCTACGTATCGCCCAGGGCCGCACCTTGCGCCTGCAACACCGCGACACGCTCAAAGCGATCAAAAAGCAGTACGGTGTCGACCGCGAAGTGCTGCTGGCCATCTGGGGGCTGGAAAGCAATTTCGGCGGCAATATCGGCAACCATAACGTCCTCCGCTCGCTGGCGACCTTGGCTTACGAAGGTCGCCGTCAGGTGTTCTGGCGCAGCCAACTGCTCGCCGTGCTGCAAATTCTGCAACACGGCGATGTCACCCCGGAGAGCCTGATCGGCTCATGGGCCGGCGCCATGGGGCAAACCCAATTCATGCCCACCACCTATAACGAACACGCGGTGGATTTCGACGGCGACGGTAAACGCGACCTGTGGAACTCCCCGGCCGACGCCCTGGCCTCGGCCGCGCACTACCTGCAAGCCTCAGGTTGGCAAAAGGGCCAGCCGTGGGGCTTCGAGGTCCAACTGCCGCAGGACTTCGACTACACCCTGGCCGACCCGGAAGTCCGTCGCAGCCTGGTCGACTGGATGGCGCTGGGACTCAAGCCGATCAACCCGGAGATCCGCGAAGACGCCGACGACGGAGCTGTCGCCACCCTGTTGTTGCCCGCTGGGCACCGTGGCCCGGCGTTTCTGCTGTTGAGCAACTTCCGCAGCATCCTCAAGTACAACAACTCGACCTCCTACGCTCTGGCTATCGGTTTGCTCTCCGATGCCCTGCGCGGTCGCGGTGGGGTGCAGAGCGCCTGGCCCCGCGAAGATCGCCAACTAAGCCGTAGCGAGCGTATCGAACTGCAGGAACTGCTGGCGCGCAACGGCCTGGAGCCCGGCCCCGCCGACGGCATTATCGGCGCCAACACGCGCAAGGCGGTACGCGCCTTTCAGCTGAAACAAGGCTGGCCGGCCGACGGCTATCCGCACTACCGCCTGCTCGAGCAGTTGCGGCAGAACTAGGCAACGACACGAACGAAGGCGACCCGCAGGTCGCCTTTTTTATGACCGGGCTTTCATCCCGGCGGTAACTATGCACTTGCCGCCGACTCGAACCGCACGGCGCTCGACGGACTGAACGGTCAGCTTCTGTGGTAGACTGCGCGGCGGCCACAAGCCGCCTCGTCCCCGGAGCCTCTAGCGGAGCCCAGAAAGCCGATGTCCGATACCTCCCAGCCAAACACCGTTGCCAGCGGCGAAAAATTCCGCACCACCCAGGGCATCACCGCGATCAAGGACGGGCAGAAGCGCCGCGCCTCCAGCGAACCCCAGGTGTTCGAACCCAAACCCAAGTGGTTGCGGGTCAAGGCACCCGGCGGCAGCCGCTTCGAAGCGGTCAAGCGCAATGTCGGCGAACACCGCCTGAGCACCGTGTGCCAGGAATCCCACTGCCCGAACATGGGCGAATGCTGGTCCAACGGTACCGCCACCATCATGCTGATGGGCTCGGTGTGCACCCGCGCCTGCCGCTTCTGCGCGGTGGATACCGGCAACCCCAACGGCTGGCTGGATAAGGAAGAGCCGCAGAACACCGCCAAGTCGGTGGAGCTGATGGCGCTGCGCTACATCGTCCTGACCTCGGTGGACCGCGACGACCTCGACGACGGCGGTGCCGCGCACTATGCGGCCTGCGTAAAGGCGATCAAGGAACGCACCCCGCAGGTGGTGGTGGAAGCCCTGACCCCGGACTTCGACGGCGACCTGCAGGCCATCGAACGGGTGGTCGACTCCGGCCTCGAGGTGTTCGCGCAGAACGTCGAGACGGTCAAGCGCCTGACCCGCGAAGTGCGCGACCCACGCGCCGGCTACGAGAAAACCCTGCGCGTACTGGAACACGCCAAGCGCCATCGTCCGCAGATGCTGACCAAGACCAGCCTGATGCTGGGCCTGGGCGAGACCGACGAGGAAATTCTCGAAACCATGGATGATCTGCGCGCCATCGGCGTGGACATCCTCACCCTCGGCCAGTACCTGCAGCCCACGCGCAACCACTTGAAGGTTCAGCGCTGGGTCAGCCCGGAAGAATTCAATCGCTTCCGCGACATCGGCCTGGAAAAGGGTTTTATGGAAGTCGCCGCCGGCCCGTTGGTACGCTCCAGCTACCGCGCCGACCGGGTGTTCGAGAAGAACAACCTGGGTCTGGCCGCCCCCGCACCGGTTCCTGGCCAACAGCTCGATAGCAGCCTGATTCCGACGCTCAACCTGAGCTAAGAACTCCCGGGTTACGCCTTCGGCTAACCCAGGCTACGACCCTGCGCGCGGTGGATAAGCCAAGGCTTAGCCGGCTATTTCGCCCGCCAGGGTCTGCTGCTGCGCATAGTCGAGATGCTTGACCAACTGCTCACGCAGGCGGGCGCTGACCTCGGAAATCTCCACCGGCCCAGCCACCAAATCGGCCAACTGGGTCATGGCCATCCCGGCATAACCGCAAGGGTTGATGCGCTGGAACGGCTGCAAATCCATATCCACATTCAACGCCAGACCATGGAAGCTGCGGCCGTTGCGGATGCGCAGGCCAAGGGAGGCGATCTTCGCGCCGTCGACGTAGACCCCCGGGGCATCGGGCTTGGCATTGGCGATCACGCCGTAGCTGGCCAAGGTGTCGATCAGGCTGCGCTCGATGCGGCTGACCAATTCGCGCACGCCGATGCCACTGCGGCGCACATCGAGCAACAGGTAGGCGACCAACTGGCCAGGGCCGTGATAGGTCACCTGGCCGCCACGGTCGACCTGCACCACCGGAATATCGCCTGGGAACAGCAGGTGCTCGGCCTTGCCGGCCTGGCCCTGGGTGAACACCGGCGGGTGCTGAAGCAACCAGATTTCATCCGCCGTGTTCGCATCGCGCTCGTTGGTGAAGCGCTGCATGGCTTGCCAGGTCGGCTCGTAAGAAACCTGGCCCAGCTCGCGGAAGCCGAGCGGCAGGCTCATCAGAGAACCATTTGCACGCGCCCGGTGGCGCGCAGATCGACGTGAATCGCCTGTAGCTGCTCGACGCCGGTGGCGGTGATCAGCACCTGCACGGAGAGAAAACGGCCGTTGCGGCTATCGCGCACCACCAGGCTGCTGGCGTCGAAATCCGGGGCGTGGCGCTGCATCACCTCGATCACCAACTCGGCAAAGCCTTCGCTGGCCTCGCCGATCACCTTGATCGGGTAGCGCTCGCAGGGGAATTCGATTTTTGGAGCTTGAACATCGGTATCGGTCATGGCGTCAGCAGGCTGTTGGCCTGTCCAAAACGGGGCGCCGCGGATAGCGGCGCCCGTGGGCGAAATCAGTTGAACAACCCGTAGAAGAACAGGCGAATGCTATCCCACACGCGGCGGAAGAAACTACCTTGCTCGACGTTTTCCAGGGCAATCAGGTCGGCGCTGTGCACCAGCTCTTCGCCCAATTTCACTTCGACCTTGCCGATCACATCGCCCTGGGCGATCGGAGCGGTGAGCTGCGGGTTGAGGGTCATGCCGGCTTGCAGTTTTTCCAGCTGGCCCTTTGGCAGGGTCAGACTCAGGTCGGCCGCCAGGCCTGCTTTGACCTGGGCAGTGGCGCCTTTCCACACTTGCGCCTGGGCCAACTCCTGGCCTTGTTTGTAGAAGGTGCGCGTTTCGAAGAAACGGAAACCGTAGGTCAGCAGCTTTTGGGTTTCAGCAGCACGGGCCTGCTCGCTAACAGTGCCGAACACCGAGGTGATCATTCGTGCGCCGTCACGCACGGCGGAGGCCACCAGGCAATAGCCGGCTTCCTCGGTGTGGCCGGTTTTCAGGCCGTCGACGGTGCTGTCACGCCACAACAGCAGGTTGCGGTTGCCCTGCTTGATGTTGTTCCAGAAGAACTCCTTCTGCGCGTAGATCGCATAATGTTCCTGGTCTTCATTGATGATCGCGCGGGCCAGAATGGCCATATCGTGAGCGCTGGAGTAGTGCTCCGGATGCGGCAGGCCGGTGGCGTTCATGAAGTGGCTGTTGTTCATGCCCAGACGCTCGGCGGTCGCGTTCATCATGTCGGCGAAAGCGTCTTCGCTGCCGGCGATGTACTCGGCCAGGGCAATGCTGGCGTCGTTGCCGGACTGGATGATGATGCCGTGCAGCAGGTCGTCCACGGTCACCTGGCTGTTGATCGGCAGGAACATGGTGGAACCGCCGGAAGCGGCACCACCGGTGCGCCAGGCGTGCTCGCTGACGGTGACCAGATCCTTCTCGCCGATCTTACCTTTACGGATCTCCAGCGTAGCGATGTAGGCGGTCATCAGCTTGGTCAGGCTGGCCGGGGGCAGACGCTGGTCGCCATTGTTCTCCACCAGCACCTTGCCGCTGGAGGCCTCCATCAGCACATAAGACTTGGCGGCCAACTGCGGCGGTGCCGGTACGGCCACCTGGCTGGCCCAGGTGACTGGCGCGACGAGCAAAAAGATTGAAAAGACGAGGCGTTGCGTAAAGCTGGTGATATTCATCCGTATCTCTGGGTTGCTGAGGGTCGAACAGAGCCCTGGCGGGCCAATGGAGTGCTGCGAGCGGGCGGGTCGCCGCTGGTGTTTAGTCCTGTCGCGGGTCGATAAGTTGCCGCATCAATCCGGCCTGATCAGGGTCGATGGACCGAGATTGGCCAGACGCAGGCTGTCCTGCAACTGCTCAGCCTCGCCCTGGCTGCTCAACGGGCCCAGGCGCACGCGGTGCAGAATCTGCTGGTTGCGCACCACTGAGCTGATGAATACCGGGGCAGTCACCGTATCGCTCAATTTGGCCTTCAGCAGCTCCGCAGCGTCCGGGTTGGCGAAGGCGCCGACCTGGAGATACAGGCCAGAGGCTGCGACTGAAGCGTTTTTTTTTGCGTCGATCTGCACGGGGAGCACCGCGGCGGCGTGCTGTTGCGGGGGCGGCGAGTACTGCTCGAGCGGCTGGCCGATAGGCTGGGCGACGGTCTGGACCGGCTCGGCCTGCCGCGGCTGCGCCAGCACCATGGGCACCGGGCGACCCTGCTGGGCCCACCACTCGTGCGGATCGATACCCTCGACCTTGACCCGTGCCGTGCCCTTTTCCGCATAACCGAGCTTCTTCGCCGCGGCGAAGGACAGGTCGATGATCCGATCCGAATAGAAGGGCCCGCGATCGTTGACCCGCAGGATCGCGCTCTTGCCGTTCTCCAGGTTGGTCACCCGCACGTAGCTGGGCAGCGGCAGGGTCTTGTGCGCGGCGGTCATGCCATAGAGGTCGTAGGTTTCGCCGTTGGCGGTGGCCTGACCGTGGAATTTGGTGCCGTACCAGGAGGCCGGACCTTCGGCGCGATAGCGGCGGGCATCGGCGATCGGGTAGTACTGCTTGCCGAACACCGTATAGGGGCTGGACTTGACCCGCCCGTAATGGGGCATGGGCACGGCGTCGGGAATTCGCGAGACATCGACGTCCCACCAGGGCGCGCCGTCGCGGTGTGGGCGGGCGAAATCGTCCGGCCCGGAAATCGCGGCGCCCGGCTGCACGGGCGCGACCGGTTGCGGCGCTCGGTTCGAAGAACAGCTCGCCAGCAATACGGCCAGGGCGCCGCAGGCGGCGAGCTTGAATGGCAAGCCCGTCATGGTTGAGTACCTCGCGCTTCGACCATCAGTTCGGCCAATTGATTGACCGCCATGGCGTACATCACGCTGCGGTTGTAGCGGGTAATGACAAAGAAGTTAGGTAAGCCTAGCCAATATTCCGCGCCTTCGGCACCTTCGAGGCGAAAGGCGGTGACCGGCAACAGGTCGTCCAACGGATCGGCGCTGGTCCAGCCGAGGCCGCGCAGCTCGGCGACGTTCTTCACCGGGTCGAGGCCGACCGTCAGGCCCTGCTCGACCGCATCGCCCTCGATACTGGCGGCGCTGACCACCGGTTCGCCCGGCTGCCAGCCATGACGTTTGAAATAACTGGCGACACTGCCGATGGCATCCACCGGATTGCTCCAGATATTGATCCGGCCGTCACCGTCGAAATCCACCGCATAGGCGCGGAAGCTGCTCGGCATGAACTGCGGCAACCCCATGGCGCCGGCGTAGGAGCCGGTCAGGGTCAGCGGATCGACCTGCTCTTCGCGGGCCAATAGCAGAAACTCGCGCAGTTCCTTGCGGAAGAAGGGCGCACGCGGCGGATAATCGAACGCCAAGGTCGACAGGGCATCGACCACCCGATAACCACCGGTATTGCCGCCGTAAAAGGTTTCCACACCGATGATCGCCACTATCACCTGCGGCGGTACGCCATATTCCGCCTCGGCGCGCTTGAGCGCTTCCTCGTGTTCGCGCCAGAACTCCACGCCGCGGGATATCCGCGAATCGGTGATGAAGATCGGCCGATAGTCCTTCCAGGGTTTGACCTTTTCCGCCGGGCGCGAGATGGCGTCGATGATGTTCTGCTTGCGCTCGGCGGCGGCGAACAGGCTGACCAGTTGCTCGCTGGCGAAGCCGTAGTCGCGGGTCATCTCCGTGACGAACTCGGCGACCTGCGGCGAACTTTCGTATTCGCCGGCAAGGCTCGCTTGCGCCCACCCCAACACCCCGGCCAAAGCCAGCCAAGGTGCATGCCGTGCAGCCCTGCCGCGCAGTACTCGCATTGAACTCATAACCCCGATTAACCCTTTGCCATCCACTTACGGTGCGTGTGGATGGACATCAAAATGCCGAACCCTGCGAGCAGGGTGATCAGCGAAGTTCCGCCGTAACTGATAAACGGCAATGGCACCCCCACCACCGGCAGGAGTCCGCTGACCATACCGATATTGACGAAGACGTAAACGAAGAAAGTCATCGTCAGGGCGCCGGCGAGCAGCTTACCGAACAGCGTCTGCGCTTGCACGGTAATCACCAGACCGCGTGCGATCAACAGCAGGTAAATCAGCAATAACAGGCACACCCCGACCAGGCCGAACTCCTCGGCCAGCACCGCGATGATAAAGTCGGTGTGGCTTTCCGGCAAAAAGTCCAGGTGCGACTGGGTGCCGAGCAACCAGCCCTTGCCCAGCACGCCGCCGGAACCGATGGCGGCCTTCGATTGAATGATGTTCCAGCCGCTGCCCAGGGGGTCGCTTTCCGGGTTGAGGAAGGTCAGCACGCGCTGCTTCTGGTATTCGCGCAGCACGAAGAACCACATGGCCACCGCGATCGGCACCAGCGCCGCGACCGCGCCGCCGATCCAGCGCCACTGCAAACCGGCGATGAACAGCACGAAGACGCCCGATGTGATGATCAGCAGCGAGGTGCCGAGGTCGGGCTGCAGCAGAATCAGCACGAAGGGCACGGCAATCAGCATCATGCTGATGCAGATATGTTTGAGGCGCGGCGGCAGACTGCGCTTGGACAGGTACCAGGCGATGGTCGCCGGCATGATGATCTTCATGAATTCCGACGGTTGGAAGCGGATCACCCCGGGAATATTGATCCAGCGCGTAGCGCCCATGGCGTTGTGGCCCATGACGTCTACCGCGATCAGCAAACCCACCCCGGCGAGATAACCCAACGGCACCCAGCGCGCCATGAAGCGCGGGTCGAACTGGGCGATGATCAGCATGCCGACCAGGCCGATGGCGAAAGAGCTGGCCTGCTTGGTCACCAGGTCGACGTTCTTGCCGCTGGCCGAATAGAGGATGAACAGGCTGCCGGTAGCCAGCAGCAACAGCAACACCATGAGGATGCCGTCGATATGCACGCGCTGCAGCAAGCTGGCGCGCCGGCGTAGCAGGTCGTCGGTGGACAGGGTGCGGTCGAAATTACTGTTCATCGCTATTCACCACGGGGGCGCCTTCGGCCAGGGGCGGCGCGAACTCGGCTTTCAACTGACCGTTCTCATCGAGCAGCCAGGCGTCCATTACCTGCTTGACCACCGGCGCGGCGACGCCCGAGCCGGATTCGCCGTTCTCCACCATCACCGCCACGGCGATCTGCGGCCGCTCGGCGGGGGCGAACGCGACGAACAGGGCATGGTCGCGATGACGCTCCTGAACCTTGTTACGGTCGTATTTCTCACCCTGCTTGATCGCCACCACCTGCGCAGTGCCGCTTTTCCCGGCGATCCGGTAGACCGAGGTGTCGCCGACCTTGCGTGCGGTGCCGCGCGCACCGTGCATCACCTGCTCCATGCCGTTGCGGCTGTAATCCCAGAACTTGGGGTCGCGCAGCACGATGTCGGCCTTAGGGTTGTCGTCGACCGGCCGCAGCCCGCCGATACTCTTGGCCAGGTGCGGCCGAATCCATTTGCCCTTGTTGGCCATCAGCGCGGTGGCCTGGGCCAATTGCAGCGGCGAGACCTGCATATAGCCCTGACCGATACCGAGGATCACGGTCTCCCCCGGATACCAGGGCTGACGGTAACGCGCGCGCTTCCAATCGCGCGACGGCATCAACCCGGAAGACTCTTCGAACATGTCCAGCGATACCCGCTCACCGAGACCGAAGGCGGTCATGTACTCATGCATGCGGTCGATGCCCAGCTTATGCGCCAGGTCGTAGAAATAGGTGTCGTTGGAACGCGCGATCGCCAGCTCCAGGCTGACCCAGCCGTCGCCGCTGCGGTTCCAGTTGCGGTACTTGTGGCTGTGGTTGGCCAACTGATAGAAACCGGGATCGAACACCCGGCTGCTGGGGGTAACGACCCCGGCATCCAAGCCCGCCACCGCCATCATCGGCTTGATCGTCGAGCCCGGCGGGTAGAGGCCGCGCAAGACCCGGTTGAACAGCGGCCGGTCGATGGAGTCGCGCAGCTCGGCATAGGCTTGGAAGCCGATGCCGGTGACGAAGGGGTTGGGATCGAAACTCGGCTGGCTGACCATCGCCAACACCTCGCCGGTCTGCGGCTGGATCGCCACGATGGCACCGCGCCGGCCGGCCAGCGCCTGCTCGGCGGCCTGTTGCAGGCGTACATCGAGGCTCAGCACGATGTCCTGACCGGGCAAGGGATCGGTGCGTTTGAGCACGCGCAACACGCGCCCACGGGCGTTGGTTTCGACTTCCTCGTAGCCGACTTCGCCGTGCAATTGCGCCTCGTAGAAGCGCTCGATGCCGGTCTTGCCGATATGATGGGTGCCGCTGTAAGCCACCGGATCGAGTTCTTTCAGCTCTTTTTCGTTGATCCGCCCGACATAGCCCACCGAATGGGCGAAATGCTCGCCGAGCGGGTAATGCCGCACCAATTGCGCCACCACCTCGACGCCGGGCAGGCGGAACTGGTTGATGGCGATGCGGGCGATCTGCTCCTCGGTGAGTTCGAACAAGACCGGCACCGGCTCGAAGGGCCGGCGCCCCTGGCGCACGCGCTTTTCGAACAGGGCGCGGTCGTCGGCGCTCAATTCCAGCACCTCGACGATCACGTCGAGCACCTGCGGCCAGTCACCGGCCCGCTCGCGGGTCAGGGTCAGGCTGAAGCTCGGCCGGTTATCGGCGACTATCACCCCGTTGCGGTCGAAAATCAGCCCGCGGTTCGGCGGGATCGGCTGCACGTGGACCCGGTTGTTTTCCGATAGCGTCGAGTGATATTCGAACTGCACCACCTGCAGGTAGTACATGCGCGCGATCAACACCAGGGTCAGCAGCACAAAGAGCGCAGCGCCGACCAACACCCGCCGGCGAATCAGGCGGGAGTCTTTTTCATGGTCTTTCAGTTGGATCGGCTGCGGCATCGGCGACTGCTGGCTACTTATGGAGAATCACTTGTGATAGGGGTGGCCGGACAATACCGTCCAGGCACGATACATCTGCTCGCCGATCAGGATGCGCACCAGCGGGTGCGGCAAGGTCAGGGGCGACAACGACCAGCGCTGTTCGCTGCGCGCCTGGACTTCCGGCGCCAGGCCTTCGGGGCCGCCGACCATCAGGTTGACGGTGCGCGCATCCAGACGCCATTTGTCCAACTCGACCGCCAACTGCTCGGTGCTCCACGGCCGCCCTTCGACCTCCAGGGTGACGATGCGTTCGCCCGGCTGCACCTTGGCCAGCATGGCTTCGCCTTCCTGACGGATCATCCGCGCCACATCGGCATTCTTGCCGCGGGTGGTCAGCGGAATCTCGACCAGCTCCAGGCTCAACTCGGAGGGCATGCGCTTGGCATATTCCTGCCAGCCCTCCTCGACCCAGCGCGGCATCCGCGAGCCGACGGCGATCAGTTTGATGCGCACGACGATCCGCCCTTATTCCTGGCCCGGCTCCGGGCTGAACTGCGCGCGGCTCTGTTCGGCGCCCTGCCACAAACGCTCGAGGTCATAGAACTGCCGGGCGGTCGGCAGCATCACGTGAACGACGATATCGCCCAGGTCGAGCAGCGCCCATTCACCGGAATCCAGGCCTTCGCTGCCCAGCGGGCGCACGCCCTGCTCCTTGACCTTCTCCAGTACGTTGTCGACCAGCGACTTGACGTGACGGCTGGAGGTACCGCTGGCGATCACCATGAAATCGGTGATGCTGGTCTTGTCGCGCACATCGATGGTGGTGATGTCTTGCGCCTTGATGTCTTCCAGGGCAGCGATGGCCAGCTTGACCAAATCTTCGCTGAGCATTTTTTGCGTCGTCATAAGTAACTCGTTTGCCTCGTGTTCAGTTCGTCGCACGGTACAGCCCGTGCGCGTGTATATAGGCCAGAACCGCGTCGGGTAGCAGAAAGCGAACCGACTTTCCGCTCGCCAGCAGCGCGCGGATCTGGGTGGCCGACACCGCGAGCGGGGTCTGCCAGATAAATGAAATCTGCCCCGCTGGCCCTTGCAGGGTCAGCGGGTCGCTGATGCTGCGCGCCGCCAGCAAATTGCGCAGCGCTTCAGGCGCCTCGCTGTCGGCATCCGGGCGTTGCAACACCAGGATGTGGCAGTGCTGCAGCAACTCGTCCCAACGGTGCCAGCCCGGCAGGCCGCAAAAAGCGTCCCAGCCCAACAACAGAAACAGCTGATCGTCCGCGGCCAACTCGCTGCGCAGCGACTCCAGGGTATCGATGCTGTAGGACGGCCGTTCGCGTTTGAGCTCACGATCGTCCACCCGCAACAAGGGCTCCCCCGCCACCGCCAGCTCGACCAGCGCCAGACGGTCGGCAGCGCTGACCTGCGGCGTGGAGCGATGGGGCGGCCGCGCGGCGGGGATCAAGCGCAACTCGTCGAGTTGCATGAACTCGGCGACTTCCAGGGCGCTACGCAAATGGCCGATATGCACCGGATCGAAGGTGCCGCCGAGGATGCCGACCTTTTTAGCCATTCTGCCCGCGCAGTTGACCGTCGCCGATCACCACATACTTCTCGCAGGTCAGGCCTTCCAGACCGACCGGGCCACGGGCGTGCAGCTTGTCCGTGGAAATGCCGATCTCGGCGCCCAGGCCGTATTCGAAGCCGTCGGCGAAGCAGGTCGGGGTATTGAGCATCACCGAGCTGGAGTCGACCTCGGCGAGGAAACGCCGGGCATGCCCTTGATGCTCGGTGACGATCGAGTCGGTGTGGTGCGAACCGTACTGATTGATGTGCTCGATCGCCTGATCCAGGCTATCGACCACCCGAATCGACAGGATTGGCGCCAGGTACTCGGTCCGCCAATCCTCTTCGCTCGCCGGCGTTGCCTGGATCAGCGCCCGGGTGCGCTCGCAGCCGCGCAGTTCGACGCCTTTTTCCACGAACATCTGCGCCAGGCCCGGCAAGAAGGCCGCGGCCACGGCCTGATCGACAAGCAGGGTTTCCATCGCTCCGCAGATGCCGTAGCGGTAGGTCTTGGCGTTGAAGGCAATGCCGCGCGCCTTGTCCAGATCCGCCAGGGCATCGACATAGACATGGCAGATGCCGTCCAGGTGCTTGATCACCGGCACCCGCGCATCGCGGCTGATGCGCTCGATCAGCCCCTTGCCGCCGCGCGGCACTATCACGTCGACGAACTCGGGCATGGTAATCAAGGCACCGACGGCGGCGCGGTCGGTGGTTTCCACCACCTGCACCACGGCCGCAGGCAGGCCGGCAACGGCCAAGCCGCGCTGGATGCAGGCGGCGATGGCGCGATTGGAATGAATGGCTTCCGAACCGCCGCGCAGAATGGTCGCGTTACCGGATTTCAGGCACAGGCTGGCGGCATCGATGGTCACGTTGGGGCGCGACTCGTAAATAATGCCGATCACGCCCAGGGGCACGCGCATCTTGCCGACCTGAATACCCGACGGACGGTAGCTCATATCGCGAATCGCACCGACTGGATCGGGCAGGCTGGCGACCTGGCGCAAGCCTTCGACCATGCCGTCGATGCGTGCCGGAGTCAGGGCCAGGCGGTCGAGCAGCGCGGCATCCAAACCATTCGCCCGGCCGGCGGCCAGATCCAGTTCGTTGGCCGCGCTCAGTTCGGCGCGAGCCTCATCCAGAGCGGCGGCAGCGGCTTGCAGGGCCTGGTTCTTCTGCGCGGTGCTGGCACCGGCGATTACCCGGGAAGCCTGGCGGGCGGCCTGCCCCAGGCGGGTCATATAGTCGAGCACGGACTCAGTCATGGTCTACCAAGGTCTGGCGGCTGGAAAAAGTCGCTGAGTATAGCCGGCGCGCGGCCCTACGCCCAGCGGCGCCGGGCGGATGGTAACCAAGGTTCTTTTCGACCGGCCAACGCAGCCGCTCCCGCTGAAACCGCTGCGGGGGCATTGAGCGGAGTTTCACGACGCCGTTGCCTTTACCTGAATTAGGGCTCTTCTCTCTACTTCGCCGGACCTTGAGCTACTTTTCTATGAGAGACCAGGCCGGCATCCCGACCTAAAGTTGCTCCACGATCTGCCGATTCCCGAGAACAAGCCACCTGAAGTGGCGAGGAGCCAACGTGCAGCTGTTCCTATCCTGGAAACAAAAATTTCGCCTGCTGATCGCCATCACCCTGTTCAGCCTGGCGGCGATGACCGCCTCGTCCTACTGGGCCGGCCAACGATTGAACGAGGCCCAGCACGCGCGGGAAAACGCCACGGCCTATTCCGCCACGGCCATCACCTTGATGAACCACTGGCTGAAGCTCGGCGCTGCGCGAAAGGCCCTCACCCCGGAGACCGAAGCGGACTTTCAAAGCGGCTTGGGCGCATTGCAGGAGCGTTCGCAACGCTTCGCCGCCCAGGCGCAAGGCTTGGGAGATACGGCGATCGAGCAAAGCGCCGCGCAGATCGATCAACTGATCCAGGACGAAATCGCCCTGGAGAAAAAATGGCTGGAGTTGTCGCGACAGCTCGGCCTCACCCCCTTTCAGGGCCAGCGCGCAAGCCTGGCGGCCAGTTCGACGGAGCTGGAAAGCATCAACCTGGGCTTGATCCGCGACTACATCGCCGCGGCGGTGAGCAACCAGCGCGACTACCTCGCCACCTTCAATGTCGCCTTCGCGCAAAAGGTGCATGCCGCCATCAAGGAAATGGACGCCAAGATCGAAGAGCTGGATTGGCGGGAAAACAAGGTCGGCCAGGCGGTGGCGGCCTTCGCCCAGGAATTCGCCAAAACCGACGCGCTGATCCTGCAGATCTACGAGATCGAGCAGCAACTCGAGCGCCTGGGCCAGCAGATCGAACAGCGTATCGACGAGCAGAACCTGATGCTCGAAGAAGGCATTCTCGTCAGCACCGCGCAGCAGGCCGAACAGGCGCGCAGCACGGCGCGCTGGATGATGGGTTTGACCTTCGTCGGCGTCTCGCTATTCATGTTGATCACCCTGAGCCAGGCGTCGCGCACCCTGATGGCGCAATTGCACGATGTGATCGAGCTGCTCTCCAAGGTCGCCACCGGCAACCTCACCACCAAACTGGCGATTGGCCGCAACCCCAACGACGAGTTCAATCAACTCGGCGCCGCGTCCAACCAGATGACCGATGGCATTGCCAATGTGATTCGCCAGGTGGTCGACGGCAATCATCATCTGACCGAGCTACACACCTACCTGTGCGAAGCGATGACGCGCATGGGCGAGAACAGCAATCAAGTGGAAATGCAAACCGAGCAAGCGGCCTCCGCCTCGCAGCAGATCTCGGCGACGGTCAACGAGATGGCGCGGCAGACCACCGAGGTCGGCAACTCCACGCAAACCGCCTGCAACTCAGCGCGTACCGGGGCCAAGGTGATCGGCGACAGCGTCGCCAGCATGCGCAACCTGTCGCAGCTGATCCAGACCACCCATGCCCAGGTCACCCTGCTCACCCAATCGAGCACCAAGGTCACCGGCATCATCGACGTGATCAACAGCCTGGCCGCGCAGACCAACCTGCTCGCCCTGAATGCCGCCATCGAAGCGGCACGCGCCGGCGAAGCGGGCCGCGGCTTCTCGGTGGTGGCCGACGAGGTGCGCTCCCTGGCGCAGAAAACCGTCACCGCCACCACCGATATCGCCAGCATCGTCGACGACCTGAGAAACCAGACCGAACGCATGGATCAACTGATGCTCAGCGGCCTGACTTTGGCTTCGGAAGGCGAACGCCATGCCGGCGAGGCTGCCGTGGCAATCGACGACATCACCCAGTCGATGGAACACCTGACCGCGGAAATGCATCAAGTGGTGGTGGCGATCGAGGAGATTTCCGCGACCACCGAAGACATCGCGCGGAAAATCGAGGACATCAACGTCCACACCGGCGAAACCAAAAGCCTGCGTCTGACCCTGGAGGAGCACACCAAAGGCTTGTCCGTGCAAGTCCAGGCGCTGAATCACAGCGCCGAGCAATTCCGCATCGCTTGAGCCGCGGCGGCACGGGCGGGCGCTTATAGACACTGGGCGGACGGGGCTGTTTTCATCCACTGATCCCGCAGATAACCCGGATGCAATCCGCAAGGCTGTTGGACAGCCGCCCCGCTGCGCGGCTCCTGTTGTTATGATCGCGTCCAGCCCATGCCCATCTGTGACCGCGCATGCTCGACGAGACCACTCCCCGCTTACCCTGGCCGGACGCCCGGCCGCTCAACGACGCATTCTTCGACCGCGATGCCCGGTTGGTCGCCCGCGAACTGCTCGGCAAGGTGATTCGCCACTACGACGGCGAACACTGGCTGAGTGCGCGGATCATCGAAACCGAGGCTTACTACCGTGCGGAAAAAGGCAGCCACGCCTCACTCGGTTACACCGAAAAGCGCCGCGCGTTATTTCTCGATGGCGGGCATATCTATATGTATTACGCCCGCGGCGGCGATTCGCTGAACTTCAGCGCCCAGGGCCCGGGCAACGCGGTGCTGATCAAATCCGCCAGCCCCTGGCTCGACGCCCACTCGGGCGCCGCCAGCCTGGCCCGGATGCAAGCCAACAACCCCGACGCCCAAGGCCGGCCGCGGCCGCAGGAGCGCCTGTGCGCCGGGCAAACCCTGCTGTGCAAGGCGCTCGGCCTGAAAGTCCCGGTGTGGGACGGCCAACGTTTCGACCGGCTGCGACTGTTCGTCGAAGACCTCGGCGAAGCCCCGGCGCAGGTCATTCAAACCACCCGCCTGGGCATCCCGGTGGGGCGCGACGAGCATCTGCCCTACCGTTTCGTCGACGCCGCCTACAGCCGTTACTGCACACGCAATCCGCTGCGCCGCGGCCAAGTGGCCGGGTGCGACTTCCATCTATTGAACGCCGGGGATGCCCATCGATGAGTGCATGGCTGGGCATTGTGACCGACTGGCTCGCCGCCAACCCGCACTGGTTGGGCTTGGCGATTTTTCTCCTGGCCTGCACCGAGTGCCTGGCGATCATCGGGCTCATCGTGCCCGGCACCGTCCTGCTGTTCGCCGTTGCCGCGTTGGCCGGCAGCGGCGCGCTGGACCTCGGCACCACCTTGCTACTGGCATTCTGCGGCGGGCTGCTCGGCGACCTGCTGTCCTATGCCATGGGGCGGTACTTCCACCAGGACATCCGCCGCCTGCCCGGCCTGCGGCATAACCCACAGTGGCTGGCCGGCGCGGAGGGCTATTTCCTCCGTTACGGCGTCGTCAGCCTGTTGGTGGGCCGCTATATCGGTCCGCTACGGCCCATGCTGCCGATGGTCGCCGGCATGCTGAGCATGCCGTTCGGGCGTTTTTTCGCGATCAGCGTGCTGGCCGGCACCGGCTGGGCGCTGGCTTATATGCTGCCGGGCTGGGCCACCGGCGCCGCGCTGCGCCTGCCGCTACCGGAGGGCTTCTGGCCCCAGGCCGGCCTGCTCGCCGGCGGCGTGGCACTGCTGTTGATCGTCAGCATTCACAGCAGCTTGCGCGAGCAACGCCACGCCACGCTGTTCGCCGCCGGTTTGAGCCTGGCCTTGCTGATCGGCCTGTTTATCGGCTGGCCCCGGCTACAACCCCTCGACCAGGGGTTGCTGGCGCTGCTGCAGGAACAGCGCAGCAACGGCCTGGATAAGCTGGTGGTGCTGACCACCCGGGTTGGCGACCTGCGCACCCAGTTGGCCGCCGGCGTCCTGCTGAGCCTGTTGCTACTGGCCATACGGCAATGGCGCGCCGCCTTGTTCGCGGTGAGCACCTTGCTCGGCACCGCACTGGCCAACACTGCCCTGAAGGCGACCTTCGCGCGTATCCGTCCGGACGTACTGCTCGAACCGCTGAACAGTTTCAGCTTCCCCAGCGGCCACAGCTCGGCGGCCTTTGCCTTCTTTCTGGTACTCGGCGTGCTCGCCGGGCGCGGTCAGCCGGCGCGGATGCGCCTGACCTGGCTGCTGCTGGCCAGTCTGCCGGCCGGCGCCATCGCCCTGTCGCGGGTCTATCTGGGGGTGCATTGGCCGAGCGACGTGATCGCCGGGGCCTTGCTCGCCGGTGCGATCTGCGCCGCGAGCTTGGCGTGGGTGCAGCGCCGCGACGGGATGCCGGCATTGCCGGCGAAGGTCTGGTGGTTACTCCTACCCGCCTGCCTCGGCCTGCTCGGCAGCGTGGCTACCTGGCACTTGTCCGAAGCCCTGCTGATGTACCGCATCCGCCCATAGAGACCAGGGCTCAGCGGCTAGGAGTTGAGATCGCCCTGCAACTGTTCGAGCAGATGCTGCAACACCGCCAAGCGCTGCTGCGGCGACTCCAGCGCCAGCAACTGCACCTTCTGTTCGGGCGTCAGCGGCAGCAGGTACGACAGTTGATTGGCCAGTGCCGATTGCCCGCCGAGCTCCTCGTCCATGCCCAGCGCGGCGACCATGGGGTGCATCGCCAAGGCTCGGCGCAACGCGGCCAGGTCCTCGTGCTCGGCGCTCAGCGGCTGCTCGTCCGGCTCTTCCAGCCAATCGACTTCGGCGACCGTCAGGCGATCCGGCAGCACCTGGGCGCGCTGCACCTTGAAGCGCCGCGCGCCTTCGACGCGAATGCCGAGCAAGCCGTTGGGACGCTGCTGGAAGTCGCAGATGCGTGCCTCGCAACCGATGGCGGCGAAACGTTCGGCGGGTTCGCCGACTTCCTCGCCCTCGACGATGCAGACCACGCCAAAGCCTTCGCCCTGCTTCATGCAGCGACTGATCATGTCCAGATAGCGCGCCTCGAAAATCTGCAAATCCAGGGCGCAGTCGGGAAACAACACGGTGTTGAGCGGGAGCAAGGGTAAGTTCATCGATTCGTCCTCATGCCAGCAGGATAAACGCCAAGGGCAGCAATACCGCGGTGAACATCCCCATCAGGCTCATCGACAGGGCGGCGAACGCACCGCATTCCTCGCTTTCCTGCATCGCGCGGGCGGTGCCGACCGCATGTGCAGTGATGCCCAGGGCCATCCCCAGGGCCGCGTGATGCCGCACGCCGCACAGACGCAGCAGCGCCGGTCCGACGATCGCCCCCAGCACCCCGGTGATCATCACGAACACCGCCGCCAGCGCGGCGATGCCGCCGATCTGGTCGGCCACCAGCATGGCGATCGGCGAGGTCACCGACTTGGGCGCGATACTCATCAGGATAGGCCGTTCCGCGCCGAACCAACTGGCCAAGGCCAACCCGAGCAACGTCGCCAGCAACCCGGCGATGGCCAGGGTCAGCACGGTCGGCCAGAACAGTTGGCGGATGCGCCGCAAATTCAGGTACAGCGGCACCGCCAAGGCGACGGTCGCCGGCCCGAGGAACAAGGTCAGCACCTCGGCGCTGAGTTTGTATTCGGCGAAGCTCAAACCGCAGAGCGTCAAGATCGCAATCACGATCGACATCGACACCAGCACCGGATGCAGAAAGAACCAGCGGGTCTTTTCATACAAAGCCAGCCCCACCTGATAGGCCCCCAGGGTGATACCGAAACCGAACAACGGATGCCCGATGACCGCCTGCCAGGCGCCGTACCAATCGAGGCTCATGGGCCCTCCTGGCGACGTTGTTGACGGTTGATCAGCACCTGCATCAGCCAGCCGGCGAAAACCAGCGAGAGCACCAGCGACAACACCAGCGACCCCACCACCGCCCAGAAGTTCTCGGCAATGCTGGCGGCATAGGCCATCACCCCAACGGCCGGCGGCACCAGCAACAGCGGCAGGTAGCTGAGCAGACTACTGGACGCCAGACGCAGCGGTTCGTCGACCCGGCCGCGCAGCAGCAGCGCGCCGAACAGCAGCAACATGCCGAGAATCGGCCCCGGCAACATCGGCAAAAACAGCACATTCAGCGCCGTGCCCAACAATTGACATAACACCAGCCAGGACAGCCCGCGCAGCAGCATGAACTCTCTCCAATCGATAAGACCTAATGCGTCATAAACGCTGGCCATTATAGGCAGACAACAAGCGCTCCAATAATGCCCGCGGTTGGACATAACCCGCTTGACCCGCGCCCTGGCCCATGGTGATCTAAGGCCGAGCGGTCCTAATCAGAAAAAAAATCCCCCCCGTCTCCTCAAGGAGGAAATATGCCGTCAGTACCCATTGCAGAGCTCAAAGATTACGTTGGCAAAGAACTCGGGCGTTCCGATTGGTTGACCATCGACCAGGAGCGCATCAACCAGTTCGCTGAATGCACGGGCGACCATCAGTTCATCCACGTGGATGCGGAAAAAGCCAAGCTCACGCCGTTCGGCACCACCATCGCCCATGGTTTCCTATCGCTGTCGCTGATTCCCAAGCTGATGGAAGGCATCATGATCATGCCCCAGGGCCTGAAAATGGCCATCAACTACGGCCTGGACAGCGTACGTTTCATCCAGCCGGTCAAGGTCGATTCCAAGGTGCGCCTGGTCGTGACGCTGGTCGACGCTACCGAAAAGAACCCCGGACAATGGCTGCTCAAGGCCCGCGCAGTACTGGAAATTGAAGGCCAGGAAAAACCGGCCTACGTCGCCGAACCCTTGACCCTCTGCTTCGTTTGACACCGTTCCAATAACGGGGCGCCAATCGCCGATTGGCGCCCCGTTTTTTATTGCATTGCCGTTTCTCTGTGCACTGCGACAACGCTTGGCGCAGGATTCGGACATACTCTCCCCTAAGTTCCCGACTCGGATGTCCATCATGCGCCCCGTCAATCTGGCCCCTCTTGGCTTGGCCCTGTTGCTTACCGCCTGTGGCGATGCCCTCTCGCTGCTGCCCGCCGACGCCACGCTGCCCGACGGTTCGCAGTACCGTGGCGAGGTGATCGACGGCCTGTTGCAAGGCCAGGGCCGCCTGGATTACCCCGATGGCAGCTGGTACGAGGGCGGCTTCAAGGATGGCCGCATGCACGGCGCCGGAACCTGGCACGGCAGCGACGGCGAGCACTATGTCGGCGAGTTCCACAACGGCAGCTTCCATGGCCAGGGCAAACTGCAATACCGCGACGGCAGCAGCTACCAGGGCGGCTTCGACAACGGCCGTTTCGCCGGTGAAGGCACCTTTATCCAGGGCGAGCTGGTCTACCGCGGCGAATTCAAGAACGACCTGTTCCATGGCATCGGCAAACTGCAACGGCCGGACGCCAGCAGCTTCCAGGGCCGCTTCCGCAAGGGCCAACCGCACGGCCAGGGCGTCAGCCGCGATGCCAATGGCGATCAACTCAGCGGGACCTTCGCCAACGGCCAACTGAAAGGCGAAGGCAGCTACGTCGGCGCCGACGGCGATCTCTACGATGGCGATTTCCGCGACAGTCAATTCCACGGCAAAGGCCGCTACCAAAGCATCGACGGCGATGTTTGGAGCGGTGCCTTCGTCGAGGGCGGATTGAGCGGCGCGGGCACCTTCAAGGGCGCGGACGGCAGCCGTTACGACGGCCAGTTCGCCGACTGGAGCTACCATGGCAAGGGCCGTTTACAGCTGGCCGACGGCAGCGTCTACGACGGCGATTTCGCCTATGGCGAATATGCCGGCAGTGGCACCCTGACCTTGGCCGACGGCAGCCGCCAGGAGGGGCTCTGGCAGCGCGGACAGCGGGTCCGCGACGAGCAGCAACGCATGCTGCCCGATGCCCTGGAACTCGGCCTGCTGGCCCAGGGCCGTTTGCTCGACGAGGCCATCGCCAAACTGCCCGCCTCGACTCCCGAGGTCGAGCTGTACACCCTGACCCTGGCCGGCGACGGCAAACAGAGCGTGTTCATGCGCGAGGCCGATTACGTCGCCCGGCTGCTCGACGAGCGCTTCGCCGCCCGTGGCGGCATCACCTTGATCAACCACCGCGAGCACATCGCCGAGCGCCCGCTGGCCACCCGTGAAACCCTCAGGCGGGCGGTACAGGCCCTGGCCGAACGTAGCGGCCCGGAAGACCTGATTTTCATCTACCTGACCAGCCACGGCTCGCGGGGCCACGAACTCAACCTCGATCAGCCGCGCCTGCAACTCAACGATCTGCCCGCCAGCGAACTGGCCGCGCTGCTGCAGCCGCTGCAGGAGCGGCACAAGATTCTGGTGATTTCCGCCTGCTATTCCGGCGGTTTCATCCCGCAGCTGAAAACCCCCAACACCCTGGTCATGACCGCCGCTCGGGCCGATCGGGTGTCCTTCGGCTGCTCGGAGGAAAACGACTTCACCTATTTCGGTCGCGCGCTGTTCGCAGAAGCCCTGAACGAGACCGACGACCTGCAACGTGCCTTCGACCTCGCCACGGAGAAAGTCGCCGAGCGCGAACAGGCCGATGGCTTCGAAGCCTCGGAGCCGCAAATCTGGGCCCCCAAGGCGGTGCTCGGGCATTGGCGCAAACTGCGCGAACAACAGGCCAAGCGCGCCTTGAGCGCGGAGCCCGCGGCCCGGACGGCGGCCAAATGATGCGCGGCCGCGGGGGCAAGCGCGGCGCCTAACTTCCCAACAGCCTGATAAGCTGATCGATATCAGCGGAGAAATCACCACCATGTATTTAACGCCCCAGCACATCCTCCTCGCAGGCGCCACCGGCCTGACTGGCGAACATCTGCTGGATCGCCTGCTCAACGAGCCCACGGTCGAGCGCGTGCTGGCGCCCAGTCGTCGCCCCCTGGCGGCCCACCCACATCTGGAAAATCCGGTGGGCGAGCTGCTCGACCTGCTGCCGCAGCTGAGCGGCAAGGTCGATAGCGCGTTCTGTTGCCTGGGCAGCACCATCAAACAGGCCGGTTCCCAGGAGGCCTTTCGCGCCGTCGATCACGACCTGGTGCTGGCTTTCGCCAAACGCGCACGCGAGCTCGGCGCACGCCATCTGCTGGTTATCAGTGCGCTGGGCGCCGACGCCAATTCATCGGTGTTTTACAACAAGGTCAAAGGCGAGACGGAAGAGGCGCTGAAAGCCCAGGGCTGGCCGCAGCTGACCCTGGTACGCCCTTCCCTGTTGCTCGGCCCACGCAACGAATTCCGCCTCGGCGAGCGCCTGGCGGCGCCCTTCATGCGCTGGCTGCCGGGCAAGTACCGCGGTATCGAAGCCACCGTTCTGGCCCGCGCGCTCTGGCGCCTGGCGCTGGAAGAAGGCGAAGGCGTGCGCGTCGTCGAGTCCGATCAATTACGCCGCCTCGGCCGTTGAGCCTTTTTACTGAATTTACTGAATTAACGGATGATCGAATCGCCCATGAGCACAGCCCACAGCAACCTGATCGAAGCCCTGGAAGCCGCCGATATGCTGGAGATCGACGATCTGCATGCCTGGCAGTTCGACCTGGACAAAGAGCTGCTGGCCCAGGTCAGCGCCGGCTCGGCCGATAGCGCCAGCCAGACCCAGACGCTGTTGCGCATCGAATGCATGGACGGCCGCGATCGCCGTCACTGGCAGTTTTCCCTGGCCGCGGTGCTGGCGGCCACCTTCGACGGCGCCAGCGAGACCTGGCAGTTGGCAGACCAGGCCGGCCCCCATCGGCTCAAGTGTTTCGCCGCGATCAGCGCGGACAACAGCGACGAGGACGACGTCCCCGATGAACTGGTATGACCGCCATATCCTGCCGCACCTGATCGACTTCGCCTGCGGCATGGGCGAGGTGATGAAGGTGCGCTCGACGGTGGTTCCACGGGCCCATGGCCGGGTGCTCGAGATCGGCATCGGCAGCGGCCTCAACCTCGCGCTCTACGATGCCGAAAAGGTCAGCGCGATCGTCGGTGTCGACCCCAGCGCGGACATGCAGAGACTGGCGCGCGAGCGCGCCGCGCGAATCGACATCCCCGTCGAGATGATCGCCTTGGAGCTGGGCCAGATCCAGGCCGCTGATGCCAGCTTCGACAGCATCGTCTGCACCTTCACCCTATGCACCATCCCGGACGCCGTCGCCGCGTTGCAGGAGATGCGCCGCGTATTGAAACCCGGTGGCCGCCTGTGGTTCTGCGAGCATGGCCGCGCGCCGGATGCCGCGGTGCTGCGCTGGCAGAACCGCCTGACCCCGGTGTGGAAACCCCTGGCCGGCGGCTGCCACCTCAACCGCGACATGCCGGCGCTGATCGCCGCTGGCAGCTTCAACCTGGGCGAACTGGAGACCGGCTACCTCAAGGGCCCGAAACCCATGACCTATGTCTATCGGGGCTGGGCGGACTGATCGCGCGATCTTCGCCGCCGATCTCCTGATCGCGACGAATCTTGTCTATCGTTGCTGTATCGCCACGGAAAAAATCGAGTCGCGCATGACGTCACTGTTACCACGCCCGTTGTCTCTTGGCGTTCTGCTCGGCATCTGCTTACTGCTCGCTTTTACCTCACCGGCCACGGCCATACCCCGCGACGTGCGCGTAGGGGTCTACGCCAACGAGCCGAAGATATTTCTCACCCCCACCGGCCAACTCTCCGGCATTCTCGGCGACCTGCTCAACGAAATCGCCCGCCAGGAAAAGTGGCGGCTGACACCCGTACCCTGCGCCTGGCAGACCTGCTTGCAACTGCTGCAGAGTGGCGAAATCGACCTGCTCCCGGATGTCGCGCGCAACCCCGCGCGCGCGCGTTCATTGGATTTTCACCAGGTGCCCTCGCTGCTCAGCTGGTCGCAGCTGTATAGCCGCAAAGACGTCATCCTGGATTCCATTCTCGACCTCAAAGACAAGCGCATCGCGGTATTGGCCGGTTCGATTCAGCAGAACTACCTGCTGGAGCTGACCAGCAGCTTTCGCCTGAATGCGCAGTTGATTCCCGTCCAACGGATCGAAGAAGGCTTCGAACTGGTGGCCAACCAGCAGGCCGATGCGGTGGTGACCAACCAGCGTTTCGGCAACTTCCATGCGCCCTACTACCGCCTGCACGCCACGCCGATCATCTTTCTCCCGGCGCAGCTGTTCTATGCCACCGGCAAGGACCGCAACGGCGACCTGCTCGAACGCATCGACCATTACTTGCTGGAGTGGCAGGGATCGTCCGATTCGTTCTACTACCAGACCCTGCACAACTGGGGCAGCCATAAACCCGCGTTATCCATGCCGAAAGCCGCCTGGTGGGGCCTGGCCATGCTCGGCGGCCTGCTGCTCGCCGCGCTCGGCGGCGCCCTGCTGCTACGCCGTCAGGTGGCCAGCCAAACCCGCCATATCAAGGCCAGCGAACAACGCCTGAACACCATCCTCGACAGCGTCGAGGCCTATATCTATATCAAGGACCCGCAGCTCAACTACCAATACGCCAACCGCAACGTCTGCGAGCTGTTCGGCCTCAGCGCCGACAAGGTGATCGGGCGCAGCGACGAGGACTTCTTCGATGCCACGATCGCCGCCAACCTGCACGACAACGACCGCCGCGTATTGCAGTTCGGCGAACGAGTGGAACGCGAAGAAATCATTCGCAGCCTGGATGGCAGCGAGGAGCGCACCTTTCTCTCGGTGAAACTGCCGTTGCGCCACCCGGACGGCAGCATCTATGCCCTGTGCGGCATCTCCACCGATATCAGCGAGCACAAACGCAACCTCGAGCAGATCCACCAACTGGCCTTCTACGACACACTCACCGGCCTGCCCAACCGCCGCCTGCTGATCGACCGCCTGCAACACGCCCTGGCGCAACGCGCACGCAGCAAGAAGGAAGGCGCGTTGCTGTTCATCGACCTGGATAACTTCAAGGACCTCAACGACACCCTCGGTCACGACATGGGCGACCGCCTGCTGCAACAGGTCGCCCAGCGCCTGCTCGACCATGTGCGCGAACAGGACACCCTGGCGCGCCTGGGCGGCGACGAGTTCGTGCTGATGCTCGAAGACCTGAGCCCGAATTGCGATACCGCGATCCAGCAGCTCAGCAGCATCACCCAGAAGATTCTGCATGCCCTGGCCGCGCCTTACACCTTGCAGGGACGCAACTACAGCAGCACCGCGAGCATCGGCGTGGCGCTGTTTTCCGATGACCACAGCACCGTCGACGAACTGCTCAAACGCGCCGATCTGGCCATGTACGAAGCCAAGTCGGGCGGGCGTAATACCTTGCGGTTCTTCAATCCGAGGATGCAGGCCGAGGCCAGTGCCCGCGCCGACCTGGAAAACGACTTGCGCCAGAGCCTGCGCGAGCGCCTGTTCGTGCTGCATTACCAGCCCAAGGTGGACCGGCACGGCCAGCTGTTCGGCGCCGAGGCGCTGATTCGTTGGCAACACCCGCGTCGTGGCCTGGTGGCGCCCAACGAGTTCATCACGCTGGCGGAAAGCACCGGCCTGATCCTGCCCCTGGGCCGCTGGATCCTGCACAGCGCCTGTCAGCAACTGGTGGCCTGGGCGCAACACCCGGAAATGCGCGGGGTCACTCTGGCCATCAATGTCAGCGCCCGGCAATTCCACCACCCCGACTTCGTCACCGACGTACTCGCCGCTCTGCAAGAGACCGGTGCCGATCCGACGCGCCTGGAACTGGAGCTGACCGAAAGCCAATTGGTCGAGGACGTCGAGGCGATGATCGTCAAGATGACCGAACTGAAAGCTTACGGCGTGTGCTTCTCGCTGGACGACTTCGGCACCGGCTACTCGTCGCTCAATTACCTCAAGCGTCTGCCCCTGGATTGCTTGAAGATCGACAAATCCTTCATTCGCGACCTGCTGAGCGACCCCAGCGACGCCGCCATAGTGCGCACCATAGTGGCGCTGGGCAGCAACCTGAACTTGCGAGTCATCGCCGAAGGCGTGGAAAACCTGGAACAGCGCGACGCCTTACTGCGCCTGGGCTGTCATAACTTCCAGGGTTATCTGTTCGGTAAACCGACAACCGCGGAACGCCTGGAGCGCTGGACGACCGACAACCTGTATCGAATAGAAGGCTGACTCTGCCGGCATAAGCAGATACCGCACGCCGCGGTGTCACGCCGATGGAATCATCTTTGCCGCGAACGGGAAAATGAACCAGAAAGCCACGATCGAATCGGGCGAAGCGCCCCTGACAGCCCACGACTTTCTCGCACTTAATCTCGATAACCCTGTCTATCGGGAACTAGATCCCATAGAAATCGGGTAACGCATGATGTCGCGGTTATCACGCCCTTTGTTTCTCGGCGTTTTGCTTGGCATTTGCTGCTTATCCCTTGGCATTTCCCCACAAATCGTGGCCGCACAGCGCAATGTGCGCGTAGGGGTCTATGTCAGCGAACCGAAGATATTTCTCACCACCACCGGCCAACTTTCCGGCATTCTCGGCGACCTGCTCAACGAAATCGCCCGCCAGGAGGACTGGCGGCTGACACCCGTGCCTTGCGCCTGGCAGAGCTGCCTGCAACAGCTCCAGAGCGGCGGGATAGACTTGCTCCCGGATGTCGCGCGGACCCCGGCGAACATCCGCCTCCTGGACTTTCACCAAGTGCACTCGCTGCTCAGTTGGTCGCAGCTGTACCGCCACAGCGACGTCGTTCTGGGCTCCATTCTCGATCTCAAAGGCCGGCGCATCGCGGTACTGGCCGACTCCATTCAGGAGGAGTACCTGGAAGAGCTGCTCGACAGTTTCGGCCTGGATGTGCAGTTGATCCCCGTCCAACGGATCGATGAGGGCTTCGAACTGGTGACCAACCGTCAGGCCGACGTGGTGGTGACCACTCAGCGTTTCGGCAACGCCCATGCGCCCTACTACCGCCTGCACGCCACGCCGATCATCTTTCTGCCGACGCAGCTGTTCTATGCCACCGGCAAAGGCCGCAACGGAGATCTGCTCGAGCGTATCGACCATTACTTGCTGGAGTGGCAGAGATCGCCCGACTCGTTCTATTACCAGACCCTGTATAGCTGGGGTGATAATCAACCCGCGCTATGGCTGCCAAAGGTCGCCTGGTGGGGCCTGGCCACGCTGCTCGGCCTGCTGCTCGCGGCGTCGGGTGGAGCCTTGCTGTTACGCCGCCAGGTGGCCAGCCAAACTCGCCAGATCAAAGCCAGCGAACAACGCCTGAACACCATCCTCGACAGCGTCGAGGCCTATATCTATATCAAGGACCCGCAACTCAACTACCAATACGCCAACCGCAAGGTCTGCGAGCTGTTCGGGCGCTCCCGCGACGAGGTGATCGGGCGCAGCGACCAGGACTTCTTCGATGCCTCGACCGTCGCCAACCTGCACAACAACGACCGCCGCGTACTGCGCGGCGAACGGGTCGAATGCGAAGAAATCAATCGCAGCCTGGATGGCCGCAAGGAGCACACCTTCCTCTCGGTGAAACTGCCATTGCGCCATCCGGACGGCAGCATCTATGCCCTGTGCGGCATCTCCACCGATATCAGCGAGCACAAACGCAACCTCGAGCAGATCCACCAACTGGCCTTCTACGACACACTCACCGGCCTGCCCAACCGCCGCCTGCTGATCGACCGCCTGCAACACGCCCTGGCGCAACGTGCGCGCAACGAGAAGGAAGGCGCGCTGCTGTTCATCGACCTGGATAACTTCAAGAACCTCAACGACACCCTCGGCCACGACATGGGCGACCGCCTGCTGCAACAGGTCGCCCAGCGCCTGCTCGAACACGTGCGCGAACAGGACACCCTGGCGCGCCTGGGCGGCGACGAATTCGTGCTGATGCTCGAAGACCTGAGCCTGGACCGCGACACCGCCATCCAGCAACTCGACAGCGTGACGCACAAGATCCTGCACACGCTGGCAGCGCCCTATACCTTGCAGATGCGCAGCTACAGCAGCACCGCGAGCATCGGCATCGCGCTGTTTTCCGACGAACACAATACCGTCGACGATCTGCTCAAACGCGCCGACCTGGCCATGTACGAAGCCAAATCGGGCGGGCGCAACACCCTGAGGTATTTCAGCCCGAGGATGCAGGCCGAGGCCAGCGCCCGCGCCGACCTGGAAAACGACTTGCGCCAGAGCCTGCGCGAACGCCTGTTCGTCCTGCATTACCAGCCCAAGGTGGACCGGCACGGTCGGCTGTTCGGCGCCGAGGCGCTGATTCGTTGGCAACATCCGCACAGGGGGCTGGTGGAGCCCGATGCGTTCATCCCGCTGGCGGAAAGCACCGGCCTGATCCTGCCCTTGGGTCGTTGGGTCCTGCGCACCGCTTGCCGCCAGTTGGTGACCTGGGCGCAACTGCCCGAAATGCAGGGGATCAACCTGGCGGTCAATGTCAGCGCCCGGCAATTCCATCACCCCGACTTCGTCGCCGACGTACTCTGCGCGCTCGAGGAGACCGGCGCCAATCCGGCGCACCTGGGGCTGGAATTGACCGAAAGCCACCTGGTGGAGGACGTCGAGGCGATGATCGCCAAGATGACCGAACTGAAAACCCATGGCGTGTGCTTCTCGCTGGACGACTTCGGCACTGACTACTCATCGCTCAACTACCTCAAGCGTCTGCCCCTGGATTGCCTGAAGATCGACAAATCCTTCGTTCGCGACCTGCTGAGCGACCCCAGCGACGCCGCCATAGTGCGCACCATAGTGGCGCTGGGCGCCAATCTGAACTTGCGGATCATCGCCGAAGGCGTGGAAAGCCTGGAACAACGCGACGCCTTATTGCGCCTGGGCTGCCATAACTTCCAGGGTTATTTGTTCAGTAAACCGACGACCGCGGAGCACCTCGAACAATGGGCACGCCATAACGCCTGAGTCCCGAACATCGCCGCAACGATCATAAAATTTGCAGCGCCAGCGGCCTTGCCTGCTCCAATCGTTAGCGCACCTGACCCAGACCAACTAGCGCGATATCGGCTGGATATATAAAGAATGCAGGGTTATGGCACTACCGCTTATCGGAATTTAAGTTCCGTTTTCTTCTCGTACATCTATTCCTGCACCCATCAAAAACAACAAAATATTGACGCTATTCCTCAAAATACATCGAAAAACACAATAAATGCATAGTGGCAAAGTGCAAAATCGTGGGTCAAATTAATATCACCCGGGCGCAATAACAAAATATTGACGCTGCCTGTTTCGACAAACGGCTCTTATCAATCGCGATATATCCACACATTATCCGCCCCGCTGAGAGACGGACTGATGCGCCATTCGAGCACTTCCATTTCAGCACTCAGGTTTTAGTTCGCGTGTATCTGGCGGGAATGCCGATTAAACAACTACCGATTAATGGAATGACTGCACCCGACTGAAAAGTAGTCCTCATATCGAGAGAAATCAGTCATGTTCAAACTTGCAACGCGCAATGCCCCCGCCCCCGACAATCTATTGCGATGTAACCCATCCACCTCGCCCTGGAACGTCCTGAGGCGCGCGCTACTGGCAGCGGCAGTCGTTGGCAGCTCGCTGGCCCCAGCCATGGCCTCGGCCCTCAGCCTGTCGCCGAGCAGCCCGCCCTTCAGCCTGGGCTCGACCTCCGCCTACTTCGTCAAAGACGTGCCTTACGGCCCGGATGCCCGGCACAGGTTCGATATCTTCGCGCCCAAAGCCAATTACTCCAGCAAGAGCAAAACGCCTTTGGTGATATTTATCCACGGCGGCGGTTTCTCTTCCGGCAGCAAGGAAAAGGCCTATAGCAGAAGCAATCGGAAAATGATCGTCGAGTTGCTCGATCAGGGCGTCGCCTTTGCCTCGATCAACTACCCATTGTTGGGACGTAGCGACAAAGTGGGTTTGATCAAATCCCTGCGCGGCGCTCAGCGTTCGGTGCAATTTATGAAGCACCACCACGACAGCTTCAATATCGACCCACAGAAAGTCATCGCCATCGGTAGTTCCGCCGGCGCCAGCACCGCTCTTTGGTTGGCCTTCCACGACGACATGGCCAACCTCAACAGCGGCGACCCGGTAGAACACCAGTCCACGCGCATATTGGCCGCCGTGGGTTCCGAAGCCCAATCGTCCATGGATGTGGTGCGCTGGGAGGAAGTGTTCAAGCAATACAACTTCTCCGTCGCCTCGATGGAAAGCGCGGCGACGAACTTTTACGGCATCGACCAACTGCACGAACTCTATAGCTCGCCCATCGTGGCCTATCGGCAGGATGTCGATTTGCTCGGTTTGATGGACGCAGCCGACCCGGAAGTATGGGTCGCCAACCAGAGCGTACCGGTGACCAAACCGAGCAGCGTCGGGATTCTTTATCACCACCCCTACCATGCCAAAGCGCTACGTGACCAAGCCCAGAAAGTCGGCCTGAAGGGCAACTACTACATCCCGCGGATGAACATCATGCCGTCGTCTCAGGAGAGCATGACCAACTTCATTCTGCGCAAGGTCAAGTAGCCCCCGGTAGCGAATCGGTCGAACATCCTCAACCGCTCCGGACGGGATGCATGGAAGCGGTTAGAGGGACTGATTCGCACCTATGTGGCGCAAGGCGGCGCCGCCCTACAGGCGTTCCCCGGTCGGTGGAACGCCTGTTTTTTTGTGCGTCATAAAAACCCTGGGAACCGCGCCGCGCCGTAGCCCGGATGCAATCCGGGAGCGATTCATGGGGCGATGACTCATGCGGCTATACCGCTTCCCCGGATTGCATCCGGGCTACGAACGGCTAAAGCCCGCCGCTTACACCCAACTGCAACCCCAGCGCGGCAGCCAGGGACAACGGCAACAGCAGGGTATCCAGCAAAGCGCTGGCGGGCAGGTCGAGGCCGGGGTACTTGGGAGCTTCGGCGCCGAAACGATCCTGCGCGCAGCAGCCGCCCTTCAAGGCATACAGATCCAGGCGCGTACCGGCATACACCACAGGCGCGCCGGGCTTGGCCGCGTCCAGCGTGCGCGTGGTCGCGCAGCCGCCGCACAGCAGCAGCGCCAGGGCCAACGCAGGCATGCCCCAGTGCTTACTCATCCGAGACCTGATGATGCTCGCCCCAGCGCGGCAGCATGTCCTGAGGAATGCCCAGGCAATTGAGGATACGCGCGACGACGAAATCGACGAGGTCGTCGATGGTCTGCGGTTGATGGTAGAAACCGGGCGAAGCCGGCAGGATGGTCACGCCCATATTCGACAGCTTGAGCATGTTCTCCAGATGGATGCTGGAAAACGGTGCCTCGCGCGGCACCAGAATCAACTGCCGACGCTCTTTCAGGGCGACGTCGGCGGCACGCTCGATCAGGTTGTTGCAGGCGCCGGTGGCGATCGCCGACAGGCTGCCGGTGGAACAGGGCACCACCACCATCGCGGTGGGCGCGCCCGAGCCAGAGGCCGCCGGGGCCATCCAGTCCTCCTTGCCGTACACGCGGATCTGCCCCGGCAACGCGCCGGTGTATTCGCTGAGAAAGGCCTGCATCGCCCGCGGCTTGTTCGGCAGGGTCACATCGGTCTCGGTGGCCATCACCAGTTGCGCGGCCTTGGAGATCAAAAAGTGCACCTCGCGGTCTTCGCGCACCAGGCAATCGAGCAGGCGCAAGCCGTATTGCGCGCCGGAAGCGCCGGTCATCGCCAGGGTGATTCTTTCGGGACCGCTCATGCGAACTCCGTAGGGCGGGTGAAACCCGCCGGCTTATGCTCAATGGCGGGTTTCACCCGCCCTACTTCAATGCCTCGGCCAGCTTGCCATGCAAACCGCCGAAGCCGCCGTTGCTCATCACCACCACCTGGGTGCCCGGCGCGGCCTCGGCCTTGACCCCTTTGATAATCGCCTCCAGCGAGTCGCAGACTTGGGTCGGCACGCGGGAAGAGGCGACCGTGGCGGCCAGGTCCCAGCCGAGGTTCGGCGGCGCGTACCAATACACCGAGTCGGCCTGCGCCACCGATTCCGGCAGACCGTCGCGGTGCGCGCCGAGCTTCATCGAGTTGGAACGCGGCTCGATGATGGCGATCAGTTTGGCATCGCCGATGCGCTTGCGCAGGCCGTCGAGGGTGGTGGCGATGGCCGTCGGATGGTGAGCGAAGTCGTCGAAGATGGTCACGCCGTTGACCTCGGCGACCTTCTCCATGCGCCGTTTGGCATTGATAAAGCTGCACAGTGCGGCGATGCCCAACTCCGGCACCACGCCGACATGCCGCGCCGCCGCCAACACCGCCAGGGCGTTGGCGACGTTGTGCTGGCCGGTCAATTGCCAATCCACCACACCGGCGGTTTTGCCTTCGAAACTCACCTCGAAGCGCGAACCGTCGGCGCTGAGCAGGCGCGCCTGCCATTGGCCGCCCTCCCCGGTGGTCTGCACCGGGGTCCAGCAGCCCATCTCGATCACCCGCTGCAGGGCGCTTTCGCCGCGCGGGTGAATGATCAGGCCGTCGCCGGGAATGGTCCGCACCAGATGGTGGAACTGCCGCTCGATGGCCGCCAGGTCAGGGAAGATATCCGCGTGGTCGAATTCCAGGTTGTTCAGAATCGCGGTGCGCGGGCGGTAATGGACGAACTTGCTGCGCTTGTCGAAGAAGGCGCTGTCGTACTCGTCGGCCTCCACCACGAAAAACGGTGTACCGCCGAGACGCGCGGAAATGCCGAAGTTCTGCGGCACGCCGCCGATCAGAAAGCCCGGGCTCATGCCGGCATGCTCCAGTATCCAGGCCAGCATGCTCGAACTGCTGGTCTTGCCGTGGGTGCCGGCCACCGCCAGCACCCAACGGCCCTGCAGCACGTGGTCGGCCAGCCATTGCGGGCCGCTGACATAGGGCAGGCCCTGATTCAGCACATACTCCACCGCCGGGTTGCCGCGTGACAGGGCGTTACCGATCACCACCAGATCCGGCGCGGGCTGCAGTTGCGCGGCGTCGTAGCCCTGGGTCAGCTCGATGCCCTGGGCTTCGAGCTGGGTGCTCATCGGCGGGTAGACATTGGCGTCGGAGCCGGTGACGCGATGGCCCAACTCCTTGGCCAGCACGGCCAGCGAGCCCATAAAGGTGCCGCAGATACCGAGAATATGGATATGCATGGATAACCTCGAAAACGGACCGGCCGGATGCTGAATAGCGGCCGTGAAAAACTCGCCGCAGGTTAGCACAGCGCCCTGCGCCGTTCTCGGCAGAACGTCGCGGGCCGCGATGCAGGATCCGCTGTCATCTTGTTGGGCTTCGCTGCGCTCAGCACCAACCTACGGCCGGTTAGCCTATGCGCAGCTGTGCCTTAGCCTCGCCGGGCGATCGCGTGTTTGCGCAGCTTGCGATACAGCGTATTGCGACTGATGCCGAGTTGCTCGGCGGCGCGGCTCATATGCCAATGCTGGGCGTCGAGCACCGCGAGCAGCGCCGCGCGCTCGGCATCGCCGAGCTGATCGGGTTTGACCGCTTCGGCGGGCGCCAGTGCCGCGGGTGCGTGGCGGATTTGCGCGGGCAGTTCGGCGTAGCCAATCAGGCCGTCGTCGCAGAGCGCGGCCAGGGTGCGCAACACATTGCGCAGCTGGCGCACATTGCCCGGCCAGGCATAGTCGAGCAGGGCTTTGCCGGCCCGTTCATCCACGCGCAGGGGCTGCCCGCGCGCCTCCTCGGCGAGCAGGAAAGTCAGCAATTCGCGCTTGTCGCCGCGTTCGCGCAACGGCGGCAACTGCAGCTCCAGGCCGTTGAGCCGGTAATACAGATCCTCGCGAAACTCGCCGCTGGCGACCCGTTCGCCGAGGTCGCGGTGGCTGGCACTGATCACCCGCACATCGATGGCCTGGGTTTCGCCGCCGATGGGTTCGACCTGCCGCTCTTCCAGCACGCGCAACAACCGGGTTTGTAGCGCCAGCGGCATGTCGCCGATTTCGTCGAGGAACAGGGTGCCGCCGTCGGCCTGTTGCAGCTTGCCGCGCATGCCTTCCTTGCGCGCGCCGGTGAAGCTGCCGCCGCGGTAGCCGAACAGTTCGCTCTCGATCAGGCTCTCGGGAATCGCCGCGCAGTTGAGCGCGACGAAGGGCTTGCCGCCGCGTGAGCTGACCTGATGCAGCGCCTTGGCGAAGGCTTCTTTGCCGGTGCCGGTTTCACCGCCGATCAACAAGGGCACGTCGCGCTCGTAGACCCGCAGGGCACGGCGAAAATCCGCCTGCAAAGCTGGATCGGCCAGACACAGACCGGGAGTCGCCAACACCTGAGCGCCCAGCGCCTGAGTGCGGCGCGGCGGTTGCCCGCGCAGCATGGCGAACAGTTGCCGGCCCTTTTGCGTGTACAGCGGCCAGCTGGCCGCCGGTTGTGGTGAGGCGCGGCCGAGCAGGTCGTCGAGGTGGCAGTCGAAAATTTCCAGCAGGGTGCGCCCGAGCAGACGCTGACGCGGCAGGCCGAGCAGGTTGATCGCGCTCTGGTTCACCGCGCTGATTCGCCCGTCGCCGTCGAACGCCAGCAGGCCCTCGCTGAACTGGCCAATGTACTCGGCCTGGGCATGGAAACGCAGCAGCCATTCGCCTTCGTAGCTGCGCATGAAATGGCAGCCTTCGATGACCTTGGCCGACAGGTTGACCAGGGCCATGGTGTGGAACTGGCTTTGCCGCGAGACGTCGTGGCGCGCCGAGGACACGTCGAGCACCGCCAGCAGCTCGCCGTGGGGGTCGAACACCGGGCTGGCCGAGCAGGTCAGGCCGGTGTGGCGACTGCGGAAGTGTTCGTTCTGGTGGATGGTCAGCGGCTGGCGCTCGACCAGGCAGGTGCCGATGCCGTTGGTGCCTTCGCAGGCCTCGCTCCAGTCGGCGCCCAGCCACAGGCCGGCCTGCTCGAAGGTGCGTTTTTCCGCCTGCTGGGTGACACAGTTGAGAACCACCCCACGGGCGTCGGTGAGCAGCACTGCGTGGCCGGAACCGGCCAGTTGACGGTGCAGGCTGTTCATCTCGTTGCTGGAAATCTCCAGCACCTGGCGCAACTGTTCGCGGCGTTCGAGCATGCTCGAGTGTTCGAGCACCGCCGGGGCCGAAGCGCGGGCCGGGTCGAGACGGTATTGCTCCAGGCAACGCAACCAGGAGCGCGCCACCGAAGGATCGGCCGCAGGACCTGCGGCTGGGCTGCGGCCCTGGGCCACGGTCAGCACCTGCTGGGCATGACGGCTTGCGTGATTGTGCATTGTTATTGTTCTCCGCCCTGGAGTCGCACCTAATCGAACTTCGCCTGGCAGCATCCTCCAGGGATAAACGCATTGCAAGGCGGGCTGACCGGCGAGTCATGGCGCTGTATCGGGAGCGGTACAAACTGTCACCCTCCCTGTGTCTTGAGCGATACACAGCGTCATTCCGCGCCTATCCGACAATCCAAAATATCGCTCTAAAACGGGCCTCACCGACAACTGGCCCAGGCCTTGCTCTAGTCCCTGGCACGCGCCGCAGGGCGCCTCCCCAATAAGTACAAAAGCCAGGAGATTCTCACCATGCGTTATGCCCACCCCGGTACCGAAGGCGCCCTCGTTTCCTTCAAGTCGCGTTATGGCAACTACATCGGCGGCGAGTTCGTCGCCCCGATCAAAGGCCAATATTTCACCAACACCTCGCCGGTCAACGGCCTGCCGATCGCCGAATTCCCCCGCTCCAGCGCCGCGGACATCGACAAGGCGCTGGACGCCGCCCATGCCGCCGCCGACGCCTGGGGCAAGACCTCGGTGCAGGAGCGCTCGCTGATCCTGCTGAAGATCGCCGAGCGCATCGAAGCCAATCTGGAAATGCTCGCGATCACCGAGACCTGGGACAACGGCAAGGCCGTACGGGAAACCCTGAATGCCGACATTCCCCTGGCCGCCGACCACTTCCGCTATTTCGCCGGCTGCCTGCGCGCCCAGGAAGGCTCTGCCGCCGAGATCGACGGCAACACCGTGGCCTATCACATCCACGAGCCGCTCGGCGTGGTCGGACAGATCATCCCGTGGAACTTCCCGCTGCTGATGGCCGCCTGGAAACTCGCCCCGGCCCTGGCCGCCGGCAACTGCGTCGTGCTCAAGCCGGCCGAGCAAACGCCGCTGGGCATCAGCGTGCTGCTGGAGCTGATCGGCGACTTGCTGCCGCCGGGCGTGCTTAACGTGGTGCAGGGGTTCGGCAAAGAGGCCGGCGAAGCGCTGGCCACCAGCAAGCGCATCGCCAAGATTGCCTTCACCGGCTCGACCCCGGTCGGTTCGCATATCCTCAAGTGCGCGGCGGAAAACATCATCCCGTCGACCGTAGAGCTGGGCGGCAAATCGCCGAACATCTTCTTCGAGGACATCATGCAGGCCGAGCCGAGCTTTATCGAAAAGGCCGCCGAGGGCCTGGTGCTGGCGTTCTTCAACCAGGGCGAAGTGTGCACCTGCCCGTCGCGGGCGCTGGTGCAGGAGTCGATCTACCCGGCATTCATGAAAGAGGTGATGAAGAAGGTCGAGCAGATCAAACGCGGCGACCCGCTGGACACCGACACCATGGTTGGCGCCCAGGCCTCCGAACAGCAGTTCGACAAGATCTTGAGCTACCTGGAGATCGCCAAGCAGGAAGGCGCCGAGCTGCTGACCGGCGGCAGCGTGGAAAAACTCAGCGGCAGCCTCACCGGCGGTTATTACATCCAGCCGACGCTGCTCAAGGGCCACAACAAGATGCGCGTGTTCCAGGAAGAAATCTTCGGCCCGGTGGTCAGCGTCACCACCTTCAAGGACGAAGCCGAAGCCCTGGCAATTGCCAACGACACCGAGTTCGGCCTCGGCGCCGGCCTCTGGACCCGCGACATCAACCGCGCGTACCGCATGGGCCGGGCGATCAAGGCCGGCCGTGTATGGACCAACTGTTACCACCTGTACCCGGCGCATGCCGCATTTGGTGGCTACAAGAAATCCGGCGTCGGTCGCGAGACCCATAAAGTGGCACTCGAGCACTATCAGCAGACAAAAAACCTGCTGGTCAGCTACGACACCAACCCACTGGGTTTCTTCTAAACCCGCCCTTCTGCGCTGAAAGCGCCCTCGACTTAGCTAAAAACGCAAAATGCCCTGTCCGCCGCGACCACCCGTCGCGGCTGGCATAGGCGTTGCCTGCATATCTCTTGGTCTATACCACTACTTTGGGCGGGTACTCGATGACTTCCACGACACAACTCAAACCCACGCTCGGCACCCTGCATCTATGGGGTATCGCCGTCGGCCTGGTGATTTCCGGCGAGTACTTCGGCTGGAGCTACGGCTGGGGCAGCGCCGGCACCCTGGGCTTTCTGGTCACCGCGCTGATGGTCGCGGCGATGTACACCTGCTTTATCTTCAGCTTTACCGAACTGACCACGGCGATCCCCCACGCCGGCGGCCCCTTCGCCTATAGCCGCCGCGCATTCGGCGAAAAAGGCGGGCTGATCGCCGGACTCGCCACCCTGATCGAGTTCGTCTTCGCGCCGCCGGCGATCGCCATGGCGATCGGCGCCTACCTCAATGTGCAATTTCCCGAACTCGACCCGAAACACGCGGCGGTCGGCGCCTACTTCGTGTTCATGACCCTGAATATCCTCGGCGTCAGCATCGCCGCGACCTTCGAGCTGGTGGTCACGGTACTCGCGGTGGCCGAGTTGCTGGTGTTTATGGGCGTGGTCGCGCCGGGCTTCAGCTTCAGCAACTTCGCGCTGAACGGCTGGGCCGGCTCGAACAGTTTCAGCAGCGCCTCGATCGCCGGGATTTTCGCCGCGATCCCCTTCGCCATCTGGTTCTTCCTTGCCATCGAAGGCGCGGCCATGGCCGCCGAAGAAGCCAAGGATCCCAAGCGCACCATTCCCCGGGCCTATCTCAGCGGCATTCTGACCCTGGTGTTCCTGGCGATCGGGGTGATGATCATGGCCGGCGGCGTCGGCGACTGGCGCGAGTTGTCGAACATCAACGACCCGCTGCCCCAGGCGATGAAAGCGGTGGTCGGCGAAAACTCGAACTGGATGCACATGCTGGTGTGGATCGGCCTGTTCGGTCTGGTGGCAAGTTTCCACGGCATCATTCTCGGCTATTCGCGGCAGTTCTTCGCCCTCGCCCGCGCCGGCTACCTGCCCCAGAGTCTGGCCAAGCTGAATCGCTTCCAGACTCCGCACCGGGCGATTCTCGCCGGCGGCGCTATCGGCATCGCGGCGATCTACAGCGATAGCCTGATCAACCTGCAAGGCATGAGCCTGACCGCGGCGATGATCACCATGGCGGTGTTCGGCGCCATCGTGATGTACATCATGAGCATGCTCAGCCTGTTCAAACTGCGTAAAACCGAGCCTGATCTGCTGCGCACCTTCCGTGCTCCGGGTTACCCGGTGGTGCCGGGCATCGCCCTGGTCCTCGCGCTGGTCTGCCTGGCGGCGATGGTCTGGTTCAATATGCTGATCGCCCTGGTTTTCCTCGGTTTCATGGGCGCGGGTTTCATTTATTTCCAACTGACCCACCAACAACGTTCCGATGCTCCGGCCGACGCCATGTTGACCGGCGCCTGAGCCGTTCCTCTGCCGCGCCACAAGGTCGGCAGAGGCCCCAAGTCGTGCGGACGCCCGCACGGCTTGATCTGTCAGCAACCTTTCGCGTTTCAGGAGCCCGCGCACATGGCCCGTTTTTCCCACTCCATCGGCGGCGAAACCTACCGCTTCGACAGCCTCAAGGAAGTCATGGCCAAAGCCAGCCCGGCACGTTCCGGCGACTACCTGGCGGAAGTCGCGGCGCACAGCGATACCGAACGCGTGGCCGCGCAAATGGCCCTGGCCGAGATTCCGCTCAAGCACTTTCTCGACGAGGCGCTGATCCCCTACGAAAGCGATGAAGTCACCCGCCTGATCATCGACAGCCATGACCGCAACGCCTTCGCAGTGGTCAGCCACCTGACCGTCGGCGGCCTGCGCGACTGGTTGCTCGGCGACCAGGCCAACGAGCAGTCGCTGCGCAAGCTGGCCCCCGGCCTGACCCCGGAAATGGCCGCCGCCGTATCGAAGATCATGCGCGTACAGGACCTGGTGTTGGTGGCGCAGAAAATCCGCGTGGTCACCCGTTTTCGTAACACCGTCGGCCTGCGCGGGCGCATGTCTACCCGCCTGCAGCCGAACCATCCGACCGACGAACCGGCCGGCATCGCCGCGAGCATTCTCGACGGCCTGCTCTACGGCAACGGCGACGCCATGCTCGGGATCAACCCGGCGACCGACAACATCGCCTCGATCTGCGCCCTGCTGGAAATGCTCGACGCGATCATCCAGCGCTACGACATCCCGACCCAGGCCTGTGTGCTGACCCATGTCACCACCTCGATCGCCGCGATCGAACGCGGCGTGCCGTTGGACCTGGTGTTCCAATCCATCGCCGGCACCGAGGCGGCCAATGCCAGCTTCGGCGTCAGCCTGAAAATCCTCCAGGAAGGCTACGAGGCGGGTCTGTCGCTGAAACGCGGCACCCTGGGCAACAACCTGATGTACTTCGAAACCGGCCAGGGCAGCGCGCTCTCGGCCAACGCTCACCACGGTCTCGACCAGCAAACCTGCGAAACCCGCGCCTACGCCGTGGCCCGGCATTTCAAGCCGTTCCTGGTGAATACCGTGGTCGGCTTTATCGGCCCCGAGTACCTGTACAACGGCAAGCAGATCATCCGCGCCGGCCTGGAGGATCACTTCTGCGGCAAGCTGCTCGGCCTGCCGATGGGTTGCGACGTGTGCTACACCAACCACGCCGAAGCCGACCAGGACGACATGGACACCCTGCTGACGCTGTTCGGCGTGGCCGGGATCAACTTCATCATGGGCATCCCCGGTTCCGACGACATCATGCTCAACTACCAGACCACCTCGTTCCACGACGCGCTCTACGCACGCCAAGCGCTGGGCTTGAAGCCCGCGCCGGAATTCGAAACCTGGTTGCAGAACATGGGCATCTTCACCCAGGCCGACGGCCGCGTGCGCTTCGGCGAAAACCTGCCGCCGGCATTCCGCCAGGCCCTGGCGCAGTTGAGTTGAGGAGACGGCATCCATGTACGACATCAACCAACAAGCCCAAATCGACCTCGCGCCCGACGAAACCAGCGGCGCCATCGCCAACCCCTGGCAACAACTGCGCAGCTTGACCCCCGCGCGTATCGCCCTCGGCCGCGCCGGCACCAGCCTGCCGACCAAGGCGCTACTGGATTTCCAATACGCCCACGCCCAGGCCCGCGACGCCGTGCACCTGGCCTTCGACCACCCGGGGCTGAGCGCCGCCCTGGCCGAACGCGGGCGTGCCAGCCTGCTGCTGCACAGCGCCGCCAGCGACCGCGATACCTACCTGAAACGCCCGGATCTGGGCCGCCGCCTGGACGCCGCCTCGGCGCAGCGTCTGCGCGATTATGCCGAAGCCCATCCGGGCAGCATCGACCTGGCCGTGGTGGTCGCCGACGGCCTCTCGGCGCTCGCCGTGCATCGCCATACCCTGCCGTTTCTCGCGCGCATGGAAGAGCTGGCGCGCTTGGAAGGCTGGTCGCTGTCGCCGGTGGTGCTGGTGGAGCAGGCGCGGGTGGCGGTGGCCGACGAGATCGGCGAGCTGCTCGGCGCCCGCATGGTGGTGATCCTGATCGGCGAACGCCCCGGCCTCAGCTCGCCGGACAGCCTGGGCCTGTATTTCACCTACGCGCCCAGGGTCGGCTTGACCGACGCCTACCGCAACTGCATCTCCAATGTGCGCCTGGAAGGCCTCAGCTACGGCATGGCCGCCCACCGCCTGCTCTACCTGATGCGTGAGGCGTGTCACCGGAAACTCTCCGGGGTCAACCTGAAAGACGAGGCCACGGTGCCCGCGCTGGACGATGAGCCCCCTGCGGAAACCGGCAATTTCCTCCTCTATGAGCAGACACCTGCGGACTAGCGGGTACTGTCGACGCGCGGCTTATAAGCCAAACGCTTGTTTGGATTGCGCTTTCCAAAAACCTGGGGCAGCATCGGCTCGCTGACTGACCGAGCAAGTCATTTGCCGCAGAACCCCACTCAACTGCCGTGTAGAGGTCTCATATGCGCATCGTTCAAGCGACTCTGGAGCACCTGGACCAACTGACGCCCTTGTTCGTCAAATACCGCGAACTGTTCAACCAGTTGCCGTACCCGGAGACCTCGCGCAAGTTCCTGGAAAAACGCATCAGCCGCAAGGAGTCGGTGATCTATCTGGCGATGCCCGACGACGAGGACAAAATCCTCGGCTTCTGCCAGCTCTATCCCAGCTACTCCTCGCTATCGCTCAAGCGCGTGTGGATTCTCAACGACATCTACGTCAGCGAAGACGCGCGTCGCCAACTGGTCGCCGACCGTCTGATCCAGACGGCCAAGCAGATGGCCAAGGAAACCAACGCAGTACGCCTGCGCGTGGCTTCGAGCATCGATAACGTGGTCGGCCATAAGCTTTACGAATCCATCGGCTTCGTCGAAGACACCGAATTCAAGAACTTCGTACTGCCGATCGAAAGCAACTGATCGCGCCGCAGCAAGAACACCGGGCGCGCCTGCCACGGGCGCGCGGCATGGTGCTGTTGCGCTGAGATCGGCCGCCCGCCGGCTAACCCTGCAAACTCAACCACAACCCCACCCCCAACTGCACCGCCAGCACGCCCAGTAGCGCCCACTGCCAATGCCGCGGCCCCCGGCCATGCGCACGCAACGGCAAGTCGTCATGGGCCATGGGTTGTTGCAGCGCCAGTTGAAACTCCGAAAGCGCAGCGAAGCGCGCCTGCGGCTGCGGCGCCAAGGCCCGCGCCAGCACGCCGTCCCAACCGACCGGTACGCCACCGGCCACGTTGGCCAGCGGCACATACCGGCAGTTTGCCCCAGGCTCCGCAAGGCCCACCTCCGGCCACTGACCGCCGAGCAGCCAATACGCCAGCGCCGCCAGAGCGAACTGATCGGCGCGGCCATCCACGGGCGACTGCGTGCGCAACTCCGGCGCCAGCACTCGCGCATCTTCCGGCAACCCCTGAAGCGGCACGCCGGGCAATAGCGCCGCGGATTCCGGCAAGAGCATCAGCCGTCGTTGGTCATCGATCAGGATATTGCGCGGGTCCAGCCATAATCCCTGCATGCCTCGCCGCTGCAGGGCGCGTACCGCCACGATCAGTTGTTCGAGCAGGAGCAGCAGCGTTTGCCCGTCGACCGGGCCATGGCTGGCGAACCATTCGTGCAGGCTGCGCAGCGGAGCCGAAGGTGGCTCGAACAATAAATAGGCATGGCGGCGCGGCTGATGCGACGACATCAGTTGCGGCAAATTCGCCACCGGGCTACGGCGCAAGACCCACTCGTATTGGCGGAACACCTCATCGACAGGCCGTTGCGCCAACCACAGCAAGGCCGCGCGCGCGTGTTCGTCGCAGGCGCGGAACAACCGTCCCGGCGGACCGAACGGGCAGGCTTCGAGCAGTGTCCAGCCATCCACCTGCATACCCGCGCGAGCCTGCTGCAGTACCGGCCAGTGCACCGCTGGCGCCTCGGGTTCGGACTTCGGCTCGGCTTGCGCAGCCGCGCCGGCGAGCGTCAGCACCGCGGCGCTGGGTGCCTTGAGCAGCGGCGCCAACACCTCCGGCAACTGCGCGACCTCCAGGTTCTGGCAGGCGCAGCGAAAGGCCTGCAAATCGGCGACGCTGAGCAATGCTTGCGGCGCCAGCAATAACGGCTGCCCAGGGCTCAGCGGCAGGCTGTGCTGCACCAGCGCCAGTTCCGCCTGCATACCCAGCTGCATGCCCTCGCGTCCGTCCAGGCTCTGCAAACTGCCGCCCTGGTAGCGCAGCAAACCGATGGCGCCGGCTTGGAGAAACTGCGCCTCGTCGTCTTGCAGCAACAGCAGGCCCGCATCGAGTTCGGCGATACGCCGACCGCGCTGCCGCTGGCGAAACAGCTGCTGATTGAGCGCCGCCAGCACCTGCCGCCCCGCTTGCGCTTCGCTCCAGCCGAGCGGGGTGCCGTCGTAGTCGGCGAATAGCGCATCGAGATAACGCTCCAGCGTTTGCACCGCATCGGTGCATTCACGGGCCCAGAGCAACGCCACCAGCAACACCGGAGGGCGCCCCTGGCGGCCGGCGACCCACATCGCCCGTGCTCGCGCGGCCTGGTTGGGCAGATCCAGACCATGCCCCAATGCCAGCCTCATCGCGGAATGATCAATGTGCGCAATAGACATCGGCGCCCCTCCTCTAAACAGCACTGCGAGTGCCTGTGCAGGCTTTGTGCCGAAACGCCGGGCCGCCGGATCGCCAGCCGCCGAGTAGCGGACTTGCCGCCCGCGACCCCGCCGCTTAAGGTGAGCCACCGCACAACCGGGGTTACAGTCAACATGTGGTCACTACGCGCCTGGCGTCGCCAGCGCATCCTCGCCCGCCACCCGATCAGCAGCGACGCTTGGCGAATGCTCGACGAGCGGCTGCCGATCATCGCCGGCCTCGACACCGCCGAGCGCCAGCGCCTGGGCGAGCGCGCGGTGCTGTTCCTGCACGACAAACACCTCAGTGCACTGCCCGGGGTGGCTCTGGATGCGCACGGACGCCTGCTCTTGGCCGTGCAAGCCCAATTGCCGCTGCTGCAGCTCGACGAATTGAACTGGTACCAGGGCTTCCATGAAATCGTCCTCTACCCCGACGACTTCATCAGCCCGCAGCGCCACCGCGACGCCAGCGGCGTGGTGCACGAATGGGATGGCGAGCACAGCGGCGAGGCCTGGCAACAAGGGCCGGTGATTCTCGCCTGGCCGGGCGTCGAGGCGAGCGGCCAGTGGGATGGCTACAACTTGGTGATCCATGAAATGGCGCATAAGCTGGACATGCTCAACGGCGACGCCAATGGCCTGCCGCCCTTGCACGGCAATATGCGCATCGACCAATGGGCCAGCGCGATGCAGAGCGCCTACGACCGGATGAACGAACAATTGGACGCCGATCCGGACGCAGAAACGGCCATCGACCCCTATGCCGCCGAAGACCCCGCCGAATTCTTCGCTGTGACCAGCGAATACTTCTTCAGCGCGCCCGACCTCCTGGCCGCCGCCTTTCCCGCGGTCTATGCGCAATTGCAGTTGTTCTATCGTCAGGACCCGTTGGCGCGCCTGCGGCGCATAGAAGCGCTGCATACGCACTAGCAAACCGTTGAAAAACGTAGCGAACGACGGCTAGGCAAGGCGAAATGAGCCGAGGAAGCGGAGTGTACGAGCTGTACATGAGCATTCCGAGGCTGATTTCAACGCCGCATAGCCTAGTGCCGTAGTTTTGCAACGGTTTGTTAATCCGAAGAACCCGACAGGCACGACCAAAGGCTAGGTATCTCGGCATGGCAACCCATGCGGAATATGCCTATAATCGCGCCACTTTTTTTGGCCCACCCCGGGAGCGAACCTATGAGCTACAGCAAGATTCCAGCGGGTAAAGACCTGCCGAACGACATCTACGTCGCCATCGAAATCCCGGCCAACCACGCGCCGATCAAATACGAAATCGACCATGAAACCGACTGCCTGATGGTCGACCGCTTCATGGCCACGCCGATGTTCTACCCGGCCAACTACGGTTTCATCCCGCACACCCTGGCCGACGATGGCGACCCGCTCGACGTATTGGTGGTCACCCCGTATCCGGTAGCGCCTGGCTCGGTGATCCGCGCCCGTCCGGTCGGCGTACTGCACATGACCGATGAAGCCGGCGGCGACGCCAAGCTGATCGCCGTACCGCACGACAAGCTCAGCCAGCTGTATGTGGACGTCAAAGAATACACCGACCTGCCTGCCCTGCTGCTCGAGCAGATCAAGCACTTCTTCGAGAACTACAAGGATCTCGAGAAAGGCAAGTGGGTCAAGGTAGAAGGCTGGGGCAACGCAGACGCCGCCCGTGCCGAAATCACCAAGGCAGTGGCGGCTTACCAAAAATAAGCCGACACCACCCCCTGAAAACCGGCCACAAGCCGGTTTTTTTATGCCTGCGAAAAACTCCGCGGACTGCTCAAAAACGCCCACATCACGACTTCCGACGAACGTCCGAAGCCGCCCCTCTGAAGCGGCGCTGAACAACATCAATATCCTGATCGGATCATCCAGCGCCCCCACCACCGACAAACGCTAGCAGCCGCTATGCTCAAGGAGATAACGCCAACCACCATCCGCCTATGCGCGCTCGGGTTGCGCCGTGCGGGCGTGAGAGGGACTGCTATGCATCTTGACTCCGTACCTCGTGTGCTGATCGCCGGTCTGCTCGGGCTGCTGCTTGCGATTACCGCCTATAGCCAGTGGCCAGGCCCGACCGAAGGGCCGGCAGTGCAGCCGGGCAAACAGGTGCTGTTCCTCGCCTCCGACTTCCGCAATGGCGGGGTGGCCGGCGTGTACCGCAGCTTCGAGCGAGCGGCCAGGCTGGTTGGCTGGAAGGTGCGGGTGCTGGATGGACGCGGCGATGTCGCCGAATTGCTGCGGATAACCGAGCAGGCGCTACAAGAAGCGCCCGATGGCGTGGTCCTCGGTGGTTTCGGGGAAGCCTTGCTGGGCGGCCCACCCGCGTTGTTCAAACAACGGGACATTCCCCTGGTCGGCTGGCATGCCGGGGACAAGCCGGGGCCGAACCAATGGTTGTTCAGCAACGTCACCACCGACCCGCTGGTGGTGGCGGACATGGCCGCCGAACTGGTGACCCGCGACGGTCGGGGCGGTGTGGTGATCTTCAGCGACGACCAGTTCGCCATCGCCAACGCCAAGGCCGAACGCATGGCCGAACGCATCGCCGCGTGCCCGACCTGCCGCGTACTGAGCGTGGAAAACCTGCCCATTTCCCGGGTTTCAAAGGACATGGCCGAGCGGGTCAAGCAGCTACAGCTGCGCTTCGGTCCGGCCTGGACCCATACCCTGGCGATCAACGATGTGTATTTCGACCATATCAACCTGCCCCTGGCCCAGCTCGGACGCAAGGACATCCGCCACATCTCGGCCGGCGACGGTTCGGCCAAGGCGCTGGGGCGCATCCATTCGGGGCTGTCCCAACAGATCGCTACCATCGCCGAACCGCTCGGCGCCCACGGCTGGCAATTGGTCGATGAACTGAACCGCGCCTTCGCCGGCGAGCCACACAGCGGCTACGTCGCCCAACCGCTGCTGATCACCACCGAAGTCCTGCGCGAGAGCGAGACCATCACCATCGAACTGGACACCAGCTATGAGGATGCCTACTTGCGCCTGTGGCGACCGGATTGAGGCTGCGGTGGCTGCGACTGGCGAGAACAATAGGGGGCGCAACAGAGAGGGAAGCTGTCCAACAGGCGGATAACCAGACTCTCAAGCGGAACCGCGCACTGATGGCGGCCTGTAATGACTTATGGCAAATGTCTTACAAAAATCGCCGGCGTTCAGCTCTTTTGCCAGTCGATCCGGATGCTTAATCTAGCCCCATCCACTGCAGCGCAGGATGCGCTCAGGATCAGGGACGATCGATCATAGCCAGGACGGTTGCCAACAGGATGTTGGAATGATCAGGAAAAAACCCGCTTCGGCGGGTTTTTTGTTGCCTGCGAAATACCGTGTAGCTGAGGTACGCGGACCTATTGCCCGGCGATCGCCTGACGATAAGGCGCTATTTGCCAGCGCACGCGCGGTCCGGCGTCGCCCACGCCCTGCCTCTCGATACGGGCATGGGCGTGGCGCAGTGTCCGACTTCTTAGGACGACAAGTACGACGAACGGGTCAGCCCCAGGCGCAGTGCGTCGAGGAACAGCGTGCGTTCGCGGGCGCTGATGCGGGCGCTGGCGACTTTGTCGCGGTAGTGGGTCATCAACTCCTCGGGCGACAGGTGCACGTAGCGCAACATGTCTTCGATGGTGTCGTGGGTTTCGATGCCGGCGTGGTACACGCTGCCGTTGGGGTTCTGGTAGATGTTCACCGAGTCGGTGTCGCCGAACAGGTTGTGCATGTCGCCGAGAATTTCCTGGTAGGCGCCGACCAGGAAGATCCCCAGCAGGTAGTCCTCGCCCTCGCGCACTTCGTGCACCGGCAGGCTGGTTTCGATGCTTTGCTCGTCGACGTACTGGCGGATCTTGCCGTCGGAGTCGCAGGTCAGGTCCTGCAGCACGGCGCGGCGCAGCGGCTCCTCGTCGAGGCGGTTGAGCGGCAGGATCGGCAGTACCTGGCCGATGGCCCAGGTGTCCGGCAGGCTCTGGAACACCGAGAAGTTGCAGATGTATTTATCGGCGAGCTTGTCGTTGAGTTCGTCGAGCACCTGGCGGTGCGAGCGCTGGCGGGCCTTGAGCGAGTCGTGCAGGCGTCGGCACACGGCGAAGTAGCACTGCTCGGCCAGGGCCTTGTCGGTCAGGCTGATCTTGCCGTCGGCGTACTGGCTGGCCACGTCGCTCATATAGTGAGTGGCGCGCCAGTAGGTTTCGGTGACCATCTCGATATCGGTCGGGCCGAGCAGCTCGACCAGATAGCGCACGGTTTCCGGCAGGCTGGCGACGTCCTCGATATCCGGGATCTCGTCGTTGTGCTTTTCCACATCGGTGACCTGCACTACCAGCACGGCGTGATGCGCGGTCAGCGAGCGGCCGCTTTCCGAGAAGATGTGCGGGTGCGGCAGCTCCTGAGCGTCGCAGAACTCCTTGAGCATGCCCACGACCACGCCGGCGTAGTCGTCCATGTCGTAGTTGATCGAACTGGCGTTGCGCGAGTGGGTGCCGTCGTAATCCACGCCGAGACCGCCGCCGACGTCGATATGGTCGACCGGCAAGCCGAGGCCGCGCAGCTCGCCGTAGTAGCGGATGGCTTCCTTGAAGCCGTGCTGGTAGTCGGCCAGGTTGGCAATCTGCGAACCCATATGGAAGTGCAGCAGGCGGATGCCCTGATCCAGTTTGGCCGCGCGGAAGCGCTCGACCACCGACAGCAGTTGCGCCGCCGACAAGCCGAACTTGGATTTCTCGCCACCGGTGTCCGCCCACTTGCTCGAGGCCAGCGACGACAGGCGCACGCGCAGACCGATCTGCGGGGAGACCTTGAGTTCGGCCGCCTCCTCGATCACCAACTGCACCTCGGACTCTTTCTCGATCACGATGAACACGTTGTGCCCGAGCTTCTGCCCCATCAGTGCCAGCTTGATGAACTCGCGGTCCTTGTAACCGTTACAGACGATGGTGCCGCCCTTCGGCGCCAGCGCCAGCACGGCCAGCAGTTCCGGTTTGGAGCCGGCTTCCAGGCCGATGGAGACGTTTTCCGTGGCGATGATGTTCTCGATCACCGCCTCCTGCTGGTTGACCTTGATCGGGTAGAGTGCGGTGTACCGGCTCTGGTATTCCAGGCGCGCGATATTGGCATCGAAAGCACCGGTCAGACGGCGCACGCGGTCCTGCAGGATGTCCGGAAAGCGCACCAGCAACGGCAGACTGAGGCCGCTCGAGCGCAGCTCTTCGACCTCTTCGTAGAGGTCGATCGGCTTACTGTCCGGCCCGTTCGGACGCACTTCGACGCGGCCTTTGTCATTGATCGCAAAATAACCCGCGCCCCAATGGCGAATGCCGTAGACGCTGCGGCTGTCCGCGACTGTCCACTGGCTGCCGTCATCTTTGCGTGTACGTCTTACGGCCATCGGTGTCTCCCTTGCTGGCGATTGATGCCCCCGGCAGAGCCTGGGCGGGTACGGATTAAAAAATCGGAAATAAGCCGAATGCGGCGATGCTTGAAAGACCGCCGCGATTAGGAAACCTTAGATCAGCAGACCGACTAACCGCCGGATTTCTTGGCCTTGAAGCCGCGTTTGCCCAATTCTTCGAGCAGTAACTCGACGTGATCGCCCTGAATCTCGATCACCCCGTCCTTCAGCGCGCCGCCGCAGCCGCAGCGCTTCTTCAGTGCACTGGCCAGCTCCTTGAGCGGCTCTTCAGCCAGGGGCACGCCGCTGATGGTGGTCACCGTCTTGCCGCCGCGGCCTTTGCTTTCACGGCGCACGCGGGCGATGCCGTCGCCTTGCGGGATCAGGGTTTTCTTGCAGATACAGGCATCCACCGGCTGAGCGCAATCCGGGCAATGCCGGCCGCTGTCGGTGGAATACACCAAACCGCCGAGGGCGGCTAATGAGGAAGCTTTCTTGACCACCGGTTTGTCCTCGAAGGGGTCAGGATAGCGACTGGCCGACGCGAGTCGACCGCGGAGCCCCACTCTGGCAGGGGCAGCGCACCCGCACACGGGGCGCGGGTTTGAAGGCCGCGCAGTGTAACGGCAAAGTGCCCGGATGCTAAGGGCAAATTGCGCCATTAGTCGCCGATTTGCCGACCTTTTTCGCCGACGAGTCGGCGCTACGCCGGTAGACGGACTTATGGCTTAAAGCTTGCGATGGCTTTCAGGTAAACTGCGGCATCTTTTGCACCTATAACGATCAGCCTGATGCCGACGACCTTCCATGAGATCCCCCGCGAACGCCCGCTGACGCCACTGCTCGACCGCGCCAACACGCCGGACGAGTTGCGCCGCCTGGGCGAGGCCGAGCTGGAAACCCTGGCCGACGAACTGCGCCAGTACCTGCTGTATACGGTCGGGCAGACCGGCGGGCACTTCGGCGCCGGCCTTGGCGTGATCGAGCTGACCGTGGCCCTGCACTATGTCCTGGACACCCCGGACGACCGCCTGGTGTGGGATGTCGGCCATCAGGCCTATCCACACAAGATTCTCACCGGCCGCCGCGAGAAGATGGGCAGCCTGCGCCAGAAAGATGGTATCGCCGCCTTCCCGCGGCGTAGCGAGAGCGATTACGACACCTTCGGCGTCGGCCATTCCAGCACCAGCATCAGCGCGGCCCTGGGCATGGCCTGCGCCGCCCGCTTGCAGGGCAGCAAGCGCAAGGCGGTGGCGGTGATCGGCGACGGCGCGCTGACCGCCGGCATGGCCTTCGAGGCGCTCAACCACGCCTCGGACATCAACGCCAATATGCTGGTGATCCTCAACGACAACGACATGTCGATCTCCAAGAACGTCGGCGGCCTGTCCAATTACCTGGCCAAGATTCTTTCCAGCCGCACCTACGCGAGCATGCGCGAGGGCAGCAAGAAGGTGCTGTCGCGCCTGCCCGGCGCCTGGGAAATCGCCCGTAAGACCGAAGAGCACGCCAAGGGCATGCTGGTCCCTGGCACCCTGTTCGAGGAGCTGGGCTGGAACTATATCGGCCCGATCGACGGTCACGACCTGCCGACCCTGCTCGCCACCCTGCGCAATATGCGCGACCTCGACGGCCCGCAGTTTCTCCACGTGGTCACCAAAAAAGGCAAAGGCTTCGCCCCCGCCGAAGTCGACCCGATCGGTTACCACGCGATCACCAAACTCGATCCGATCAAGTCGCCCGTGGCGGTGCAGCCGCAAGTCAGCGGCCCCAAATACTCCAGCGTCTTCGGTCAATGGCTGTGCGACATGGCCGCGGCCGATCCGCGCCTGGTCGGCATCACTCCGGCGATGAAGGAAGGCTCGGACCTGGTGGCGTTCAGCGAGCGCTACCCGGAGCGCTATTTCGACGTGGCGATCGCCGAACAACACGCGGTGACCCTGGCGGCCGGCATGGCCTGCGACGGGGTCAAACCGGTGGTGGCGATCTATTCGACGTTTTTGCAGCGCGCCTACGACCAACTGATCCATGACGTCGCGGTGCAGCATCTCGATGTGCTGTTCGCCATCGACCGCGCCGGCCTGGTCGGCGAAGACGGCCCGACCCATGCCGGCAGCTTCGATTTGTCCTACCTGCGTTGCATCCCCGGCATGCTGGTGATGACCCCGAGCGACGAGAACGAACTGCGCCGCATGCTCACCACCGGTCACCTGTTCGACGGCCCCGCGGCGGTGCGTTACCCACGCGGCAGCGGCCCGAACGCGGCTATCGATGCGGACCTGCGCCCCCTGGAAATCGGCAAGGGCCTGGTGCGCCGCCAAGGCCACCGCGTCGCCCTGCTGGTGTTCGGTGTGCAATTGCGCGAAGCGCTGAAGGTCGGTCAGACCCTGGATGCCACAGTGGTCGACATGCGCTTCGTCAAACCGCTCGACGAGGAACTGGTCCGCGAGCTGGCGGCCGAGTACGACCTGCTGGTGACCATCGAGGAAAACAGCATCATGGGCGGCGCCGGCAGCGCCGTCAGCGAATTCCTCGCCCGCGAGCAGATCCTCAAGCCGATGCTCCACCTCGGCCTGCCGGATTATTACGTCGAGCACGCCAAGCCGGCGCAGATGCTCGCCGAATGCGGCCTCGACGAAGCCGGCATCGAAGCGGCGATACGCGAGCGCCTCGCCGGCCTGGCCGCCGACGACGAGCTGCCGGTCAGCCGTCAGAGCACATTGCTTTAGCCGTCGCAGCGGCTTAAGGTGCGCGACGTTTTATTTGTCCGAGGTCGCTAAAGCCCCTAGCAGACCGTTGAAAAACGTAGCCGAGGCAGCCGTTTTTAACGCCGTATCGGCAACGCAGGTAGTTTTTCAGCGGTCTGGGAAGGCTCAGCGTGAAAAGGGAAGTTAGGTGCGCCGCTGTCATCGACAGCCGCAACGCCTGCGCTGCCCCCGCAACGGTAACCGACAGCGCGCAAGCGCAGTCTTTCTCGAAGACCACTGGGCACGCCCGGGAAGGTGGGAAAGACCGTCGGCAGCCCGGAGACCTGCCTCGGTACAGGTTGTACCGACTGGTGTTGCGGAGGGCATCACCGTCAAGCGCTGGCTAACGCCTCCTTGCCCGGTGCTTGTCCCTGCCCTCCTCAAAAGTATTCCGTCTTTTGAGGATTTATCGATGAAGTTATCCCCTATTGCCCTGGCTGTGGCGTTGGCGCCCATAGCCGCAAACGCCCAGCCCATCGAGCCCTACCAGGCCCAGCCGCTGATTATTAGCCGTGGCACGCCGCTGCAAACCCCGGCACCGGCGAGCGTCGCGGTAATCGATCGCCAACAGATCGAAGCAAGCGCCGCCAGCAGCCTGGTCGACGTACTGCGCACCCAGGCCGGTTTGCAGATCCACGATACGCTGGGCGACGGCAACCGCGTAGCTCTGAGCCTGCGCGGCTTCGGCGCCAATGCGGCGAACAATACCCTGGTGCTGGTGGATGGACGCCGTCTGAACAATCCGAGCCAGGAAGCGGCTAACCTCAACAGCGTGCCGCTGAGCAATATCGAGCGTATCGAAATCATTCGCGGCGCCGGCACCGTGCTTTATGGCGATCAGGCGGTGGGCGGGGTGGTCAATATCATTACCCGGCGCCCCAGCGAGAACGAAGGCTATCTCGAGGCCAGCCGTGGCAGCCATGACCTGGAGGCCTATCGCGGACACTTCAATCAGAATCTGGGTGGCGGATTTAGCCTCTACGGCAGCGGCGAAGCCCGCCACTCGGATGGCTATCGCGATAACAACAATGCCAGCTACAGCAATTTGTTCAGCCGCCTGCGCTACGACCACCAAGGGGGCTGGCTGCTTTACGAATATCAGACCATCGATGATGAATTGAGATTGCCCGGCGCGCTCAGCGAGGCGCAACGCCACGCCGACCGCAAGGCGACCGTGAAGCCGCTGGACTTCAGCGACAGCAAAACCGCAGTCAACCGCTTCGCCATCCAGCAAAGTCTGAGCGAGCATTGGACGGCGAACTTCGACTACAGCTATCGCGACAGCGATTCGGTCGCCTACCTGTCCCAGCCCCTGACCCAGGATACCCGGGTCGAAACGCTCAGCCCGCGTTTGACCGCCCACTGGGATACGCCCCTCGGCCGCAGCGAGTGGTTAGTTGGCCACGATCACATCACCAGCGATTACGAGCGGGTTTCCGGCTTCGGTGCCATCTTGTTCCGACAAACTCAACGCGACTGGTACAGCCAACTGAGCCAGCCTCTCGGCCATGGCCTCAACTTGACCCTGGGCTATCGCACCAGCGAAGCGGAAGACCGCAATCACAGCACCGGCCTGCGCCACACCGACCGTGAAGACAGCACCAGCCTGGGCCTCAGCTGGCAGGCCAATGAGCGGGCGCGCCTGTTTATCAAGCGCGAAGACGTGCTGCGCTTCGCCAACGTCGACGACAACGGCTACATCATCCCCGGAGCCGACTTTCTCAAGCCGCAGACCGGCCTGTCCTGGGAAACCGGCATCGAGTGGCAGGATGCGGTTCAGCGCTATCAGCTCAGCCTCTATCGCCTCGATCTGCAGGACGAGATCGCCTTCGACAGTACCGCCCCAGGGCCGGACGCCGTGTTCGGCTTCCCCGGCGCCAACGTCAATCTCGACGACACCCGCCGCGACGGCCTGCTGCTTGAAGCTCAACGTGAACTCACCGAGCGCCTGACGCTTAGCGGGCAGTACAGCTTCACCGACGCCGAGTATCGATCCGGCAGCTTCAAGGGCAACGACGTGCCCTGGGTCGCCCGGCACACCGCCGGCATAAGCCTCGGCTATCGGCTACTCGATGGCCTGACCACCGTCTTGGAAGCCAACTACACCGGCCCGCGCTACGTCGCCAGCGACAACGCCCATGCCTTGCCGCGCGAGGGCGGCTATACCCTGTTCAACCTCGGCCTGAACTACGACTACCAGCGACTCAACGCCAAACTGCGGGTCAACAACCTGACTGGCAAACGCTATGACAGCTACGCCACCTACTCGAGCTTCTTACCCGGCAGCAAGGGACTCTATGCCGCGCCCGAAGAACAGGTGCAGTTAAGCGTCGGCTACCGCTTCTAAGCGATACCGACAAGCCGATGCCAAAGCGCAACTCGTAGGTTGGTGCTGAGCCTGCGAAGCCCAACGGGATCAACAGGGGCGCTGTGTTGGGCTTCGCGGAGTTCAGCCCAACCTACGGCGGGTGCAACCCGCCAAGCCGTTGTGGCCTGGATGCAATCCGGGGAAGATCTATCGCCCGCCCGTTCGCTCCCGGATTTCATCCGGGCTACGGCTCGCTGATATAGATTGGCGCTGAGGAACACCCCGCATCACTGCGCCTCGGCCAACTGCTCGCACAGCCGCTCGGTAGCGCCCAGCATCTGGAAACTCGGCCGTTCCAGGCCCTTATCCGGCACCTGCCAGAGTTGCTTTCGGGCTACCGCGCTGAGCTGGGGCCAGCGCCGCCAGGCTTCGAGCTGCGCAGCGCTACCGGCGAGTATCACTTCGGGATCACGTTGCAGCACCGCCTCCACGCTGACCTGCGGCGCCGGTAGTTCGAGGTCGGCGAAAAGGTTCTCGCCGCCGCAGACCTCCAACGCGTCGCTGATGATCTGTCGGCCACCGATGGTGTACAGCGGCTTGTCCCAGACCTGATAGAACACCCGCAACGGTCGCTCGCGCCGATAGCGGGTGCGCAACTCGGCCAGGCGCGTGTTGAAGTCATGGCGCAAGCGCCGGCCCTGTTCGGTACGGCCGATACGGGCGCCGATCTCGCTGAATTGTTCGGCCAAATTCGCCAGATTGCGCGGCTCGGTGACCAACAGCGGAATGCCGAAACCCTGCAACTGCTCGCGCTGGGCGCGGCTGATGCTGTCCGGCCAGAGCAGCACCAGGTCGGGCTGTAGCTTGAGCAAGCTTTCCATTTCCAGCTGGCCGTAGCGGCCAACCGAAGGCAGATGGGCCAGGGCCGGCGGTCGTTCGCCGCCGTCCAGCACGCCGACCAACAGCTCGGCGGCGCCCAGTTCGAGAACGATCTCGCTCAAGGACGGCGCCAGACTGACCACTCGCTCGGCCGCCGCTAGCGGCCACGCCAGCAACCCGAGCAGGCAGACGAGCAGGCGCATCAGCCGAGCTGGCGGGGAATGCGGTAGAGGTACAGCAACACCACGCTCGATAGCGCCAGCAACACCAGGGGAATGGCTTCGAGGCCAGCGAATACCGCGATGGCGGCAATCCAGGCTGGCAGACCGGCGCCGAGAAAAGCCAGACGGCGGCAGCGCGCCAACTCCAGCCAGGCGGCCGGTTCCTCGTCGCTATCCAGGGCCTTTTCGGTGGTCACCAGTGCGCGCTTGTAGGCACCGAACAAGGGCAGGCTGACGAACATCGAGGCCAGCCCGGCAATAAACAGGGGCATGGTCAACACACCGGTTTGCTGGTCGGCGCCGAACAGCAGGTTGAACGCCAGCAGCGGCGCCAGGGTGTAGGCCAGTTGTCGCCACCAGGCCCAGGCCAGCCGCTGGCGCACTTCGCTGCGGGTCACAGGCTTTCCTCGACCTCGCCCTGGTGCAGGCTGCCGAGCATATGGCCGAGCTTGCCGGCCTTGGTCGCGAGGTATTTCTTGTTGTGCGGGTTGTGCAGAATCTGCAGCGGCACGCGGGCGGCGACGTTGATGCCCATATCGCCCAAGGCTTTGACCTTGCGCGGATTGTTGGTCATCAGCTTGAGCTCCTTGATACCCAGGTGTTCGAGCATCGGCAGGCAGATCGCGTAGTCGCGCTGATCGGCGCCGAAGCCCAAGCGCTCGTTGGCCTCCACGGTATCGGCGCCACCATCCTGCAACTCGTAAGCGCGGATCTTGTTCAGCAGGCCGATGCCACGGCCTTCCTGGCGTAGATACAGCAATACGCCGCGGCCTTCGGCGGCTATCGCGCGCAACGCCGCTTCGAGCTGAAAACCGCAGTCGCAACGCAGGCTGAACAAGGCATCGCCGGTCAGGCATTCGGAGTGCAAACGCCCCAGCACGGGTGCGCCGTCGGCTACATCGCCATAGGTCAAGGCGACGTGTTCCTTACCCGAGGCCGTTTCGAGAAAGCCATGCATGGTGAACACGCCGAAAGGCGTAGGCAGCTGGGAGGCGGCGACGAACACGACAGGCACCGGATGCTCCTAATAAAAAGGCGGAAATCGCGAGGACGGCATTGTAACAGCAGGCCCCACTGGCGGGTCAGCCTGAATTACCGATGATAAGGATCGGAAAGCTGCAAGGGCCTCGGCTTTTCGCTTGAGGCTTATAACTTGCCGCTGCTTCTAGCAGGCTGTTGAAAACTGCCTGCGTTGCCGATACGGCGTTAAAAACGGCCTCGCGTGCGAGCCCGTCAAAATGCTCATTTACAGCACGTAAACTGCGCTTTTTCGGCTGCTTTTGCGGGGACGCCTAGGCCTTGTCTCGGCTGCCTCGCCTACGTTCTTCAACGGCCTGCTAGTGCTTCGACTCCAGCACCAGCAAGTCCTGCTCGACGCGCATGCCGACCCGACCGAGGAAGCTCATTCCGAGCAGCGCTTCGGTCGGCGATCCGCCTTCCAGCACCACCGCTTCCACACCCAGCACCTCCAAGGTGCCGACCTTGACGCTCTTGAGGTTGACCCGCCAGCCGCGCACCGTACCGCTGGCGGTATTGACCTGCAGCGGCCGGCCGACCACCCGATAGTCGATGCCCAGACGGCGGGCATGGCCATCGTTGAGGGCAATCGAGGTGGCGCCGGTATCGACCAGAAACTGCACGGGATGGCCATCCACCGAACCGGCCACCCAGTAATGCCCGCCGATACCTTTGGCAATGCTCAACTGCGTCTTGGCCGCCTCGGCAAATCCGTCACTGTACTCGCGGCTGAGACCATAGCGGCGCTCCACGCCATCCACGCGCAACACCGCGCCCTGATTGTCCGCACTGACCACCACGACACCGCCTGGCCCCGTCTGCCCGACCTTCACCAGCTTGCGTTGGCCGTCGACGTTGAGCACCGCCGCGCCGGGAAACAGGCCGACCACCAACACCTGGGAGGCCGCGCAAACCGCGCCCGAGGCCGAGAGAAGCGCGCCGAGGCAGATTAATTTCAACCAGTGAGTCAAACGTCCATTCCTCAATCGAAGGGATAGGGTTGCCGCCAGCGTTCGAATAACGGGCGCAAACTGCCCTGTTTTACCAATGTTTCCATACGTCGATCGTACAACTGCGCCAACTCGCGGCCGCGCGGGCTGTCGGAGAACCCCAGATAGACCGGCAAGCTGGTCAGATCGGTAATGCGGTAACGCGATTTATCGGCAGTTTTATCGAGCAGGTCCTCGATCTCGGTACGGGCGTCGATGTAAAAATCCACGCGCCCGTAGTTGAGCATCTCGAGCGCCGAATTGCGCCGCTGCACTTCCCAATAGTTGTTCAAATTCGGCAAATAGCGCTGATATTCGTAACCGCGCATCCACACCAGACGATACTGCCCCAAGGTCGCCAAGCTGGGAGCCTGCTGGGTCGTCAAGCCAAGGGCGCTGATCCTGTCGGCGTCGTAGTGCCACTTCGGGTAATGCACGCCCTCGTCGACTTCGTCGCGGTACGAGCCGACCCAGGCATCGGCTTCGCCGCGCTGCACCAGGCCGATGGAGCGGGTATAGGGCACGCTCTGGATGATCAACTCGACCCCGGCCGGCTCGAATATCTCGCGCATGATGTCCCAGCCCAGGCCTTGGCCGTCGGCTTCGGTGTGCTCTTCCCAGACTTCGCTGGCCAAGCGAATCTGTTGCGCCGCGGGCTGCTGCGCCTGTGCATCGAGCGCACCGAACATGCTCAGCAGCGCCACGAACCACCATCTAGCCATAGCCAACCTCTGCACGCCTAGAAACCCAGTGCGACCGCGACTCCATTCAGCCAACACCAAACCACGCCCTGCATGGCCAGCCAGGCGAATACGCCGGCCAACACATCGTCGAGCATGATGCCGAAGCCGCCGTGCACGTGGCGGTCGATCCAGCTGATCGGCCATGGTTTGATGACATCGAACAGGCGGAACATTAAAAAGCCTAGCAGCAACCAGCCCCAGCCGTCCGGCACCAGCCACAGGGTGATCCACATACCGACCATTTCGTCCCAGACGATGCCTTCATGGTCGTGCACACGCAGATCGTCGGCGACCTTGCCGCACAGCCATACGCCGAACAGCATAGTGATCCCGAGCATCAACCAGTAGCCCCAATCGGGCAGGGCCTGCCACAGCGGCACGAACGGCAGCGCAACCAGCGAACCCCAGGTACCGGGCGCTTTCGGCAGCGTACCGGAGCCGAAGCCGAAGGCGACGAAATGCCAGGGATTGCGCCATACCGATGGCGGGACGAACTCGGCTGGAACCTGGTTGGGATGATCAGTCACTTGGCTTTCCAAAATGTTGATAGCCGCTACGGGGCTGCTCGATATTGACACCCGCTTCGTTCAGCAATTGCACACCGCTGCCGGCCACGACATCACCGACCACGCAAATAGGCCAGCCAGCTTGCTGCAACGCGGCCAGGTGGATGGGCGGCAGGGTAAAGGCCAAGCGGTAGTCATCGCCGCCACTGAGCGCATGGCGTGCGGCCGCCACCGGCCCGGCCGCGGCTAACAAGGCAGCGGAAAGTGGCAGCCGCGCCAGTTCGATACGCAGCGCGCAACCGGAAGCGGCGGCAATGTGGCCGCAGTCGGCGAGCAGCCCATCGGAAATATCCAACGCCGCCGTGGCCTTGCCGCGCAGCGCCAGACCCAGATCGAGCTGCGGTTGCGGCGTCCAGTAGCGCGCCAGCAAAGGCTCGGCGATGGCGTCCGGCAGTTGGCACTGCCCCAGCACCAGCGGCAATGCGCCCGCGGCGTCGCCCAGCTCACCGCCGACACAAAGCAGATCGCCGACTTGCGCGCCGGAACGGGTCAGCGCCTGGCCCCGCGGCACCCGGCCGAAGACCGTGAGGGTCAAGCTCAAGGGGCCGCGAGTGGTATCGCCACCGATCAAACCCAGGGCGCATTGCTGCGCCATGCGATCCAGGCCGGCGGCAAAGGCTTGCAGCCAGTCGGGCTCGGCACTGGGCAGAGTCAAGGCGAGGGTAAAGCCGATGGGGGTCGCGCCCATGGCGGCCAGATCACTGGCGGAAACCGCCAGGGCGCGCTGGCCGAGCAGGAACGGATCGGCATCGCCGGGAAAGTGCACGCCCTCCACCAAGGTGTCGGTGGAGACCGCCAATTGTTCGCCCACTGGCAGCTCGAGCAAGGCACAGTCGTCGCCTATGCCCAGGGCCACCCCTTCGCCGGCCCGCGCGCAGGACGCAGCGGCGAAGTAGTGACGGATCAGCTCGAACTCACCCAAGAGAAACGACGACCCGTGACAAAGCGTTGCGGCGATGGCTGCACATGGCCGTTAGCGCTTGTTGGCGCGAACTTCATCGGCCCGCAACTTCGGCGCCAACTTGTCCAGCACGCCGTTGACGAACTTGTGCCCGTCGGTGGCGCCGAACACCTTGGCCAGCTCGATCCCCTCGTTGATCACCACGCGATAAGGGATGTCGATGCGGTTGCGCAGCTCGTAAGTCGACAGGCGCAGAATCGCCAGCTCGACCGGGTCGATTTCGTCGAGCGGACGATCGAGCAATGGCTCGAAGGCGCCGTCGATCTCGGTCTTCTGCCGCGGCACGCCATGCAGGATTTCATGGAAGTAGGCGCCATCGACCGTGGAGAAATCATTGTCGACGCGAAACTGCGCTTCGATTTCGTTCAACTGCTGCCCGGCCATGTGCCAGGAATACAGCGCCTGCATGGCCAGGGAGCGCGCCTGGCGGCGCGCGAGCGTCTTGGCGCTGGGGCCTTTCGGCGCCTGCGGCTTACCGTCGTTCTGGCTCACTTGGCCTCCAACTGCGCCAGCAGGCTGACCATTTCCAGGGCGGACAGCGCGGCTTCGGCGCCCTTGTTGCCGGCTTTGGTGCCGGAACGTTCGATGGCTTGCTCGATGGAATCCACGGTCAGCACGCCGAAGGCCACCGGCACGCCGAACTCCATGGAGACCTGAGCCAGGCCCTTGGTGCATTCGCCGGCGACGTATTCGAAGTGCGGGGTACCGCCACGAATCACCGCGCCGAGGGCGATGATTGCGTTGAACTCGCCACGCTGGGCGATCTTCTGCGCCACCAGCGGAATCTCGAAGGCACCCGGCGCGCGGATGATGGTGATGTCGTCTTCGCTCACGCCATGACGCACCAGGGCATCGACGGCGCCGCTTACCAGGCTTTCGACGACGAAGCTGTTAAAGCGGCCAACCACCAGGGCGAAGCGGCCCTTGGGAGCGATAAAGGTACCTTCGATGGTTTTCAGGGTCATAGCGTGTTCTCACCGTGTTTAAAGAGCCAGGGCGCACAAGGGCGCACCCTGAAAATAAAATCGTCCGCAACGCTTGCGGCTGTATTGAAGCGGCAGCCCCTCGTCGGGCACCGGCACCGCCTGCTCATGCAAGAGCAGGCGGTAGCCATCGGTCGCTTATTCGGAGGGCAGGTATTCTACAACCTCCAGGTCGAAACCGGATATCGCGTTGAACTTCATCGGCGAGCTCATCAGGCGCATCTTGCGCACGCCGAGGTCGCGCAGAATCTGCGAGCCGGCGCCGACGGTGCTGTAGGTGGTCGGGTTGATGGTTTTCGACTCGTGGCCCAATTGCCGCTCCAGGTGCGCGAGCAGGTCGGGGCCGGTCAAGGGATTGCCGAGCAGCAGCACCACGCCGCTGCCGTCTTTGGCCACTTGCGCCATGGCCGCACGCAGACTCCAACGGCCCGGCTGGTTGACCATGAACAGGTCGCGCAACGGGTCCATGTTGTGCACCCGCACCAGGGTCGGTTCCTCGGCGCAGATGGTGCCCAGGGTCAGCGCCATGTGCACGTCGTTCTCCACCGAATCGCGGTAGGTCACCAGGTTGAACTGGCCCAGCTCGCTGTCCAGGACCTGCTCGCTGACGCGCTCGACCGTACGTTCGTGGATCAGCCGGTAGTGGATCAGATCGGCGATGGTGCCGATCTTGATGTCGTGGGCCTTGGCGAACTCTTCCAGCTCGGGGCGACGGGCCATGGTGCCGTCGTCGTTCATGATTTCGCAGATCACCCCGCTCGGCTCGAAGCCGCCCATGCGCGCCAGATCGCAGGCCGCTTCGGTGTGGCCGGCACGCGCCAGCACGCCGCCCGGCTGGGCCATCAGCGGGAAGATATGGCCGGGGCTGACGATATCCTCGGCCTTGGCGCTTTTCGAGGCGGCGGCCTGCACGGTGCGCGCACGGTCGGCAGCGGAAATGCCGGTGGTGACGCCTTCGGCGGCCTCGATCGAGACGGTGAACTTGGTGCCGAACCCGGAACCGTTGCGCGGCGCCATCAGCGGCAGCTTGAGGGTTTCGCAGCGTTCGCGGGTCATCGGCATGCAGATCAAGCCACGGGCGAAGCGCGCCATGAAGTTGATGTGTTCGGCCTTGACGCACTCGGAGGCGATGATCAGATCGCCTTCGTTCTCGCGGTCTTCGTCATCCATGAGGATGACCATCTTGCCCTGGCGGATGTCTTCGATCAGTTCTTCGATGCTGTTGAGAGCCATGTGGCGTGTTCCTTCAATTCTTCAGGTAGCCGTGTTCGGCCAGAAAACTTTCGCTTATGCCCGAGGCGCTGGGTTCTGCGGCCTTGTCGCCGAGCAGAAGGCGCTCCAGGTAACGCGCCAGCAGATCCACTTCGAGGTTGACCTGGATGCCGGGACGGTAGTCGACCATGATGGTTTCGGCGAGGGTGTGCGGCACTATGGTCAACTCGAATTCGGCGCCATTCACCGCATTGACGGTGAGGCTGGTGCCATCGACGGTGATCGAGCCCTTGTGCGCGATATATTTCGCCAGCTCGCGCGGCGCGCGGATCTTGAATTGCACGGCGCGGGCATTGTCGGCGCGGCTGACGACCTCGCCGACGCCGTCGACGTGACCGCTGACCAGGTGGCCGCCAAGGCGGCTGGTCGGGGTCAGGGCCTTTTCCAGGTTGACCTTGCTGCCGGCCTTCAGGCTGATAAAGGCGGTGTGCGCCAGGGTTTCGCGACTGACATCGGCCCAGAAACCATCGCCCGGCAACTCCACCGCGGTCAGGCATACGCCGTTGACCGCGATGCTGTCGCCGAGCTTGACGTCGCCCAGGTCGAGCTTGCCGGTTTCCACGTACACCCGCACATCGCCGCCCTTGGGGCTCAGCGCACGGATGCTACCAATCGCTTCGATAATTCCGGTAAACATCAGACCTCCCCTGATCGCGATTCGCCGCACGGGCAGCAGCGCCCGCCAACGGAAAGAAAAGCATAAGACATGGATACGCACTCCTGTTTGGCAACAAACAGGGCATTTCGGATCGATAGGGATTTCGCAGGCACGGATCAACCGCGCCACTGGCATGCCGTTGAAAAACTACCTGCGTTGCCGGTGCGTCGTTAAAAACAGGCTCGGATGCGAGCCCAGTCGGAATGCTCATTTACAACCAGTAAACTCCGCTTCCTCGCCTGTTTTTGCCTAGCCTCGGCTGCCTCGCCTACGTTTTTCAGCTGCATGCTAGAGGGAATCCCGCTCTCTCTTTATCCGGACTTTAACCGTCGGCCCCGGAATCACACCGGGTCTGCTGACCTTGTCGCAGTCCGAAGACTGCACCAAGCGCTCGCGGGCTAGACGCTTTGCGCATCATTACCGCCGGTGGGGAATCACACCCCGCCCTGAGAACGTTACGGCCGCGCGTCGCGGCCGAGTGGCGTTTTACCACAATTGCAGCAATGAAGCAGCTGCAAGCTGCAAGGCGGGGGGCCGCCCCCTGCAAACTGCAAGCGAATCAGCGGGTTTGAGTTCAGCCCGCATCAAGCTCTTACTTGCAGCTTGTGGCTTGCCGCTTACGGCTGCCTCTGCTCCGGCACCGCGGTAATCCGCCAGTCATCGCCGACCGCGCGCATGTCGACGATTTTCAATTCCGGCGCTTCGGCCATCCGCGCCAGGGGCAAATCGAGCAGCGGTCGGGCGCTGGAACCGAGCAGCTTGGGCGCGACGAACAGCTGGTATTCGTCGATCAAACCGAGACGGGCGAAGGCGCCGGCCAGCCGCGGTCCGGCCTCGACCAGTACCTCGTTGGCACCGCGCGCCGCCAGTTCGGCGAGCAGCTTGCGTAAATCGACATGGCCATTGCTACCCGGCACGGCCAGCAACTCATGGCCCTCGTCCAGGTAACGGTCGCGCGCCGACGCCGCGGCGCAGGTCGCCACCAGCGCCGGAGCGGCCTGGAAGAACACCGAGCTCAGGGGCACGCGCAGGCGACCATCGACCAGCACGCGCAACGGCGGACGGGTAATCGCCAGCGCCGTGAGCTCGGCGCCCAGGCCCAGCTCCTCGGCGCGTACGGTCAGCCGCGCGTTGTCGGCCAGCACCGTATCGGCGCCGGTCAGCACCACGCTGGCACTGGCGCGCAAGCGCTGTACCGCGGCGCGCGCCGCAGGGCCGGTGATCCATTGGCTTTCGCCGTTGGCCATCGCCGTACGCCCATCCAAACTCATCGCCAGCTTGGCCCGCACGAACGGCATGCCCTGCTCCATGCGCTTGATGAAACCGGCATTCAACGCCCGCGCCTCGGCTTCCAGCACCCCGCTCTGCACGGCGATACCGGCCTGGCTCAGACGCGCAAGGCCGCGGCCGGCGACTTCCGGGTTGGGGTCCTGCATGGCCGCCACGACGCGCGCGACACCCGCGGCGATCAACGCATCGGCGCAAGGCGGGGTGCGCCCATGATGACTGCAGGGTTCGAGGGTGACATAGGCGGTGGCGCCCCGCGCCTTGGTCGCCGCCTGACGCAGCGCATAGACCTCGGCGTGCGGCTCGCCGGCACGGGCATGCCAGCCCTCGCCGACAATGCGTCCATCGTTGACGATGACGCAGCCGACCCGCGGGTTCGGGTGAGTGGAGTACAGGCCTTTACGGGCCAGTTCCAGCGCGCGGGCCATAAAGGCGTGATCGCAGTTCATCGTCAGCCTTTCGTGGGTTCGCGGGACAAGCGGTCGATTTCCTCGCGGAATTCGTTGAGATCCTGAAAGCGTCGGTACACCGAGGCGAAGCGGATATAGGCGACTTCATCGAGCTTCTGCAGCTCGCCCATGACCAACTCGCCGAGCACCAGGGACTTGATCTCGCGCTCGCCGGTCGCCCGCAGCTTGTGCTTGATATGGGCGATGGCCGCTTCCAGGCGCTCGATGCTCACGGGGCGCTTTTCCAGCGCGCGCTGCATGCCGGCACGCAGCTTGTCCTCGTCGAAGGGCTGGCGGCTGCCGTCCTGCTTGATCAGGCGCGGCATCACCAGCTCGGCGGTTTCGAAGGTGGTGAAACGCTCGCCGCAAGCCACGCACTCGCGCCGGCGACGCACTTGCTCGCCCTCGGCGACCAGACGGGAATCGATGACCTTGGTGTCGTTAGCACCGCAGAAAGGACAGTGCATAAATAGAATGGCCTTGGGGTCTATGGGGGATTCGTAGCGGCCGCGACCGAACGTAAGCCGGTCCCGGCGCGAAAACCGCCATGGTAGCGCATCCCATGGGCAAGACAAGCAATGCGCTTTGCGGTATACAAGCGCGCTCCCGACCACCCGGTGCGATCGCCGATGAAGCTCAGAACACACCCATTCGCCGTGCCGCTGCAACGCCTGCCGAACGAGCGGCGCCCGGATCGCGCGCCATGACGCCACCCGCCGGCTTGCAACAGGCCCTCAACCAGCTGCTCGGCGACGCCCGCCTGAGCGCCGAAACCCTACCGGGCACCGATCTGCGTCTGTGGCTGATCGATGCGCAGAATATGGATCGTGCGTTCAGCCCCGAGGAAACCCGGCGGATTCTCGAAGAGCCGCCCTACTGGTGCTTCTGCTGGGCCAGCGGTCTGGTGCTGGCGCGCTGGCTGGCCGAACGGCCGGAGTGGGTGCGCGGCAAGCGCGTGCTGGATTTCGGTGCCGGTTCCGGCGTCGCCGCCATTGCCGCGGCCAAGGCCGGGGCGCTCGAAGTGGTGGCCTGCGACCTCGACCCGCTGGCGCTGCTCGCCTGCTGGGCGAATGCCGCGTTGAATGGCGTCGAGCTGAGTTATTCCGCGGACTTCTTCGCCGAGGCCGACCGTTTCGACCTGATCATCGTCGCCGACGTGCTCTACGACCGCGCCAACCTGCCGCTGCTCGACCAGTTCCTCAGCCGCGGCCGTCAGGCGCTGGTGGCCGATTCGAGAGTCAGGGACTTCCAGCACCCGCTCTACCGGCGCCTGGGCATCCTGGAGGCCTGCACCTGGCCGGATCTGGCCGAGCCGGCGGAGTTCCGCCATGTCAGCCTCTACCATGCGCAGCGGGATTGAGCCGCGCGCTTGTATCCAGCGCCCCGCGCCCACATTTATAGTCCACTTATCATTTCGCCCAGCCGAGACCGACCATGAGCGACTCCCCCTACATTTTTGATATCTCAGGCAGCGCCAGCTTCGAACAACTGGTCATCGAAAATTCCTTTCACAAGCCGGTGCTGGTGGACTTCTGGGCCGAGTGGTGCGCGCCCTGCAAGGCGCTGATGCCGCTGCTCGCGCAGATCACCGAGGGTTACCAGGGCGAGTTGCTGCTGGCCAAGGTCAATTGCGATGTCGAGCATGACATAGTCGCGCGCTTCGGCATTCGCAGCCTGCCGACCGTGGTGCTGTTCAAGAACGGTCAGCCGGTCGACGGCTTCACCGGCGCGCAGCCGGAATCGGCAATCCGCGAACTGCTCAAGCCCCACGTGGCCGAGCCGGCGCCCGCCGCTGCCGACCCCATGGAGGCGGCCCAGACGCTATTCGGCGAAGGCCGCTTTGCCGATGCCGAATCCCTGCTGAAAGAGGTGCTGACGGAAAACAATGAACAGGCCGCGGCGCTGATTCTCTACGCCCGTTGCCTGGCCGAACGCGGCGAGCTGGGCGAAGCCGAAGCCGTGCTCAATGCGGTAAAAGGCGACGAACACAAACAGGCCCTGGCCGGCGCCCGCGCACAACTGACCTTCCTGCGCCAGGCCGAAGAGCTGCCCGAAGTCGCCGACCTGAAAACCCGCCTGGCGCAAAACGCCGAAGACGACGAAGCCAGCTACCAACTGGCTATCCAGCAACTGGCACGTCAGCACTACGAACCGGCACTCGACGCCCTGCTCAAGCTGTTTATCCGCAACCGCAACTACGCCGACGGCCTGCCGCATAAAACCCTGCTGCAAGTCTTCGACCTGCTCGGCAACGAACACCCGCTCGTCACCGCCTACCGGCGCAAGTTGTACCAAGCGATTTATTGAGCGCAGCCGCAAGCGAATCGAGACGCTGCCCACCCGGCCGGCGTCGCGCTGCCGCCTCGTACAAGGCATCGGCGATGCCTTCCCGCCCCCGCTTCGCCGGTCGTGACCGGCCCTCCCCAACAGCGGATGCTGACGAACCACGACCGCAACGAATCGTGATCGGTACAAGCGCTTGACCGATTAGGATGATCGTCCTACGATCAATTTCAGCGACTAGGTCAATCGTCCTAATTGGATGCATGCAGATGGCAGATATAACCACCCGCGAGCGCATAATCGCGGAGGCGGACAGGCTGATTTACGAGAACGGCTACGAACATACGTCGTTCGCAGATATTGCCGATGCCGTCGGCATTTCCCGCGGCAACTTCTACTACCACTTCAAGAGCAAGGACGAGATCCTGGATGCCGTCATCGGTAAACGCATGATGAGCACCGAGCAGATGCTGAATGCTTGGGCGGCGCAAAGCAGTCATCCCGCTGAGCGCATCCGCAGCTTCATCCTCATGGTGGTGACGAACCAAGCCAAGATCATGCGCCATGGCTGTCCGGTCGGCACGCTCTGCTCCGAGTTGGCCAAACTTGGGCACGCGGCGCAGCCGCAGTCCAATCAGCTCTTCAGCCTGTTCCGTACCTGGTTACACCAGCAGTTCGTGCTGCTGGGGCGTGAAGCCGATGCGGATGCGCTGGCCATGCACGCGCTGGCATTCAGCCAGGGCGTCGCGGTGCTGGCCCATGCATTCAACGACGAACAATTCGTCGCTCGAGAAGTCGAGCGCATGTGCGCATGGCTCGACGGAATCGTGGCTGACGCGGCGCAGGTGCCGGCCATTTAACCCAACTCGCCTTCAAGGAGGACAGCCCATGTTCGTTGTGTTTCTCAGATTCTCAGCCGGACGCAATCAAGCCGCGCAACTGATGCAAGCCCACAAAGACTGGTTACAGCGCGGTTTCGACGACGGCGTATTCCTGGTAGCCGGCAGTATTCAGCCGCAGGCTGGCGGGATGATATTGGCGAATGCCATCACGCTGGCCGAGCTCGAGGAGCGCGTGAGCAGCGATCCCTTCGTGGCGGAAGATGTCGTGCGCGCCGAAATCGTTGAAGTGACGCCATCGAAAGTGGATCCCCGCCTGGGCTTCCTGCTCGCTGACGCCGGTAGATGACAGCATGGACATGACGATCACTGCCCCCGACGGCCGACTGCGCTGCCGCTGGTGCGCGGCGGTACCGGAGTTCCTCCACTACCACGACACGGAGTGGGGCTTTCCGGTGGATGACGACCGACGCCTGTTCGAGAAGGTGAGCCTGGAGGGGTTCCAGTCCGGCCTGAGCTGGCGCACCATTTTGGCCAAGAGGGATAACTTCCGCGCAGCATTTTATGACTTCGATTTCGAGCGGGTTGCCCAATTCGACGAGCGCGATGTGGCGCGGCTGCTGCTGGACGCTGGCATTGTCCGCCATCGCGGCAAGATAGAGGCCGTCATCAACAATGCCCGCCGCGCATGCGAACTCGTCGAGCGCGAGGGTTCGTTAGCCTCGTTCTTCTGGCGATACGAGCCCAAGGCTGCGAATTTGGCCGAACCGCAGAGCGCTTCCACCTCTGCCGAGTCGCTGGCCTTGTCGAAGGAGTTGAAGAAGCGGGGCTGGAAGTTTGTCGGCCCGACAACCGTCTATGCCTTTATGCAGGCCATGGGGCTGATCAACGATCACGCCACGGAGTGCGCGCTCAGGATCGAAGTCGAACGTGCCCGCGATAGCTTCCTGCGGCCCTAAAATTGCCCCACCTGCACGGACTCTGTTAACGCCCTCGACGCCTTGTTTCTGCCTGGCGTCCGTCGGTTGGCGCAGAGCACACACCGAGAAGCGCTATGGCAGATCGCGCAGATGGCTTTGCGCATCACCACGGTTATGCTTCGCCCACCCAATGATAGATGGGCGTATCCACGCCGGTTTCCATGCGCACCTGGCTGCAATGGCGCAGGCGCACCAGCAGGCGTTTGCCGGCAGCCTCGCCACCGGCGAGCGCGGCCAATTGCCCGAGCAGTTGCGGGCCGTCGATCTGCCCGGCGCGGCGCAGCAGGTCCAAGGTGGTTTGCCACAAGGCATCGCCTGGTGCCGGCATGGCGGCGGGCTTAGCGGCGGGCAGCGGCTCGGCCGGCGCACCCGGCGTGAGGTGCTGCGCCAGCCGGGCCCAATCCTCGGCGTCCAGCTCCACTGTCAGGTCCACCGGCCAATCGCCGACCCGTCCACGAATGCGCACCATATCTCAATCCTCGAATGATCTGCGGGCATGCTCCCATGCCACTCACCTATCGCCAAGGGATGCTGGCCAGACGACGGGTAAAATTGTTATAACGTAACGATAATTAACCGCCATCACCGGAGACTCCCATGCGCCGCCTCTTGCTCGCCCTGCCTTTCGCCTTGTTGCCACTGGCCGCCGCCCAGGCCAGCGATCACGCTCATGAACACGACCACGAACATGCCGAACACGGCAGCCTCGACGCCCACGAGCATGGCATCGCCCAGCTCAATGTGGTGCTCGATGGCCAAGCCCTGGAGCTGGAACTGGAAAGCCCGGCGATGAACCTGGTGGGTTTCGAGCATGCCGCCGAGAGCGCCGCCGATAAGGCCAAGGTCGACGCTGCGCGTAGCCAGCTGCAAGACCCGCAGGCCCTGTTCGGCCTGGGCGCAGGCGCTTGCAGCCTGAGCGACACCGAGCTGGAAAGCCCGCTGTTCGAAGATGAAGAACATGAAGAACATGAAGACGAGCATGAGCACGAAGAGCATCACGACCACGACAAAGACAGCGAGCACAGCGAAATCCATGCGCACTATCAGCTCGACTGCAAAAAGCCCGGCGACCTGCAGCAGTTGAACCTGACCGAACTGTTCAAGCGCTTCCCCGCCACCACGAAAATTCAGGTACAACTGATCGGCCCGAATGGCCAGCAAGGCGTGGAGTTGGCGCCTGCCAAGCCTTCCCTCAGTTTCTAAGAACCTAGGGTGGATGACGCTTCATCCATTCACCATTGCGATCCTGTGGTGGATGAGAAGAGCGTCAGCTACGCGCCCCGACCCACCTAGCAGGCCGTTGAAAAACTACCTGCGTTGGCAATACTGCGTTAAAAACGGCCTCGGAATGCTCATTTACAGCCAGTAAACTCCGCTTCCTCGGCCGTTTTTGCCTTGTCTTGCCTGCCTCGCCTACATTTTTCAACGGCCTGCTACGCTCCAAACGAGTTTCCTATGAGTTCAGCCCTGATCCAACTGTCCGACCTCGGCTTCGCCTGGCCTGGCCATGCCGAGTTGCTGGATATTCCCGGCTTCACCCTGGAACGCGGCGAAGCCCTGTTTCTCAAAGGACCGAGCGGCAGCGGCAAGACCACCCTGCTCGGCCTCCTCGGCGGCGTACAGAAGCCCAACCGCGGCAGCATCCGCTTGCTCGGCCAGGACTTGAGCAGCTTGTCCGCCGGCGCCCGCGACCGTTTTCGCGTCGACCATACCGGCTACATCTTCCAGCAGTTCAATTTGCTGCCGTTTCTTTCGGTGCGCGAGAACGTCGAGTTGCCCTGCCATTTCTCCAAGCTGCGCGCCAGCCGCGCGATCCAGCGCCATGGCAGCGTCGATAACGCCGCAGCGAGCCTGCTCGCGCATCTGGGTTTGCAGGACACCGGCCTGCTGGAACGTCGTGCCGATGAGTTGTCGATCGGCCAACAGCAGCGAGTAGCCGCCGCTCGCGCGCTGATCGGTCAGCCTGAATTGGTGATCGCCGACGAACCGACCTCGGCCCTCGACGCCGATGCCCGCGAGGCCTTTCTCGAACTGCTGTTCGCCGAATGTCGCGCCGCCGGCTCCAGCTTATTGTTCGTCAGCCATGATCAAAGCCTGGCGCGCCTGTTCGACCGCAGCCTGTCGTTGGCGGAACTCAACCGCGCGACTCACTCGACGGAGATCTGAAGGTGTATCTATTGCGTCTGGCCCTGGCCAGCCTGGGCAATCGCCGCTTTACCGCGCTGCTGACGATGTTCGCCATCGCCTTGTCGGTCTGCCTGCTGCTCGCCGTCGAGCGGGTGCGTACCGAAGCCCGTGCCAGCTTCGCCAACACCATCAGCGGTACCGACCTGATCGTCGGCGCGCGCTCGGGCAGCGTGAATCTGCTGCTGTACTCGGTATTCCGTATCGGCAATGCCACCAACAATATCCGCTGGGACAGCTTCGAGCGCTTCGCCGCGCATCGCCAGGTCAAATGGGCGATCCCGATTTCCCTCGGCGACTCGCACCGCGGCTATCGGGTGATGGGCACCAGCCCGGGGTATTTCGAGCATTTTCGCTATGCCCGCAGCCAACCACTGAAGATCGAGCAGGGCCGCGCCCTTGCCGATGATCCCTTCGAGGTGGTCCTGGGCGCAGAGGTGGCCGAGGCGCTGCACTATCAACTCGGCGAGGAACTGGTGCTGGCCCACGGCGTGGCGACCATCAGCCTGGTCAAGCACGACGACAAGCCCTTCACCGTGGTCGGCATTCTCGAACGCACCGGCACCCCGGTGGACCGCACCCTGCATATTTCCCTCGGCGGCATGGAAGCGCTGCATATCGACTGGCAGAACGGCATGCCGGCCCGCGGCGCGGGCGTGGTCAGCGCCGAGCAAGCCAGGAATATGGATTTGCAGCCGAAGCAGATCACTGCCTTCCTGCTCGGCCTGAATAGCAAGATCGCCACCTTCAGCCTGCAGCGCGAGATCAATGAGTTCCGTGGCGAGCCGCTGCTGGCGATTCTGCCCGGAGTGGCCCTGCAGGAACTGTGGAGCCTGATGGGCACGGCGGAAAAAGCACTGTTCGTGGTGTCGCTGTTCGTCGTGCTGACCGGGCTGATCGGCATGCTCACGGCGATTCTCACCAGCCTCAACGAGCGCCGTCGCGAGATGGCGATTCTGCGCTCGGTCGGCGCCCGGCCTTGGCATATCGCCAGTCTGCTGATTCTGGAAGCCTTTGCCCTGGCGCTGGCCGGTGTGCTGTTTGGCTTGGCGCTGCTGTACGCGGGCATCGCCGCGGCGCAAGGCTATGTGCAGGCCAGCTACGGCCTGTACCTGCCGCTCGCAGCGCCAACGGCCTATGAGTGGACGCTGCTCGGCGCTATTCTGGCGGCCGCCCTGCTGATGGGCTGCGTGCCCGCCTGGCGGGCCTATCGGCAATCGCTCGCCGATGGCTTGTCGATTCGCTTATAACGCCGCTTATGACCCTTCTCGAAACGAGGTAACACCATGTTCCGCCCCCTGCTCGCTGCTGTGCTTATCGCCCTGGCCGTGCCCGTATCGGCCGCCGAGGTGCGCGAGCTGACCTGGTCGGAGCTGGTCCCGGCCGACGCGCCCCCGCAAGTCGCCGAACCCGCCCCCATGCATGACCTCTCGCAGCTGGCGGACGCCCTGTCCGAATCCGGCCCGGCCGCGACGCAGCAATCGCCGGCCGCACCGGTGGTCGAGGCGCTCGATGGTCAGATGGTGAAATTACCGGGCTATATAGTGCCGCTGGATGTGACCGATGAAGGCCGGGTCACCGAGTTCCTGCTGGTGCCCTACTTCGGCGCCTGCATCCACGTACCACCACCGCCGTCGAACCAGGTCGTGCACGTCACCGCCGAACTGGGCGTGCTGATGGATGCGCTGTACCAGCCGTTCTGGATCGAAGGGCCGCTGAAGGTCGAACAGAGCAGCAGCGAACTGGCCGAAGCCGGTTACCAGATGCAGGCCGAGAAGATTTACGCCTACGAGCTGCCGGAGAGCTGAGTAACTCGTAGCCAACAGGCATAGGACAAATGCCGCTCACCTAAGCCAGGTGAGCGGCATTTCTTGTAGCCCGGATGCAATCCGGGGAAAGGTTGTGCAGTCGACATTGCTCCCAGCGATCTCGTAGGGTGGATCGGGGCGCGTAGCTGACGCTTTTTTCATCCACCATCCATCGTTGGTGGTGGATGGATACAGCGTCATCCACCCTACCCAGCTCTGTAGATCGCGGATGAATCCGGGGGAGCGTTGGCGCATTTACAGCTTCGTAGCCCGGATGCAATCCGGGGAGCGCTGGCACATTCACAGACGTTCCCGGATTGCATCCGGGCTACCAGAGCTTAAGTGCGATGCTCAGTTACGACTGACGAGGTGGTTTTCCTGCTGGAAACTCAGTTCGCTTTCCGCCCAGTTGCGCCAGGCGCGGACTTTGCTGCGCTCGGCGCCGGCACGTTCGGCCTTGGCCAGAGCTTCCAGGCCGGCCTGCCAACGTGCCTGTTCAAGCTCCAGCTGGGCCAGATTCAGCCAGTGCTTGGGGCTGCCGGAACGCCCGGCCAGCTCGCGGAATACTCCGGCGGCCGCCTTGCGCTCGCGGGCCTGCCACCAGAGCAGGCCGAGGCGCTCTTCACGCGCGCTGTTGCGCGGCAGCAAACCCTGGTCGAGCATGCCGGCCAGCAGCTTGGCGCCCTGCCAGGGCTGGTCGGCGGCGCCGGCCAGCAATACCAGGTTATCCAGCTCGCTTTCGCTGAAACGCAGGCCCTTGTTATAGGCGGTGCGCAAGGTGGCCAGGGACTTGTCGTGGTTGCCGCTGAGTTGCTGCAAGGCGGCCAACTGTCGCCAGCTCTGCGCCTTGTTCGGCTGGCGGGCGAGCAGTTGCCGCTGCCAACGCTCGGCCGCCGGGTATTTTTTCAGATCGGCATTCACCGCCACCAGAAACTGCAACCAAATATCGTCCGCTTGCGGGTTGGCAGCGACATAGCGCTCGGCCAACGGCAACGCCTTGGCCGGTTGACCGAGGCCCTGATAGGCCTGCACCAGCATCTGCAGAACTTCTTCATCGGCGCTCGCCTGGCCTGGCGCCAATAGCGCAACCACCTGGGCATAACGTCGTTCGGCCAGGTTCAAGCGGGCCAGATTCAGCTCTTCGGCCGCCTGCAACTCGGCATCGAGCTTGGCGCTTTGCACCACCTTTGCCAGTAGCTCGATGGCCTTGGCGTTCTGCCCTTCGGCCCAGGCCAGGTAACCGCGGCTACGCATGAGCAGAACCTCTTCGAGGCTGCCGGGCTTGCCGCTGGCGCCATCCAGCGCGCGCCTGGCCGCGGCGTAATCGCCGGCCTGCTGGGCCTTCTGCGCGCTGTCCAGGGCGCGGAACACGCCAGGCTCGACGCGTTGCTCGGCGGCTTGCGCCATGCAGGCAGCGCACAGCGTCAGTAACAGCAATAAGCGATACATATCAGCGCTCTCCTTCCAAGCGGAAGTACAGGGTTTTCACCGCTTCGCGTGCGACCGCCAGACCGCCTTCGGTACGCGGCGCGAAACGCCAGCGCACCGCGGCGCGGCGCGCTTCGCGCTCGAACACGTTGGCCGGGCTGGCTTCGAGCACGCGCAAATTCTCCACGGCACCGGCGCGGTTGATGGTGAACGCCAGCTTGACGTGCCCTTGGATACCGCGCTGCAAGGCATAACGCGGGTATTCCGGACTGACGTCGTTGAGCGGCATCACTTCGCTTTCCGGCGCGCCCGGCTGCCCGCCGGACTCGCTCGGCGCCGGCTCACTGGGTGCCGGTGCACCGGCGGCCAAGCCACTGAGGCTCGGCGTCGGCGCGCTGTTGACGGCGACGCCGCTGCTCAGGCTCGGCAACGGCAGATCCAGCGCTGGCAGATTGGCCGTCGGCGTCGCCGCAGTGGGCGCGGCAGGCGTCGGCGCTTGTGGGGTCTGCGGCTGCGGCGGCTGCGGCGCCTGTTGCCGGGTACGGCTGGTGGTGTTGCTCGACTCGCTATCCAGGCGCACGAAGTTGGCCACCGTCAGCGGTTCGTCCGGGTGCTGCGGCGTCGGCGGCGCGACCATATACAGCATCAGGCCGAACAGCGCCAAGGCCATCAGGCAGGCCGCGAAGAACGACAACGAAAGACGCATCAAAGCGCTCCCGCGCTGGCCGCCAGGGCGACATCCTGCACGCCGGCCAGACGCGCCTGATCCATCACCTGCACCACCAGGCCGGTTCGCGCATCCTGGTCGGCCTGCACCACCACGGCGCCATCCGGCTGGTCGACCCGCATGCGCTCGACATGGGCGCGCACGCTGCGCACATCGACGACTTTCTTGTCCATCCACACCTGGCCATCGGCGGTGATGGCGATCAGGATATTGCCCTTGTCCTGCGGGCTGGCGGTTTCCGCCTGGGGGCGCTGCACTTCGACGCCCGCTTCCTTGATAAAGGAGCTGGTGACGATAAAGAAGATCAGCATGATAAAGACCACGTCGAGCATCGGCGTCAGGTCGATGCCGGTGTCTTCGTCTTGCTGGTGGTGACGACGCATTCGCATTTTTTCCAGCCTCAGTCGTGTCGCAGCTGGTCGGCCAGCCGCTCGAGGGCCCGGCGCGCATCCCGTTCGAGGCGCGCCAGGCTGAACAATCCACTAATCGCCAGCACCATCCCGGCCATGGTCGGCAGGGTCGCCTGCCACACCCCGGCAGCCATGCCGCGCGGGTTACCGGTGCCGTTGATGGCGAGCACATCGAACACCGCGACCATGCCGCTGACGGTGCCGAGCAAGCCGAGCAGCGGGTACATCGCCACCAGGGTCTTGCTCAATCGCAGCGGGCCGAGCAGGTGTTGCCGGGCCTGCGCGAGCCAAGCGCTACGCACCGCCCGTTGCCAATTGCCGGTGTCGTCCCGCAGCACCTGTTGCCAGGCCTGGCGCCGCTCGCGGCCCCAGCGCGGGAACACCCGGCGCACGTACCAGAAGCGCTCGAACATCAGCGTCCAGAACAATACGCAGAGCCCGGCCAGCGCCCACATAGCCACGCCGCCGGCGCTCATGAAATCGAGCAGGGCATGCACGCTGTCGACCAGGCGCAACCACAGCGTCAGCATCTCACTCACGACGCGGGTTCCCCGACAGGTGCAGGGCGATCAGCCCGGCGCTTTGCTGCTCGAGCAACTGGATCAGACTCTTGCTGCGGCTGGCCAGCAGGCTGTGCAGGAACAGCAGCGGAATCGCCACCACCAGGCCCTGCACCGTGGTCACCAGGGCCTGGGAAATGCCCTCGGCCATCAGGCGCGAATCGCCGCCACCGCCTTGGGTAATGGCCTGAAAGGTGACGATCATCCCGGTCACGGTGCCGAGCAAGCCGAGCAACGGCGCCACCGCGCTGAGCAGTTTGAGCAGGCTCTGGCCTTTTTCCAAAGGCGGGGTTTCCTGAAGGATTGCCTCGTCGAGTTTCAGCTCCAGGGTTTCCAGATCCGCCAGTTGCGGCTTCGGCCCCAGTACGCCGATCACCCGGCCCAGCGGGTTGTCGTTACGCGGCGCGCTGAGGTCATGCATCTGACTGCTGACGCCGCGGCTCACACGCGCGAGAAAGACCATGCGCCACAGCGCCAGCAACAAGCCAAGCGCACCCAGGACCAGGATCACCCAGCCGACCAATCCGCCTTGCTGCACGCGGTCCCACAAGCCCGGTTGACGCTGCAACTGCGCGAGCAAGGTGCCGCGGCTGGGATCGATCGGCAAGCTGGCGAGCGCGGCGCCGCCGTTCAGATAGTCCTCGACCTGGCCCAGCCCCGATGGCTGACGCGCGGGGGCGAGCAGCTCGGCGGCATCGGCGTCGTAACGCAGAAAGGCGTCGGCGGCATAGGCGGAGAAGTTACCCACGCGCAGCACAGCCTGTTCGCTGCGGCTGCCATCGGCGGCCACCACCGGCAATTGCAGTTGCTCGACCCGGCCGCTGGCAGTCAGGTCCTCGAGCAGCAGCATCCAGTAGCCGTCGAGATCCGCCGCCGACGGCAGGCTGCGGCTTTCGGCCAAGGCTTTGAGTTGCTTGAGGCGCTGCGGAAATTGCGCGTTGAGCAGGTTGTCCTGCCATTGCCCGGCGACATCGCCAGCGCTCTGGCGCACCACGCCGAACAATTCGCCGAGGTGCCCGGCACGCTGCGCCAGGAGTTTTTCCTGCTCGGCCAATTCGGCTTCCTGGCGGTCGAACTCGGCTTTCAGGCGCTCGGCTTCGGCTTTCTGGCTATTCAAGGCGGCGCGCGCGCTGGCGAGCAGTTGCGCCCGCTCGCCACGCTCGGCGATAAATGCCTGCTCGCGGGTTTGCATGGCCGTCACTTCGGCGGCGCGTTCGCTGCGGATGCGCTGCAGCAATTGCTCGGGGCTCAGCGGCTCGGCGGCGCCGGCGAATGCCGGCAACAGGGCCAGGCTCAGGACGAAAAGACGACGACTCATGGCTTGGCCTCCAGGGCCAGGGTTTTCACGGGGAGATCGAGCAGCGCGGGGGCCTGCTCCTGGCGGGCGATGGCGATGGCTTGGCGCAACGGGCGCCGCGCGCTGCCGTCGAGCAGTTGCCAACTGCGGCTCTGCGGGTTCCACCAGCCGCTCTCATGGCCGTCGAGGGTTTGGAAATACAGCATCACCCGGCCCAGACGCAGGAACTCAACGCTACGCGTGCCCTCGTCAGTGGGCAGCTCGCCACGCCAGGCTTCCAGGGTGCGGCCGTAGTCGCTCTCCACCTGATAGGCCTCGAGGATGCGCCGGTACTTTTCCGCCAAGCTGACGTCCGCACGCGGCAGCAAGTCCTGCAATTGCGCGAGACGGTCGCTGCGCTCGTCCGGCAAGAACGGCAGGTCGGCGGCGATGAATTCGCCGAGCACTTCGACCATCCGGCGCATCTGCGGCGTTACCGCCTCCTGGGTGCGTTCGATGCCGGCGAGCTGCTCCTGGTAACCGGCCAGCTCCTTGCGTTGGGCGGCGACCAGCTCACGAAGTTGAGTGTTATAACCTTGCAAAGCTTCCGCCTGCTGCAAGGCGTTGCGGTACTCGGTGAGCATTTCACGGCTGGCGTCATCGAGTTGCTCGATGCGCGTTTGCGAGGCTTTGGCCTCGGCGGCCAGGCGCTGGCTTTCGTCCAGCGCCGCGTCCAGGGAGGTCGCCGCAAGCGGTGCGCTGGCCAAAACCAGGACAACCGCCAGCAAGCGCGTCGACACGAAAGGCATCAGAAATTCCTTGAGAGAGGGCGATTTTTAAAGAGAAGCATTATCAACTGAGCTCGCCACATTCGGCAACTGCCGCCGATAGATTCCTGCCAGCCAAGGGCAAGCCCAAACCTCGTACTGCCGGCCTTTTGCTGATCGCCGCCCCCACCGACATGTGCACCGCGACCAAAGGCCGCAGTTCGTGGCGCGATGCCGTCATGGCCCACCGGAGCGGGGTTCGCAGCCGAAATCCCGACTCGACACGACAATACCCACACCGATAGCAAGCTAATTTATTGAGCTGGATCAAAAGACGCTTTTGGCACCCGCCTAAGATCGGCAGCAACCAAGACGAACCGATGTTTTACGGGAGCTCAACATGCGCAAATCGCTTTTCACCGCCTCCTTAATGGCCCTGGCCATCGCCGCGCCGGCCGCTAACGCCTACCAGGCGGGCGATATCATCCTGCGCGCTGGCGCCATCACCGTCGACCCGCACGAATCCAGCAGCGATATCTGGGTCGGCGCGCTGAGCACCGACGTCGCCGGCACCAGCGCCACGCTGGATAGCGATACCCAGCTGGGCCTGAACTTCGCCTATATGCTGACCAGCAATATCGGCCTGGAACTGCTGGCCGCCTCGCCGTTCAGCCATGACGTCGGGGTCAAAGGCATGCCCGGCGGCTTTTCCGGCCTGAACGGCAAACTCGGCGAACTCAAGCAACTGCCGCCGACCCTGAGCGTCGTCTATTACCCACTCGATAGCGCCTCGGCCTTCCAACCCTATATGGGTCTGGGCATCAACTACACCTGGTTCTTCGACGACAAGCTGAGCAGCGAGGCCGAAGGCAAGGGCTTCAGCGGCCTGGACATGAAAGACTCCTGGGGCCTCGCCGCCCAGGTCGGCATGGACTACATGCTCAGCGATAACCTGCTGCTCAACGCCCAGGTGCGCTATATCGACATCGACACCACCGGCACCACCACCTTTGCCGGCGCCAAGGTCAAGGTCGATGTGGACGTCGACCCGCTGGTGTACATGGTCGGCCTCGGCTACAAGTTCTAACGTCCATCGAACGCGGCCAGGAGGCCGCCCTCCTGTAGCCCGGATGGAATCCGGGAGCGGTTTGTGCGGCAATACATTCCCCGGATTTCATCCGGGCTACTTGGGTAGCGGCATCGTGCCCGTCCGCAAAAGATCGCGACCAAGGCCGCTCCTACAAGAGCCCCGCGGATAGCTCGAAGCCGATCTGCGGACAACAAAAAGCCGGCTATCAAAGCCGGCTTTTTGTTGAGCATTGTCAGCCCTGCTTCAACAACTCGCGCAAACCGTCGCCGATCGAGGTGGGCTCCGGCAAGCGGTAGCTGGCTTGCAGGCGCCGGTTATCGGCGCGGGAATGGCGGATATCGCCAGCGCGCGGCGCCTGATAAGCGACCGCGGGCAGACCGCCGCACAAGTCGCCGATTTCGGCCAGCAAGCGGTTCAAGCTGATCGCCCGATCCCAACCGACATTCACCGCACCCGGCACTACCTGGGGCATCTGCAGCGCCTGGGTCAGCAGCGCCAGCAGATCGCCTATATAGAAGAAATCGCGGGTCTGCTCGCCGTCGCCGAACACCGTGATTGGCAGGCCTTGCCGGGCCCGCTGGGTAAAGATGCTGATCACCCCGGAATAGGGCGAGGAAGGATCCTGACGCGGGCCGAAGATATTGAAGAAGCGAAAGATCGCCGGTTCCAGGCCATGCTCGCGGCGATAGAAATCCAGGTAATGCTCGCTGGCCAACTTGTCCGCCGCATAAGGCGTCAGCGGCGCCTTGGCGGTGTCTTCGTCGATCGCCTGGCCTTCACCATTATTGCCATAAACCGCCGCACTGGAGGCGAACAGCACCCGCTTGACGCCGTGCCGACGCATGGTCTCGCAGACATTCAGCGTGCCGACGAAATTGCTCTGATGGGTCGCCACCGGGTCATCCACCGAGGCCTGCACCGAAGCCACCGCCGCCAGGTGCGCGACCGCATCGCAACCGGCGACGGCGGCGTCGACCACCGCGGCATCGGCGACATCGCCCTGAATGAAGTGCAGCCGCGGATTATCCAGCGCCAGATTGGCCAGCTTACCCATCGACAGGTTATCCAACACCCGCACGCCATGGCCCTGGGCCAACAGGGCGTCGACCAGGTGCGAGCCAATAAAGCCGGCGCCGCCGGTTACCAGAATTTCAGCCATGACGGTAATAACGATCCAATAGACCCGGCAAGCCCGAGCGCCAGGCACGCGGCTTGATGCCGAAGGTATGCAGAATTTTCTTGCACGCGAGCACCGCGTGCTGCGGCTCTTCGCCAGCATCGGGGCGCGCCGCATGGGCCTGGGCGGCTATTTCCTCGATCAGGTTGCTGCGAAAGTTGCGTGCCTCGCTCAACACCGCCTGCCCCAGCGCCAGCGAGGTGGTCGCCTCGTGACCGCCATAGTGATAAGTGCCCCACAACGGCGTCTGGCAATCGAGCTGCTTGAGCACGGCCAGAATCACCCGTGCGGCATCGTCGACCGGCGTCGGATTGCCGCGGCGGTCGTCGGCCAGTTGCACGCTGTCCAGACGCTCGGCGCGGGTCAAGAAGCGCCCGAGCAAGCCGTCCTTGCTGTCGTCCAACAACCAGCCGAAACGCAGCAACACATGCCGCGGACAACTCCTGCGCACGCACTGCTCCAGGCGCCATAGCGCCTGACCGCGCACGCCCAGGGGCGCAGGTTCCTCTTTCTCGCTGTAGGCCATGGCCCGCGAGCCATCGAATACCCGGTAGCTGGACGGTTGCAAAAGCATGATGTCATGGTGCTGACACAGCTCTGCGAGACGCTCGACCGCCCGCTCCTGGTCGGCGAACCGCTCGGCGCTGACCTCTCCGGATTGAAACCAATCGAAGTAGTAGGCCAGGTTGATCAGGGCATCGGGGCGGGTATCGTCGAGCAATTGGGTCAGGCTCGCAGGATCCCAACCCGCCTCCGGCGGTTTCGGCGCGAGAAAACCGATGTCTTCCTCGGCGCCGAGGCGAATCAACGCATGCCCCAGGGCATTGCCGCCGCCCAGCAGCATCAGCCGCATACGCATGATAAGGCGCTAACTCAGGCGATCAGAACGGGATGTCGTCGTCGAAGCTGTCGTAGTCCGGCGCTGGCTGGGCAGCCTGCTGCGGAGCCGGACGCGGCGCTTGCTGTTGCGGCGCGCGCTGCGGGGCCGGGCGTTGCTGACGCGGGGCGGAATCGCCACCGGCGTTGTCCGGGCGGCCGCCGAGCAGCTGCATGGTGCCCTGCATGTCGACGATGATCTCGGTGGTGTAACGCTTGATGCCGTCTTTTTCCCACTCGCGGGTTTGCAGCTTGCCTTCGATATACACCTGCGAACCTTTGCGCAGGTACTCGCCGGCGATTTCGGCGACCTTGCCGAACAGCGACACGCGATGCCACTCGGTTTTCTCGACCTTCTGGCCAGTCTGCTTGTCGGTCCACTGTTCGCTGGTCGCCAGGCTCAGGTTGGTGACCGCGTTGCCGCTGGGCAGATAGCGGGTTTCCGGGTCCTGTCCGCAGGTACCGACCAGAATGACTTTGTTAACCCCACGGGCCATAACGTTCTCCTAGGCTTTCACGCCGTTGGCGCCGGCTCGATGAGGCGCTCAAGGGACGTGCGATCCAATTGTTGGGTATCGACTTTGATGTAGATGGCCGCTTCATCGGCCACCACCACGGCATCCGCCACTCCGGGCACAGCCTGTAAACGCTCGGCCAGCCCCACTTCGCACAATGCCGCTGCTGAAAGCGGCAGGCGCAGGCTGGTGACATAAGGCGGTTCGCGCATAGTAACAGCAAAGCCTAGCCAAAGAAGAGCCACGGCCGCGCATCCCAGGAACACGCCCGACAAGCCGTAATGCTGATACAGCCAGCCGCCGAGAATGCCGCCCAGGGCCGCACCGAGAAATTGGCTGGTGGAGTACACGCCCATCGCCGTGCCCTTGCCGCCGGCCGGGGCGATCTTGCTGATCAGCGAAGGCAAGGATGCTTCCAGCAGGTTGAACGCGGTGAAGAACACCACCGCGCCCAGCACCAGCGCGCGCAAATTGCTGCCGAGCAACCAGAAGTACAGCTCGCAGAGCAGCAACACCGCCACCGCACCGACCAGTATGTGCCGCATCCGGCGTTGCTTCTCACCATAGATGATGAAAGGCACCATGCCGAAGAAGCCCACCAGCAGCGCCGTCAGATACACCCACCAGTGCTCTTCCCTGGGCAAACCGCCCCGCTCCACCAGCGCCAACGGCAAGGCGATAAAGCTGGCCATAAGGATGGCATGCAGGGCCAGAATGGCGAAATCCAGACGCAGCAGATCGGGGTTGCGCAAAGTCGGCAGCAGCGCCTGCTTGGCCACCCCGGATTCGCGATGCTGTAAAGGGCCGGCCGAGTTCGGCACCAGGCCGGCGACGATGAGGATACCGAGCAAGGCCATCGCGCCAGTGGCCCAGAACAGCCCGGACAAGCCGAATGCCCGCGTCAGCAACGGCCCCACCACCATGGCCACGGCGAACGACAGGCCGATGCTCATGCCGATCATGGCCATGGCCTTGGTCCGGTGTTGCTCGCGGGTCAGATCGGAAAGCAGCGCCATCACCGCCGCGGAAATCGCTCCGGCGCCCTGCAGCACGCGACCGGCGATGACGCCCCAGATCGAATCGGCGTTCGCCGCCAGCGCGCTGCCGGCGGCGAAGATCAACAAGCCGGCATAGATCACCGGCCGGCGACCGATACGGTCGGAGAGCATGCCAAAAGGCATCTGCAAGAACGCCTGGGTCAGGCCATAGGCGCCGATCGCCAAACCGATCAACGCGGGCGTGCTGTCGGTCAGCTCCATGCCATAGGTCGCCAATACCGGCAACACCATGAACATACCGAGCATGCGGAATGCGAACACCAGCGCCAGCCCACCGGCCGCACGGGTTTCACTGCCACTCATGCGCTCGTTGTGCGGGTCGTGCATGGAAAACGCCTTGTCGAAATAGGCGGCGATTATAGGGTCTGTTGACGCTTCGCGGCGAGCCGCGTTGCTGTGGCAAATGGCACCAGGCAAGGCGCAGGACGCCGGGAATGGTGTTCCCTTGCCAAGTCCTGCAACACCGCATGGTGCCATTTGCCACGCAACCCGAAGGGACGGGGTCCATTTGGCGCAGTGCTGCGTTACTCGGCGCTTATGTGGAATAACCACACCACGCGCCTCGTGCCTGGCTCTGCGCCAAATGGACCTCCGTCGCGGCCGCCTCGAAGCGTCAACAGACCCTCGGCACCGATCAATGCGGCACAGCAGTGACGCTTTGCCGCGTCGCCGCCAGGGGCCGTATACTCGCTGGTTTTCCGCCCGCCATGCGAGGCCGTTGTTTGTGGACAAGATTCTGATCCGGGGTGCGCGCACCCATAACCTGAAAAACATCGACCTGACCCTGCCGCGCGACAAGCTGATCGTGATTACCGGCCTGTCCGGCTCCGGCAAATCGTCGCTGGCCTTCGACACGCTCTACGCCGAGGGCCAGCGCCGCTATGTCGAGTCGCTGTCGGCCTACGCCCGGCAGTTCCTCTCGATGATGGAAAAGCCCGATGTCGACACCATCGAAGGGCTGTCGCCGGCGATTTCCATCGAGCAGAAATCCACTTCGCACAACCCGCGCTCCACCGTCGGCACCATCACCGAGATCTACGACTACCTGCGCCTGCTGTATGCCCGCGCCGGTATCCCGCGCTGCCCGGATCACGACCTGCCGCTGGAAGCGCAGACCATCAGCCAGATGGTCGACCAGGTATTGGCGCTGCCCGAAGGCAGCAAGCTGATGCTGCTGGCGCCGATCGTGCGCGAGCGCAAGGGCGAGCATCTGGCGATCTTCGACGAGTTGCGCGCCCAGGGCTTCGTCCGCGTACGGGTCAACGGCAAGATTTACGAGCTGGACGAACTGCCCAAGCTGGATAAGCAGAAAAAGCACAGCATCGACGCCGTGGTCGACCGCTTCAAGGCCCGCGGCGATCTGCAGCAGCGCCTGGCCGAATCCTTCGAAACCGCACTCAAGCTGGCCGACGGCTTGGCTCTGGTCGCGCCACTCCCCGCCGAAGGCAATAACGAGCAGGGCGAAAGCGGTGAAGAAGTCATTTTCTCGGCGCGTTTCGCCTGCCCGGTGTGCGGCCACTCGATCAGCGAGCTGGAACCCAAGCTGTTCTCCTTCAACAACCCGGCCGGCGCCTGCCCGACCTGCGACGGCCTGGGGGTGAAGCAGTTCTTCGACACCAAACGCCTGGTCAACGGCGAGCTGACCCTGGCCGAAGGCGCGATCCGCGGCTGGGACAGGCGCAATGTCTATTACTTCCAGATGCTCGGCTCCCTGGCCAACCATTACGGCTTCAGCCTGGAAATGCCGTTCGACGACCTCAGCGCCGAACACCAGAAGTGCATCCTGTTCGGCAGCGGCACGCAGAACATCGACTTCAAGTACCTCAACGATCGCGGCGATATCGTCAAACGCTCGCACCCCTTCGAAGGCATAGTGCCGAACCTGGAACGCCGCTACCGCGAGACCGAATCGACCAGCGTGCGCGAAGAGCTGGCCAAGTTCCTCAGCACCCAGGCTTGCCAGGATTGCCGCGGCACACGCCTGCGCCGCGAAGCACGGCATGTGTGGGTCGGTGAGAAAACCCTGCCAGCGGTCACCGGCATGCCGATCGGCGACGCCGCCGACTATTTCGCCAGCCTCGCGCTGAGCGGCCGCCGCGGCGAGATCGCCGAGAAGATCCTCAAGGAAATCCGCGAGCGCTTGCAGTTCCTGGTCAATGTCGGCCTCGACTACCTGACCCTGGACCGCAGCGCCGACACCCTGTCCGGTGGCGAGGCGCAGCGTATCCGTTTGGCCAGCCAGATCGGCGCCGGCCTGGTCGGGGTCATGTATATCCTCGACGAACCCTCGATCGGCCTGCATCAGCGCGATAACGAACGCCTGCTCGGCACCCTGAAACACCTGCGCGATATCGGCAACACGGTGATAGTCGTCGAACACGACGAAGACGCCATTCGCCTGGCCGACTATGTCGTCGATATCGGTCCCGGCGCCGGCGTACACGGCGGCCAGATCGTCGCCCAGGGCACTGCGGCAGAGGTCATGGCCCACCCCGATTCGCTGACAGGCAAATATCTCTCCGGCCGAGTGAAGATCGAAGTGCCGGCCAAGCGCACGCCACGCAACAAAAAAGCCATGCTGAAGATCAAGGGCGCACGCGGCAACAACCTGCGCAATGTCGATCTGGAGATTCCGGTCGGCCTGCTGACCTGCGTCACCGGCGTGTCCGGCTCGGGCAAATCGACGCTGATCAACAACACCCTGTTCCCCCTCAGCGCCACCGCGCTAAACGGCGCCACCACCCTCGAAGCCGCCGCCCACGACAGCATCGACGGCTTGCAGCACCTGGACAAGGTGGTGGATATCGACCAGAGCCCGATCGGCCGCACCCCGCGCTCGAATCCGGCGACCTACACCGGCCTGTTCACCCCCATTCGCGAGCTATTCGCCGGCGTGCCGGAGTCGCGCTCGCGCGGTTACGGGCCGGGTCGTTTCAGCTTCAACGTCAAGGGCGGGCGCTGCGAAGCCTGCCAGGGCGACGGCCTGATCAAGGTGGAGATGCACTTTCTGCCGGATATCTACGTGCCCTGCGATGTGTGCAAGAGCAAGCGCTACAACCGCGAAACCCTGGAAGTGAAGTACAAGGGCAAGAACATCACCGAAGTGCTGGACATGACCATCGAGGAAGCGCGCGCGTTCTTCGGCGCCGTGCCGGCCCTGGCGCGCAAGCTGCAGACGTTGATGGACGTGGGCCTGTCCTATATCAAGCTGGGGCAGAGCGCGACCACCCTGTCCGGCGGCGAGGCGCAGCGGGTCAAGCTCTCCCGCGAGCTGAGCAAGCGCGATACCGGCAAGACCCTGTACATCCTCGACGAGCCGACCACCGGCCTGCACTTCGCCGATATCCAGCAGTTGCTCGACGTGCTGCACCGCCTGCGCGACCACGGCAACACCGTGGTGGTGATCGAGCACAACCTGGACGTGATCAAGACCGCCGACTGGCTGGTCGACCTCGGCCCCGAAGGCGGCTCCAAGGGCGGTCAGATCATCGCCTGCGGCACCCCGGAAGAAGTCGCCGAGATGCCGCAATCGCATACCGGTTATTTCCTCAAACCCTTGCTGGAAAGAGACCGCGCCACCGAGTAAAAGCTAGCAGGCCGTTGAAAAACGTAGGCGAGGCAGGCAAGACAAGGCAAAAACGGCCGAAAAAGCGGAGTTTACGTGCTGTAAATGAGCATTTTGAGGCCGTTTTTAACGCAGTGTTGCCAACGCAGGTAGTTTTTCAACGGCCTGC